>JBHJHC010000076.1:0-63340 GCA_050331175.1 Rubrobacteraceae bacterium | reverse complement strand
TTTTCTTCGTGGTGTAGCGTTCTCATCGGTGTATCCTTCCCGCCGACGCTCCAACGTCGGCTCCTTCGATTCATTTCCCGAAGGGAAGGTACACCGTGTGCCTCAAGAAATCTTCGATCCACAACTTCTAACCATATCTCTCATCCCGGCACTGTTCCTCGGTATCTATATCGGGGCCGCAATGAGCTATGGGCTTAGCCTGGGCGCGCTGTGGTTCGGGCTGCTGGATACGCTCAACGTGTACGTCATAGAGGCGCTCTCTCCGCCGGACGGTAGTACGGGCCACGCCTCGATCATCGTGTTTACGTTGATGATCGGGGGCATGGTCGGCATCATCTCCCGCAACGGTGGTATGCGGGGGATCGTCAACTGGATCATCGGCCTCGCGAGCACGCCGCAGCGGGGGCAGGCGGCCACGGGCGTCCTGGGCGTCGCGATATTCTTCGACGACTACGCCAACACCCTCGTCGTCGGTAACACGATGCGCTCGATCACGGACCGGCTCAAAGTCTCGCGGGAGAAGCTGGCCTACATCGTGGACTCCACCGCCGCGCCGGTGGCGACGATCGCGATTATTTCCACCTGGATCGGCTTCCAGGTCGGCCTCATAGACGAGGCTGTAGGCACCATTGACGGTTTCGGCCAGTCGGCGTATGCGATCTTCCTGAACTCTATCCCCTACGCCTTCTACCCGATCCTGGCCATAATCTTTGTCTTCGCCGTCTCCCTGTCGGGCCGGGACTTCGGCCCGATGTACACCGCTGAAGTGCGGAGCCGCACCGAGGGCAAGGTGCTCCGCGACGGCGCGGCGGTCGACTCGGCGGCCTCGGGTGACGAGCTGGAGCCCGACGAAGAGACTCCCCAGAGGGCCTTCAACGCCGTTATCCCGATAGTGGTGCTGGTCGGGGTGGCAATGATCGGGCTGTACGTCACGGGTAGCGGGGAGACGATCCAGGACATAATCGGCAGCGCGGATCCATTCGCCTCGTTGGTCTGGGGATCGCTGCTCGGCGTGCTCGTGGCGGTCGTCCTCACCATCGCCCAACGTCTGCTGACCCTGGCCGAGGCGATGAACGCCTGGTACGTCGGCCTCCGGGCCATGCTGTTTGTCCTGGTCATCCTGGTCATGGCCTGGGCGCTCGCGGCGGTGACGGAGGTGCTCCACACCGGCGACTACCTGGTCTCCGTGCTCGGCGAGAGCCTGCCGCCCGCGGTGGTGCCGGCCCTGATCTTCGTGGTCGCCGCGGCGACCGCCTTCGCCACCGGCACGAGTTGGGGCACGATGGGCATCCTGATCCCGCTGACGATCCCGCTCTCCTGGGCCATATTGCAGGCGAACGGTCTGGATAACCCGGACGGATACCACATCCTCTACGCCTCCGTCTCGACGGTGCTCGCCGGGGCGGTCTGGGGCGACCACTGCTCCCCTATATCCGACACCACCATCATCTCCTCGATGGCCTCGGGCTCGGACCACATAGACCACGTCCGAACCCAGATCCCCTACGCCCTGTTCACGGGTATCGTGGCGCTGGTCGTCGGCCTGCTGCCGACCGGGTTCGGCCTGCCGTGGTGGTTGATGCTACCGATTTGCATAGCGCTGGCTGTCGGAGGGCTCTTCGTTTTCGGCAAGAAAGCGGACGACCAGGTCGAGGCCCAACCCGAAGAGAAAGCCGAGCCCCAGACGGTTTCCTCCGGATAGAAGCCGGCAGCCCTAGATCCTGAAGGGAACTTCCATGGACCGGTTGCGGATCTCCTGTTCCAGCTTCGAGATCTCCTGTCGGACGGTCGCCACGACCGCTTCTACTTCCACGATGGAGCTCTCTCCGCTGCGCCGGTCCTTTACCTCGACGCCGCCGTTCTCGAGGGAGCGGGGGGTAAGCGTCAGGCGCAGCGGCAGGCCTATCAGATCCGCGTCCTTGAACTTGCTGCCCAGGCTCTCCTGCCGGTCGTCGTAGAGCACCTCGATACCGGCGGCGCGCAATTCCGCGTAGAGATGCGACGCCTGTTCCTCCAACGTATCCAGGGCAACCAGATGAACCTGATAAGGAGCGATGGAAATCGGCCAGATAAGGCCGTTCGCGTCGTTGTGCTCCTCTGCCACGCAAGCCAGTAATCTTCCGACCCCGATGCCGTAGGAACCCATCACTACCGGTTTCTGGCGTCCTTCGGCATCCAGAAAGAACGCCCCCAACGCCTCGGTATAGCGGGTGCCGAGCTTGAAGATGTTGCCTATCTCCACGCCCCGCTCGGTTCTCATCGGGCTGCCACAGACGGGGCAGGCGGACCCGTCGTCGGCGGCCGCTATGTCGGCCACTATGTCCGCCTCGTAGTCCCGGCCGAGGTTGACGTTCAGGAAGTGAAACCCTTCCTCGTTCGCCCCGGCTACCAAATTCGGGGACCCGGCCACCGCGTCGTCTGCTACCACCAGCGCGTCCTCGACGCCCAGAGGCGAACCGTAGCCGGGCTCGGCGCCTACGGCCCGGATCTCCTCGGGGTGCGCGGGCCGGAGCCCCGTAGCGCCCACCGCGTTGGCCAGCTTGGTGTCGTTTACGTCCATGTCGCCCCGTACCACGGCGAATACGAACTTCTCAGTCTCTTCACCGTTTTCTTCGAGGGTGGCGACGGTGAAGATGGCCTTCGCCGTCCTGGATTTCGGGATCTCCAACAGCTTCGCCAGAGACTCGATGGTGTTGGTGCCGGGTGTTGAGACCTTCTCTATGGGTTTTGGAGCTTCTGCTTCCGGCTCTGGTTTGCGGAACTCGGCGACCTGGCGATTTGCGGTGTAGTCGCCGTTCGAGCAGATGAGCAGCGTATCCTCGCCGATCGGGGTGAGGTACATGAACTCGTGGGCCATCGCGCCGCCCATGATCCCGACGTCCGAGTTAACGGCGAGCGAGGGTAGGGCGCAGCGGTTGAAGATGTTGAAGTAGGCCTGGTAGTGGTCCCGGTACTGTCGGTCGAGGCCAGCTTCGTCGCTGTCCAGGCTATAAGAGTCCTTCATGGTGAACTCGCGGGCCCGGATCAGGCCGGCCCGGGGCCGCGGGTCGTCGCGCCATTTGGTCTGGATGTGGTACACGAGCATCGGGAGCTGCTTGTAGGAGCTGACCTCCCGGCGCACCAGATCCGCGACGACCTCCTCGTGGGTCATGGCGAGCACCATGTCCCGGTCGGATTTGTCTAGAAAGCGGCCCATCTCGCTTCCGACCTGGTACCAGCGGCCGGTCTCTTTCCAGGGGTCAGCGGGGTGGACAACGGGCATCGTGACCTCCTGGCCGCCGATGGCGTCTATCTCGTCGCGCATGATGTCCGAGATCTTCTTCATCGACCGGTGGGCCAACGGAAGGTAGCTGAATATGCCGCTCGCCAGTTGCCGCAGAAACCCGGCCCGGAGCAACAGCTGGTGGCTCGTAACCTCCACGCCCGCCGGCGCTTTCCGGAGCGTCTGGCTGAAAAGTTTGCTCATTCGCAAGATGGATCCTCCAGTGTGTTTCAAGAGTAGAGAAACGACTAGTGTACAGGAGCCTGATCTACTACGACCAGGCACTATACTCTCTTCTGATCTACGCGGGCGCGAAAGAGGTGCATAGATGACGGAAGCCGTCGAAAAGCTGACGAAGAAGAGCGAGGACCCGAGCCGGTGGTACCTGGACGTAGTCCGCATGGCGAAGCTGGCCGATTACGGTCCGGTGCGGGGCACGTTCGCCATCCGGCCGTACGGCTTCGCGATCTGGGAGCGCATCCAACGCGACCTCGACGACCGGTTCAAGGCTACCGGCCACACCAACGCCTACTTCCCGCTGCTGATTCCCGAGAGCTTTTTGAACAAGGAGGCGGACCACGCGGGAGGATTTACCCCGGAGTGCGCCTGGGTAACGATGGGGGGAGACAACGAGCTGGAAGAGCGTCTGGCCATCCGTCCGAGCTCCGAGAGCATAATCTGCGACTTCTACCGAAACTGGATCCAGAGCTACCGGGATCTTCCGCTGCTACTAAACCAGTGGTCCAACGTCCTGCGGTGGGAGATGGTCACCCGCCCGTTCCTCCGCACCTCGGAGTTTCTCTGGCAGGAAGGCCATACGGTACACGCCACCGCCGAAGAGGCCCGGGAGGAGACCCTGCGGATGCTCGGCGTTTACCGGGATACCTTCTACGAGGTGTTGGCTATCCCGGTGCTTACCGGTGTGAAGAGCGCCTCCGAACGCTTCGGGGGTGCGGTCGAGACTTTCACCTGCGAGGGACTTATGGGGGACGGACGCGCGCTGCAGGCGGCCACGAGCCACGACCTGGGCCAGAACTTTGCCCGGGCCTTCGACATTACATTTCTGAACGAGCAGCAGGAACGAGTTTACGCGTACCAGACCTCCTGGGGTTTCTCGACCCGCACTATCGGGGCGCTCATCCTGGCCCACGGCGACGACCGGGGCCTCAAGTTGCCTCCCAGGCTCGCGCCGACCGAGGCCGTTATCGTGCCGATCTGGCGCGGCAAGAACAAGGAAGCTGTCCGCAAAGAGGCCCAGAAACTGTACGCCGATCTTGGGGCTGAAGGCTTTCGGGTAGAAGTGGACCTCGACGAGGAGCACTCGCCGGGCTGGAAGTTCAACGAGCACGAGCTGCGCGGCGTGCCGGTTCGGGTGGAGATCGGTCCGAAGGACATCGAGAAGGAGCAGGTGGTCTTCGTCCGCCGGGACACGGGGGAGAAGGAGTTCGTGCCGCGCGGCGCCGTGGCGCCGCGTTTGCGGGAGTTGCTGGCGGAGATACAGGCCAACATGCTCGCCCGGGCGACGGAGTTCCGGGATGCCAACACGCGTCCCGCGGCTTCCTACGACGAGTTTCGGGAGATCGTCGCCGAGGCCCGCGGCTTCGTCGTGGCCCCCTGGGACGGGACCGAAGGGACCGAGCAGAAGATCAAGGACGACACCAAAGCCACGATCCGGCTGCTGCCCGACGAGCGGATGGAGGGAGCAGACCTCGTCTCCGGCAAACCCGGAGAGACCGCTATTTTCGCCAGGGCCTACTGAGGCCCGGGGGGCCAGCAAGAAAGGTGCGGGGTTCGGAAGGCTAGCCTCCCGAACCCCGCGGGTTGGATTTTCGATTTGGTCAGGGCCTGGTTTCTCGGTGCCCGCCAGGCTCCTGACGGTTTATTCCTCCTTTCTTTGAGGTGGACGCCGGGTAGTTTTTCCTACCTCCCGACGGCGGCTTCGGCGTCAATCAGCCCGTGCCCGAAGTAGTCGTCCCTTCCGGGCCTCCCGAGGTCGGTGGCCGTGGACTCCATCCGATCCTGGATCTGCTGTGGAGAGAGTCCCTGAGAGGCGAGCAAGGCTGCCACCCCCGCGGCGTGCGGAGCGGCCATGCTGGTTCCGCTCATGTACCGGTACCGGTTTCCGGGGTAGGTGGAAAGGATGTAGCTACCGGGGGCGGCCACGTCAACGTGGCGGTTGTGGGTGGAGAAAGAGCTGTGCCGGTTGCTTTCGGTGGTCGACGCCACGGCCAGTACCCTGGGGGCGGCGGCGGGATATTGGGCGCAGTTGTCCCTTCTACCCCGGTTGCCGGCAGAGGCTACCACCAGGGTGCCCTTGTCCCAGGCTTCTTCGATCTTGTCTTCGAGTGATTCTATGGGCGAGCAGCTAAGCCTGAACGACATGTTGATTACCTGGGCCGCCGGGGACAGCGTTGCCCAATCTATGGCTTCCATGACGCTCCAGCTGCCACCGGTCTTGGCTATCTGGAGCTTGGCGTCCGGGGCCGTTCCGGCGATGCCGGATCCGTTGTCCGTGACCGCGGCGGCGATACCCGCTACGTGGGTACCGTGTCCGTGCCAGTCTTCGGCGACGGGATCGTTGTAGATGAAGTCCCAGTCGTACGTTACCTTGCCCCTGAGGTCCCGGTGGTTCAGGTCGATGCCGCTATCCATTACGGCTATAGAGGCGCCCCGGCCCGTAGCCGTGTCCCAGGCTTCGGGCGCTTCGATCCGCGAGAGCCCCCATTGGTCTCCGCTAACGAACCGCGGGTCGTTGGGGATTGCGTCGGGCCTTACCAGGTAGTTGAAATCCACCGCTTCGACGCGCGGATCCCGCTGAAGCTTCTTCTTCTGTTTTAGCAGGGTTCTCTCCCGGCGGCGCTCTGATCCCATGGCCTTTACCTTGGGAACGGCGACGAAACGGGCTTCGATGTCGGATGACTTATCCAGGGTCTTCCCGTTAACCTTCCCGACTACCGAACGTTCTTTCCTCTCCGAGGTGTTGGGTTTGTAGGTGACGATCAGCTCGCCCGCGCGGTAGGGATCGCCTTTGGGGCTCTCGTCTACCCTACGCTCCAGCGGTTCACTGGATTTCGGGGCCGGGCCTTTGTTCTCCGCTACGTCGTTCGTGTTCTGCCCCCAGGCGTTCGAGGAGGTACCGAGCAACAACAATGCCGCGAGGGTAGCCCCTAGAAGTATGGAGAACGGGCTCCTACAACTTTCCATTTTTGCTCCTGCGTTTCATGCTTACTCCTTCTTAACTCAACGATCAGCATCGCTACTCCTTCTCAGCGCACGGTCATAAGGACCCCCTCTATCGACTTTACACAACACGACGCCAGTCTAACGGATTTTGTTTCACCATGCACACCGCTAGCGTTCTGATACTAAAGTTGCTAAACGAATTCGCCCGGAGAGGGCCGTTTACGGGCGGAGCGAAAGAAATTCCCCGTGCAACCCTTGACGCCTACCTACGGGTGCTTTAGCATCGGGCACTAGCGCGGACTCGCATCTAGAGCGGTGGAGGGAACTGGCCCTGTGAAACCGCGGCAACCGGCGCAGAGGCGGACGCGGTGGCAAACGCCGTGGCGGACGCTGAACCGTAAGGTGCCAAGTCCAGCAGGACGATCATCCTCGTCCTGGAAGATGTGGGGAGGAGCGGGCAGCTTCTTCTTCGAGCGGGTTGCGCGTAAGGCGTAAAACGCGACCGGAGAAGGAGGCTGCATTACTACCGAGTATGACACTAGACCCAGGGGCCGGCGCTAGCGCAGCTCCGGCCCGTCCGGGCAAGCACTACCACCGCATAGGCTGTTTCGAGCCGGAACTCGGCGGGTTTCTTCCCGACGTTACGCTCGCCTACGAGACGTGGGGCGAGTTGAACTCCGACCGGGACAATGCCGTGTTGGTCGTCCACGCCCTTACCGGGGACTCGCACGCCGCCGGGGAGCCGTGCGCGGAGCACAAGCGGGGCGGCTGGTGGGAGCCCGTGATCGGGCCGGACCGGCCCATTGACACCACGGAGTACTTCGTAGTTTGCTCGAACGTGGTGGGTGGCTGCTCCGGGAGCACCGGTCCCGCTTCGACCGTCCCGGGCTCGGGGGAGTGTTACGGGACACGTTTCCCCATAATCACCATCCGCGACATCGTGCGGGCCCAGAAGCGGCTGCTGGATGACCTCGGCGTGCGAGAGCTGGCGCTCGTGGCCGGCGGTTCTATCGGCGGGCAGCAGGCGTTGGAGTGGGCGGTGGAGTTTCCGGACTTCGTTCGGAAAGCGATCCCGGTCGCGGCGACCGGGGCGTTAGGGCCCCAGGGCCTCGGGATGAGCGAGCTCGGGCGCCGGGCCATCATGGCGGATCCCGATTGGCAGGGCGGCGACTACTACGGCACGGGGCGAAGCCCGGATCACGGGCTCGCCATAGCCCGGATGGCCGGGATAATGACCTACCAGAGCGCTGCCGGACAGTGGGAACGTTTTGGCCGCCGGGACGCCGGACGCCCCGCGCTGTACGAGGAGTTCGGTGGGAGGTTCGAGGTCGAGAGCTATCTGCACTACCAGGGGAAAGACCTGGTAAACCGTTTCGACGCCAACTCCTACCTGTACCTTTTGCGGGCGATGGACCTCTACGACGTGGCCCGCGACTACGAGTCTCCCCATGCGGCGTATGGCAGGATAGAGGCGGAGATGCTCTTTGTCGGCATCTCCAGCGACTGGCTGTTCCCCGCCAGGGAAGTTCGCGAGACGGCTGAGGCCGCCCGCCGGGCCGGCGCGAACGCCAGCTACACGGAGATAGAGTCCCTGAGCGGCCACGACGCTTTTCTAAAAGACTGGGACGGGTTGAACGCGGCCATCGGGCCGTTTATCGAGAGCTAGCGAACCGAGGAGGATCTTCGATGGATACTACGGACAGGCAGCAGCAAGAGCGCGATTACGGGTTCGACACCCTGGCGCTGCACGGCGGGCAGGAACCCGATCCGACCACGGCGGCGCGGGCGGTCCCGATCTACCAGTCGACCTCGTACGTCTTCCACGATACCGACCACGCGGCGAACCTGTTCTCCCTCGCCGAAGAGGGAAACATCTACACCCGCATCATGAACCCCACGACCGACGTGTTCGAGAAGCGGATGGCGCTCCTGGAGGGCGGCGTCGGGGCCCTGGCGACCTCCTCCGGGCAGGCGGCGGAGACGCTCTCCATACTGAACCTCGCGGGGGCCGGGGATGAGATCGTCTCTTCCGCCGGGCTCTACGGCGGCACCTACAACCTCTTTCACTACACCCTGCCCAAGATCGGGGTAGAGGTAAAGTTCGTCGAGGACGCCGACCCCGAAGCGTTCCGCGCCGCCATTACGGACAAGACCAAGGCGCTCTACGCCGAGACCGTCGGCAACCCGGCACTCAATACCCTGGACATAGACGCCGTCGCAGATATCGCCCACGAAGCTGGCATCCCGCTCATCGTGGACAACACCATGCCTTCGCCCTACCTGGTCAACCCGCTGGCCCACGGCGCGGACGTGGTGGTCCACTCGGCAACCAAGTTTATCGGCGGGCACGGGACCTCCATCGGCGGTGTGATCGTCAGCGGCGGCGACTTTGCCTGGGACAACGGCAAGTTCCCGGGGTTTACCGAACCGGACCCCTCTTACAACGGCCTGGAGTATTACCCGGTGCTCGGCGAGCTGGCTTACATTCTGAAGGCCCGGGTGCAGCTCCTGCGGGACTACGGCCCGGCGCTCTCCCCGTTCAACAGCTTTCTCTTTTTGCAGGGTCTAGAGACGCTGCCGCTACGAATGGAGCGCCACTCACAAAATGCTATGGTCGTCGCGGAGTTTTTGGATGGTCATCCCAGGGTCAATTGGGTAAACTACCCCGGGCTCCCGGATCACCCGACGCACGATCTGGCCAAAAAGTACCACCGGGGCGGCCTGTACGGGGCGATTCTGGGCTTCGGTATCGAAGGCGGGTACGAAGCCGGAAAGGCCTTTATAGACCGGTTGGAGCTGCACAGCCTGCTGGCCAACATCGGGGACGCGAAGAGCCTGGTAATACACCCGGCTTCGACCACCCACTCGCAGCTCAGCGTGGACGAGCAGAAGTCCACCGGGGTTTCGCCGGACTACGTGCGGCTTTCGGTCGGGCTGGAGGATATTGACGATATATTGTGGGACCTGGATCAGGCCCTGAATGGAGCGTGAAGATATAGTGAATGAACCCCTCGTGATCAAGTTCGGGGGTACCTCGGTCGGTGATGGCGCGGCTTTCGCGCGCGCCGCAAACCTCGTGGCCGGGGCTGCCCAGGATAGGCCGGTGGCCGCCGTCGTCTCGGCGATGAGCGGCACCACCGATACCCTGCTCGGCTACGCCGAGGCCACCGCGAAGATGGCCGCGGAGGGCACCGACCGAACCGCGACCGGCGCCACGCGCGAGGGGTCCATCGCGGAACTACACCGCACGCTGGCCGAGCGCCACCTGAAGGCCGCCCGCGAAACGGTCTCCGAGGAGCATCTTCCAAGAGTGGAGGAGCGTCTGATGGTGCGGCTGGGGGAGCTGACCGAGGCGATCTCTGCCCCGGCGGACGAGCCCGACGCCCGCCGGGCGGAGGTGGCGGTCTACGGCGAGCGGCTTTCGGCGGAGATACTGGCCGGCGCCATTAGTAGCACCGGCGCACCCGCTGCGGTCGTTGCCGCGGACCCCATAGCCACCGACTCGGGTTTCGCCGAGGCCGAGGTGGCCGTGGAAGACACCCGCGGGCGATGTAGCCGCTACGTTCGGCCGCTGCTGGAAGACGGGAAGGTTGCGGTGGTTCCGGGTTACGGCGGACGATCGCCGGATGGGCGGCAGACGACCCTGGGTCGCGGCGGTACGGACCTGTCGGCGACCGTGATCGGGCGCGGCATCGGGGCTGATGAGGTTTGGATCATGTCCGACGTGGACGGCGTTCTGGATGCCGATCCCCGCCTCGTGCCGGATGCCGCCCTGTTGCCCCGGCTCTCGTACCGGGAGGCGAGCGTGTTCGCGGAGTTGGGCGCGAAAATCCTGCACCACCGCACGATGGAGCCGGCCGCCGACGCCGGTATCGAGGTGCTGGTGCGCAATACTTTCAACCCGGATTCGCCGGGCACGCGGGTTACGGACCGCGAGGAGGGTTCGGGGGTCCGGTGCATCGCGCTGCGGAGGAACATGGCCGTGGAGGTTCCGTGCACCAGCGGCCACCGCAACGAGGCCGCGGTGGTCGTGTGTATCGGCTCGCCGAAAAAGTCGGATACCGCGCGGGGAAGAAAGCTCCTGCGCAAAGCCGGCATAAGCGTCCTCCATTCCGGTAAGGCTACCGCCGGGCTCGTCTTTCTCGTGCCGGAAAGGGAAGCTGAAGAAGCCCTCCGGCTCTTACACGCCGCCCTGTTGACGGCCCCCGAATCCGGGGTCCTGACGGGCGCGGGGGAGGTCGCGTGAAGCGACTGGAGATAGTCCAGATCGGGATGGGCAACGTCGGCCGGGCGGTGGCCCAGATGGTCCTTGAAGAGCGCAAGCACTGGTTGGAGGATGCCAACCTGGACGTCCGGTACCGGGCTGTGGCGGACACCTCCGGAGCCCTGGTCGGCGAGGGCCTGCTGCCGCAGGCGATCCGGGTCAAAGAGGAGGGGAAACGCCTCTCCGAGTTGGGCGTCGAGCCGGTGGAGGACGTACTGCTCTCGAAGCCGGAGCCCGGCTACACGCGGGCGGTAGTTGATTTGGCGGTTCACGGCGGCACCTACGACCTCGACCTGCTCGGGGTTCGGAACGGCGCGTTTCTGGTGCTCTCCAACAAGGGGCCGCTGTCGGGCAGCATGGAGCAGTACCGGAGGTTCACGACCAGGTTGCGGGACCGGCTGTGGCGCGAGGCCACGGTTGGGGCGGGGATGCCGATCATCTCTACGTTGCAGGGCCTGATCGAGGGCGGAGACGAGGTCTTCGAGATTCAGGCGAGCCCGAGCGGAACTCTGGGGTTCATCATGAGCGCCGTCGAGGGTGGCCGCTCGTTCTCGGAGGCGGTCAAGGAAGCCGTCGACCTCCATTACGCCGAGCCCGACCCGCGCGACGACCTTTCGGGTTTGGACGTGGCCCGCAAAGCGATCATACTCGCCCGCACGATGGGCCGGGAGATCGAACCCGCCGAGATCCCCTACCAGTCTCTGGTCCCCGAAGGCCTGGAGGATGTGTCCCAGGAGGAGTTCATGGAACGCCTCTCCGAATCGGACGAGGCTTTTGCCGAACGGCTCCTCGCCGTCGAGGAAAACCACATGCTACGCTACCTGGCTCGCATCCCGAAAGACGGCCCGGTCGAGGTCGGGCTGGTGGACACCCCGGTCGAGAGCCCCTTCGGCCCGATACACGGACCGGAGAACGTATTCAACTTCCGTACCCGCCGCTACTCGGATGTTACCCTCACCATCCGGGGCCCCGGCGCGGGGCCGGCGCGCACCGCGAGCGGGGTCGTTTTCGACCTGCTCGACATACTGCACAAAGCCGTAGAAGACGACGGGAAGGACCATTAACATGAACGAAGGCTACACCGTAGCGGTAGTGGGAGCGGGGCTCGTGGGGGAGCGTCTGATCTCCGAGCTCCGCCGGCGGGAGTTTCCCCTGAGGGAACTCCGCGTCCTGGCCCGGACCGCCCGCAACACCGTACTCGCCGGCGAAACTTTCGAGGTCGGCATCGCCGAGCCCGACGCGTTCGAGGGCGTGGACTTCGCCTTCTTCGCCGGGACGGAGGGTGAGAAGGGCGCCGCCGTCCAGCTCGCCGCCCAAGCCATCGACCGGGGCGCGGTGGTCATAGATAACGGCAGCGATTTTCGTCTCGACCCGGAGGTTCCGCTCGTTGTTCCGGAGGCCAACGTCGACGCCTTGCGCAACCACAAGGGCCTGATCGCGAACGCCAATTGCTCCACCACCCAAATGGTCGTCACGCTCGCCCCGCTCGCCCGCGAGTTCGGCCTGAAAAAAGTAGTCGTCTCGACCTACCAGGCCGTCTCCGGCTCCGGCCGCAGCGGGGTCGCCGCCCTCGAAAACGGCCGGGAAGACGCCTACCCGAAGCCGATAGTCGGGAACGCGCTACCCCTGATCGGGGGTGTCGGAGAGGACGGCTACACCACCGAAGAAGCGAAAATGCGGGATGAGACCCGCAAGATCCTGAACCTACCGGACCTGGAGGTCTACGCTACCGCCGTCCGGATTCCGGTCCATACCGGCCACGCCGAGAGCGTCTACGTGGAGACCGAGCGGGAAGTATCCCTGCCCGAGGTCCTGGAAGCGCTCGGGAACGGGCCGGGGGTCGTGTTCTCCGGCGAGGCCGCAGACTTCCCGACCCCGCTGGAAGTTGCCGGGGAGCCGGAGACCTACGTCGGCCGGGTAAGGGTCGAGGGACGCTCGATCAGCTACTGGTGCGTGGCGGACAACTTGCTAAAGGGCGCCGCCACGAACGCGGTCCAGATCGCCGAGTCCCTTTCCGGAGCCCGGGTGTAGGCACACCAAACGTTGCCCGAGGTCGCGATAAGACCCGCCGTAAGGGACGACGTACCGCTTATCCTCCGCTTTATAAAGGAGCTGGCGGAATACGTACGACTCGCCCATGAGGTCACCGCCACGGAGGAGATCCTGGGAGACTCGCTCTTTGGTGAGCAGCGGGTTGCGGAAGCGCTCCTCGGTTATGTGGGTGAAGAGCCTGCGGGTTTCGCACTCTTTTTTCACACCTTCTCCACCTTTCTCGGGCGGCCGGGCATCTACCTCGAGGACCTCTACGTTAGCCCCGGGTTCCGGGGCGCGGGGGTTGGCCGGGCGCTGCTGGTTCACCTCGCCCGGCTCTCGAAGGATCGCGGCTGCGGGCGACTGGAGTGGGGGGTTCGGGATTGGAACGAGCCTGCGATCCGGTTCTACAAGAGCCTGGGCGCCGACCCGATGGAGGGTTGGACGGTCTATCGCGTTACCGGCGAGGCATTATATGGGCTGGCCGCCGACAGCGGCTAGATCGACCTGTACGAAGTGCCGGCTAGCCGGTACACTCTTCTTCAGAGGCTGCCTACAGACAAGGAGAAGGGAATGGCTGAGGAAAAACAGACCAGAGGGTTCTGGGCGCGGCTTTTCGGGCGGGGAGGACCTACGGCGCGGCAGCGGCGGGTAATAGAGTACATCGTCTACCGGGTAAACGAAGGTACCAGCCTGGACGAGGTGATCGAGGAAGAATACGTCCGGCGCAACGCCACGCGCGGGGAAATAGACGAGATCTGTAGCAACCCCCAGGTCGTCGAAGCCGCCCGCCAGGGGATGGAGGAAGAGTTCAAGTCCGGAAGCCTGGACCCGGACCGCCGTCCTCCAGAGTAGCCAGGGCCCACCCGTTAATCAGCTCCGGCCGTCCCGTGGGTTGTATAATCGACGGGTTGTGAGTTTTTATAGCCGAGGAGGCTGGATGCCGATCTACGAGTACAAATGCGAGAACGGCCACGTTTTCGACATTATGCAGAAAATGTCCGAGGATCCATTAAGGAGCTGTATCGAGTGCGAGGCACCGGTGAAAAAGCTCCTCCACCCGGTAAACATCTCGTTCCGGGGTTCCGGCTTCTATTCTACGGATTACAAGGGCGGCAAGAAGCCCGACAAGGCGGATACCGTGAAGAGCGGTAGCCCGGACACCAACAACTCCGAAACAAAGTCCGAATCAAACGGGGCCAAGAAATCCGCAGGTTCCTCAGCCGAGAAGAAGGTGGCCAAGAGCGAGGACTAGCAGTGGATCGGGACGCGGCAGATTACCAAACTACCAGCCGCCAAGTAAGCTTTATCCGGCGGATGGCCCGCAGAACCATATTCGGAATCACCTTGCTCTTCGTCCTCGCCGCGCTCCTCGTTTCCGCCGCCCTGGTGATCTACACCGCCTGGCTCCACGATCTCAACCGCGGGCTTTTCGCCCTGGCTTTCGCCGTCTTGAGCGCCCAGATGGCCCTCAACTGGTTGCTCTGGAAGGAAGACGCCGGAGCCCCCGAAGAATAGCCATATCATCCGCCCCCGGAATGAAATCGTCGTGAAAAGTGCTGCAAATCGTGCCTCAAGTTTAGGTTTAACTACACCTGGACAAAGTAGTTAGTTTTCTCTATAGTGCTCCTCGTTGAGGATGGGAGAACAGGCAAAGGCGGTGCGGCGCGTTGGCACCGCCGGCGGCCCTCCCGGCGTCCTGGAGAGGGAGTTTAATTGACGGTTACGCCTTTCGCGCATCTGCACTGCCATTCGGAGTATTCGATGCTCGACGGGGCGAGCCGGATCCGGGATCTCATCTCATTCGCCAAAGACCAGAACATGCCGGGCATAGCGCTCACCGACCACGGCGTTATGTACGGGATGGTCAAGTTCTACAAGGAGGCAAACGACGCCGGCATCAAGCCTCTGATGGGCTGCGAGGTCTACGTCGCCGCCGACCGGCACGACCGGAGCAAGGCTCCGTACTACCACCTCACTTTGCTCGCCCGGACCGCCGAGGGCTACAAGAACCTCATGAAGCTCTCTACCGTGGGCTTTCTCGAGGGCTTCTATCGCAAGCCCCGGGTTGACCTGGAGATGCTCCGCAAGCACGGCCGGGGCATCATCTGCCTTTCGGGCTGTCTCTCCGCCGAGGTGCCGACCCGGATCCTGGAAGGCCGGATGGACGAAGCCCGCAGGCTGTTGGAGCAGTACCAGGAGGTCTTCGACGCCGTGTTTCTGGAGCTCCAGGATCACCTGAATATCCCGGAGCAGAAGCGGGTCAACGAGGGGCTGCTCAAATTGCACAAAGATACGGGCCTGGATCTCGTGGCCACGAACGACAGCCACTACACCACGCGGCAGGACGCCCGGATGCACGACGCCCTGCTGTGTATCGGGACCGGCAAGTTCTACAACGACCCGAACCGCATGAAGTTCGCCGGCGAGGAGTTCTACGTCAAGCCGGTCGAGGAGATGGAGCGGCTCTTTCCCGAACATCCCGAAGCGCTGGAGAACACGATCAAAGTCGTGGATATGGTCGAGGACGTGGGGTTGGAACTCGGCAAGACCCGCCTGCCCAACTTTCCGAAACCCGCGGGATACACGGCCGCCCAGTACCTGCGGGAGCTGTGCCAGAGAGGACTCGCCGTCCGCTACGGAGAGCGGGCAAAAGCCGCAGAGGTGCAGCGGCGGCTGGACTTCGAGCTCGAGACCATCGGCAAGATGGGTTTCGAGGACTACTTCCTGATCGTTTGGGACTTTGTCCGGTTCGCGAAGGAGCGCAAGATCGCCGTAGGGCCGGGCCGAGGCTCGGCGGCGGGTTCCATCGTGGCGTACGCGCTGGAGATAACGGATCTGGACCCGCTGGGTTACTCGCTGCTCTTCGAGCGCTTCCTGAACCCGGATCGCATCAGCATGCCCGACGTGGACATAGACTTCTCGGTCGCCGGCCGTTCGGAGGTCATGCAGTACGTAACGGAGAAGTACGGTGGCGAAAACCACGTGGCCCAGATCATCACCTTCGGGACCATCGGCGCCAAGGCCGCCATCCGGGACTCCGGCCGGATCTTCGAGTACCCGTACGGCGACACCGACAAGCTCGCCAAGCTGATCCCGGACAAGCCCGTCGGCACGACGCTGCGGGACGTGCTCACGCCCGAAAACGGCTCCTACGTCGCGGGCGAGAAGCACCCCGGGCCGGCGCGTGAGATCATCGAGTTCGTCCGGAGGGATGAGGGTGCCAAACGCGTACTCGACAGCGCCTTCGAAATAGAGGGGTTTGCCCGCCACGCCGGGACCCACGCCGCCGGTGTCGTCATCTCCGAAGAACCGCTAACCGACATCGTGCCGCTCCAGCGCGTCAAAGATACCGACTCCGTCATGGTCCAGCATCCGATGAGCGACGTGGAGGCCCTCGGGCTCCTGAAAGTAGACTTCCTCGGCCTCCGGAACCTGGACGTGATCGAGGAGACCCTCGAAAATATCCGGGAGACAAGGGACGAGGAACCGGACATAACGGCGATATCGCTGGACGACGAAGAGACCCTCAAGCTTTTCGCCCGGGGTGACACCTTCGGGGTGTTCCAGTTCGAATCGAGCGGCATGCAGCGGATGCTCCAGGAGGTTCAGCCCGACCGCTTCGACGACCTCGTGGCCCTCAACGCCCTCTACCGTCCCGGCCCGATGGACTACATCCCGAACTTCAAGCGCGGCAAGCAGAACCCCGAGGGCGTACAGTACCTCGACCCGCGGCTCAAGCCGATTCTGGAGCCTACCTACGGGGTCGCCGCCTACCAGGAACAGCTCATGGAGATCTCCAAAACTCTGGGGGGCTTCACCCCCGGCGAAGCAGACACCCTCCGCAAAGCCATCGGCAAGAAGAACGTCAAGCTGCTCGCCCCGCTCAAGGACAAGTTTACCGACGGGTGCCGCCAGAACGAAGTAGCGCCGGAGGTTGCCGAGGAGCTCTGGAATTGGATGGAGAAAGCGGGCGGCTACTCGTTCAACAAGAGCCACTCGGCCTGCTACTCGTTCCTCGCTTTCCAGACCGCCTACCTCAAGGCGCACTACCCGGCCGAATACATGGCGGCCCTCATGAGCAGCGTCATGAACACCAAAGACCGGGTGCCGCAGTACGTCGCCGAGGCCCGGGCGATGAAAATAGACGTGTCACCGCCGGACGTAAACGAGAGCGGGCGGCGCTTCACGGTCGTCGGCGACACCATCCGGTTCGGGCTGTCCGCCGTCAAGAACGTCGGCGACAACTGCGTGGATTCGATCCTCGCCGCCCGCGAAGCCGGGCTGTTCGAGGACATCTTCGACTTCTGCGAGCGGGTCGACCCGAAGACGTACAACAAGCGTACGGTCGAGTCGCTGGTGAAGTGCGGGGCGTTCGACTCCATGGGCTGCGCGCGGGCGGCAATGATCGAGGTTCACGCGGCGGCGGTCGATCGGGTCGGCAAAGGCCTCAAGGGGGCCAGCGAGAACCAGGTCTGCATGTTCGACGCCGAGGAGATCGCGCCGGCCAGGCCCGAGATCCCCGACACCGAAGACGAGCAGCGCCGGAGCCTGGAGTGGGAGAAGGAGACCCTGGGCCTCTACGTCTCGGACCACCCGTTGCGGCCGGTATTGCACAAGCTCAAAAAGCACATCGACACCACCGTTTCGGATCTGGACGGTTGCCGGGATGGGGCGATGGTGTGGGTTGGCGGGCTCGCGACCTCCGTCCGGATCAACACCACCCGCAAGGGCGACAACATGGCGATGCTCCAGCTCGACGACATGCGGGGCCTGGCGGAGGTTATGGTTTTCCCCCGCGTGTACGCGAATTGCTCGGACTGCGTGCGGGAAGACGCGGTGCTAAAGGTCAAGGGCCGCGTGGAGCGCAAAGAAGGCCTGCCACGCATCGTGGCGATGGAGATCCAAGAGTTACACCTGGAACCGGGGCTCGACCCGCTATATCTCTTCGCCAGTGAGTTTGTGGGCCTCTCGCGGCAGGAGGTCACAAAGGCTTTCGAAGTCGTCGGAAGCCACCCCGGCGGCAGCCCCATCTTCCTCGCCTCGAACGGCAGGGAGGAGAAGATTGGCGAAGTGGAAGATTCCACGGATCTGCACGCCGGGATCAAGCAATTGCTCGGTCCGAAGTCCATAGGTTACCGGCGTCCGGCTCCCGAACCCGAGATGGAGCAGGTCTCCTAGCGAGTACCGGAAGGCTTCCCACCGGTACGTTCGGCGTCTGGGCCCGAGGGGTTTTAGGCTGGTTCGTAGAGGTCGCTGAACTTTGTGGTCAGGTATTTGAGGTAGGTTGCGGTGTCCAGTGGGCGGCCGGTGGCGCGCCGGACGAGGTCTTCCGGATCGTATTTGCAGCCGTGAAAGTGGATGTTCTCCCGCAGCCACCGGAGGAGGGTCTGGAACTCCCCGCGTTCGAGGTCCTCGATAATCCCCGGCCGGGCTTCCACGGCCGCGTCGAAGAGCTGGACAGAGAGGACGTTCCCTATGGTGTAGGTGGGGAAGTACCCGAAGAGACCTGCGGCCCAGTGGATGTCCTGGAGCGCCCCCCGGGCGACGTTTCCGGGAGTTACGCCCACGTACTCTTCCATTCCGGCGTTCCAGGCGGCGGGTAGTTCGGCGACGGAGAGGTTGTCCTCGAAGAGAGCCACCTCCAGCTCGAAGCGGAGCAGGATGTGAAGGTCGTAGGTCAGTTCGTCGGCCTCGACCCGGATTTCCGAGGGCTCTACGGCGTTTACGGCGCGATAGAAGGTCTCCAGGTCCGTAGCGCCGAGGACCTCGGGAAAAGCCCTTTGTAGCTCCGGATAGTAGTGTTGCCAGAAAGGGCGCGACCGGCCGACCAGGTTTTCCCACATGCGAGACTGGGATTCGTGGATCCCCATCGAGGCGCCGCGGTCGAGGGGGGTGCGGAAGTATGCCGAGTTTATGCCCTGCTCGTACATCCCGTGGCCTGATTCGTGGAGCGTGGCGAAGAGCGCGGTAGAGAGCCGGGACGGGTCGAAACGGGTGGTAATGCGGACGTCACCCGGGTTTATGCCGACGCAGAACGGATGGATCGTGCGGTCCTGGCGGCCCCGGCTCCAGTCGTAGCCGAAGGCGGTGATCACCGCTTTTCCGAACTCCTCCTGCCGGCCTTCGTCGAACTCCCCGGAGAGCGGCCGGGCGCGGTTTTCGTCTCGGACCGCCATCACCCTTTGCAGCAACGGCAAGACGCCGGATTTCAGCTCCTCGAACATGCTTTCTACCCGGCTTTTCCGGGCTCCGGGCTCAAAGAGGTCGAGCATGGCGTCGTAGGGGTGCTCTTCGTAGCCCCGGCACTCTGCGGCCTCGCGTTGGAGGGCGAGTAGCTTCTCCAAGTGGGGTGCGAAAGCTTCCCAATCCGAGGCTTCGCGCGCCTGGACCCAGGCGGGTTCTGCGAGGGATCTGGTGCGAGACAGTTCCTCGACCAGCCGGGCCGGTACCCGCGTCGCCCGGTCGAAGTCCCGGCGGGCGGCCTTGACCAGGGCTCCGGCTTCGGACTCGGGATCCAGGTCTTCCAGCGCACCCAGCAGGTCGCCGGTTTCGGGGGAGATCAAGATCTCGTGGGCCAGGCGGTGCAGGGTCGCCAGTTGCTCGGCCCGGCCCTGCACGCCGCTTTCGGGCATGTACGTCTGACGGTCCCATGTTAGCGTCAGGCTCGCGGCGTTGAGATCGCTGATAGTGGCCAGACGGGCTTTGAGGTCTTCGATCGTCTTCGGCATCCGCACATAGTAGCATCGCCGGTAAAACCCGGGTCGAGGGGCCCCTTGAGCGGGGTGGCGGTTTCGTGCAAACTGAATCCGGGTATTGTGTGGAACGCGTTTATAGCATTTAATACCATTGTGCGAGCCAGTTGGTCGATGCTAAAGAAGGGGCGGTATAAACAAGATGAACAAGATTATAAAGAGAAGCCTGGCCATCGGTGGCGGCGTCGTTGCGCTGGAGGGTCTGCGGCGTTTCTTGACGTTCACGCCCAACCCGCGCTACGAACCGTGGGAGCGGCCGCCCTATAGGGAGTTTGAGAACAGGGTGCTCGTACTGGGGGGCGGGTTTGCAGGATACAACGCGGCAAAGAAGATCACCCAGTTGAGCAAGGACCGCGGTGATGTCGGCGTAATGGTGATCTCCAAAGAGAACTACTTTACCTTCTGGCCTATGCTCGCGGGAGTCATTAGTAGCGACATCCAAACCCAGAACGTTGCCCAGCCTTTGAGACGGGCACTGATCGAGGAGGGTGCCAGTTTTCGTCGGGCAACCGTCGAGGAGATAGACCTCGAGAATCAGACGGTTACGGCTGTAGGTGAGGAAGATGAGGTTATAGAGGTTCCCTACGATCACCTGATCATGGCCCTCGGTGGCGAGCCGGCGTACTTCGGGATACCCGGGGTCGAAGAGCACGCCATTAGCATGACGAGCATCAACACGGCGGAAGAGATCCGCAACCGCGTAATAGAACGCTTCGAAGAGACCGTTCTGGCCCGGGGAGACGTGCCGCGCTCGAAGCTGACGTTCGTCATTATCGGCGGCGGGGCCACGGGTGTCGAAACAGCGTCCGAACTACACGGTTTGATCCACGATACTCTTGCTCCCGACTATCCCAACATAGACCCGTATCATGTGCGCATAGTGCTGGTGGACCGCAACGAGCAGATCCTCAAAGAGCTCGACCCGGCGCTCCGGCGCACGGCCCGCAGGAAGCTGGCGGATTTGCGGATAGAGGTCATAAACAGGGTCAAGGCCAAGGAGATCACCGCAGATAAGGTGATTCTTGATGACGGGCAGGAGATAGAATGTGAGAACGTTGTCTGGACCGCCGGGGCCCGGGCGAGCGTGAAGCTGGAAGATTTCGAAGAGCTCCCCTCGGAGGAGAGGACGGGCCTGGACGTAGACGAGTATTGCCGGGTCAAAGGCTTCGACAACGTCTGGGGTATCGGTGATTGTGCTGCGAACATTGACGGTGAAGGGAACTCTATCCCGCCGAACGCCCAGGCCGCGGTCCAGGGCGGCCATGCCGTTGCGAAGAACGTTATGGCGGCCATAGACGGCAGGGAGCTCAAGGAGTTCAAATACAGCTCTCTCGGGCAGTTGGTCGAGATGGGCAGCCAGTTCGCCGTCAACGAGGTTATGGGCGTGAAGTTCAGCGGCTTCCTGGCCGCCCTGTTCTGGCGGGCAACCTACCTGTTCAAGACCGAGAGCCCCCAGAACAAAGCCAGGATCGCGGCAGATTGGGTCCTGGAACTATTCTTCCACCCGACCGTAACCCAGATCCGGGGCCGCGACTAGCGCCCCAGGCTCAGGTGTCCGGCAGCTCCGGGATCGTGCCCCGCGCTTGTAGTTGTTGAAATAACGTCCCGAGAGCCGCCTTGAAGGATAACCAGGAGTACCATTAGGAAGTGGCGGGCGCGGTGGCGCCTGCGTCCGGGACTCTGGAAGCTATTACGAGACCAGGAAAGCCGTCTGGCGTTCAATGGCCGGAGGTTTATGGGTTAAGATAGCGATTCCCATGAGAAGCGAGATCCCGAGAAAGTTCACCACGACGCCCGGAACGCGGGACATCCTACCGCCGGAGTCGACGCGGCTTTGGGATGTGCAGGCGCGGGTTTTAAGGCGGTTTCGGGCCTTCGGGTTCCGGGAGGTGGTGACGCCGGCGTTGGAGTACTCCGAGGTGATCGAGGAGCCGCGGTTGCGAGATGCTTCGTTCAAGCTCTTCGACGACGACAACCAGATGGTGATTCTGCGCCCCGAGGTAACCACCCCGATCGCCCGGCTCGTTGCCCAGCGACTGGGAAACAGCCCGCCGCCGCACAAGCTCTCCTACAGCCTGCCGGTGTACCGCCGGACGGGCGTCGGCCGGGGACAGTCGGCGGAGTTCCATCAGGCGGGCGTCGAGGTCGTCGGGTCCGGGAGCCCGGCGGAAGATGCCGGGACGATAGCCTTGCTGGTGGATATTTTTCAGAGTCTCGGGCTGCGGAGCCGGGAGAACTTCGTGCTCGTACTCGGGCAGACGGCGTTCTACGAGGGGTATCTCCGGCACACGGCTCCCGAGGCCGCCCCGGAGGTGCTGGCGGCGCTGGCGGCCAAGGACCTCGTGCGGGTGGAGGCGCTCGCCGCGACACTTCCAGACGTGGTGGCCGCCGGGGTGCGAGGGATACCCCGGATCGTCGGCCCGGCCTCAGACGCCGGGCTCCTGGAGAAGGCCGACCGGTACGCGGGGGGCGGGGGAGCCGGCGCGGCGCTGGACAACCTGCGGGAGATACTGGCCCACCTGGAGGCCTACGGATGCCTCGAAGCGGTGGTCCTGGATCTCGGCCTGATCGGGCGCTACAACTACTACACGGGCGCGGTCTACGAGGCTTACTCGCCGGACCTTGGTTTTTCGATCGCCAGCGGCGGTCGCTACGACAACCTGCTCCGGCGCTTCGGCAAAACGCTGCCGGCTACCGGCTTCGCCATCTCCCTCGAACGCCTGCTCTCCGTCCTGCCGGCCCGAGAGGAGGAGCCGCTGCTGGTACTCGTGGGGCGGCACGTGGAGAGCACCCGGACGGCGGAACATTTACGCCGGGCCAACGTAAAGGTACTCCACCTCGGCGAAGACGTTGCGCCGCAAGACGCCGGTGCCTACGCCCTTTCGGTTGGTGCGGATTGGGTCTGTTACCCGGCGCCGGATGGGGTCAAGCTCGCCCGTCCCGGGGAAGAAGCGGTGCTGGTCCCGGTAGATGAGGTTGCGGGGAGGTTAAGCTCTTGAACGGGCTCCGGGTTGCGGTTCCGAAAGGGGCCATCTTCGAGGACGCGTTGCGGGCGCTCGGCGCCGCGGGCCTGCCGGTGGAGGTGTTGCGGGATAACGGCCGCAAGCTCGTGTACCGCACGGAGGACGCCGAGTTCATCGTCAGCCGGCCGTCGGACGTTCCCGTCTTTGTCGAGCACGGGGCCGCGGACCTCGGTATCGTTGGAAAAGACGTCCTCGAGGAGCAGCAGCCCAACGTCATAGAGTTAGAAGATCTGGGCACGGGTGCTTGCCGCATGATCCTGGCCGCCCCCGAGCAGAAAGCGGACGAGGTGCGGCGGGCCATAGCCCACGCCGAAGTCGTGCGGGTTGCCACCAAGTTCCCCAGCACCGCCCGGCGGTACTTCGAGGGTATCGGCCGGCAGACGGAGGTGATCTCGCTCCACGGCTCCATAGAGCTCGCCCCGCTCGTCGGGCTCGCCGAGTGTATCGTGGACCTTACGGCTACCGGCACGACGCTGCGGGAGAACAACCTCGTGGTGCTGGACGACATCTCTTCTTCCACCGCGCGCGTGATCGCCAACCGCGGCTCCTACCGGCTCCGCCACCGGGAGATTGCCGCGCTCCTGGATGCCATGCAGAGAACGGGGGTAGAGAATGGTTGAGAAGCTGGATGCCCGCGGGGCCGCGCCGGAGGAGTTCGTTGCCCGGTTGCGGCGTCCGGGAGGGTTCCTGTCCGCCGGGATCCGGGACACCGCCCGTCGCATAGTAGAGGACGTGCGGCGGCGGGGAGACGAGGCGTTGCTGGAGTACACCGAACGGTTCGACGGCTTCCGTCCGGATCCGGTCCGAGTCCCTAAAGAGGAGATAGATGCCGCCCGCGCGAGGCTCGCACCGGAACTCCAGGCGGCGTTCGAGATCGCTGCGGAGAACGTGCGGGCGTTTCACCGGCGCGAGATGGACCGTTCCTGGGAGACGAACCGCAAGGGGGCGACTACCGGGCAGAGGATCCGGCCGTTGCGCCGGGCCGGTGTCTACGTGCCGGGGGGCCACGGGGCCTACCCGAGCACCCTGGTTATGGCAGCCGTGCCGGCCCAGGTCGCGGGGGTTGGCGAGATCTGTGTCTGCGCGCCCGCCGGCCGCGATGGCCGGGTCAGCGACGAAGTCCTGGCCGTAGCCGGACTCCTCGGCCTGGACGAAGTCTACGCCGTCGGCGGCGCCCAGGCGATAGCGGCGATGGCCTTCGGGACCGAGAGCATCCCGGCGGTCACGAAGATCGTGGGGCCCGGAAACGACTACGTCACGGCCGCCAAGCTGGAAGTTTTCGGTACGGTCGGCATAGACGCGCCCCAGGGGCCGAGCGAGGTGGTCGTGATCGCCGACGCCGGCGCGTTTCCCGGGCGGGTGGCAGCGGACCTCATGGCCCAGGCCGAGCACCTCTCCGGCGCCTCGGCGATCCTCCTCTCGCCGAGCGGAGCCCTGATCGAGGACGTCGCGCCACTCCTCTCGGGCGAGCCGGCGGACCTGATCACGCTGGTCCGGGTGCGGGACCTGGAGCACGCCGCCGAGCTTTCCAACCTCTATGCTCCCGAGCACGCCCACGTTATCTCCGAGGATCACGAAGCCGTAATGAACGATCTCCGGGAGGTGGGGCTGGTCGCCATCGGTGACTGGAGCCCGGTAGCCCTCGGCGACTACGCCGCCGGACCCTCCCACGCCCTGCCGACGGGCGGAGCGGCTGCCTGGGCCTCGCCCCTGGGGACC
This sequence comes from Rubrobacteraceae bacterium, assembly GCA_050331175.1. GTDB lineage: Bacteria > Actinomycetota > Rubrobacteria > Rubrobacterales > Rubrobacteraceae > SIRX01. The sequence goes on along the minus strand of JBHJHC010000076.1, from coordinate 39,103 downwards.
CACGACTTTACCGTCCGCACAAACTACATCCACTTCACCCCCGAAGCACTGGACGATATCGGTCCCCACGTCGAGCGGCTGGCCCGCGCCGAAGGTTTCGAGAACCACGCGCGGAGCGTCGCCGTTCGTCTCGGGCGGGCGAGCTCCGGCGGGGATTGACTCACCGGCAGGATTATCGGCTAAAATGCCGCCCGGAGCTCGTAGAGGAGGATCATGGCGCGTGTCGGCAAATCAGAGCGGAAGACGGGCGAGACTTTCGTCCAGGTGAGCCTGGACCTGGACGGCACCGGGAGCGCGGAGGTCTCGACCGGCGTTGGCTTTCTCGACCACGTGCTGCACCTGCTGTCCCATCATTCGGGCCTGGACCTGGAGGTCCGGGCCGAGGGAGATACCTGGGTCGACGACCACCATACCGTCGAGGACACCGGGCTGGTGCTGGGCCGCGCTCTGGACGAGGCGCTGGGCGGTCGCGCGGACCTCGTTCGCTTCGCCGATGCGTCGGCGCCGCTCATAGAGGCGCTCTCGACCGCCGTCGTGGATCTCGGCGGCCGGTCGCACCTCACCTGCAACCTCGGCCCGATGCCGGAGAAGATCGGGACCTTCGACGTGGAGCTTTTCCAGGAGTTCCTTCGCTCCCTTACCCAGTACGGCCGCTTCACGCTACACCTCAATTGCCACTACGGCGAGAACGCCCACCACAAGGTCGAGTCCGGCGTAAAAGCGCTCGCGCTCGCCCTCCGGGCGGGCATCGCGGCCCGGAGTTCCGGGAGCGCCTCGACAAAGGGTGTTCTAGATTAGTCGGGCCGGAGCCATCGAGGCGGTAGTGTTCGACCTGGGCGGCGTCTTGATCGACTGGGACCCCCGCTATCTGTACCGCAAGGTTTTCGCCGACGAGGCGCAGGTGGATCACTTTCTGGACACCGTCGCCACGAGGGAGTGGCACGCGGAGCAGGATCGGGGCCGCGCCCTGGAGAAGGGGACGGCGTTGCTAGCCTCCCGATACCCGGAGTATGCCGAGGAGATCGGGGCGTACTACAGACGCTGGGACGAGATGTTTGCCGGCCCCATCGAAGGCAGCGTGGACGTCCTGGCCGAGTTGCGCGGGCAGCGGCTTCCGTTGTACGCCATGACGAACTGGTCGGCCGAGACCTTTCCGCCCGCCGGAGGGCAGTACGACTTTTTGGGCTGGTTCGACGAAATCGTAGTATCGGGAGCGGAAGGTTTGATCAAACCGGAGAAGGAGATCTACGGCGTGCTCATCGAGCGGACGGGCCTGAACCCCGCGGAAACGGTTTTCGTGGACGATTCCCTCCCGAACGTCGCCGCCGCAGCAGAGCTGGGCTTTACCGCGATAGCCTTCGAAACCCCCGGTCAACTTCGGGGGGACCTGGTCGAACGGGGGCTTTTGCCGGAAGCCGCCGAAGGCGCGGGCTCCGATGCCTGAACCCCTCTCCGTCGCCGTCGTGGACTACGATGCCGGCAATACCCTGTCGGTAACGCGGGCGCTGGAGAAGGTCGGGGCGCGGGTAGAGCTGACCCCGGATCCCGACCGCGTGGCGGCCGCCGAAGCCGTGGTCTTGCCGGGGGTCGGGGCTTTCGGGGACTGCATGAAGAAACTCGAAGAACGCGGCCTGGATGCCGCCTGCAAGGAAGCATACCGGAGCGGCAAACCGTTTCTCGGGGTCTGCATAGCCTTGCAGATTCTCTTCGGGAGCTCGGAGGAATCACCGGGCGCCAGCGGATTGGGCATCCTTCCCGGAAGGGTCGTCAAGTTCGAGACCGGGAGCCTCAAAGTCCCTCACATGGGCTGGAACCACTTGACGCTCTCGCGGCAACACCCGGTATTGGAAGGTATCGACGGCGAGGCTTTCTACTTCGTTCATTCCTACTATCCGGAGCCCGAAGAGCCTGCCGACGTCCTCGGCACCACGGAGTACGGGGTCGAGTTCTGCGCGGCGGCGGGCCGTGAAAACCTGGTCGCCGTGCAGTTCCACCCGGAAAAGAGCAGCCGCGCGGGCCTGGCACTCTACGAGAACTTTCTCGGTTGGGCGCGGGAATCATGACGGGTTTTACTGTCTTTCCGGCGATAGACCTCCGGGGTGGAAAATGTGTCCGGCTCAAGCAAGGAGACTTCGGCCGCTCCAAGGAATACGACGCGGACCCGGTCGAGCGCGCCCGCGAGTGGGAGCGTCAGGGGGCCGCGGCGATCCACGTCGTAGACCTGGACGGGGCGGAAAAGGGAGGCCCGGCGCAGTTGCCCCTGATCCGGGAGATGACCGAAGCCGTGTCCGTGCCGGTGCAGGTGGGCGGCGGGGTGCGAACCCTCGAAGACTGGCGGCGCGTCCGGGAGGCCGGCGCGGAGTGGGTGATCATGGGCACGGCGGCCGTGGTAGACCGGGAGCTCCGGCTCCGGGTTGTAGAAGAGGCCGGTCCGGCGCTGGTGGTCGCCGTGGATGCCCGGGCCGGGATAGTTTCTACCCACGGCTGGCAGCGGTCGAGCGGCGTAGGGGTGCTGGAACTCGCGGAGGAGCTCGGGCGGGATGGTGTCGCCACGGTGCTGTATACGGACGTCGCGAGAGACGGTATGGACACCGGGGTCGCGCTGGAAGAGACCGCGGAGGTCGCGCGGCGGATTCCGGCTATTGCCAGTGGTGGCGTCCGGGGACCGGCGGACGTACTGGCGCTTTCGAAAGTAGCGGGCGTAGTCGGGGCGGTAGTAGGGACCGCGCTCTACGAGCAACAGGTTACGCTCGACGCCCTGATCCGGGCCTCTAACGCAAGGTAGGAAGGCGCTAGAAGTCTAACCTGGAGCTCTTGGACGCCCCCTCATCGTACTTTACCGACTGGATCGTCTGCCAGCTAAACTTGGCGAGCGCCTCGTCGGTCGGTCTGCCCGGGGACTCCGGGCCGGCCTCCGCGATAGATTTCCGGGCGACCGCCACGGCATCGTCGAGCGCTGCGTTTATTTCGTAGGCTCGGGCAGCCTGGTACTTTATCTTCAGCGCGTGCGGGTACGCGCCGTCTACGGTGTAGGAGAGCTCGTATTCCTCGGTGCGGCTCTCGTAATCCCCGATCCTCCGGGCTGTGCAGACTAACTCCGGCATCACGCTATCCTAGCACCGCAGTGGGCTCGTTGTCGCGGCCGGGGGGGCGTCTACGATAGACTAACGCGGATCCACATGAATAGCTTTTTCGAGACGAGCAAGAAAGCCCGCAAGAAATGGTGGCGGAGCCTGTTCGCCTGGACCTTGCGAACCTGCTTGAACCTGGCGCTGGTGATGTTCGTCGCGGGCGTAATAGGCCTCGTGGGCCTCTACGCATACCTGGTGAACGCGTACGGGGAGGAGTTGGAACAGCGTTACCCCACCCTGGTCCAGAACTCCCACGTCTACGACGCCGGCGGAGAAAGAATCGCGACGTTTCAGGCGGCGCAGAACCGCGAGACCGTAGGTCCCGAGGACCTGGGGGATTACCTGAAAGACGCAACGGTGGCGATAGAAGACAGGCGCTTCCACGAACATTTCGGCGTCGACTTCGAAGGCCTCGGACGGGCAGCCTGGACGGACCTGCGGTCCTGGAGCGTGCAGGAGGGTGGTTCAACCATCACCGAGCAGCTCGTGAAGAACCTCTATATTCCCGAGAAGCGGTGGATGGAGGTGTCCTTCTGGCGGCGGCTCAACCAGTCGGCGTTGGCTTTCGCCTACGAGCGGCGGCACACCAAGGAGGAGACCCTCACCGCCTACCTGAACACGGTGTACTTCGGAGAGGGGGCTTACGGGGCCGGGCTCGCCGCCGAGCGGTACTTCGGCAAGAACCCCCGAGACCTGACGCTCTCGGAGGCGGCCACCCTCGCCGGTTTTCTCCACGCGCCCTCTACGTATCCGCCTGAAACTTCAGCGGGTGTCCAGCGGGCGGAGGTCCGCCGGGACGAGGTGCTCGCCGTAATGGAGGAGCAGGGTATGATCTCCGCTTCCGAGCGCCGGAAGGCCGGGGCGCAACCTCTGGAGTTCGCCCCGGCAGCGCCGGCCGACGATATGGTCTACGAACCTTTCCTGGATCGGGTGCGCCGGGAAGTTCGGGAACAACTTGGAGAAGAAGCCCTGGAGCGCGGGGGACTCCGGATCCAGACCACGGTTCAGCCGGACCTCCAGCGTGCCGCGGTAAGCTCGGCTGAAGAAGTCCTCCACGAGCCCGAAGACCCGTCGGCCGCCGTGGCTACGGTTGAGCCTCAAAGCGGGGCGATCCGGGCGCTCGCCGGGCAGGAAGGAGACTTCAACCTGGCCCTGGACGCCCGCCGGCAACCCGGCAGCTCTTTCAAGCCCCTGGTCCTGGCGGCGGCGCTCCGGGAAAACATCTCACCCGAGACCGTCTACGTCTCCAAAGAACTCAGCGTAAACTTCGAGGACCTGGAGTATCCGGTCGTCAACTACGACTTCGTGGAGCGGGGCCCGATCTCGGTCGAAGAAGCGATGGTGGAGTCGGATAACACGGTCTTCGTGCAGTTAGGCGCGGACCTGGGGCTCGCCAACGTGGCCGACACCGCGGAAGCGATGGGGATAACGACCCCCGTAGAGCCGTATCCTTCGACGGCCATCGGCGGGCTCGGGACCGGCGTTAGCGTCCTGGATATGGCCTCGGCCTACGCCACGTTCGCCGGTGCCGGCATCCACCGCGAGCCCTACGCCGTGGAGAGTGTGGAACGGCTCGATTTCGGACGAGAAGAACAGCTCTACGACCACACCGTCGGGGGCCGGCGCGTCTTGTCCGGTGACCAGGCCAGCGTTGCCACCGATGTCCTCCGGAAGGTGGCCGAGGACGATGACGCCACCGCCGAGCACGATCTCGAAGAGGAATTGGGCCGGCCCTCCGCCGGAAAGACCGGCACTACCGACGGTTTCGTAGACGCCTGGTACGTCGGATATACTCACCGGCTCTCGACGGCGGTCTGGGTAGGTTACCCGGAGGGCCGCCGCCCGATGGTAGATGTTCACGGCCTCGAAGAAGTCAACGGCCGGACGCTGCCCCTCGACATCTGGGCCGGATACATGGCCGGGGCGACCGCCGGGGCTTCGCCCTTGAACTTCCCCGAAGCCGACTACGGTGAGCTGTCGCCCCTCGAACGCGGATATGCTGCGGAGCCGCCCGCCACCTCATACCTGCCGATCTCCACGAGCGCGAACTGAAAGGTGTAAACCTCAAATGGATCTTGCGAAACTTTACAGTGGTTCCTTTATCGACTGGGAAACGGTCGCGGGCTCGTTCCGCAAGCGTACAATCCCCTCGCGGCTAATGATCTTTAGCGCCCGCCGCTACCTCGAGGGGCACGCCGGAGCCGTTGTCGACTCCCAGCGGCGGAGCCTCGTCGATCCCATGCCGGTACCCGATGAGATCAAAGAAGCGTTCTCTGCGCCGCCGGATCCAGAAGCTCCACCCTCGGACCTTTGGGGAGAGTTCGTGGATGCGGCGCTGGCGACCGAGCTGGAGATGGTTTCTTACGGTGAGCGTCCGCCGCTGTTGTATGAACTTCGGACCGGCCTCGAAGCCGCCGCATTCCAGGCCGGGACCGACTCAGATTTCGGCCGCTGGTTTCTCGCCCGCCGCGACGCTTTGCCCGGCGGAGACCTCCCGGAGGATACCGGCTATATACCGATATAGGATCGGTGTTGCGCCGCAGGTTTACCGGATCCGGAGGCTAGACTACAATATTCGGTAGTGAGCTGGGGAAAGCTCCCAATAGAAAAGAGGATCGACCAGTGGAACCGATACCTAATGCCAGCTACAGCATGACCCTGCGCGTGGAGTTCTCGAACGAGGCGGGCGCGCTGGGCAAGATCCTGACCTCCATCGGCGAGGCCGGGGGTATGGTAGGGGCGGTGGACATCGTCCGGATGCGCCAGGACATGGCAATCCGGGACATCACCGTCAACGCCCGCGACTCCGGGCACGGCCAGAAGATCGTGCAGGTCGTGGAAGACATGCCGAACGCCAGCGTAATAAACGTCTCCGACCGGACGTTCCTGATGCATCTCGGCGGAAAGATCGGGATCGAATCGCAAATGAAGATTCGGACCCGCGACGACCTCTCGATGGCCTACACTCCGGGGGTGGCCCGGGTGTGCCGGGCCATAGCCAAAGACCCCGAGCGGGCTTTCAACCTGACCATCAAGCGGAATACGGTGGCGGTGGTCACGGACGGGACGGCGGTGCTGGGGCTCGGGGACATCGGACCTCGGGCTGCGATGCCGGTCATGGAGGGGAAGGCGATGCTCTTTAAGGAGTTCGCCGAAGTAGATGCTTTCCCCATCTGCCTGGACACGAAAGATACCGAGGAGATTATCCGCTCCGTAAAGAACATCGCCCCGGCTTTCGGGGGCATAAACCTGGAGGACATTTCCGCCCCGCGATGCTTCGAGATCGAGGAGCGGCTCAAGGAAGAGCTCGACATACCGGTTTTCCACGACGACCAGCACGGCACGGCGGTGGTCGTGATGGCGGCCCTCATCAACTCCCTGAAGATCGTGGACAAGAAGATCGAGGACCTCAAGATCGTGGTGAACGGTGTCGGGGCTTCCGGCGTGGCGTGCGCCAAGATCATGCTCTCAGCCGGCGCCCGTAACGTGGTTGGCTGTGACTCCAAGGGCATCGTGCATGAGGGCCGGGGGGAGCTGAACCCCTCCAAACAGTGGTTTGCCGAGAACACCAACCCCGAGAACCGGACCGGTGATCTCTCGGACGCCGTGGAGGGAGCTGACTTGTTCCTCGGCCTTTCGGTCCCGGACGTTCTTACCGTCGACCACCTGAAAAGCATGGAAGAAGACCCGGTCATCTTCGCCATGGCGAACCCCGACCCGGAGATCCGGCCCGAAGTGGCGATGGAACATGCCCGGATCATCGCCACCGGCCGCAGCGACTACCCGAACCAGATCAACAACGTGCTCTGCTTTCCCGGCATTTTCCGGGGCGCGCTGGACGTGCGGGCTTACGGCATAGATGAAAACATGAAGCTCGCCGCGGCCGAGGCCATAGCCGGGGCGATCCGGGAGGAAAACGTCTCGGAGGACTACATAGTGCCTTCCGTCTTCGACGAGCGGGTAGCCCCGGCGGTGGCGGAAGCGGTGGCGGACGCGGCCCGGGAGGCCGGCATGTCCCGCAGCTCCCGGTCCGAGCGCGAGGAGATCGGCCTCTCGGCCACGGGTTTCTAGCGCATCCCGGAGTCCCGGCGCGTTTGGAATTGTTGGCGGTCCGGCCTAGAATATGGGCATGTCCAGGTTGTGCCAGGTCTTCGTGTGCACCACGCCCGGTGAGGGGCGCTGCGGCGCGAAGGGCGGCAACGAGCTGCTGGAGAAGTTCCGGGAGGAGGTCTCGCGGCGGGGAATCTCGCCCGCAACGGTCTTGCGCAACGCCTGCACCCGGCGCCACCACGAAGGCCCGATAGTTTTCGTTTACCCCGATGACGTGTGGTACACCGAAGTCACGCCCGGAGAGGTGCCGGAGATCGTGGAGCGTCATCTGGTCCAGGACCGGGTGAAGACCTAGGGGCGCCTCTACACGCAACGGTTTCGAAAGGAGGGCCGGTGCCGGGCGCGCCTTTGCCCGGGCGCTGGTAGCCCTCCGTTTGCTCTTGCGGCTGACCGACCGCGGTACCTGGATCGCCGACGGTGTTCTCGGCTGCGCCTACCCTCGTACCGGGAGGGCTTTGGCGGCGCTGTCGCGCCGGGGCATCCGGGTCCTCATCAACTTGCACGAAAGGCCCCACGATCCGCGGCGTCTCGCGAACCACAACCTGAGAGAGGCTCACCTGCCGGTCGAGGATTTCGCCGCGCCCACCACCGCGCAGATCGAGCGTGGCCTGGCCGAGATCTTGAACGCGCGCTCGGCAGGCGCGGCGGTGGCCGTCCACTGCGGCGGAGGACTGGGACGGACCGGAACGTTGCTGGCCTGTTATCTCGTATCCACGGAGGGGAACGGTGCCCGGGAGGCAGTCGAACGGATCCGGCGTATCAGGCCCGGTTCCGTAGAGACCAAGGCCCAGGTCTCGGCCGTGGAGCTGTGGGCGCGAAATCTCCGGGGCGCCCGGTAACAAGGTATCGTCCAGAGCGGCCGTGGAAACTCCAAACCTCAGCCGTACTGCTGGTAGCGTATCCGGTGCCGCACGTCGCGTCGATGGCCGGGCCCGGTACGCCAAATAGGAAACGGAACCTGACCCTCGCCCGGTAATCTTCGATGGGGATCTCCTGGAGATCGCTACCGGCTCGTACGCGCGGTGGCGTTTCCAGCAGGCGTCTCACGTTGTTCACCCTGCTTCGTCCCGAATCCTACCCTGCCGAGCGTCCTTTCCATGGCCCAGTCCGAGGTCGCCAGAACCCGGTCCCGGGTACGCTTGAGGTAGTAGAGAAAGATGCTCCGGTACAGGGCCTGGGCGGCCGGGCCTCTCAACCTTACGCCCAGAGGATCCGCCACCGCGCTCTCCGGCCCGAGGCTCACCGCGTAGCCCCGGTTGAAATAGCTGAACGGTGGCCGGGCCTTGCCGAGTATCCTCCGTTCCACGTCTTGGGCGGCCCAGGGACCCTGCTGGACCGCGACGGAGGCGGTGGGGGGAAGAACCCCGTAGCGCAGATCCTCGTAGAGTCCCGAATCCCCAAGGACGTAAATCTCCGGGTAGCCGGGTAGCGTAAGGTGGGCGTCTACTGCCACGCGGCCTGCGGGGTCTTGATCTCCGGAGAGCTCCCGGATCATCGGTGACACCTCGATCCCCGTCGCCCAGACTCTGGTGCCGGCTGCCAACCAGTCTTCGCCAACCCGGAGACCGCCCGCGTCAGCCTCTTCGACCGGTGTATCGAGCCTGACCTCCACGCCCAGCTTGCCGAGTTCATCCAGTGCTACCTGATGGAAATACGGGTCGAGCCACCCCAACAACCTCCCGGTAGCTTCGAGAAGCACGACGCGGGGTTTCTCGGCGGGCCGTCGCGACGACCGCTTCTCCAGGTACTCGAAAAGCGCCGCTATCTCGGCTGCCAGCTCGACCCCGGTGGCACCGCCGCCGACTATCGCGACGGTAAGGGCGCCGGGCTCCGGTTGGGCTCCGGGAGCCACCACCGTTTGCCAGGCCTCGTTGAGGGCGCTCCGGAGTCGGAGGGCATCCTCAAGGGTCCAGAAGAGTTGGAAGTGTTCCGAGAGGTTCTCCGGTGGCCGGGCAGCGCCGCTACCGGCGGCCAGGATCAGGTACTCGTATCCTATCTTTCCCGAAGGAGTTTCCAGCGTCCGGTTTTCCGGATCCACCCCGGTTACCCCGATGTTCAGAAATTCGCAGCGGTTGTTGCAGAGGCTTTCTATCGGGAACCGGATGCTATTCGGGTGGATCCTCCCTACGGCGACCTCGTGGACCAGGGGTATAAACGGGTATTCCCGGGCTCTGTCGACGAGCAACGTTTCCCCCGAATTTCGCAGGCCTGGCGGGAGGCTTCGTATAAAGCTCGAACCGGCAAAGCCCGCGCCCACCACGACGATCCGGGCCCTGCGCCATACTCCGCCGGCTGTCACAGCAGGCCTCTCACAATGAAATCCTCCTAACGCGCTCCGGCACTTCCCGGCCAGTATAGCGTTGCAGAGACTATGTGCCGGGTGACACTTTACAAAAGGTGTGCAGATCCCTTAGACTCTACGGACTGTCGCCGGAACCCGGCGGCCTTTGGGGAAACAACTTAGTGGAGACCACCCGTCTCACGGAGCTAGAAAGGGACTGTAGTGGCCAAGGAGGAGATAGCAGTCGAGGACATCGCGCCCGGCCTGATAGTACGGCATTCCAACAGACGCATAGGCAGGTTAACCCGCTGCGAAGCTTGCGAGCGTCTGATCTCCGGCAGCATATCGTTCTCGGAGTTCGTTGATCAGGTCGGTGAGGGGTACCGGGAACTGCTCGATTTCATGATGGATCACGACCTCCATCCGGGGCGCCCGGAGGAAGTCGTCTACTGCATAGAAAGCTATGGCAGCCAACAACAGCGGGCGCTCTTGCGGGCCCAGTTGCAAAAGCTTTACCTCTGGGCCCAGTCGCCCGAAGCGGTCGACCAGTCCTACGCGGAAGAGATAGAATACCTGCCGTAGATCCGTCACGCGGTAAGGAAGGACGCTAGTGGACGAAGAGGTTCAGAAGTGGTTGATCTCGATCCTTTCGGGGATCATAGCCTACGCGGTGGCCGACCGGCTGGCTGACAGGTTCTTGAACGTCCCTGAAGAACCCGGCATTAGCGACGACATTAAGGAGGCTTTTATCAAGGGCAGTTTTCGATTCGCCTCGACGGCCCTGGCCTCTATCGTCGTCCGGCGGCTCGTGAGCCGCCGGCAGGGCGAATAAGGCCTGGCGGGCAGACTCGTTCTTATGAGAAGACCTTCTCCCGGAAGTAGGTCTGCCGCGAGGCCGCTGCCGCGACAGACTGCGATGTGCCTGGAGCCGATCATTGGGTTATTATTGATCTCATGAGTACGGTGATGATTGTCGTGGTGCTCTTGGTCCTGCTGGTGGTAGTTGCCGGACTCGTGCTCGGGCGGACTACCCACGAGGTCGAAAGCGCCCGGGACACGGAATACGTAGAGCTCGAGGGGCGTTGGATTCGCTACAGCGTTATCGGCGGAGGTCCGCCGGTTTTGCTGGTGCACGGCTGGCTGTCGTCTTCCCGAATATGGGAACCGCTGGCCCGCCGGCTCGCCCAGCGCTTTACCGTTTATACCCTGGATCTCGCAGGTTTCGGGGATTCGGACAAACCTACCGAGGGGTACGGGGCGCGCTACGGCAGCCGCCTGCTCTACGCGTTCTGCGCCCATTTCGGCCTGATCCGGGCCACCGTCGTCGGCCACGACCTGTCCGGTCCCATGGCCGTCAAGCTGGCCGCCGACCACCCGGACATCGTAGGCCGGCTGGTTCTGGTGTCCGCCCCCGCCGACGAGGATCAGATCGACTTGCCGACGCTCTTGTGGCTCACCACCCTGCCGGTTGTGGGGCCTGTTTTCTACAGCCTGGGACGCCTGCTAAAACCCCTGCGGAGGCGCTGGATGCGGCACTTCGTCTTCGATCCCGAGAACCTGCCCGACGAACTCGTCGAGGACTCCGGTAAATCTACGCCGGCTGCGGCGAGCAAGACCTTCAGCGTCACCCGGCACGAACTCTCCGGCGGACGTATCGCCCGCCAGGCCCGGATCATCAAGGTTCCGATGCTGCTCGTCGCCGGGGAGGACGACCAGATCGTAGACCCCCGCGCGGTCAGCGACTGGGGCCAGAACGCGGATCAAGCCGAGATAATGCTGCTGGATAGATGCGGACACCTGCCGATGGTCGAATCCCCGGCGGAGTTCAACGCCAGCTTGTTGACGTTCCTTACCGGCGACAGCCGCTACCTGGAATACGTCAGGGAAGTTCCGCCCGCGGCCGTCGAGGAGCCGTACGACGAGGTGCTAGAAGAACCCGGAGAGATCGAGGAGCCTGAAGAGAGGGTTCCAGCCGAGCCGGCGTACGAAGCCGAACGGGATAGAGCTTCCGGCCAGAAGCCGGACTTTTTCGGCGACATGAGCTGGGATTTTTCTCCGAAGAAGCCCACGACGCCAAGACCCGTGCCCCGGAGTACGCCGCGCCCCGAAACACCCGCCGCCGAAGCGGGTAGCCCCGCCACGCCCCCTCGAACTTCGAGAAGATCCGGGCCGGCGCCGGAAAACGAGGGTGCCGAAGACGCCGCCCGCGGCGCTCCCGCGGGAGCTTCCGAAAAGCCTCGTAAACCAGGGGACGACAAGGGATTTCGTTCCGGCCGCATACCAGAGTTTTCTGAGGATCTCTTCGAGTGGTCCGACGCCCCGGACGAGTTCCGCCCCGGCAGGCGCTCCGGGGGCCGGAGAAACCCGCGGGAAGATGGCCGCGAAAGGGACGAGTAGCGCCCCGGCACAAAATGCCCCGATCCACTCTAGAGTGTTTTCTTGAGGTATATCCACTCGCGGATACCCAGAAAGTATCCGGTCATTAGCGAGCGTTGGCGGGAGCTCTCCACGTAACCTTCGTTTTTGTAGAGCTGAATGGCAGGCTCGTTGTTCTCGCTCACGTGGAGCCCGACGGTTTCTTTGTCGGCTTCCCGGCCCATGTTCTCCGCCCGGTGGAGCAGCTTGCGGGCTATGCCCCGCTGTCTGTACGCCGGCGTGACGACGAGCCGCTCGACGTATGCCTCAGTAGGTCTCGGGGTGTAGCGGGGGTAGGAAAGCAGGGCCGTCGCCCAGAAAGCCCGCAGCAAACCCAGGTTGCGTCGCAGGGCCTTCCACAGTCCGCGCGCGAGAACCTCTTCGTGGGCTTCTTCGGCGCGGAGGCCGACGCTGGCAACCACCTCGTCGCCCGATTCGGCGACCAGGGACCTCACCCCGCCCGACGCGTGCTCCAGCTCCACCCACTTCTGCATTATCTTGTTGGATACCTCTCTAACACCCCCGAAGATGGGAATGAACTGGTCGAGAAACCCCTCGACTACCAGGGCGGCGATGGCAGGGTCGTCGCCGGGCTCGGCCGGGCGTATGGTAAGGGGCTCGACGGTCGTCATGTCTGGAGAAATCTTACCAGAGGCCGGCACTGCGCCTCGTCCCGGAAAGGGATGTAGGTCGGGTTCTCCTTCCCTCGGGGGCTGTGGCTATGTCGCGAATGTATGCTACTATTTGCAGCGTTTGAACCGAAGTTGAACTTTGCACCAAACTCCGGAGGAAGATGAAAAGTTACATGGCCCGGCCCCAAGAGGTCGAACGAAAATGGTACGTCGTGGACGCCGAGGGCAAGACCTTGGGACGCCTGGCGTCGGAGATAGCGCGCATCCTGCGCGGCAAAAATAAGCCCCGGTATACCCCGCACGTGGACACCGGGGACTTCGTGATCGTGGTGAACGCCGACCGCGTTTCCGTGACCGGTAAAAAGGCGCAGCAAAAGCTATACCGGCGGCACACGGGCTATCCCGGCGGGCTGCGCGAAGCGAGCTACGAACAGATGATGGACCGCAAGCCGACCGAGATCCTGCGTAAGGCGGTATACGGCATGATGCCGAAGACGCGGCTCGGGCGGCAGCAGTTCAAGAAACTGAAGATCTACGCGGGACCGGAGCATCCCCACGAGGCCCAGAGTCCCGAACCCTATGAGGTGAGTTGAGTATGGCCGAAGCTTTGTACAAGGGAACGGGCCGGCGAAAGACGTCCGTGGCGCGGGTAAGGTTGCTACCGGGGGATGGCAAGATCACGGTGAACGGCCGGGACTACGCCGAATATTTTCCCCGGCCCGCCTACCAGACGGCGATCCGGTCGCCCCTGGAGTTGCTCGAAACTGCCGGGCGCTACGACGTGGTGGCCAAGGTCCACGGCGGCGGTCCGACGGGCCAGGCGGACGCCCTGCGGCACGGTATAGCCCGGGCGCTCTCCGAGGAGTCTCAGGAAGCCCGGAGCGAGTTGAAAGATGCCGGCTTGCTAACCCGCGACGCCCGCGCGGTCGAACGCAAGAAGTACGGCCTCAAGAAGGCCCGCAAGCGTCCGCAGTTCTCCAAGCGCTAGCGTAGCGCGAGCCCCTCATTTACGGGCGGACCTTTCCGAATACGGAGGGGTCCGCCCGGCGTTCGGGAGGTTAGTTGGAACAAGAGATCATTTTCGGCACCGATGGGGTCCGCGGCGTCGCCAACAAAGACCTGACCCCGGAGAAAGCCCTGCGGCTCGGCCTCGCGGCCGCCCGGGCCTTCGGTGGTCCTATCGTGGTGGGCCGGGACACCCGGCTCTCCGGAGGGATGCTCTCCTGCGCCCTGGCCGCCGGCATCGCGAGCGGGGGCGCCGAGGTCCTTGATCTGGGGGTGCTTCCCACACCGGGCGTCGCGGCCCTGGCCCCGGAGCTGAACGCGGCCGCCGCGGGGGTCGTTAGCGCCTCGCACAACCCCTACCCGGACAACGGCATCAAGTTCTTCTCCGGTACGGGACACAAGCTCACCTCAGAAACGACGCGGGAACTGGAGCGGTTGGCCGCCGGGGAGGTGCCAAGGCCCCTCGGCGCCGGGGTGGGATCCGTGAGGGCGTCCGCAGACGCAGCCGCCCGTTACGGGGAGTTTGCCCTGGGTCGGGTAAGTCCGGACGCGGGAGGAGTCAGGGTGTTGCTCGACTGTGCGAACGGCGCGGCGTTCGAAGTGGCGCCGGAAGCCTTCAGGCAGATCGGTGCGGAGCTCTCGACGGTGGGCGATGAGCCGGACGGCACGAATATAAACGCCGGTTGCGGTTCGACCCACGTAGAAAAACTCGACGCGGAGGGGCATGATGTAGCCTTCGCTTTCGACGGCGACGCAGACCGGGTGCTGGCGGTCGACGAGAAAGGCGCCGTGGTGGATGGGGACCGCATAATCGCCATTCTGGCGCGGGACCTCAAGGAGCGGGGAAGGCTTGCGGGCGGCGTCGTGGTAACGGTTATGAGCAACCTCGGGTTTCACAAGGCTATGGAGTCACTGGGCATTCCCTACGAGGTAACGCCGGTCGGCGACAAGTACGTTGCGGAGAGCCTGGCCCGCCGGGGGGCGGTCCTGGGCGGAGAGCAGTCGGGCCACGTCATCCTCTCGGAGTACGTCACGACCGGCGACGGGCTCGTCACGGCGCTGGCGCTGCTGGACGTGATGTGCCGCAGCGGCAAGTCGCTCTCGGAGCTTGCCGGTGTTATGGAGGTTTACCCCCAGAACCTCATCAACGTCACCGTAGAAGAGCCCGCGGCGGCCCGGGCCGTGGCGGCTGCCGGTCCGGTGGTCCGGGCGGTTTCCGAGGCAGAGGAGCGGCTCGGCGAGGAGGGGCGGATCCTGCTCCGGCCGAGCGGAACGGAGCCGATGGTGCGGGTAATGGTCGAGCATGCGGATGAGAACGTGTGCCGGGAAGTCTGCGAGGAGGTCGCGGACGTTGTGGCCGCGGCCGGAGCGGAGGTAGAAGTTTGAGGTTTATAGGCTGCGCGCTGGCCTGGAGGCCGGGGGAGTCGCGGGAGAAGGTATCTTGTTTGGTGGCGATGGACGAGCGGGGGAGCATAATCTCCAACGCGTTCGCCGGGAGCATCGAGGAGATCTCCTCCTCCGTCGAAGGTTATGCCGAGGGGCGCCGGGGTGTGGTCCTGGGCATAGACGCGCCGCTGTCGGTGCCGAACGAGCGGGGTAGCCGCAGGATCGAGCGCATTCTCTCGAAGCTCTCGCTCCCGGCCTATTCGGCCAGCCGCAACATGTTCGGTGGCGAGCCCTATCCCGAGGAACTGCTGGCCGCGCTGCAAGAGGATGGGATAGAGTACACCGACTACCCCTTCCGCCGGGTACGGGGCCAGCACTCGGCCGTCGAGGTGGATTCCGGGGCGACCCTCAAGATCCTTACGCTCGAGCGCGACCGCAACAACCGGAACGGGAACCTGGCCCAGAAGCTGCGGGACATGGAGGACCCCAAGTTCCGTAAAGGCAACAAGGAACAGCGGGCTTCGACGCTCAAGGGCGCGGTAGACGTCTTGTGGAACGCGCCGGGCTTGAGAATGCGGACCGGCAACCTCGCCGGCGACCTGGGCTCGTCGGAGAACGTGGACATCTCCAAGCTCGACATCACCCAGCAGCTCTCGCACGCTGAGCTGGATCGCGTTTCGAGCCTCGTTGAGGGGACGCTGGCAGCCTACACGGTTCACCGGCACTGGAAGGACCGGGGTTCCATAGTCGTCGGCACCGGCTACGAAGGCTCGGTGCTGCTGCCCGCCACCGACAGCCTGCACGCCCGGATCGCCGAGGAATGCCGCAACGCCGGTGTTCCCTACGTGTAGTATGGGGCTCTGCGTCCGCATAATCCCGTGCCTCGACGTGAACGCCGGCCGGGTCGTAAAGGGAACGCAGTTCAAGAACCTCCGGGACGCCGGAGATCCCGTGGAGCTCGCCGCGCTCTACGACCGCGAAGGGGCGGACGAGATCGTCTTCTACGACATAACCGCTTCCCACGAGCGGCGCGACACGGCAACCACCCTCGCCCGCCGGACCGCCGAAGAGGTCTTCATACCCTACACCATCGGTGGCGGCGTCCGGTCCGGCGACGACATGCGGGCCATGCTCCGGGCCGGGGCCGACAAAGTATCCGTTAACAGCGCGGCCGTCAAAGACCCGGACCTCATAAACGAGGGCGCCGAACGCTTCGGTAGCCAGTGCGTCGTTTTGAGCGTGGACGTCAAGCGCCGGGAGCCGGGAGCCGGCTGGGAAGTCTATCTCAACGGCGGCCGGGTCAACACGCAGATCGACGCGATAAGCTGGCTCGTGGAAGGCGAGCGGCGGGGGGCGGGGGAGTTCGTGCTCAACAGCATGGACGCCGACGGCACCGCCGGTGGCTATGACCTGGGCCTGATCTCTTCGGTTGCCGAACATACCACCCTCCCGATCGTAGCCTCTGGTGGAGCCGGAGGGCCGGAAGACATGGTCTCCGCCGTGCGGGCCGGGGCCGGGGCCGTCCTGGCCGCGAGCATCTTCCACTTCGGCGAATGGAGCATCGCCGCGGTAAAACGACACCTGGATCGTGCAGGAATTCCGGTCCGTTGAGCGCCCCGGAGAACATCCGGTTCGATGAAAACGGCCTCGTGCCCGTGATCGCCCAGAACCTTCGAACCGGCGAGGTTCTAACCCTCGCGTACGCCAACCGCGAGGCCGTCGAGAAGACGCTCGCGGAAGGCGAAGCCTACTACTACTCCCGATCCCGGCGGGAGCTCTGGCGCAAGGGAGAAACGAGCGGCAACACCCAAAGGGTGGTCGAGGTACGCCTGGACTGCGACGCGGACGCGCTACTCTACAAGGTCGAGCCGCGCGGGCCG
Source organism: Rubrobacteraceae bacterium (assembly GCA_050331175.1). Taxonomy (GTDB): domain Bacteria; phylum Actinomycetota; class Rubrobacteria; order Rubrobacterales; family Rubrobacteraceae; genus SIRX01. Next base: position 22,263 of record JBHJHC010000076.1, on the reverse strand, counting down.
GCCTGCCACACCGGGGAGCGAACGTGTTTCTTTACCACGGTCGCCGGGGAAGGAGTCGGTGTGGTGGTGGGCGAGCACCGGGATGACGAGGACTTCGGCGAAACCGTAAGTCGTTTGGCCGAGACGATCTCGCACCGGCACCGGGAGATGCCGGAAGATTCGTACACGGCGGGCCTGATCCGGCGCGGCCCCGAAAGGGTGGCGCAGAAGGTCGGCGAGGAGGCCGTCGAGGTCGTGATAGCCGCCCTCCGGCAGGACCGGGTGGCGGAGGAAGCGGCGGACCTGGTATACCACCTGCTGGTGTTGCTCGAGGAGCGCGGCGTGGAGATCGATGAAGTGGCGCGGGTCTTGAATGATCGGCACGGCTAACACGCGGCCCATACCCACGCTGGACGAGGCCCGGCGGCTCGCCCGCGACTACGAGGTGGTGCCGCTGTACGCGGAGTTTATCGGCGACCTGGAGACCCCGATCTCCGCCACCATGAAGTTCTCCGGGGAAGACAACGTGTTTCTGCTGGAGAGCGCCGAGGGCGGCGAGCGGTTTGGCCGCTACTCGTTTCTCGGCTTCGACCCCAAACGTACGCTCTCCTTTCGGGACGGCGCCTACACCGTGGTGGACGCCGACGGGGTGCGGGAGGTCCCGGCGAAGGATCCCTTCCGGGGACTGGCAGAGATTATGGGCAAGAAAAGCGTGGCGCCGCTGCCGAACCTGCCGGCATTCGTTGGGGGCGCCGTAGGCTATTTCTCCTACGACGCCGTGCGCTACCTGGAAAACCTGCCGGAAGCCCCGCCAGACGACCTGAACGTGCCGGAGGCGTACTTCGCCGTGACCGACACGCTGGTCGTCTTCGACCACCTCCGGCATCGCGTACTGGTCGTGGCCCTGGTAGACGCGGGCCGCCTGCGAGACGTGGAGGGCGAAGGCTTCGTCGCGGCCTACCGGCGGGCGGCGGACGACATCCGGCGGGTCGCCGAGCGTCTCGCGGCCCCGCTCCCGGGCCGGGGGCTGGACGCCGGGGCCGCCGGAGAGCCGGATGTTTCCTCCAACCTTACCCGGACGGACTACGAAGCGGCCGTAGAGCGGGCGAAAGAGTACATCCGGGCGGGAGACGCGTTTCAGGTAGTTCCGTCCCAGCGGTTCCGGGTGGAGGTTGGGGACCTGGATCCCTTGTTGCTGTACCGGGGGCTCCGAACCGTTAACCCTTCGCCGTACATGACGTACTTGAAGCTCGGGGATCTCTTTATCGTCGGGGCGTCTCCGGAGCCGCTCGTTCGCGTCGAGGGCCGGCGGGTGATGACCCGTCCGGTGGCCGGGACCCGCTGGAGGGGCCTGTCGCCGGAAGAGGACGCCGCGCTCGTGGAAGAGCTGCTCGCCGACGAGAAAGAACGGGCCGAGCACGTCATGCTCGTGGATCTGGGCCGCAACGACCTGGGGCGCGTCAGTGAAACGGGCTCGGTAGAGCTCGCGAGCTTCATGGACGTGGAGCGCTACTCCCACGTCATGCACATCGTCTCGACCGTAGAAGGAACGTTGCGGGAGGGGTTAACGGCGCTCGACGCGCTGGCGGCGGCATTTCCCGCCGGTACGGTCTCCGGCGCCCCAAAGGTCCGGGCGATGGAGATCATCGACGAGCTCGAGCCAACCCGTCGCGGCCCCTACGCGGGGGCCACCGGATATTATGGCGTGGACGGCCGGCTCGATACCTGCATAACGCTGCGCACCGCCCTCGTCCGGAACGGAACGGCCTATTTCCAGGCCGGCGGCGGCGTGGTGGCTGACTCGGTGCCCGCCCGGGAGTACGAGGAGAGCCGCAACAAGGCCGGGGCCATGGTCCGTGCCCTGCAGGTGGTCCAAAACCGTCAGATGTGGCTGTAGTGGGTATCGACAGCGGTATCGAGGTCGGATAGTAGATAGAGGAGCGTTAGGCTATACTTCCGGCCATGTTAGGGGTGTTTCTCGTCCTTCTCGGCTACGTGCTGGGCGCTATCCCGACCGGGCTCCTGGTCGGTTGGGCCGTGGGCGTGGATATCCGGAAAGTCGGCAGCGGAAACATCGGCACGGCAAACGTCCTCCGGGCGGCGGGCAAGTGGGCCGCCGGGGCTACGATGTTCGGGGACATGCTCAAGGGGCTCGTGCCGGTCGCGCTGGCGCGGCTCCTGGTGGACGAACCCTGGACCATAGCCCTGGTTGCCCTGGCCTCGGTGATCGGGCACTGCTGGCCGGTTTTCCTGCGGTTCAGAGGTGGAAAGGGCGTTGCCACCGGCGCGGGAACGGTATTCGGCCTCGCGCCGGTTTCGGCCGTGGTCCTGTTCGCTTTGTGGTGGCTCGTGGCGCTAACGAGCCGGTACACTTCCCTGGCCGCGATATCTACAATGGTGGCAGGCCCGTTCGTGTTCTTCCTGTTCGGCCAGCCGCTGCCCTACGTGCTCTACACAATTTTTGGCGGCGCCCTGGTTCTCTGGCGGCACCGGGAGAACGTGCGGGCCCTGTTGAACGGTACGGAGAGAAAGGTCGGGCAGAAGGTGGATAACCGTGAGTAGCGGGCTCCGCGAGGCTTATCGCGGAAAGAGCATCTTGCTCACCGGGGGAACCGGGTTCCTCGGGATGGCGCTGGTGGAGAAGATCCTCCGCAGCCTGCCGGAGCTCGGGCGGCTGTACCTCCTGGTCCGGCCTTCCAGGGAAAAGGGTGCCGCGGAACGTTTCGAGAGAGATGTTCTGGGCTCGGCGGCGTTCAAGAAACTCCGGGAGTCTATGGGGGAAGAGTTCGCCGGCTACGTGGCCGAGAAAGTCCGGCTCCTCGAAGGCGACGTGTACGCGCCGGGTCTCGGGCTCGGAGAAGAGGAGCTATCAGAGCTTTCGGATGAGGTGGACGCGGTGATCCATTCGGCCGCGTCCGTGGTCTTCGACGCCCCGCTCGACGCCGCGGTGGACTCGAACGTGCGGGGGACGGTAAGCCTCCTGAAGCTGGCCCGCGGGTGGAAGAAGCAACCGCTGTTCATGCACGTCTCGACGGCGTATGTGTCGGGCACGCAAAAGGGGCTCGTCGTCGAGCAGGTGCCGGGGGGCGTGTCGCCGAACGATACGCCGTTGGCTCCCGAGTCGGAGATCGCCCGGCTCGACGGCATCGTGGCGGAGGTCGAGCGGGCTTCGCGGGAGCGAGACCGCATGAGGGAGTTCGACACCGAGGCCCGCCAGGAACTCGGTATGGTTGGGGAGGAAGAAGAAGTAGCGCAGAGGGTCGACCAGCTCCGGCGGGCCTGGGTGCGGGAGCGGCTCGTGGAGAAAGGGACGGGCCGGGCCAGGGAGCTCGGCTGGCACGACGTCTACACGTTTACCAAGTCGCTGGCCGAGCGGAGCGTGCTGCGGGAACGGGGGGAGTTGCCGCTGGTGATCCTGCGGCCGGCGATCATCGAGAGCAGCCTGGCCGAGCCTTATCCCGGTTGGATCCAGGGCTCCCGCATGGCAGACCCGATTATCATGGCGTTCGCCAAAGGCGTGCTCCGGGAGTTTCCGGGGGACCCGGAGAGCCTCGTGGATATCGTTCCCGTGGACCACGTCGTGAACGCCATCCTGGCCGCGGCGGTCCGGCGTCCCGAAAAGCCTGAAGTCTTCCAGGTCGCCTCCGGTGAACGGAACCCGCTACGCTACCGGGACCTCTACGATCACGTCCGGGACTATTTCAAAGAGAAGCCCCTGCGAGACTCCGGCGGGCGTCCGGTGCCCGTGCCCGAATGGAGCTTCCCCGGCCGCCGCAGGGTCGAGGGAACGCTCGGGGCGGAGCTCTTTGGCCTGGACGTCGCCAGCAAGGTGCTCGCGCGCATCCCGGACGGGCCGACGGTCGCCGATCTGCGGGTTCGGGCGGCGCGGGCCCAGAAGCGCGCCAGGATGAGCCTCTACTACAGCCGCATCTACGGAGCCTACGCCAACATGGCCTCGACCTTCTCTACCGCCCGCACGGCGAAGCTCTTCAAAGATCTGGCACCCGAAGACCGGGAAGAGTTCCCCTTCGACATCGCGGCGTTCGATTGGCGGAAGTATTTGCACGACGGCCATCTACCCGCGCTCACCACCAAGCCGGGCCGCAAGAAGCGCAAGAAGGTGACAGAGGAACCGGGCGAGATCGCGGCCATCTTCGACGTGGACGGCACGCTCGTCGGCTCGAACGTGGTCTCCTACTACGCCTGGTTGAAGATGAAAGACCTGCCGCCCGCTACGCGCCCGCTGTGGCTCGCCAGGTTTCTGCCCAAGATCCCCTACTACTGGGCGTTGGACAAGGTTAGCCGCACGTTGTTCAACCGGGTCTTTTACAAGAACTACCGGGGTTGGAAGCCGTCCCGGGCCCGGCAGCTAGGGTTTGAGAGCTTCGACGGGTTCACCCTGGAGCGTATCTACCCCGAGGCGCTGGAGCGGCTGTTGGAGCACAAACGAGCCGGGCATCGGGTCGTGCTGCTTTCCGGCGCACTGGACTTCTTGCTCGAGCCCTTCAAAGACCTGGCGGACGACGTGCTCAGCGCCTCGTTGGAGGAAGAAAACGGCGTCTACACCGGCGAGCTTACCGGGGCCCCGGTGGCGGGTGACGCGCGGGCCAGGATGCTCGCTTCCTTCGCCCGGCGGCGGAAGGTGGACCTCTCCCGCTCCTACGCCTACGCGGACTCTATCTCCGACCTGCCGATGATGGAAGCCGTCGGTAACCCCGTGGCCGTTAACCCCGACCGGCGTCTGGAGCTGGCGGCCGAGGAGCGGGGCTGGAGAATCCGGCGCTGGAACAAGAACGGCACGCCCCCCAAGAAAACCTGAGCGTGCGCGCCCTCCTCTACCGGAAGTCCGTACCACGCTACCTGCTGATGCGCTTCGGTGCCCGGCGCCTGAAGAACCTGGATACGGGCCGGTTGGCCCCGCTGCAACTCGAAGAGGTCTCCGAACCGGATTCGCCAACACCGGAATGGGTTCGGGTAAAGCCGCTGCTCTCCGGTATCTGCGCGTCGGATCTCGGGACGCTCTCCTCGGAGAACTCGCCGTACTTCTCCCCGATCACCTCTCCACCCTTCGTACTCGGCCACGAGGTAGTCGGCGTCGTCACCGAAGCCAACGCCGGTTTTCGGTCCGGGGAACGGGTGGTGCTGGAGCCTGCGCTCGGTTGCGAGGCCCGGGGCATCGAGGTGCTGTGTCCCTACTGCGCGGCGGGACGATACGCCCTGTGCCTGAACGTAACGAACGGTGACGTATCGGCCGGCCTCCAGACCGGCTTCTGCCGGGACACGGGCGGCGGCTGGTCCCTGGGAACGCTCGTCGCCCATCCCTCGCAGCTCCACCGGGTCCCCGATACGCTCTCCAATGAAGCCGCGGTCGCCGTGGAGCCGCTCGCCTGCGCCGTCCACGCCGCGCTCAAGGCAAACCCCGGTCCGACGGATACGGCGCTCGTGATCGGGGCCGGCAGCGTCGGCCTCTTTACCGTCGCGGCGTTGCGGCAGCTGACGGAGGTAGGACGCGTGATCTGCGTCGCCAAGTACGCCCGGCAGCAGCGAGAGGCCCTGCGGCTCGGCGCGGACGAAGTAGTCCATCCGAAAGAAACCTACACCGCGCTGCCCGGGATGCTGGGAACCGAAGCCCACGAGCCGGAGCTCGGCAAGCCGGTCGTAATGGGTGGCGCGGAAAAGGTATTCGAGTGCGTAGGTTCTCCCCCCACGATGGAGGACGCGACGCGGCTTACGAAGCCGGGCGGAGAGGTCGCCCTGGTCGGGATGCCGGGAGCGAAGAGTAGCCTGGACCTGACGGCCCTCTGGTACAAAGAGGCCCGCCTCTCCGGCACGTACGCCTACGGCGTGGAGGATTACCGGGGAGAGCGGGTCAAGAGCTTCGGGCTGGCGCTGCGCCTGGCGCCGGAGATAGGCCTGGATAAACTCGTGGGGCCGCAGTTTCGCCTCGAGGACTACCGGGCGGCGGTCTCCGCGGCCCGGAACGCCGGGCGAGAGGGCGACGTAAAAGTAGTGTTCGATCTTGGAAATTAGCCGTCACCGACGAAAACTGGCGCCTGACGAGTTGGAATATTGGTCAGGCTACGAAAAAAGGGAGCCACAATGAGCCGTCCGGGTTTCGAGATCACGCTGGAGAACAACAGCCCGCCGATGATGTTCAACGCGGGCGACGCTTTCCACTACGAAAAGCTGCCGGAGGGGACCCGCGTGATCTACCCTCCCGGACCCGTAGATCCGCTAGACGACCCCAACGTCGCCATCGAGAAGGCGCTGCTGGAGCCGATGGGCATGGAGCCGCTGCACGAGCTGCTCTTTCCCGGCATGAAGTTGACCATCGTCTTCGACGATGTTTCGTGCCCGCTACCGCCGATGAAGCCGCCGGACAACCGGCAGCGCGTGATCGAGAAGGTGCTGGAGAAGGCCGCCGCCAAAGGCGTCGAAGACATCCACCTGATCGCTGCTTTGGGCCTGCACCGGCGGATGACGGAGAAAGAGCTGCGGTGGGCCCTGGGCAATAAGATCATGTCCCGCTACTACCCGGACCGCCTCTACAACTACGACGCCGAGGACGAAGAAGGAAACACCGTAATCGGGGAGACACCGCACGGGGAGCAGGTCCGCGTCAGCAAGCGGGCCGCCGACAGCGACCTGATCGTCTACGTGAACATCAACCTGGTTTCGATGAACGGCGGCCACAAATCCGTCCACACCGGCATCTCGCCCTACTCCTCCATCCGCCACCACCACAACGCCCACACCCTCGAAAACACCCGCTCCCTCATGGACCCGCAAAACTCCGCCCTCCACAGCTCGGTCGGCAGGATGGGCGAGATCCTGGACAAAGAGCTAAAGGTTTTTCACATCGAAACTACCCTGAACAACGCTACTTTCCCGGCGGTCTTCGATTTCATGGGTAAACCGGAAGCCGAGTGGAGCGCCATTACCAAAGCCAACTTCCTGGCCAACCACAAGACGACCCAGACCATACCCCGCGGCGCGGCCCGCAAGATCTTCCAGTCCATCGTCGCCCCACACCGGATGACCAGCGTGCAGGCCGGCGCCACCGACCCGGTACACGAGCAGACGATGAGGAATCTCCACCGCCAGCAGCTCGTTCACGTCGAGGGCCAGTCGGACGTGTTGATGCTCGGCGTTCCGTACATCGGGCCGTACAACGTCGACTCGATAATGAATCCGATCCTGGTCCACAACATGGTCCTCGGCTACCTCTTCAACCTCTACAGGGGCAAACCGCTGGTTCGCAAAGGCGGCGTCCTGATCGCCACCCACCCGGTGCCCTACGAGTTCGACGCGGTGCACCACCCGAGCTACGAACCGTTTTTCAACGAGGTACTCTACGAGACCACCGACCCGCACGAAGCCGAACGCCGGTTCGAAGAGAAATACATCTACGACCCCTGGTACAAGACCCTCTATCGCAACTCTTACGCGTACCACGGCTGGCACCCGTTCACCACCTGGCAGTGGGGGGCCCACGCCCTCGACCATCTGGGAGATGTCATCTTCGTCGGCGGTGACCCGATGACCACGCGGCGGATGGGCTACAAACGGGCCGACACCGTCGCCGAAGCCCTGGAGCTGGCAAAGGATACGGTGGGGCCGAGCCCGAGCAGCACCTACATGCACATCCCGCCGCTCTTTATGTGCGAGGTCTCGTAGGCAGAGTCTGTTACCCTGGTTGCTGGAGAACGAAAGGAGCCGTTCAACGATGCAGAGTGCCGAAGAGCGCAGGTCCGAGGTCGAGCAGGGGCGGGCAGTGCCGGTTGTCTACCACATACCCGTGTGTCCGTTCTCCCAGCGGCTGGAGATCCTGCTCGAGTTAAAGGGTTGCCGCGACCGGGTCGATTTTCACGTGGTCGACATCACGCGGCCCCGGCCCGACTGGCTCGTAGAGAAGACGCGGGGAACGACGGCGTTGCCCGTGCTGGAGACCGAGGAGGGCGGAATTATCAAGGAGAGCCTGGTGGTTCTGCGGTACCTGGAGGACCGGTTCCCGGAGCCTGCCGTAGCCCAGCCGGACCCGTACCGGCACGCGGTGGAGGGCATGATGATCGCGCTGGAGGGCGACTTTGGCGCGGGCGGCTACCGCTACGTGATGAACCAGGATCTTGGCCGGCGCGAGGACTTCCGGCGGGGGATGCTGGACCAGTACGCCCGGTTGAACGACTTTCTCCTGGAGCACAACCCCTCCGGAACGTTTCTCTTCGAGGATTTCGGGCTGGCGGAGGCCGTGTTCACGCCGTTCTTTATGCGGTTCTGGTTCCTCGAATACTATGAAGGCTTCGACCTTCCGCCCGACGGCCGCTACGATCGTGTCGGCCGCTGGCGGGACGCATGCCTCGCGCACCCGGCGGCGCAGCAGGTGACGAAAGAACGCGTTGTGAAGCTCTACTACGACTACGCCAGGGGTGCGGGAAACGGGGCCTTGCTCCCGGGCCGCGCCCGCTCCTCCTTCGTCTTCGAGCCCGGCTGGGAGGACCGTCCCTGGCCCCCGCGGGACAAGTACGGCCACCATGCTACGGACCAGGAGTTGGGCCTCGGGGAAGCGTGATGCCCGGGGCGAGTTTGTTCGGCCCGGTTAGCGCGGAGTTTCTGATGACGGCCCTGGTGGTCGTCCTGGTGCCGGGGACGGGTGTGATCTACACGCTCTCCTACGGGGTGTTCGCCGGCCGCCGGGCCAGCGTGGCCGCCGCCTTCGGGTGTACGATCGGCATCGTTCCCCACCTGCTCGCCAGCATCCTGGGTCTCGCCGCCGTGCTCCACGCCAGCGCCGTCGCTTTCCAGTTCGTGAAGATCCTGGGCGTCCTCTATCTTCTGTATCTCGCCTGGGGTCTGTGGCGGGCGTCCGGCTCGCTCGCGTTGAACGAGACCGGCGGAGCAGCATCCGGTGGGCCGGAGATCCGGCGTCTGGGCAAGATCGCGCTCCGGGGCGGGCTCATCAACATTCTGAACCCCAAGCTGTCGATCTTCTTTCTCGCCTTCCTGCCGCAGTTCGTGCCGGCCTCGGCCTCCGACGCGCTGGTACGGATGGGTATCCTCAGCGGGACTTTCATGGCCATGACGTTCGTGGTTTTCGTCGGCTACGGCTTGGCTGCCGACGCGGTGCGCGGTTACGTACTCTCCTCGGACCGGATGACCCGCTGGGTACAGAGAGCCTTCGCCGGCGCTTTCGCCGCTTTCGCCGCCAAGCTGGCGTTGACCGACCGATAGGCCGGAAGTTCCGGCCGGGCAACCACCTCCAACCGTCCGCTAAACCGTCCGCTGAATAAAAGCCAGCGTCAACAGGCACACCGGAGCGAGCGCGAGGTAGGAGAGGGTGTCACCCCCGAGGTCTGCCAGAAACCCTCCCAGAGGACCCCCGAGGGCGTACCCCGAAGCCCAGACGCAGTTTGTCGCCGCGAAGGCCACGACGGGACCGATGCCGCCTTTCTCGGCTCCCACGGTCAGGAGGGTTGTACCGGGGGCCAGCGGGAAGTTGAAGAACACCGCGGCGAGCACCACCAGTAGCGCCAGCAGATACGGGCTCGCGGCCCAGGGCAGCGCCGCCAGAAGCAGGATCGAGATCAGTAACCCGGTCCGGATCGGGGGCTTGTATCCGGAGTTGTCGGACCAGCGACCGGCCAGAGGGTGGATCGTGGCTTCGGCCGCGGCGCCCAGCAGGAAAACGCCTCCGATGGCGGCCGCGCCCCAACCGAGCCGCGAGAGTTCCAGGGGCGAGAGAACGGCGAGGGCGCCAAACAGCAGGGGCGAAAGCGCGACGAGCCAGAGACCGGCGGAGACCGGGGCCCGGATCATGGCTCCCAGAGACCGGAGCTCCGGCAGGACGCCGGTCGGTGGCGGCCCGGGGGTCAGGAAAGTCCAGCAGGCCACGACCGCGCCTATGATGGCTACGGCGACAAAGACCGGCGCGACGCCGACAGCACCCGCCACGCCGCCGAGCGCCGGGCCTACCAGGGCGCCTACAACGGCGGCGCTAAAAAGTGTGCCGATCATCTGTCCCCGCCGTTCCTCGGGGGCCCAGACGAAGATCCAGGTGAAAGCCGATATCCAGGACAGGGCGCTCGCGAAACCCTCCCCCAGGCGCAACGCAACGAGTATCCAGTACTCGCCCGCAAACCCGAACGGCAGGCTGGTTGCCACCAGCAACAAGAGCCCGAGAATGGCCGTGTTCTTCGCCCCGGCCTTCGCGGTCAAATAGGCTCCCGGAATACTCCCGAGTATGATCCCGACCCCCATAGCCCCGTTCAGAACCCCGACCTCGCCTTTCGTGAGGCCGAACTCGGCGGCGTAGTACGGGACGAGCGGTACCAGGACGCCGTAGAAGACGGTGTCCGCGAGGACTATGGCGCAAGTGAGAAACAGTAGTCGCCGCACGGCGGCTATTCTAAACCTTCGTTTTCGATTGGAGCATATCCGAGTGAGCTTTTACCAGGGACCCCCCGCGGGTTTGTTAGTATCACGGGCATGAACGGAGCAATTGAGAAGCCTGTAACCGTCGTGAAGGACTGGCTGGCGTGGCAGCGGCGCAGCCGGCCGAACAAGGTCCTGTTCTCGGCGGCGGTCTTTCTGGCGCTCTTTGTAACGGTGGCTTTCACGTGGGCGACCCTGCATCCCGCGCCGGGAGACTTCGCCCGGTACTTCGCCTTCTACTGGGTCTGGGGGCTCTGTGCGGTAGGGCTAATCTTCGGGATGGCCGAGTACAAGACCAGCCCGCTGCGCAAGCGCCGGGAGAGGGGACACCTGTTCGTCCTGCTCTACATCGGCGCGCTCCTCATAGTCACCCGGGCGCTGAACGCCCTGCTGTACTATAGTCCGTAGGTACTCCAAGAGAAAGCGGGACCATGCTCAAAGCCCTATTATTCGACCTGGACGGCACGCTGGCCAACACCGACGCCGTTCACTTCCCGACCTGGATGGAAGTACTCCGGCCCTACGGTATCGAGGTAACCCGCGAGTTCTACGACGAGCGGCTGGCGGGCCGGGTCAACTCGGAGGTCGTGGACGATGTGTTGCCCGACCTCTCCGACGATGAACGCCAGAAGCTGATCGACACCGAGGAAGAGCGTTCCCGGGACCGCGCCGCGCAGATAGGACCCCTGCCGGGCCTGGTACCGCTCCTGGATGAGGGCCGCGAGCGAGGGTTGACCCTCGCCCTCGTCACCAACTCCATACACGCTGACGCGCAACAGATCTTGAAGCCTCTGGAGCTTGAGGACGCTTTCGATCCCATAGTGTATCCCAGCGAAGTGAGCCAGAGTAAGCCGGAGCCCGAACCGTACCTGGAGGTTCTGGACCGGCTCGGAATAGCGGGCGACGAGGGCGTCGCTTTCGAGGACTCCGTTACCGGGGCAAAAGCCTCCTGCGCGGCCGGCATCCCGACGGTTGGAATATCCGCGGCCCACACTCCCGAAGAGTTGAAGGAGGCGGGTGTAGACCTCGTGTTGGGGGACTTCGCCGACCAGGCCCTCTACGATTTTCTGGACGACCGTAGCTCGTAATGCTGAGAGCTTTGCTGCTAGATCTCGACGGCACCCTCGCGGAGACCGACTCTCTGCACCTGCCGACCTGGGCCGACGTGCTGGAACCTCACGGGATCCAGATAGACGAGACGTTCTACAAGAAAAACATTAGCGGCCGCCTCAACCCGGACATCGTCGAAGACTTGCTCCCGCACCTCTCGGAGAGCGAAGGGCGGGAGATCGCCAACACCAAGGAAACGGACTTCCGGCGGCGCACGGACGAGTTGGAGCCGCTGCCGGGCCTGATGGGCTTCCTGGAAAAAGCCCGGGCCCGCGGCCTGACGCTGGCGCTCGTCACCAACGCGCCGGCAGAGAACGTCCACGCCGTGCTGGGGGGCCTGGGACTGGCGGATGCTTTCGACGCGAAGTTCCTGGCGGCGGAGGTCGGGGCCGGAAAACCCGACCCCGCGGTCTACCGGGCCGCCCTTGGCGAACTCGGCATCCTGCCCGAAGAGGGGCTCGCGTTCGAGGACTCGATCTCCGGCATTTCCTCAGCCGTCGGGGCCCGGGTTCCGACGGTCGGCGTCGCCTCTACCCACGAGCCCGGAGAGTTGCGCGAGGCCGGGGCTTTCGTGGTCGTGGAAGACTTCGCGGATCCCGAATGCCGCGCCCTGCTGGATCCTTAGCCGCCTACGCCGCTTCCCGAACCTCCAGCCCCTCCAGAAAGCCGGATAACCTTTCTTCATACTCCGGGTGGCTGTAGGCCTCCACGTGGCCGTAGCCTTCCAGCTTCCAGAGCCTGGCCCCGGGGTACGACCCGGCGAAGATCTCGGCGTGCCGGAACGGCACCGTCTGATCCGTGGTCGAGTGGATAATGTACAGCGGGGTACCTTCCGATGAGAGCCGCCCGGCCTCGCTTTTCGGGGAGACCTCCCACGGGTCGAAGCCCAGGAAGACCTTCGCCATGAGCATCGCTCCGGGACTGAAGAAGGCCGGCAAGCCGATGGTCTTCGGGAGCGCATTTCCCAACAGCAACGGCAGATCTGCATAGCCGGCTTCCTCGACAACGGCGGCCACGCCGGTCCCGGGGGCGCTGCGCACGACCGTCGCGCCGCCCATCGACCAGCCGTGCAGGATGGTCTGTTCGGGCTGTATTCCCCGTTTCCGGAGCCAGTCCAGCGCTCCGCGCACGTCGCGCACTTCTTTGTGGCCCAGGGTCCGGCGCGACCCTTCGGATTCCCCGTGGGCCCGGAGGTCGAGCATCAGCACGTTGTAGCCGGCCCGGTTGTAGATCTGGGCGGTCGTCAGGGTGGGCCCGCCGGACTTGTTGCCCCCCAGGCCATGAACCAGGATCGCGGCTTCCGAGGAGCCTTCCTTCGGGACCCACCAGGAGGCCAGCCGGAGGCCATCTGTGCTCTCCAATCGGACGTCCTGGAAGTCAAGGCCCAGCGCCGCCGGGGTCTGTTCCATTCGCACCTCTTCGGCGGCGGTCAGGCGGCTCGCGACCAGGAGGCCAACCCCGAAGTACGCCACGAGCAGCACCGGGATCAGGGCCGCCAGTACCACCGCGATCCGGAGCAAGAGCGGCCCGGGGTTCTTGACGGACCTGGGGTAGTTGCTAAAGGACGACCTCTATTGTCGAGGAAGCTTCCTTTTCCCCAAGGGAGACCATCAGGCTCCCCGATTCTTCGTCGCGGTGCCAGTCGGCAGCTTCACCGTCTACCTGCACGTTCTCGGGGTTGTCTACGCCGCGCAGCTCGAGCAGCACCTGCTCGCGCCCGGGAACAAAGGAGCCCTCGCGCTCCCCGATGGTTACCGTGATCCGGCCCGACGATGTTTCGCAGGAGATCTCCCGTCGGGCGTACTCGCCCTCCTCGTAGCCGTAGCCTTCGCCCGCGTCTTCGTAGAAGTCCGACCTACCGTAGCCTTCCGCCGGATATATCAGGAACGTCAGCGGGTCCGCGGGAAGCTCGCCGGTATGGTTCATTTCGGGCCCCAGCGGGACGGCCGTATTGGCCTTCACGTAGGTTGGGGGTTCACCGAGCGGGGCGTAGGCCAGGATGTGGGCCGGGCCGTCGAACCGCTCGCCGCTCCAGTAGTGGAACCAGACGTCCTCCGGCAGGTACACGTGGCGATGATCTATGCCGGGGCTAACGACCGGGGCGACGAGCAGGGATTCTCCTAGTAGAAGCTGTTCGTCGTGGGTGTAGCCGGCCTCATCTTCCGGGTACTCGAAGAGCAGCGGCCGCATGATCGGGGCGCCCGTCCGGTGGCACTCGTCGAAGAGCGTGTAGAGGTACGGAAGGAGTCGCATTCGGAGCTTGATCATCTTCCGGGCCACCGACTCGTAGGGTTCGCCGAAAGCCCACGGTTCCTGCGGGCGGGTGCCCTTGGCCGCGTGGTTGCGGCAGAAGGGCTGGAATATCCCGAACTCGTACCAGCGGGCCATGAGCTCGCCGTTCGAGTCGTCGAAGAAGCCTCCGACGTCCACGCCGACCCAGGCTACGCCGGAAAGCCCGAGGTTCTGGATCTGGGGCATCGACATCTGCAGGTGCTCCCACCAGGACGAGTTATCCCCGGTCCACTGCATCGCGTGGCGCTGCAACCCGGCGTATCCGGCCCGCGTGATCACGAACGGCCGCTTGTCGGGCCGCAGCTTTAGCAGGCCGTTCCGTACGGCCCGGGCCATGAGGGAGCCGTAGGCGTTGTGCACCTGGGCGTGGACCTTCGGGTGCCCGTCGCCGGGATGGACGACGTCGTCGGGCATCGTGGATTGCTTGGGAATAAAGAGGGCGGGCTCGTTCATGTCGCACCAGATGCCCGCCACCCCGATATCCGTCAGCACCTGATGCTTCTCCCCCCACCAATCCCGGACCTTCGTGTTGGTGAAGTCCGGGAAGGCGCACATGCCGGGCCAGACCACGTTGTGGTACTCCTCTTCGGTGAACGTCTTGCAGAAGAGGTCTTTATCGCGTCCTTCGGTGTAGATAGGATAGTCCTCGTCCACTTTCACGCCGGGATCCACGATGGTTACCACGTTGAAGCCCTGGTCTTTGAGGTCGGAGATCAGCTTCTCGGGGTTGGGAAACCTCTCGTTGTCCCAGGTGAAGACCCGGTACCCGTCCATGTAGTCGATGTCGAAGTGGATCACGTCGCACGGGATGTCCTTCTCCCGGAAGTTGATGGCGAGCTCGCGGATCTCCTCCTCCGACATGTAGCTCCAGCGGCTCTGGTGGTGTCCCAGCGTCCACATCGGCGGCATCTGGGTGCGGCCCGTGAGCTCCGTGTAGCGGGCGATGACGTCTCGGGGGGCCGGGCCGCAGAAGACGTAGTATATGAGGTCACCGCCGTTGGCCCCGAAACCCGCCCGTTGGGGGTCTTCGTAGCCGAGGTCGAACACCGACCGGTAGGTGCTGTCCAGAAAGATCCCCCAGGCCTGGCCGCGCCGCATTACCAGGGTGAGCGGGATCGAGTTGTACAGGCTGTCGTGCGAGTCCGTGTGGCCTTCGGGCGGGTCGGTGTTCCAGAAGTTCAGGTAGGTTTCGCTTTTCTCTATCCCGCCGGTCCGTTCGCCGCAGCCGAAATACCGCTCGCCGGCGAAGCGCTTCTTGTATACCCGCACCGGATCGCCGAGCGGCGCGTCGAAGACGCTTTCCTCCCGAAACGCGTGTCCCATACCCAGCTCCGGATCGTCGACGGCTATCTCCCGGCCCGAAGCGTCGGCGAAGCTGATCCGCAGCGGATCCAGGACGACGCGGCCGGAAGCCGCGGGGGTGGAAATAGAGATCTCGCCGTCGGATTTCTCCATCGAAATCTCCGCCGGCTCCCAGTCTTCTTTGTATATGGCTTCGGAGGTGTACCGGGCTGGCCGGCCCTCCAGGAACATCCCGACCCGGAACAGGTCCGGGGCCAGCGCCGTGACTTCGACGGTTGTCGTGCCGGCCCGAAAGCGGAGGGTGCGATCGTCGTGGTCCACCAGCTCCGCTTTGCCGAGCGGTTCGTAATATTCGTGGAGCTCAAACACTTCTGCCATTTCAATTCCTCCCGAAAAGTTTGTACTGTACCTTTCCTACAGGGTATTCTGCCCGTCGCGCCCTCAAAACTCTATGTCACGGCCCACGTCCTGCTCGACCGCCCGGTCGTAGACGATGCGGGCGGCGGCCATGTCTTCGATGGCCAGGCCCTGGCTCGCGAAGAGGGTTATGTCCTCGGGGCCGTGACGTCCCGGCACGTGCCCGGCGATGACCTGTCCCAACTCGTAGATGGCCTCGGGCAGTATGCCGCCGGTCTCCAGTGAGGGCATGAGGTCCCCGGCTTCCAGCCCGAGCTCTTCCCTGGAGTCGACGCAGACGAAGCTGGCGCGCCGCACCACGTCCCGGTCGATCTCCGCCTTGAAGATGAAGTTGGATCCCGCGGCGCTTACGTGCGCCCCGGGCCTCAGCCACTCTCCGCGCAGCACGGGTTCTCTGGACGACGTGGCGGTTACTACGACGTCCTGAACGGCGGGTTCCTCGGGTGCGTGGGTGGTCTCTATCTCCATCCCGAGCTTCTCGCCCATCTTCTGGGCAAACTCCTTGCGGCTCTCCTCCGAGCGGCTATGAACTATGACCCTCTGGAGCTCCAAAGCCTCAACGACGGCTTCCAGCTGGCTCTCGGCCTGCCACCCGGTGCCGTAGAGGCCCAGGGTGCGGGCATCTTCGCGGGCGAGGTGTTTGGCGGCGACGCCGCTGGCGGCGCCGGTCCGGAGCTGGCCGAGCTTGTCGGACTGGATGATCGAGAGTAGCTCCCCGCCCTCGGAGTCGAAGATCATTGTGTAGAAGCGGGCACCGGTGCTGGCCACGGAGTAGACCTTGATCCCCATTAGCTCCAGTTCCGGGGTGCCGGCGGCCATGTAGTTGAGGCCGCCCGTAGGGAGCATCACGCGCCGCCGCGCCCGGTTGGTGGCTTTGCCCTCCGCCTGGTCGCGCAGCACGGACTCCACAGCGTCCAGGGTGGAGGACATGTCCAGCAGGCGCTCGACTTCCTCTTCGGTCAGCAACAGGGTCATCGCTTCTCCTCTCCGGGGCCTGTACTTGCTACAATCCCTCTACTCATGAGGGTTCTCGTTATAGACAACTACGACTCCTTTACCTACAACCTCGTCCAGTATCTCGGAGAACTCGGGGCCGAGGTCGTCGTCCGGCGTAACGACGAGGTCACGCCGGAGAAGGCCGCCGAGCTCCATGTTGACAGGATAGTCGTCTCGCCCGGCCCCTGCACGCCAAACGAGGCCGGGGTGTCCGTTCCGCTGATCGGGGAGCTTTCGGGGGAGGTCCCGATCCTGGGCGTCTGCCTCGGCCACCAGTCCATCGGACAAGCCTTCGGCGCGGACGTTGTGCGGGGCGAGCCGGTCCACGGCAAGACGGCCCGCATCCGCCACGATGGCAAGGGTGTGTACGCCGGGATCTCCCAGGACTTCGAGGCGACCCGGTACCACTCGCTCGTCATAGAGCCGGATTCGGTGCCGGAGTGCCTGGTCGTTACCTCGCAGACGGAGGACGGCGTGATCATGGGCGTGAGACACCGCGAGCACCCCACCGAGGGTGTCCAGTTCCACCCCGAGAGCGTCCTAACGGTGAGCGGCAAGGCGCTGCTCAAGAACTTTCTGGGGCTCTAGCCGTGCTCCGGGATTCGTTGCACAAGCTGGCCGCCGGAGAGGTTTTGACCGAGGGCGAGGCGGAACGGGCGCTGGAGACGATCATGGAGGGCACCGTCCCCCCGGCGGCCACGGCGGCGCTCCTTACCGCCCTGCGGCTCCGGGGCGAGGCCGTGCCGGAGATCGCGGGTTTCGCCCGCACCATGCGCCGCTTCGCCGAAAGGGTCGAGGCGCCGGAGGACGTGGTGGATACCTGCGGTACCGGCGGCGATGCCAAGGGGACCATAAACATCTCTACCGCCGCCGCTTTCGTTGCGCGCGGGGCGGGTGTCACCATCGCCAAGCACGGCAACCGGGCGGCCACCAGCCACGCGGGATCTGCCGACGTCCTGGAGGCGCTGGGCGCGGAGATAGAGCTCGGGCCGGAGCAAGTCTCGAAGTGCATCGACGTTTCGGGTATCGGTTTTATGTTCGCCCGCACCCACCATCCGGCGATGCGGTTCGTCGCGCCCGTCCGGGCTGAGCTGCCGTTCCGCACCATCTTCAACCTGCTCGGCCCGCTGACCAACCCCGCGGGGGCGAAGCGCCAACTCATCGGGGTCTTCGACCGGGCTTACGTGCGGCCCGTCGCCGAGACGCTCGCGGAGCTGGGTGCGGAAAAGGCGCTCGTCGTCCACGGTGCGGACGGGATGGATGAGATCACGGTAACAGCCGAAACCTTCGTCGCCGAAGTGCGGGACGGCGCGCTAGAGGAGTACGAGATATCGCCGGAAGACCTGGATCTGCCCCGGCACAGCCCCGACGGGCTCCTCGGCAGCGACGCCCACCTGAATGCCCGGGTACTCCGCGACGTCCTCTCGGGCAAAGAGCGCGGCGCGGCCCGAGACGTGATCCTGCTCAACGCCGGAGCCGCCATATACGTCGCCGACCGGGCCGAGAGCCTCCGGCAGGGCGTGAGCCTGGCGGAGGAATCTGTAGAAAGCGGTGCCGCGACCGGGGCTCTGGAAGACTTCGTCCGGGCCACCCGGCGCCTCTCGGGGGCCGGATGACGATCCTCGATACCCTCGCCGCCGCCGCCCGGGAGCGGGCCGGAACCGTTAGGCAGCAGAACGACCTCGAAGACCTCTACCGGAGGGCCCTGCGCTTCGAGAAGCGCGACTTCGCCCGGGCGCTGGCTGCGCCCGGACTCTCGGTGATTTCGGAGATCAAACGCGCCTCGCCCTCGGCGGGCTTTATCCGGGAGGTGGACCCTGCGCCGTGGGCCGCCCGGTACGAGCGGGAAGGCGCGGATTGCCTCTCCATCCTCACCGAGCCGGCCTGGTTCAAGGGTTCGCTGGAAGACCTCGACGCGGCGCGGGAAGCCACGAGCCTGCCGGTGATCCGGAAGGACTTTACGGTGGATGAGGTGCAGGTCCTCGAAGCCGGGACTCGGGCCGACGCCGTGCTGCTCATAGCCTCCCTCTTCGACGCCGCGTCGCTGGCCCGTTACGTCAACCTGGCGACCGAGCTCGGGCTTACGCCCCTGGTCGAGATCCACGCCGAACAAGAGGCGGAGCTGGCCCTGAACTCCGGCGCCCGCGTGATAGGCGTAAACAACCGGAACCTCAAAAACTTCAGCGTAGACCTGGGCAACTTCGAGCGCCTGGCAAACCGTCTATCCGGGGCCATCCTGGTCGCAGAGAGTGGCGTCAAGACGCCGGAAGACGCCCGGCGGCTGAGATCCGCCGGGGCCGATGCCGTTCTCGTGGGGGAGGCGGCGATGCGGGATCCGGGGCTGGTGGCCGAGATGGCTAGCCTTCCTTAGCTGAAGAGCGGAAGGCGCGGACCGCAAGTATCCGACACGAAAAAGACCTTAGCGATTCCGGAGCAACAGGTAACATATGGCATCAAATACGAAGACTATTCTGCGCGAGCAGGTAACCGCGAGGGCAAGCAAATTCTTGCAGATGTTTCAACCTCTGATACTATGGCATTATACTGATGGGTACAGCGCAATAATGCTATAGTGCTATTCTAAGGTATGCGTATTGTATAGGGGAGAGGGTTGGTTAGGTTGAGTGCGGGAGGGTATTCGTCGTTTTCAAGAGCAACATTCGTGCTGCTGGTAAGCACGATGGTCGTTCTGGTAGAGCTTGTGGCAGCAACACCGGCATCGGCATCGCCGAACGGGGTCGTGATCTCCGAGTTCCGATTTCGTGGGCCGGGTGGAGTCTCGGATGAGTTTGTCGAACTTCGCAACATTTCGAATATGCCGGTTGACGTCTCTGGCTACCGTTTGCAGGGATGTGCGGCCAGCAGCGGTAACCCGACAAACCGGGCCACGGTCCCGCCCGCTACCGTGCTTCAGCCGGGGCAGTACTTCTTGTTCGCAGGCCCGAATTACTCGGGAGCGACGGCCGGCGACGCTGGCTACAACAGTGGTATCTCAGATCAGGGCGGAGCACGTATCGTGGATTCCGCAGGGAACTTCGTCGATGGCGTTGGCAGTGCCTCCGGAGCCGAGGATCAATGCCGAGAAGGATCCGGCCTGGACATTCCCGCTGCAGCCCGTCCGGACAACAACTATTCCTTCGAGCGGCGGGATAATGATGCCCGGGATACCAACGACAACGCGGCTGACTTCGCAGGCCCGAGCGCCGGTAATCCGCAGAACACCAGTAGTCCGTTCAACCGTGACCCGGTCGCCGAAGATGATGTTGCGAATACGAACGAGGACAGCGCCGTAAACATAAACGTGTTGGCCAACGACGAAGATCCAGACGGCGACACGCTTACCGTAGCCGAGATCTCCGCCCCCGCCAACGGAACAGCCAGCCTGGCCGCCGACGGCACTGTAGCGTACCAACCGAATTCCGACTACAACGGCGCCGACTCGTTCTCCTATACCGCGAGCGACGGCGAAGGTGGTGCGGATTCCGCAACGGTGACCATCACGATAACACCCGTCCCAGAACCCCCAACCTTCCGACCCCCGGCTGGCAAACCTCCGGCTGCCAAACCCCCGGCTGCCGGGCCGCCAGCAGGAAAGCCCGGACTCAAGCAGCCGAAGAATCGATCTGGCTGCACCATAAAGGGCACCAGGGGAGGAGACGTATTACGGGGTACGCCCGGGAGGGATGTGATCTGCGGCCGGGGCGGCAACGACGTATTGATGGGCTTCGGCGGCAATGATGTGCTCAAAGGAGGACCCGGTGAAGACTCCCTGGCCGGGGGCAGGGGTAATGACCGTATCTATGGAGGCCCCGGTTCCGACTCATTGATTGGTGGCGGAGGTAGAGATCTCTTGAGGGGAGGAAGAGGCAATGACAGCCTCGTCGGCGGCCCCGGTAAAGACCGAGAGATAGGCGGGCCTGGAGAGAACGCCGGTGCCCCGTCTGCCAAAGGTCTTACCAAGAAGTTACTCAAGAAGTACCTGTGGCGCGGGCAGATCTTGCTGGGTTGACGGGTCCTAGTTGAGAAGCGGGTCTCCTTCCGCCAGCAACTCCTGGATCTTCTTCTCCGTCTCTTTATAGGCTCCCTCGCCGAAGTGCTTGTAGCGGATGAAGCCGTCGGTGTCGATCAAATACCACGCCGGCCAGTAGCGCTGGTTGAAGGCGTTCCAGGTGGACCAGCCGTTGTCCAGGACAACGGGGTACTCGATGCCCTCTTGCTGGACGGCGGTCGCGACGTTGGCGTAGTCCTTCTCGAACTCGAACTCCGGCGTGTGGATGCCGATGACCTGGAGCCCGTCGTCGGCGTACTCGTCGTGGAGCCGGTTGATGTGCGGCTGGGAGTTCTGGCAGTTGTAGCAACTGTACGTCCAGAACTTCAACAGGACGACTTTTTCACCCCGGAATTCTTCGAGTGAGATGCCATCGGTGTTGATGTAGCCGCTCGGGTCGACGATCTCCGCCGCCCGCTCGAACTCCGCCTCTTTGCGGGCGACGCGCTCCGCAGCCGCCTCGGCCTGCGCTTCAGCCGGTTGCTCAGCTTCCACGGTTTTCTCCCCGGTGCTCTCCGGCTCTGGCTCTTCGGGCTTCGTTGCGGGTTGCTGGTCGGTGTTCGGTGGTTCTTCGGATGCCTGTTCTTCCGCCGCCCGGGTTTCGGTTGGCCCGGCGCGGTTGAACCGGAGTTCGACGAAGGCGATGGCGCCGACGATCAGGACCAACGCCAGAGCGAGCAGCAGGGGGCGGGGCGAAATGGCTCTCAAAGCAGTACCTCGTTGAGTAGCTGGAAGTTGGCGAGCAGGCTGAGCTTGTTGGTGAAGACGAGCACCCCCATGCCGATGAGGATCACGCCGAAGGCGGTGTGGAGGCGGCTGGCGGCCTTACGGTGGTCTTTGATCAGCGCGAACGCCCGGGCCGGAAACAGGCTGACGAGCAGGAACGGGGCGCCGAGTCCGGTGGCGTAGGCGAGCAACAGGGGAAACGCGGAGCCCGGCTGGGCGGTGGCGAGGGCGAGCGTGCTGCCCAGGATCGGGCCGACGCACGGTGTCCAGGCCACCGCGAAGCACGCGCCGAACAGGAAGGCGGTGGGATGTCCTGGTTTCAGCATCGTCGGCTGTACCGAAAACTGGCGGTCCAGGAAGGGCAGCCGGAGCAGGCCGACCAGTTGCAGGCCGAGCAGGATCACCACCGTACCCGCGACGCGCGAGAGCCAGGTGAGGACCTCCGTCGCGGCATTTTCCAGAGCAGCGTTCAGAACGACGCCGAGGACGGCGAAGACAACCGAAAACCCGGTCACGAAGAGGATGGTGCTGAGAAGGACGTCCCGGCGCTTCAGCTCTGTGTACCCGAGCGAGGTGCCGGCGAGTTGGGCGAGGAAGGCCGGTATCACCGGCAGCATGCACGGCGAGAGGAAAGAGGCCAGGCCGGCTGCGGCGGCGAGAAAGAGCGTGGGCTCGTTCATGCGCGGGCCGCTCTGAATTCGGGAAGTGTTCCGCCCACGATGCGTTTCCTCCGGGCCGTCCTATCGTCTCCGATCCGATTCTGGCACGGACGTGGGAGGTGGACAATGCGATTGCGGGCCGAACGCCCGGATCGTAAGGAACAGTTAAACGCTTGGTGTGAGTTGTACAGCGAAGATTTGAGCGGAAGGTGCCCACGCCTTAGAGTCGGCTTGCTACCCGATCCCGAAGGGAAAGGAACCGACTCCTCATGCTCGACGTGGACACCTTCCTCACCACACTCTACG
>JBHJHC010000075.1:0-13468 GCA_050331175.1 Rubrobacteraceae bacterium | reverse complement strand
CACCCTGGTAGGGCTGGCCACCAGGATCGCGGCTAAGATCTGCGCCTACACATACGCCTTGTTGGTTAACCGGCATCTGGACCGTCCTCAAGGAAGGATCAAAGAACTGTGGGCCTGACATCCACGCAACACTCATCTAGTCGTTCGCCAGCCCGTAGCGCCCCAGCCCGAACACCGCCCGTTTCCCGACGTGGGCGAGCTGTCCCACGCACAAGAGCTGCAGAAACCTCCCGATATCCCCGGCGTAAACGGCCTCTCCAACCACGCCCTCCAGCGCGTCCGTCTTTTTCTTGAACGAGGAGTACCGGCGGAAAGAAGCCCAGGTCGTATGATCCCGGACCGTTTTCACCTCCTTGGCCTTCTCCACCAGCGCCCGAAAGTCCTCCCGCCAGATCTCCCCGCAGTGGACCGCCGCGAGCATCGGTACCCGGATCAGGAGTCCCTGCACCAGCGCGGCGAACGGCGGAGCTTCCGGCGAGACTTTACCCCTGTATTTGATCATGGTCGGTGTCAGGAACTCGACCCGCAGACGGCCGTCATCCAGCATCTCGGCCGCAACCCCGGCATCCTCCCAACTGACCGGAAGCCGCCGGTTTCGCGCGACTTCGCCATCGAAGACCTCTTCCCGTTCTCCCGTGAGCGGGTTCTTCGCCGCCACGCGCTCCAGTTCGTAGCGGGCCCGCTTGCGTCCGACGCCCTCCTCCCCCATCTTGGAGAAGGCGAAAATAAAGTACGGCATGTAGTCCGCCGCCCGGCCCACGACGGTGAACCCGAAGCGCATCCGCCCGCCGGGGGCGTACTCCAACGTGGACTCCTCCGGCGGCTCGAAGATGTACGGTCGCGGAACTTCTCTGTTCCTGGCGAAGTCGCGGGCGTCTTCGGGAGGCGAGGTCTCGAAGACGTAGCCGTAGGGGCACTGCTGGCCCATCGGGCAGCCTTCACCGTTCTCGTGGGGGAAGGGGCAGCAACTCTCCTTGAAAGCGCGGCCGAAGGCGCCCCGGATCATGGAGCCCTCGTAAGGCGGAACCACGGCCCGCTCCAGGAACCGGACCGTTACCTCGTGGCAGTGCAGCTCCAGCGCGCCCGGTCCGCTAGGGCCCATTGCTGTCACCCTGAAATATCTGCCTGGCGAGGTCAACCGCCTCTTCCGCAATAGCGAGCGCCTGGCGGGCGTCTTCCCGGCCGAAGATCTCCCAGGGCGTGCGTTCCTCCGCTTCGTCGCCGTAGTCTGTCTGAATGTGGATGTTTAGCCCTAGCAGCTCGGTCAATTCCGCCAGTCGCTCCAGCTTCTCCCCGGGTACGGCTTCGAAACGACCTTCCTCTACCAGGTTTCGAATCCGGGTAGCCGGGTTGTGGGTTCGTCCGATCTCTCCTGCAACCACCAGCGCGGTCTTACCGGCGTTTTCGACGGCCAGTTGGGCGCCGTTCACGGCCGAACGCCAGCGTTCCAGTTCGGTGTCCTGCCGCGCCTCTTCGAGAAATCCCCGCGCCAACCTCAGCCGGTAGGCGGCCTGTTCGCGGCCCGTCACGTGGCCTCCTCCCACTCCAGCGACCAGTCGCGGCCGGGAAATTGCTCCCAGTGCCAGATCAAATCCCGCCCCTCCCGCTCCCGGCGCAGGCCCTTCCGGTGGATCAAAGTCCTCAGGGCTTCGAGCCGCCCCGCGATGTAGCCGCCGGTGTCGTGGAGGATCACGCCATCCAGCGCGATGTCCAGGTACAGGCCCGGCAACCCCGCCGTGAACTCCTCCGGCGTCTTCGCCAGCAGGCTCGCTGCTCCCCGGTGGGGCGGCGGGACCATCTTTTTGACCCGGAAGACGCGCTCCAGCGTCCCTTCCGGCAGGCCGCGGGCGATGACCAGGAAGTCCCAGTCGCTCCCCTCGCGCACGTCCCCCCGCGCCCGAGAACCGAACAGCACGACGGAGACCAGGTCCTCACCCAGCCCTTCCCTGAGCCCCGAAACGACGCCCGCCGGCACGTCCTGCTCGAACCGTCCCATCCCGCTACAACCCCCTCAACGTGGCGTGCTCCGCCCCGGCCCGCGCCTCGGACGCCCCGATCAGGCCGTCCACGTACTCCAGGAAACGCCGCGCCGCCTTCTCGCCGATGGGCTCCAGCCCGTGAGCCAGGATAGAGTGGTTGCGCTGCTGCAAGAGGTCCCGCAAGACCGGCTCGTCCTCCGCCACGTCCCCGCCCAGGACCCGGTCCAGCAGGCGCGCCCGCGTGAGGTCCAGAACGGGCGGCGGCTCCTCCAGGCCCGCCGCCGCCAGAAACCGCCGCCGGGCGTCCTCGTCCACCTTCGACCAGTCGGGCTCCGCGGTGGAGACGGAGTGGTGCTCCTGGAGCCGCCACTGGTGGAACATCTCCAGGGTGCGGTAGAGGCGGGCGACGCCATCGTCGTAGCGGTGCTGGTCGGTGATGCGGCGGCGGGCGTTCTCCAGCATGTCCATCACGTTCTCGACGGAGATGCGGCCCCGCACCCGGCCCAGGAAGGGGAGGTGGACCGAGATCCTCTCGACCAGAGCCCCGGCCCGCTCCGCCAGCTCTCCATCCACGAAGCCCACGCCAAGCTCTTCCCGCGCCCCCTTGAGCTTATCCAGGGCACCGCCGTAGTCCGCCACGTCCCAGGCGGCGTAGCCTTCGGCCAGGAGCAAGAGCCCCTCGTAATAGTGGCCGCGGGCGACGCCGCTGACCTTCTCGACCACGTCCCCGAATATGCGGGCCGAGGCGGCGTAGTCCCGCCGGTTGAACAAGTCCACCGCCTGCCCTTCGCGCAAGAGGCCGGTAGCCTCCAGGGGATTTTGCATGGGGTGGACCTCGATCTCCTTCGTAGAGTCCCGCTCCCAGCGGCCGTTCACGTAACGCTGGGGTACCCGCTGGTGGACCATATCCACTCCCCGGGTCATGGCGGCCAGTGCCACGCCCAGGCGCATCGGGGTGGTGCCGCCCGTGGCGTCCAGCAGGACCTCATTCCGCGGGTAGCCGGCATCCTCCAGCTCCGAGAGCAGGTGCTCGAACCGGCCGAAGGCGTCGGAGATCTCCATAGGAGAGTCAACCACCCGGTAGTAGAACCTGGCCCTATCCTCCAGCTCCGCGCACTTCAACACCACGGCCGGCAGAATCTCCTGCGAAACGATCACACCAACCGATTCCGGCCGCAGCCGCCCCACCGCGACCTCCACCGACTCCGGCCGCGAGGCGAGCAGGATGAGGGCTTTGGTGGATTCCACTTCCGCTAGCCCGCTCTCCGGTACAGTGTATACCCCCGGCTAGAAGACTCTAGCTTGTACGGTACGGCTGTTTGCACGATCATTCTGTCTCTTCCGAGCCTGGCCTTGCCCGATGAGTAAGTGTTGATAGCGTTGAATGTAGCGCCTTCGCCGAGATCGTCCAGAGGTTGCACCACGACATCTAGGCTGAACTCCTCAGGAGGATCGTCCAACGAGAACGTGAAGCGGCCCGGCAGGATCTCTACCGTTCCCAAGTCAACGAACTGGAAGAAGCAGCCGCGTTTGCCGAAGTAGCCGATCAGTGGCAAGAGTTCTTCCAACCACGCTGCACTTTCTTCGGTATTTATCGCCACCGTAAGTTCTCCATCGAAAGCACAGAACTCACGATAGGCTACCGTAGGCTGGAACGGACTCGTTCGCTTTAATTCAACGGCCTGCTGATTCTTTGCGTCCTTCACTTCGCGTTCCCGCTGTATCTTTATGAAGCCGTGCGTTACGGCTGCGTGATCCGGCGGTTTGAACTTTACTTCGAGCCGCTTGACCAGCTCAAAGACGCTTTCGCCGTCTCCCCCGGAGCGGAACGCCGCGTCTACCAGAGCCATCTTCACCGAGTACATCGTCGGCACGAGGAGCGTCTTGGCGCCGGAACTCGTGGTAGCTGACGACTTGAGCGAGAATAGCGCCGTAGGCTTGTAGCGGGCCAGCACCCACACGGCTACGCCGGCACCCCTGCTTCGTTCTCCGCTTCTTCAATTAGATCCGTCATCGTCTGAGCGAACTCACTCTGGGAGCCGAAGCGGAAAGTCTGGATCGCATCCGGCCTGAGCCTGTTCAACTGTGCCGCGACCGCTTCAACCTCCTCGACGTAGCCGTCCGCCAGGGCGCTCGCGGTGGGAGCAGGCATACTGGAGCGGGATACCGATACAACGCCCTCAAACCCGAGTATATGCGGGTTCTGCGCGTTGCGATGCGCCCCTTTCGGTTCTAAGAAGGAGTAGGTGACGCTCTCCATTAGAGCCTTGATACGCTTTTTGCGGTCATCCTCTTCCACCGCGTACTCCCGTGAAATATCGTTGAAGCCGACCCGGCTCGCCTCTACTTGCGTTACGACCGCGTACACACCGGAGCTTGCAGGCCGATAGAAGATGTTCTGTCCCACGTTGGCCCCGGTTTCGCTTCCCGAACCGGCGCCCCGCTCGCGGGGATCATACTTGACGTGAAAATAGCTCTCCGTGCGCGTCACCTGCGGCAAGCCCACGACCCAGCCGAACTCCACGCAGCTTTTCCGAGGTGTCGAGCGGTTGCCTTGGGTTATGAGTATCCCTTCTGCATCGTCCATCGCACAACGTCCAAGCACCTGGTCTATCGTTCCTTCGTTGCCGTCCGTGAGGTTATCGAAGAAAGCCGTGTCAGCATTTATCCGGTTTGCATCAAAGACCTGGCAGCCGGCGCAGAGCGGCAGGCCGGCCTCTTTGGCGACCTCCTGGAAGTGTTCGGCCTGGATATGCTTGAACATGTCGCCGGAGATGGCGTTGACAACCTGGAGGCTGCCTTCGCCGTCAACGATGTGGACCATCCGGGTCTGCAACTGGTTCCCCTCGGCGCCCTCGTTGTTGAGCGAGTGCAAGTCGAGTGTAAGGCGCCCCGATATGGAGACGGAGCTGATCTGTTTATCCAACGGACTGCTCTCCTTCCTGTCCCTCTTGCGTGTCTTGTGCCTGCGCCACTTCTGCAGCTTCGTCGGGTGCCCTGGGATCTCGGGCAGAACCGTAGGCTATGAGCAACATCGCTACCGGATCGGACCCGTGAAGGTCTAGGAGCCTTACTACGCTATCCAGCTCACCAACGGTCAGACGCGACCTGCGCCGTCCCGGGCCGTTCCTGAGTTGCTCTTCTCGACGGGCGTTTTGGGCGTTGTACGTGTTCACAAACTCGCTTAACGCCCCGATAAATTGGTCTGGGAACCGAGCCTTGCGCTTGAAGTCCTGGAAGAGACCGTACTCGATCTCGAAAACCTGCTGTCCCTGGGACTTGTGATACTGTTCCGTCACCGTCGCCCGGCGTATAGCTCCGGCTACCGCTCGGAACCCCGGATCGTCAACTATCTCTCGAAAACTACTACTCAACTCCACCAACAACCTCCTCAAGTTCTTTGTCGTGAACTGACGAACGAACCGTTTCCTCTCTCGTGAACGAACCACGTGCGGAGCGTATGAAGCCAGGAATTCCAGCAATGTCCGGCTTTCGGTGGCTGAAAGAAAATCTCGATAGAGCAAAAGTAGCTCTGCCTCCTCGCTACGCTCTTCATTTAGCAACACCAGCACTTTGCGGTGCTCTTCAAGAATTTCCAACCACTCATCGGCATTATCCTCCGTAACGGGGAACCATCCAGGCAGCCCAACGAAACCCACATTGGCTAAGGCAACAGCGCTGCCGAGACTCTTGAAATAAGCCGTCTGTATTCCCGATAGATAACCTCTCGGAGCCCTACCGAAGTCTTCTAGGCTTCCCCGAACCAGTTGGCCCACCAAACCTTGCGCAAGTCCCAGAGACCCTTGAATGTCAATCTGTGCAGAGGACCACGGCAGGCTGAGTTTGAAAAATTCTTCAGAAATCCTGCCGAGTGTCGCAGCAGTGATGTCTCCTGGAGCAATAGCGAACACCTTCACGTCTTTCCTTATTGCGCGAGCGTTAGCCGCAAACTCCAGACCTAAGAACTTGAGGTACTCGTCGAACCAGTCCACGAAACCATCGGGTAAACCGGACGCCTTCGCTAGCATCGTCTTGGATGCGTTGACTCCTTTTCCTACAGAAGGCGTAAAGACCTGCACCGCGGGAATCTTGGGCTTAAACTTCTCTTTGCTCCTGCTGACGTTCTCGGAAACCAGCGCGGCCAACTTGCTACGTAAGGCAGCGGCGAAAGCCTCCGGTTCAGACTTCCTTATCTCGTCGTAGAGCTTGTTGTAAGGACCTAATCCTTTGAGCACGTTCGTGTTTTGGTAAAGGTACCAGCGAGGATCAGGCTCTGCCTGCTTCAACTGTTCGCGCTGTTCATCTGTGGGACGGTCTCCCAAACTCTTCCGCCGCTCCCTGTAGTTCAGTAGCCTTTCGCGGCCGGCGGGGTAATCCAGGTGGTTGGGAGGCGCCGGAGAGTTTTCTCTGAGTTTCACGTAACGGTAGCCAGGATCTTCGTGGACAGCATCGTAGTCCAGTGCTTCAAGGTCCACCGGCTTCTTGAAGGTCAGCTCGTAGTACCCTCCTTGATCTTTGATCCTAGCGCGCGCGGCTCCCAGAAAGTCTAGTAGCCGTTCGAGCCCCACGGCCGCGAGGGCGTCCGCGTAGGTTCCGGTCTTCTTGGGCAATCTGAAAGATTTAGTCTCCATACCGGCCTACCAGTCGTTGGATTTCTGATCGGCGAGCCTGAGCCGTCGCACCACGTACCGATACAACGAGAACACCTCTTCGTGCTCCTCCGGGTCAACAAACCAGTCGCGGGCGAATACCCAACGGTCACCTATCTTGGGGCTGTCCAGGAGATCAACGCCGATCCCAAACTGCTCCAAGATGCGGCTGGCCTCTGCTTCGTACCCGTCCTGGAGCCTGAAATCACCCAAGTTCTTGGCGAAAGCCGAGTGATGGTGAGCTATGGTCGAGCCGAGCGCAATCACAAGGTCTTCGCGCAGGTCTTCCGACTCCTCGCCGAGATATGCATGGAGGCAACGCAACCCGGCGTAGTAGCTCTCGACCGCGTGAGGCGGCTTCGCGTACATCGGATTTCTGGACCGTTCGCGCTGGTCACGGTCCGAGCCGTCGAAATCCGAGTGTCCGAGAAAGCAATCTATGGGCTCGTTCGGCTCGACGCTGCGCTGCCAGAGCCATATCCTGTCCTGCCACTCCACCGCGAGCTTACCCAGGTCGTGCAGTGCGGTGACCAGAAGCCCCATGCGCTCCACGTCCTCTACTTCGAGCCCCAGCTTCTTTGCTAACCGGACTGCGCCTACGCGATGGCCTGGCCTTTGCTTTTCGTACTGCTCCATCACGCGCCTGATATGGTCGTACCAGGGTTCCTTGCGGTAACTGTACGGCTCGTAGACAACCTCTCCGATACTCTGTTCAAAGACGTGTGTCCCCTCTTTTTCCAACACCAAGCCTTCGTGCGGGTCGTAAGACGCGAGATCCGGCGACACGCAAAGGTAGAAGGTTTGGCTCAAGTCGTCAACCTTTTCCACGTTCTTCCACATAGGCTTGGGCATATAGTTCTCACTAGCTTCCTGGCTCTCGCTCGACAGAATGGAGGTTTGACGTATCTGTCCATTCTTCTCTAGCCTCGTTAAGAACTTTCTCGCGACAGATCGGGAGACAGAGATACTCGGTATCGGTAACTCCGTACGGAGTTCTTGAGGGTCGGAATGGATGACGAAGTTTACGGCGTCTACCTCTCGCACGAGTTGCCCGACGTGAGAACCACCCCCTTCGCGGATGGCTCTTGCTATCTCCCGCCTACGCACGCGGGGTTTTACACTCTTCAAATTCTTCAAATCGGCTTCCGAGTGGACCTCGTCCAGAACCTTGCGCTCTCCATCGAAGTCCAGCACGTCTCCCGACCGGACCGCCAGTTCCTCGACGGTAGCGTCAACGAGCGGGGCTTGAGTCCCGATGTATGGCGCGGTGTTACGCCTATCTTTGTTCATAGGCAATTCGTAAACGTATACGGTGCCCTCGCCGCCGAACCTGGCGCAGCGCCCGGCGCGCTGGAAGACCGCGTTCGCGGGAGCCGCTTCCGTATGGAGCACGCTAGTGGAGATGTCCAGACCCACCTCTACGACTTGCGTAGCCACGAGGATCACCCGCTCCTCGCTCTCCTTGCCGAAGAGGTTGATGATCTTCGCTTCTTTCGCCTTCCGGTCTTCGGGCAGGAAACGTGCATGCAACAGCAATATCCGGTCACCGACGCCGCGCTCCTCGGCCAGAGCCACCAGATCACGATAGAGGTCCGTGGCCCGATCTACCGTGTTGCACACGGCGATGGATTTATCCTGGTGCGCGTCGAGCACAGATTCAGCAGTAAGTTCCTTTCCGCTCCACAGATACTTCCGTTTGGTCTCGGTCTTATATGGTCGCTTCAGTTCTTTGGGCGAAACCACTCGCTCGCCGGCGTGTGCCCTGCTCTGTATCTCCGCGATGCCGTTAGCGGAGAAGGTCGCGCTCATCAAGAGTGTTTGGGCATAAGGTTTGAGTTGCTCCGCAAGGTCCAGGGTCGTCGCCAGGGCTTTATCCGGCTCAAGGAGGTGGAACTCATCAAACACTACACAGCTACCGACCAGTGCGCCGGCAGGCATGTTGGCGAGCCTGCGAGGAAGAGATACGGGCACACCGATGTAGCCGGACAAGAGCTGATCTATGGTCGTAAAAACAACGTCACCCTTGTCGAAGAAAGGATCACCTTCTCCCCTCTCCATGCCTCCAATTTGGAGGGTGGCTTGCAAACCTTCTCGCTCCAAGTATTCGCCATACTGCTGGTACAGCGCCGTGGTCAAAGTCCGTAGCGGGAAGGCGTAGATCAGCCGATCCGCGAAGGGCATACCGTTTCGTCTAGCGTATATGAACGCTAGCAAAGCCGCCCAGCTCTTACCGGAACCCGTAGGCGCCACCAAGACAAGATTTTCACCATCTATCAATCTACGAGCGACTTCTATTTGGAAATCGTATGCCTCGAAACCGGTGAGCTTGTGGAGTATGTCTCGAACCTTTTCGTTCATTACTTCGATGCGCCATCGCGCACTCGACGAATGAACTCTGGACCAATGAGGCCAGAACCTTCCAGCATCTTTTGGGTTTCGTCCTGAATCCGTATCGCTTCCTGGAATTCCGGGCGGTCGGAGACATCTCCGCGTTTGCGCGCCGGCAGTCGGTGGAGACAGCGAAACTCCAGGTCTTCACGGATAAAATCTTGTGTGCTCTGGCCGTTTTTGGCGGCGCGTTTCTCCAGCTCGGAGATCAAGTCTTGCGGCAGGTCCAGGGTCAGACGGGCCACGGCTCCTCCCTTCACTCTCCTTGCGTCACTATACATACCCATCATCGCGAACACCACTCCTCGCAGCCGTCGCAGGTGCCGGGGTCGAGACCGTCGGCGACCATGCGTTGTTTTTCGTCGCGGACTTCGATGAACTCCATCCGCAGCTCGTCGCCAATGACGGCGAACTCGCGCTCTATGTGGAGGCGGTTGTCGCGGAAGTTGGCGTAGACGGTTACGCCGACATCCACCGGGAACTCGTAGACAGCTTCGAGGACGAGGGCGTAGCCGGCGAGGGTTAGCGGGTGGAAGTCGCGCTTGTGGTCCGCGAAGATCACGTCCAGCACGCACGGCTCGCCGAGGTGCAACAGGTCGGTGGAGAGGTGCTTGCTGAGGCCGAGGAACGAGCCGTCGAGCATCTGGCCCAGGGTTACGGGGAGCACGCGGGCGACGAGGGCGTCGGTGCCGATGCGGGGGAACTGGCCGAGGGCCTCGCGCAGCCGGAACTCCAGGGCGTCGGCCTCGTAGGCGACTAGCGCCCGGGCTTCGGGCAGTCCGGGCTCGGGGAAGGAGCGTATGCGGCGGATGGCTTCTTCGGTCCCCTCCACGCCGTGGGTGTAGAGCATGGTCTTGGCGTGGACCGTCCAGTCGCGCAAGGTTTCGTGGAGCCGGGTGCCCAGGAGCATCTTCGCGTTCGGCTCGGGCTCGGCGCCGAGGACGCGCCTGGCGTAGACGTTGCGGCCGGTCTCGCAGTAGGCGCCGGCGACTTCGGAGAGGCCCAAAGGAGCGTCGTAGGGTGAGAGTAGCGGCGGGGCGCTCCAGCTCCAGCCGCGCAACGTGTCGTCCACGCCGAGCTTGCGCACCCGCGGGATGGTACCGCGCAGGAGACGCTTCCTCTCTTCGGCGGTGGGCATGTACATCTCAGGCTCCTCCGGTCGAGCCTGTGAGGACGTCGCCGCAGAAGCGGCGGTACTCGCAATCCGTGCAGCGTGCCCGGTGCGGGGTCGGGCGGGGCAGGCGTTCGTTGTCGGTGGCGTCTCGGAGTTCGGCCACTATCTTCTTTACGTGGGCGCGCATGGCCGGCGTGATGGGGATTTCGACGGCCCTCTTCTCCGGGGTGAGATAGACGAAGGCGCGGCTGACGGTGCCTCCGAAGGTGTGCTCGGCGAGCAGGGCGTAGGCGGCGAGCTGGTACTTGTGGTGCAACCCGATGGCCGCCGCCATCTTGTACTCGACCGGGACGACTTCTCGGGGCGCCAGGATGACCATGTCGATCTTGCCGCGCAACCGCAGCGGCTCCGAGTAGAGGTCTACCCCGAAGCGGCGTTCACCCTCCTCTATGCCGTAGGCTTTCAAGGTGCGGCGGGCCTCTTTGGCGGAGGTCGTCTCGTGCTCTTCTTTGCCGAGGTCCATCTTGGCGGTGACGGGACGCTCCAGGGGCATGGTGTAGCGGTAGTACGGGATGCGCGGGCAGTAGACGTGCTGCCGGATGTCCGTCACGGTCAGGTCAAGCGGGCTCAACGACGACCTCCTTAATCAGCTTCAGGTCCCGGTAGCAGACGGGCTGGAGCCGAATGTTGCCCTCTTTCTTACCGAGCGTCTTCTTGAGGCGGAGCATCAGCTCCTCGCGACGGTTGCGGTCCAGGTCTCCGGCGAAGGCGGAGTACTGGATGCGCACGAGGCCGTAGTCCTTGCACCGCTCGGAGACCTTGTGCCGGATGCGGTCGTCGGGGATGTCGTAGATCAGGTAAACGAACCCCATAGTGCAGCTACCAACTCCCCACGAACGGCTTGTACAACACCCCGTCCCGCACGAAGCTAGCGACGCTCCGGGCCTGGACGTGGATGACGTTCTCCAGAGTGTGCTTCCGGCCCCGGTGCTTGACGCGGGCGGAGAGGCGTTCGCGGACCTTACCGGCCGTCAGCTTGCGGGTCTTCTCGTCCAGGAGGTTTTCGTCCATGCCGACCTTGAAGCCGGTACCGAGCATCCCGAGCACGGCCCGGTCGGCGACGGGGCCGCGGAACTCCTCGATCAGGTCCAGGACCAGCGACGGTTTCCCCGGACGGTCCGTGTGTACGTAGCCGGCGAACGGGTCGAGCCCGGCCCGCGTGACGGCGGAGAGGATGCGGTTGTAGAGGATGCCGTAGGCGTAGTTGAGCAGGGAGTTTACGAGGTCGGTGGCGCCGCGGCCCTCGCGGCCGGGGAAGCCGGGGGAGATCCTCTTGACCCCCTCCCAGTACATCGCCGCCCCGCGCCCCTCAGCGTTCATCAGGGTGCCCCGCACCTCGTCCACACACTCGCCCTCTATCCCCTCCACCTGCCGGGCCAACTCCTCCATCCCGTCCACCCGTTCGTACAAGAACTCGTAGGTCCTCTTGTCCTGACCCTTGCGGTACTTGGCG
Organism: Rubrobacteraceae bacterium; assembly: GCA_050331175.1. Lineage (GTDB taxonomy): Bacteria > Actinomycetota > Rubrobacteria > Rubrobacterales > Rubrobacteraceae > SIRX01. The sequence continues at coordinate 1,825 of JBHJHC010000075.1, read as the reverse complement.
TAGTACTTCAGGTTGTTTGCGGAGCTCTTGAGCTTGCCGGCGGCGAACGCCTTGCCCAACACCACGCCCCGCAGGTCCCCGTACGCGAGAAGCTGAGCCCGGCGCGTCTTTACCGTCCCGCCGAGCTGGGGCGATACCAGGCTCGCGTAGGGCGTGCCGGAGTAGGAGAGGAACTCCAGCGGGATGCCGTTCTTCACGCACTAGTGGACGGCGGCCGAAGAGACGGTGGCGCCCTCGGTGGCGACGATCACGCGCTCCACGTCGAAGAACGGCCGCTCGAAGACGACCTCGCCCTTCTTCTTGACCACCAGCCGCTCGCTCTTTTTGGAGACCGAAACGCCGAAACCCTCTACGAATACCTCGTTCATAAACCCTATCTCGCGGTGTACGCCGGACCGTCGGAGTAGATTATCTCGGAGAGCCCGGACACTGGATGACCGGATCCGGGGATTGGGGTATATTTATTCGTATTTTTTGAGGGTTTCCCGGAGAAAGGCGCGGAGTTCCTGCTTTAGTTTCGGGCTGCCGAGGACTTCGGCGTCGGGACCGAGGGCGGCCACATCGCGGACGGTCCAGAAGGTACTGGGAGTGCGGCCGTCGATGATGGCGCCGCCGTCATCGAGGCGTTGTATGGTAGCGTCGGGGTCGGGGATAATGGACCGGCCATAGGCGGTAAAGGCTTTTTCGCCGAGCCGGATGCGGGCGGGCTCGAAAGAGCGGACGTGGGCTTCGGGGGCGAACTTATCCGGCAGGATGCGGGCTTCGCGGATGCGGTTGATCCGGAACTCCGTCACCCGGTTCTCCTCCCGCTCGTAAGCGTAGAGCCGGTGGGCGCGTTGGGCGTAGGCAACCCGCACGGGCTCCACGGTCCTCCAGCGGACCGTGTCCGAGCGCAGGCTATAGTAGAGGACTTCGGTCCGGCGGTGCTGGTGTGCGGCCCGGCGCAGAACGTCTATGATCTCGGGGTCCTCCGTAGGATGGCTGGCCGACTCCAGGTCAAACTCGATCCCGCCCAGGTCCGCGAACTTCAAAGCCTCCCGGGGCAGCGCGTCCCGCAACTTCGCCGCTGCGGAAGCAAGGTATTTTCCATACACGGGCTCTCTATCACCCAGGGATTGCAGCACGCTCAGGGCCGACAGCGCCTCGTACCCGTCGAAGTCCAGGCGAACCGGTGAGCCACGCAACACGTGCAGCCGCCCGTTGCTCTCGACGAACCCTTCCTCCCTCAGAACCTCCAGCCACCGGCGAACCGTTCGTTCGTCCCGGTCTATACCCACCTCTCGCAGAGCCTGTCCCAGGCACCGCCTCGAAGCCGGCCCCTCGGACAGAACCTGCAACACGACCAGCATCCCCCGGGCCGTCTCCATCTCCCCCATCAACCCCTCCTTTCGCAAGCCCCCGTAGCAAAACGTAGCAAGTTCTCGTGCCAGATCCCACCCGAACCCGCAACAAAGCAAATTTTACCCGCAAAACCAAAGGAATTCCCCCCTCGCAAACCTCCGGGAAATTCAAACAGAAACCCTCCTTGCGAAAGTGGCCCCTGATCTCAGCCCGTGCTAGCATCGAACATGAAGCTCATGCTCCCAGAAATGGAGAGCCCGGCCCTTGAAAACCGTCTCTGAGACGACGGGAAATACACCTTACAAGCTCTTGCGAGGTCGGTTGCAGCGCCATCCCCGCGATATAGGGGACTGAAAGTATCGGTGATGCGGGCGGCTCCGTCAGTGGCTCCCCTGTTGCAGCGCCATCCCCGCGATATAGGGGACTGAAAGCGAACGACTACATAGAGCTTGGAACGTCCAGCGAGGGTTGCAGCGCCATCCCC
>JBHJHC010000074.1:0-29801 GCA_050331175.1 Rubrobacteraceae bacterium | reverse complement strand
AACTGGCTCACCTACTACGGCGCCTACGATGGGAAGCGGTGCAGCCCGCTAGACCAGGTCAACACCGAGAATGTCCATCGCCTTTCTCCCGCGTGGGTGTTCCAGTCCGGCTCTCAGGGCCTTCACGCGGGCCCGTCAACGTACGCGTTCGAGGCCGCCCCGCTCATCGTGGATGGCGTCATGTACGTCTCGGGCTGGGACGGTTTCGTCTGGGCCATTGACGCCAAGACCGGGCAGCTACTGTGGCAGTACAAGCACGCGATCCCGTTCGACGTCTCGCTGTGCTGCGGCAACGTGAACCGCGGGGTCGCCGTGGCGGAAGGAAAGGTCTTCCTCGCTACCTTGAACGCCCACGTGATCGCGCTCGACGCCGAAACCGGCGAGAAGATTTGGGACACCATACACGGTGACGTGCGGGCCGGAGAGAGCGCCACGGTCGCCCCCCTCATCGTAAAGGACAAAGTCATCGTGGGGAGTTCCGGCGGGGAGTTCGGCGTGCGCGGTCATTTGGACGCCTACGACATCGAGACCGGAGAGCGCGTCTGGCGCTGCTACATGATCCCGAAGCCCGGCGAGCCGGGGTCTGAGACCTGGCCTGAGGACGGCGAGGCCTGGCAGCGGGGCGGCGGAAACTGCTGGGTCACGGGCACGTACGACCCGGAGCTGAACCTCCTGTACTGGGGGACCGGCAACCCGGCGCCTGACTTCGACGGAGAAGTCCGCGAGGGCGACAACCTCTTTACCGACAGCGTCGTTGCCGTGGACGCCGACACCGGCGAGATACGCTGGCACTACCAGTTCACCCCGCACGACCTGTGGGACTACGACAGTAACATGGAGAGTATTCTCTTCGAGCAGGACGGGCGCAAGCTACTGGCGCACTTCGACAAGAACGGGTACTTCTTCATCCTGGATCGCACGAACGGCGAGCTAGTCCGGGTAACACCCTTCGTCGACCGTATCAACTGGGGCGAGATCGACGCCGACGGCAACGTAACGCCCAACATATACCCCGAAGATGAGGGAGACGAAGTCCACTTTTACCCGGGACCAGCCGGAGCCAAGGAATGGACGCACGCAGCTTACAACCCGGAGACCGAGCTCTTCTACTGCCCGGTGCAGAATACCGGTGCGACGATCGCGCGGCGGCGCAGGGAGTTCAAGGAGGGCATGCCCTACTGGGGAGCGCATGTCATCGTGGACGTCGAGGGCATGAGGGGGGGGCCTGACCGCCTTCAGCGCGTCCACGAGCGAGGAGGTCTGGCAGTGGGAGACCGACCTTCCGGTGTGTGCGTCGGTGCTCGCCACGGCTGGCGACCTCGTGTTCGTAGGCATGCCCTCGGGTGAGTTCAACGCGCTAGATGCGCGTACCGGGGAGCATTTGTGGAAGTTCCAGTGCGGCAGCGGACACCACAGCAGCCCAACGACCTACAGCATCGACGGAAGGCAGTACATAGCCGTGCCGGTCGGCTGGGGCGCTTGGACCGAAGGGTTCCTACCCGGGCTGATGGGGAACCCCCACGGATCCACTATCTTCGTTTTCGCTCTGCCAGAGGAGTAAGATCATCGTCTGGTACCGGGTGGCGTAGAAGGAGCGCCACCCGGTACGAACGGAGGAACGGGCCCGGTTTGACCCGGGCACGATGAAAGTGACTATACGAAAGGAGGGAACAGCCGTATGGAACTTCAGAAGTGGGAGACCCCCGAGTTCGAGGAGATCGGGACCAGCGCCGAGGTGACCGCATACGCCGGCATCTGGGCGGATTCGGAATAGACGTATTCGAGGCGCCGGGCAAGGAGCCCGGCGCCTGCAAGACCCTCACTTTGTCGTGGGGAAATTCTAGCCAGGAAGACTGATCGAGGAAAACGGATGGAGGGCCGGTGTGTGGGTACGGGTGCTCGGAGCAGCAGCGGGAGGAGGTTTTCCGCAGTGGAACTGCAACTGCCCTCGGTGTCGGGCCGTTCGCGACGGCTCGCGGCCCTGCCGCCCGCGCACCCAGTCGTCGGTCGCGGTAAGCGCCGACTACCGGCGGTGGTTCCTGCTCAACGCCTCACCTGACATCCGGGCCCAGATCGAGTCCTTCCCGGCCCTGCACCCCCAAGGGGTCAGGGATTCTCCTTTGCAGTCCGTGCTGCTCACGGACGCGGAGCTGGATCACACCCTCGGCCTACTGCTGCTGCGCGAGGGCGATAACCTGCAGGTACACGCCACCGCGGCGGTTCACGAAACCCTCTCCAACGGCACCGCGCTGCTCCATACACTCGGCGCCTTCACCCACGTCGAGTGGCGGAAGGTCACCCCGGGAACCGCGATAACGCTGGCGGATGGGTTATCCTACCGGGCCTTTTCCGCTCCTACGAATAAACGGGCACGTTTCGGTACCGGGGAGGGAGATGAAGGAGTGGTGGGATACCGGATCACCGACGGATCTTCCGGCCGGTCTTTGGTGTACCTGCCGGGCGCACAAGAGTTGGCGCCGTCGGTGCTCGCCGAACTGGAAAGCTGTGCGTGCCTGCTCTTCGATGGGACCTGCTGGCGAGACGACGAGCTGATCCGGCTCGGCATCGCGGGTAAGACGTCGCGTGAGATGGGGCACCTGCCGATCAGCGGCGAAGGCGGCAGTCTGGAGCAGCTGGCCCCGCTCCCTATCGGGCGCAGGATCTACATCCACATCAACAATAGCAACCCCATCCTGATCGAGGACACGCCCGAACGGCGAATCGTCGAGGAGCGTGGCCTGGAAGTGGCCGAGGATGGGCTAGAACTGGAGATCTAAAACAGGTGGCATCTGATACCGAGAGCTTTGTCGAGGCCCTACGCGCCCAGTCGCAGGGCTACCACAGCCTTCATCCGTTCCACGTGACGATGAACGAGGGGCACCTGGGCCGAACGCAGATCCAGGGCTGGGTGGCCAACCGCTTCTACTACCAGGAGAACATCCCCCGCAAGGACGCCGCCATCCTCGCCAACTGTCCCGACCGGGAGGTACGCCGGCGTTGGATCCGGCGCATCCACGACCACGATGGAACAGCCGCGGGAGAGGGAGGTATCGAGGCCTGGCTGTTCTTGGGTGAGGCCGTGGGGCTGGCGCGGGAGGAGCTATTGGACGATCGGCACGTCGTGCCCGGGGTACGCTTCGCCGTCGACGCCTACGTCAACTTCGCCCGCACCCGCCCGTGGGTCGAGGCGGTGGCCTCCTCGCTGACTGAGCTGTTTGCGCCGGATCTCATGGCAGAGCGTCTGGCCGCGTTCGAGCGTCTCTACACCTGGATCGACCCCGACGGGCTGGCCTATTTCCGCAACCGCCTCACGCAGGCCCCGCGCGACTCGGAGCACGCCCTGGAGGTGGTGACGGAACATTGCCGGACACCGGAGGACCAGGCGCGGGCCGTGGCGGCGCTATCTTTCAAGAACGACGTGCTGTGGAGCATGTTGGACGCCATCGACCGAGCCTACTCGGACAACACCCGACAGGAGGGCAAATGAGCATCGCGGTACTATCCACAAACCGGCCTCGTCTCGCGCAGCAGGCCCGACTGGAGTGGGACCCCGTACGGGAACAGCAGGTGCTGCTGGCTCCGGAGGGGGTGCTGGTCCTGAACGAAACCGGCGCAACCATCCTGGAGCTCTGCGATGGGGAGCGGACGGTCGTCGAGATCGTGGAGGAGTTGCGCGGCCGGTACAGTAGCGTGTCCGACGGCGAGGTGCGGGATTTCCTGGCGCGGCTCGTTGCCAAGCGGTGGGTGGAGCTCGTCGATGAATAGGCCGTACGGAATGCTGGCGGAGCTCACCTACGACTGCCCGCTGCACTGCCCCTACTGCTCCAACCCGCTCAACCTCCCGGACTACAGCGAGGAGCTTACTACGGAGGAGTGGCAACGGGTGATGACCGAGGCGCGGGAGCTCGGCGTCCTGCAGCTTCACCTCTCGGGCGGTGAGCCGCTCCAGCGCCGGGACCTCGTAGAGCTCGTGGCCGGCGCCCGAGAAGTGGGTTTGTACACCAACCTCATTACGAGCGCCCTGGGCCTCTCGCGCCGGCGGGCGGAAAAGCTAAAGGCCGCCGGGCTCGACCACGTGCAGATCAGCCTCCAGGCCGACGAGCCGGGCCTCTCGGACCGCATAGCCGGCACCCCCTCCTACGAACGCAAGATCTCGGCGGCCCGGATGGTCAAGGAGCTGGATTGGCCGCTAACCATGAACGTGGTGCTCCACCGCCACAACATAGACAGGATCGGCCACATCCTGGAGCTGGCCGGGGAGCTGGAAGCAGACCGGATCGAGCTGGCCAATACCCAGTACTACGGCTGGGCCTGGCGCAACCGGGAGGCCCTACTGCCTAGCAGGGCCCAGCTAGAGAGGTCCGAAGAGATAGTACGCGCCGCCCGCCGGCGCCTGGAGGGGACGTTGGAGATCATCTACGTCATCCCGGACTACTACAGCAAGTACCCCAAGCCTTGTATGGGCGGCTGGGGCCGGAACCAGCTAACGGTGACGCCCAACGGGAACGTCCTGCCCTGCCCCGCGGCGCACACCCTCAACCTTCCCCGGGCAGCCGTGCGCGAACATTCGCTGGCCTGGATCTGGGAGGAGTCACCCCTCTTCCAACGCTTCCGGGGAACGGAGTGGATGCCGGAGCCCTGCCGGAGCTGTGATCGCCGCGAGGTAGATTTCGGCGGTTGCCGCTGCCAGGCGTTCCAGCTCACCGGCGATGCCTCGCGCACCGATCCCGTCTGCCACCTCTCCCCCGACCACCAGATCGTGGTCGAGGCGGTAAAGGCTGCCAACGAAGGCACGGAGCAAGGTGTTGAAGACCTTGTACCCCGGGTGAATGCGGGCCACGGGGAGTAAGGTCGGGACCTGCCCTGGCGGCGGCCGGTAGAGCAGGAACCCGCCCGGAGGGAGGTAGTAGGGAGGTAGTATGGAAGAAACTTCTGGCATAACTTCAATACTGATCTTTATCGCCGGGGCGGCGCTGCTGATATACAGCGCCGAAAAGCTGATCGGCTATCTCGTCGGCGCGGCGAGTGGTCTTCGGGTCTCGGTGTTTCTGCTCGCCATCATCTTCACCGGCATCGAGTTCGACGACGTCTTCCTCGGGGTCGTGCTCAACCTCGAAGACCTCAGCGGCGTCGCCCTCGGTATCGTATTCGGGACCGCGCTCTCGATAACCGGAATCGTGTTCGCGCTCGCCGCGATACTCACACCCACCGAGGTGAATATTCCCCGCGATTACATCGTCATCCTCGCCGCCGCGCCGCTCGTAATGATCCTGTTCACGCTGACCGCCCCGTTCAGCGGGCTTGACGGCGCGATCCTGCTCGGGCTGTTTGTCCTGTTCGTCGCCTACGTCGCCGTCCGGGAGTACGGGAGCGACAAGCCAGTCTTTAGGGACGCGACAATGTACGAGGGAATGGTGGAAGCCCGCGGGGGAACGGGGCAGTCCTTCTCCGCCCGGATGCCGTTCGCCGAAGTGCGCGGTCTTCCCGGCTGGGCCGGTCTGGGATTGGCAGTTCTCGCGCTCGCCGGCCTCATCATCGGCGCGACGACCACGGGCATCGGAACCGAAGGAATCCTGGAAAATTACGGGATCGAAGGCACGGTTTTCGGCGCGACCATCATAACCGCCGTGTTGACCATCGAAGATATCTTCCTTACCGTGGAACCCGTTCGCAAGGGTGCGCCGGAGATCGGGATCGGGAACGTTATCGGCAGCGTGGTCTTCTCGGTTACCGGCAAGCTGGGTATCATCCTCCTGGCGGGCGGCAGTATCGTGGTCGGTTCGGCCGTGCTCGCGTGGCATCTGCCGGTGCTCATCGTTCTAACCGGTCTTGCCGCTTACGTCATCTACAAGGGCCAGTTGAAGCCGTGGCACGGTTACTCGCTGCTCGGCCTCTACGCCGTCTACTGGATCGTTAGCTTCATAGTGTTCGGAACCGTTCCGGTCGAGTCGGATTAGGTAACTTTCCTGAAAGGAGAACTGTTGTGGAAGATCTGAACCCCATAGCCGCGAAGGGCGCGCAGGAGATAGCGAAAGACCTCCGGCAGAGATACGGGCCGCGGATGCAAGAGCTGGAACAGAAGTTGGGTATTACGCGGGAACTTGCCGAGTACCTCGTCGGCCTGGAAATTAGGATCGCCAGACTAGAGCAGCGGCCGCCCGCGAACCAGTAGTTTTTCAACCCCGGACTATTCGCACCACGAGGAGGGCGCCGAGACCTGCCAGGGCCAGCCAGAGGATAACGATGATGGCGGCGGCCGTCCGGCTCACGGGTCTCTCTCCCCGCTCCACCATCTCCCGCGCCTTCTGCCGGCTCTCGGCGAGCACGTCCTTGGGGATCATTCGTACCGCGAGGGCCACGCCCAGGGGGACCACGATGAGGTCGTCCAGGTAACCGAGGACCGGTATGGAGTCCGGGATCAGGTCTATAGGACTGAAGGCGTAGCCGACCACCAGGGCGGCGAACAGCCTGGCGCGGAGGGGCACCCGCGGATCCCTGTACGCCAGATACAAAGCGTAGGTCTCGGACTTCAGCCGCCCGGCCCACCGCTTCCACCCCGCCAGGTTCACCCCTACCACAACCCCTCCGGAGATACCCGGCGACACCCTTCCCAACCAACCGCCGGGGCGCTCACGACGCACCGGCCGAGCCGTGGTCGGCCGCCTCGTAGACGGATTCCGCGAACGCCTGCAGGTCCTCCCGGCACGCCGCGAGCTCCCGCTCGACTTTCCCGAAGAGCGGCGCGCCGAAGCGGTCGCGGGCCCGGATCTTATCCACCCAAGCCTCCAGCTTGGCAAGGTCTTCCTCGTTCTCCTCTAGCTCGGCGAAGGTCAGGTTGCCGGCGTCACGTTCTTTTACCAACTCGGCGTGGAAATCTTGGCAGCGCTCCAGAACTTCCGCGTACTCGGCATCGCGCGCCTCGTCGAAGATCTTCTCCAACTCCCCCTTGTCTCCGACCAGAGCACCCCGAAAAAAGTGTGCCGTACCCCCAACCCGGCGGATCTCCTGCGTCACGCCCCGCATCGTCCGCTCCCCGCCGGAATCGTTCGGCAGAGCCGCCACCCCGTTCTGGAGGTACACCGCCCCCGCAGCCTTGAGCTTTCTCCAAACACTCGCCCGATAACGGCTGGGCTCCGAAGGTAGCTTGTAGATCAGCACAAACCACCCCCGCCCACCTGCTATTTCACTGTTTGTCACACTGTGAGTATAACAGCGGTTACATCTCGAAGTGTAGGGCGAAGCTATCCCGGTGGTAGGGAACTCTCGGTTGTGTCGGTCGTGCCAGCGCCGGGGCGCCAGCCAACTCTCCGACACCCTCGTGCCCTCCAACCGCCGAAATATACTCTGGACAAGATAGCGCTTCTGTTATATTGTAGTAACAGTTTCGGGGAACAGTAGTGAACTTACGGCGCTTAGGGGGGTGTGTACAAGGCCGCGATAAGTTTTCCGGGTTGGTGTCTTTGGCGAGACGAGGTGGACGTGGCGGGGACGTTGGTGAGGATATATCATGTGCGTCCTGCGACCAAGGGAAAGTCAGGGAAAGGAGCTAGGTTTATCCTATGGATACATCCCAGATGTTCGAATTTCCGGTAAAGGAGTTTTTCAAGCAACCGCGGTCGCTGTTGGGCGCGGGCGCCTACGAGACGGCGGGACCCGAGGCGGCGGCGATGGGTTTAAACCACGTCTTGTTCGTGACCACGGGGTTACGGGAGACCGGGATCATCGACGAGTGCAAGACGAACTTCGAGAACGCGGGCGTTTCGGTAACGGTGTACGACGAGGTCGAGACGAACCCGAAAGACTACAATGTAATGGACGCCTACAATGCGTTTACCGAGGGGGAGTGCGACGGCTTTGTCTCTATCGGCGGCGGCAGCCCGCACGACACGACGAAGGGCGCGCGGGTCGTGGCGGCCCACGACGGGCGGAACATCAACGAGTTCCAGGGGCTCAATGCTTCGGAAAAGCTTGAGAACCCGCCGCACATCGCGATCAACACGACCGTCGGCACCGGCTCCGAGACGACGCCCGCCGCCGTCATTACGGACCTCTCTTCGGAGAAGGCCCCTCACAAGTGGGTGGCTTTCGACCGGGCGATGACGACGACGCTGGCGATCAACGACCCGGTGTTGTGCATGACCCAGCCGCCGGAGTACGTGGCCTACACGGGCTTCGACACGATAGCGCACGCTTCGGAGGCGTACGCCGGGCGCGTGCAGCATCTTTCGTGTACGCCCGTGGCCCTCGAAGCCGTCCGGCTGGTTACGGAGAATCTGCGCGAGGCGACCTACAACCCGAAGAACTACCAGGCGATGGAGGGCATGGTCTGGGCCCAGTACATCGCCGCCCAGGCGTTCAGTAGCGCCCTGCTCGGGATCCTTCACTCGCTCTCCCACGCGGTCTGCGCCTACTACGACATCCACCACGGGTTGAACAACGGCATCGGCATCGCGCGGGTGTGGACGTACAACCAGCCGGCGGCGGTCGAGAAGTACGCGGACATCGCCACGGCGATGGGCGAGGACACGCGGGGCATGAACCCGGTCCAGGCGGCCGACCAGGCGATAGACGCCGTGATCCGGCTCGCCAAGGACTGCGGTATCCCGGAGAACTTCGCGGCGGTCGCGGAGTACCCGAAGTCCCGGATGGGCCAGGGCTGGTACGAGGGACGGCCGACGGAAGCCATTCAGAGCGACGACGAAGAGCTGCAGAAGATGGCCGAGCACATGATGGAGGACCTCTGCACGCCGGGCAACCCGCGCGACCTGACCGTCGAGGGTGCGAGAGAGGTCCTGCGCGACTGTATGTACGACCCGATGGAGCGCAAGACCTCCAACGGCTACCGGCAGAACGTCTGGGGGGCGGCGCCGGCGATGGGCCGCAAGACCCAGGGCTACGAGGAACGCGACGAGAGCCTCGGGCGCTCGCCGGCGTCCAGGTAGGAAGGTAGCCTCGCCTACGCCGTTTCGCCGGAGCAACGGGGCACGGAATACGGGAGCGGGTATAGTGTCCGCTCCCGTCCGCGGAGACCGGATCTAGTAAGGAGCATTTTGTTTGGGAGCATAGAAGAGGTCGGCGAGAAGCTCGCGGAACAGCGCTACGTTTCGGACCAGCGGCTGGCGACGGTCGTATTCCTCGCGACGCGGCTCAACAAGCCCGTGCTGGTCGAGGGACCGGCGGGCGTCGGTAAGACGGAGCTCGCGAAGTCGCTCGCGGGGGCGGCGGGGAAGCCCCTGATCCGGCTGCAGTGCTACGAAGGGCTCGACGAGGCGAAGGCCCTCTACGAGTGGGAGTACAGCAAACAGCTCCTCTACACCCAGGTGCTGCGGGAGAAGATCGGGCAGACCCTCGCCCCCACCGAAACCCTGCGGGAAGCCGCTGAAGTCCTCCGCGGCCAGGAGGACATCTTTTTCTCCGAGAACTTCCTGGTCGAGCGGCCGATTCTCCAGGCGGTGCAGTCCGACGAGCCGGCGGTGCTGCTTATAGACGAGATCGACCGGGCCGACGAGGAGTTCGAGGCGTTCCTCCTGGAATTCCTCTCCGACTACCAGGTCTCTATCCCGGAGGTCGGGACCATAAAAGCCGACCACCCGCCGGTCGTCATCCTGACCTCCAACCGGACTCGCGAGCTCTCCGAGGCGCTCAAGCGCCGCTGCCTGCACCTCCAACTCGACTACCCGAACGGCGAAGTAGAACTGGAGATAGTGCGGCTCAAAGCCCCCGGCATCAGCGAAGCCCTCTCCAACGAGCTGGTAGAGACCATCCAGGAGCTCCGCACGCTAGACCTCCGCAAAGCCCCGAGCATCGGGGAGACGCTCGACTGGGCCCAGAGCCTGGTGGTCCTCAACGCGCCGAAGCTCTCGAAAGAGCTGATCGAGAGTACCATCAGCGTGATCGCCAAGTACGACCGCGACGCGAAAAAAATACTGGACCACCTCGGCGTGAACGCCAAAGAGAGCAAGGACATCGGCCAGAAGGAGCCGACCGGCGAGCGTCCCGAAGAGGCTATGTACGAGATGCACCGCTCCGTCCACAAGCACGCGCACTAGAAAGCGACCTCGATGGACACCGTGGTTAACGACTTCGTCCAGGTGCTCCGCAATCATCAGTTGCGGGTCTCTCCCGCCGAGAGTATCGACGCCCTGCACGCCCTGGAGCACACCGGGCTCCGGGAACGCGCGGTGGTAAAGGACACGTTGCGGGCGACCCTGATCAAGACCCCGGAGGACGCGAGCACCTTCGACCGGTTGTTCGAGCTGTACTTCTCGATGCGCCCGGCGTCGGAGAAACCTTCCGCGAAACTGAAGCTTCCGCACGACCACGACCACGGCCCGCCGCCCGCGAAGCTGGAGCTGGGGGAGGAAGCCGGCGGCGAAGGCCCGGAGGACGAGGGGCACAGCCACGACACCGCCGAGTCTACGGAGATGCGGAAGTTCTTCGAGGAGGATCGGATGCGCCCGGCGAACGACATCCACGGCGAGTCCGAGAGGATGCGGCTCTCGATGTTCTCTCAGGAGTTGATCCTGAACCGCAAGCCGGGCGCGATGGACAGCGCGCTCCAGCGCCTGACCTACCACATGCGGCTGCGCCGCTCGCGCAACATGTTCAGCCCCGGCGAACTCGTGCCCGGGCTGGGCGGGGAGGAACTGCCGCTGGACGTCTCCGCCGTGGACCTCCAGGACTTCGTGGACCATCTGCACGAGCTGGAGGTCGATGAAGCCCTGATCTCCGAACTGGAAGCCCAGTCCGAGAACATCATCAAGGGACTTCCGGACCTCATCAAGCAAATGCAGGAACGGGAGAAGCTCCTCAAGAAGGACGCGAAGGACGACACCGAGTTCCGCCGCCGGGCGCTGCGCAAGATGCTCACGTTCTCCGCCGGCGAGCAGCGGGAGATGGAGGCCGCGGTCCGGCGCATAGCCCGCAACATCCAGGGCGCGAAGACCCGCCGCTTGAAACAGGACCGAACCGGACGCATCAGCGTCCCCCACACCCTGCGCCAGAACGTCCGCTACGACGGCGTCCCCTTCGACCCCGTACTCCGCCGCCGGCGCGAAGGCAAGCCGCGCGTAACGTTGTTATGCGACGTTAGTATGAGCACGCGGAACCTCAGCCGGTTTTGGCTGCACCTGATCTACCAGATGCAGAGCCTGTTCTCCAAGGTCCGCACGTTCGTGTTCGTGGCGGAGATGGCGGAGGTTACGCAGGTCTTCGAGGAGCACTACATGAACCGGGCGGTAGAGGAGATCTTCTCGGGCCGCATCATAGACGCCGACGTAAACAGCGACTTCGGAAAGGCCGCCGAGCAATTCAAGAATGAGCACCTGCCGACCATCAACCACCGCACCACGATCGTGATCTTGGGCGACGGGCGCAACAACGGCAAGCTGCCGAACGTAGAGGCGTTCGAGGAGATAGCCCAGCACGCGCGGCAGGTCGTCTGGATCACGCCGGAGCCCCGTTGGGGCTGGTCCCTAGGCTCGTGCGACATGCCGCTCTACGAGTCGCTCTGCAATCGGGTCGAGATCGTCCGGGACGTAGACGGCCTCGGAAACGTCGCCGAGGGCCTGATAAAGGGCCGGGTGTAAGTTGGCCGGCGACGGGTTCACGAACTCCAGTCCCTACCGCTACTGTCCCGTGGACGCGACCCCGCTGGAGAAATCCGGTGGCTCCCCGACCGGTACGCGGTGTCCACAGTGCGGGAGGTCCTGGTACCGGAACGCCTCCCCCTCTACCGGCTGCGCCATCGTCGAAAACGGTCGGGTGCTGGTGACGGTTCGGGCCGGAGAGCCGGAAAAGGGCCGGGTAGACGTGCCGGGGGGCTTTCTGGAGCCCGACGAACATCCGGTAGACGCCCTGACCCGGGAGGTTCACGAGGAGCTTGGCGTCGAGATCGGCGACGTGGTCGGGCCCCTGATAATGGCATCGCATACCTACGGGGAAGGCGGGCCGTTCGTTTTGGCGCTGGGGTTCGCGGCCCGGCTGGTCAAAGGCGATCCCGAACCCGCCGACGACGTGGCGGAGTTTAAATGGGTAACAGCGGAGGACCTCGACGGGCTGGATTTCGCCTGGCCTCACGACCGGGAGCTGGTCAGGATCTCACTGGCCCGAAAATCGCACACCCGCTAGCTGTGGTCTGGGCAATCTAGGCTTGCGCCAACGTTTGTTTTCTGCTAATAATTTGCAACTGATATGGAGGACCACTCCGTCAGTGTTTTGCAGCAAAGGGGGGTACGTGTTACGCCGCAGCGGGCGCACGTCTGGCGGCTGCTCGCGGAATCCGGGGAGCATTTCACGGCGGAGGAGATCTGGGAAAAGGTCAGCCGGCAGCTTCCAGGCATAGAGCTCTCGACGGTCTACCGTTCCCTCGAAGCGCTACGGAAGGTGGATCTCGTCGCGGACAGCCGTTTGCCGGAGGGGCCGCGGGTCTTTGAGGCCCGGACGTCCGCCCACCCGCACTTGGTCTGCGTGGAGTGCGGGCGCATCTTCCATCCTGAGCCGGACGCGGGCCATCGCCTGCTGCAAGCGTTGGAAGATGCTTCGGAAGATTTCGAGGTGTTCGAGGTCCACGTGGTGGCCCGGGGGAAGTGCGCCGGGTGCGCCTAAGAGAGGTGATGCGTGGGGTAGGGACCCGCAAAGGAGGAGAAGGAGGAGATACAGGATGCACATTCCCGACGGGCTGGTAGACGCCACGACGGCGGCAGCCACGACGGTGGCGGCCGCCGGGGTGGTGGCTTACGCCCTGAAGAAATCTCGCGATGAACTTGACGACCGGCGCGTGCCGGTCGTAGGGCTTACGGCAGCCTTTATCTTTGCCGCGCAGATGGTGACCGTTCCCGTCGCGGGCGGCACCAGCGCGCACCTGTTGGGCGGCGCGATGGCGGGGATAATGTTGGGACCCTGGATTGGCACGTTGGTCGTAAGCGTCGTGTATCTGGTGCAAGCCGTAGGATTCGCCGACGGGGGCATTACGGCCCTGGGCGCTAACATACTGTGCATGGGTCTCTTGCCGGCGGTCGGCGGCTATTACCTCTTCCGGGCTTTAACGGCGGTCCTACCGCGCACGCGCACAGCCTATCTGGGGTCGGTCGCGGTGGTCTCGTGGGCGTCCGTTGTTGCGGCCAGCGCGCTCGCCAGCGTGTTCATCGTATTCGGCGGGCCGTTACCGGTAGCGGCGTTCCCGATCATGCTCGGCATCCACGCGCTCGTCGGGGTGCTGGAGGCCGCCATTTCCACGAGCGTCGTCGCGGCCGTGCTCGCAACCCGGCCGGACCTGCTCGCCAACAAGGACCGGCTGCCCGATAGCGTGCCCGCTACGATCCGCGGGGAGGTAGCCTGATGAGCCGTTCCGAGAACCGGTACGGAAACCGGTCTGTACTCCCGTTCGTGCTCGTCGGCCTCGCGGTCGCTTTGCTCATAGGGATGGTGATCTCCAACTTCGCGGCGAGCAGCCCGGACGCGCTCCAGCGGGCGGTCATCAACAGCCAGTGCGAGGGCGCGGCGGACGAAGAAGCCTGCTTGGCGGCGCAGGAAGGAGAACCCCTCTTCCGGGTACAGCCCGCTTCCCTGTTCGACTACAGTGTTGCCTGGCTCTCCGGGCTCTTGGGTGTGGCGGCCACTTTCGGTATCGGGGCGGGGCTCGTGCTCCTGCTGCGCCGCTTTAGTGGCTCCTCTGAGGCGTCCGGTGCCGGACGCCGGGTGAGGTAGGAAGGTAGGGGCTGTGGGCGGCGACCATCGCCGGGCCGAGGTCGAGACCGTCGCGGGAAAGGACTCGCCGGTTCACCAGCTGGATCCGCGGGTAAAAATACTCGGCCTGATCGGGCTGGTCGTAGTCTCGGTTTCGCTGCCGCCCGGTGCCTGGGTGGCGTTCGCCGCGATAGGAACGATACTGGTCGGGCTCGTGGCCCTCTCCCGGCTGCACCCGCTGCACGTCCTCCGCCGGATGACCGTCGAGATACCTTTCTTGCTGGCCGCCGCGATCCTGCCATTCACGGCAGAGGACGGTCTCACGCTAGGCGTTACGGTCGGGATAAAGATCACGGTCGGCGTCCTCGCTATGGTGATCCTCAGCTCGACCACCCCTTTCCCGCAACTGCTGCGGGGATTCGAGCTGCTGCGCGTACCGCGCTTGATCATCCTCATCACGGCCCTCATGTGGCGCTACCTGTACGTGCTCGTGGGGCAGGCAGGGCGGATGAAGACAGCCCGCGCGGCCCGCGGCTACTCCGGCTCCGGGCTCCGGCAGGCCATATCTTCTACCGGCCCGCTACTCGCGAGCCTCTTTCTACGCTCGCTGGAGCGCGGGGAGCGTGTGCACCTCGCCATGATGAGTCGGGGCTACACCGGCGGCATTCCGGCGGCGGTGGCCGAACGCCTCACCCTCCGACCGTTGGACGTAGCGTTTCTGACTCTGCTGGTAGCCGCACTGGTGACCATCAGGGTCCTGCTACCGTGAGTAGCGATCCACCGTCCGTTGAGCTTGCGGACCTGGGATACGTGTATCCCGACGGGCACGAAGCGCTCCGGGGGGTCTCCTTACGGATCGGGGCCGGCGAACGGGTCGCGGTGTTGGGACCCAACGGCGCGGGCAAGTCTACCCTCTGCTTGCATCTCAACGGTATCCTGGAGCCGACTCGCGGCTCCGTCCGAGTCTGCGGCCTACCGGTAGGGGGAGAGAACCTGCTCGAGGTGCGTCGCAGGGTCGGGGTGGTATTCCAGGATCCGGACGATATGCTGTTTATGCCGACCGTGGCCCAGGACGTCGCCTTCGGACCTTCTAACCTGGGGTTTTCGAACGCCGAGGTGAAGGAGCGGGTCGGGCAGGCGCTCGCGGCGGTCGGGATGGAGGAGGTGAAGGACCGCCCACCGCACCACCTCTCTTTCGGCCAGAAAAAGCGGGTCGCAACCGCGGCGGTGTTGAGCATGGAGCCAGAGATATTGGTCCTCGACGAGCCCTCCAGCAACCTCGACCCCCGTTCCCGGCGGGAGTTTGGAGAGATCCTCGCCGGCCTCTCCCAAACCATCGTCATGGTTACGCACGACCTACCTTACGCGCTGGAGGTCTGTGACCGGGCCGTCATCCTGGACGGCGGGCGGGCGGTGGCCGACGGCCAAATCTCGGACGTTTTCAACGACCCGGAGCTTTTGAGGGCGCACGACCTCGAACTCCCCCGCGGTTTCGGGCCCGCCGAGCACCGTCTTCAACCGTAACTCTGGCGATTGCGGCCTCTCCGGATTAGCATTCCTTACAGACCGTCTCTGAAGACGGCCGGTGAAAAGTTGGCTTCGGTCGAGAAACCCTTTAGAAGGAGAAACAGGTTGCCGAAGTACGTGATCGAGCGGGAAATACCGGGGGCGAGAGACCTCTCCGATAAAGAACTGCAGGACATCTCGCAGACCTCCTGCGACGTGCTCAACGATCTGGGGCCGCAGATACAGTGGATCCAGAGCTACGTGACGGACGACAAGATCTACTGCACCTACATGGCCCCCGACGAGGAGACGATCCGCGAGCACGCCGACCAGGGCGGGTTCCCGGCGAACAGGATCTCCGAAGTCCAGGCAATTATGGACCCGACTACAGCGGAGGCATAACCCCCAGAGGCTGCTAGCTCTCGTTCGGCAGTTCGGACGCTCTGCGGGTGCCAGACTGCCGGGCATCTTCGCCGAACATCGAAATCGGCCGTGCGCCAAAGAGTCCCACCGCCCGAGTCATCGTGGCGATCAAGCCAATCCGGACCAGGTGCCCTATACCTGACCTTCTACCCCCGCTTCCTGATCGCCTGGTAACCAGATAGACATTGACTTTTGTTAAATGTTCCGCCGTTTTCGCTTTTCGCCGATCTGTTCGCTTGCACCCGATACCCGGATGCTGTAACCTACCTTCGCATTCGGCGATTGGTGTATTTGGTGCTTGGTGCATGAAGTGCTTAGCGCTTCTGAGCACTTGGCGTCTTTGCACCCCGCACACCCGTAGGGGTTAGTACTGGCTTACGGGTTCCAGAGAGGTGGTGGGAGTAGAGGATAGAGTATGTACCTTCCGGAGAGGGCGAAGCGTCCGGGCGGACGCCGGAAGAAACCTGCAGAGAAGCTGGCAAAAGGGAAAGCGGAAACACTTCTTGGAGAAAGAGCTGTGTGCAATGGAAGGGAATGAGTTGGTTGACTCAGGTGTAGTAGAAGGAAGAAGGCTTCTATCTGCCGGGGCTGTAGCCAGAGTCGTTGTGTGGCTGGTGGTAGCTGTAGCAGGAGCGGTGATGCTGTTGGGGGCGGTTGGAGCCAGGGAGGCGGCGGCTGCTCCGGGGGATCTGGACTTTTCGTTCAACCCTTCTGGGAAGCCTCCTGGTACGGTGACCACCGACGTTAACGGATCGTTCAACGCCGTAGTCATCCAGCCGGGCGGGAAGATCGTCGCCGCAGGCTCTCGCAACGGCGAGTTCGCCCTGGCGCGCTACAACGCTAATGGCTCGCTCGACACCTCTTTCGGTAGAAGAGGCATCGTTACAACGGATGTTGGAGGATCTGGCTCCGAGGCCAACTCCGTAGCACTCCAGCCAGACGGTAAGATAGTCGCCGCCGGTTCTGCCGACTTCGGCTCTGGCGAGTTCCAGTTTGCTCTGGCACGCTACAACGAGGATGGATCACTCGATACCTCTTTCGGTAGCGGAGGTATCATCTTAGATAATGCTGGCGGATCTTTCACCTCCGAGGCCAATGCTGTAGTCCTACAGCCGGACGGCAAGATAGTCGCTGCCGGTCTTGGCGGCGTCGGCCCTGACAACCAGCAGTTCGTTTTGACACGCTACAACGCGGATGGCTCGCCTGACACCTCATTTGGTGACGAAGGTGTCGTCACAACTGATGTTGGAGGATCTGAGACCTCCGAAGCCAACGCTGTAGTCCTACAGCCGGACGGCAAGATAGTCGCTGCCGGTTATGCTGCCCCCGGCTCTAGCACCTTGAGGTTCGCCCTGGCCCGCTACAACACCGATGGCTCGCTTGATACCTCTTTCGGTGATGACGGCACGGTCACAACTGATATTCGCGGCTCTCTCGACTCCGCAGCCAATGCTGTAGCACTCCAGCCCGACGGCAAGATAATAGCTGCCGGTTTCGCCATCCCCAGCCTTGACGTTGACGACCGGGAGTTTGCTCTGGCCCGCTACGACGAGGATGGAACGCTTGATAACTCCTTCGGTAGCGGGGGTACGGTCACAACCGATATTAGTGGGGCTGGCGAGTCCGAAGCCAAGGATGTGATCCTCCAGCCTAATGGCAAGATAGTCACCGCCGGTTATGCCTTCGACAGTTCTAACACACAGCGGTTCGCCTTGGCGCGCTACAACGCCAATGGCTCGCTCGACACCTCTTTCGGTAGAAGAGGCATCGTTACAACGGATGTTGGAGGATCTGGCTCCGAGGCCAACTCCGTAGCACTCCAGCCAGACGGTAGGATAGTCGCCGTCGGTGCTGCCGATACCGGTGTCGTCAACCAGCGGTTTGCTCTGGCGCGCTACAATGCGGATGGCTCGCTCGACACCTCTTTCAATAGCAAAGGAGGTGTCGTAGTAACTGATATTGGCGGCTCCGGCATCTCAGTAGCCAACGCTGTAGCCCTCCAGCCCGACGGCAAGATAGTCGCTGCCGGGTTTATCGAAATCGGCGGCTCCGGCGAGTTCCGGTTTGCCCTGGCCCGCTACAACGAGGATGGCTTGCTTGATACCTCTTTCGGTAGCGGAGGCATCGTTACGACTGATGTCGAAGGATCTGGCGACTCCGCAGCAAACGCCGTAGCAATCCAGCGGGACGGCAAGATCGTCGCCGCCGGTCGTGTCACCGTCGAAGGTACCGAGCGGAAGTTTGCTCTGGTACGCTACGACGAGAATGGCTCTATTGACACCTCTTTCGGTACAGAAGGCATCGTTACGACTGATGTCGGCGGATCTGGCAACTCCGAGGCCAACGATGTAGCCCTTCAGCGAAACGGCAGGATAGTCGCTGCCGGTCTTGCGAGTCCCGGCTCTAACAGGCAGGAGTTCGCCCTGGCGCGTTACACCGCTAACGGTTCGCTTGATACCTCCTTCGGTGGCGGGGGTACGGTCACGACGGATGTCGGCGGATCCGGCATATCCGCAGCCAACGCTGTAGCAATCCAGCCTAACGGCAGGATAGTCGCTGCCGGTCTTGCGAGTCCCGGCTCTAACAGGCAGGAGTTCGCCCTGGCGCGCTACAATGCCAGTGGCTCGCGGGACGTCTCTTTTGGTAGAGGTGGTACCGTCATAACTAACGTTGGCGGATCATCCGACTCCACAGCCAACGCCGTAGCAATCCAGCCAAACGGCAAGATACTCGCCGCCGGCTCTAACGCTCTGGCCCGCTACAACGCTAGCGGCTCGCTCGATACCTCTTTCGGTAGAGGAGGTATCGTTACGACGAATGTTGGCGGCAACGCTTTAGCAATCGAACCCGGCGGCAAGATAGTCGTTGCCGGCTCTCGCAACGGCGACTTTGCTTTGGCGCGCTACAACTCGGATGGGTCGCGGGACATCTCTTTCGGTAGCAGAGGTATCGTTACAACTGATGTCGGAGGAACTGGCGCGTCCACAATCAACGATGTAGTCCTACAGCCGGACGGCAAGATAGTCGTCGCCGGCACCAACGGCCAGTTCTTTACTCTGGCTCGGTACGAGGGGGGCTCTCAGATACTGACGCCAACAGACAAAGCAAACCTCTCCCTAACCAAGAAAGCCAACAAGAAGAATCCCAGGGTGGGACAGAAACTTACCTACACCCTCAGGGTAAAGAACAACGGCCCGGACGCTGCGAGGAACGTGCGCGTGGTAGACACCCTTCCAGGACGCGTGAAGGCAACCTCCTCTAGAGGTTGCCGAAAGGTCTCTGGCAGGAAGGTAGTGTGTAACATCGGCTCCCTGGCAGACGGCAGGAGCGTGGCAAGAAAGATAACCGTCAAGGTAAACCGGCCAGGCAAGCTGGTAAACCGGGCGAGGGCGAGCTCCAGTGTCTCTGACCCCAACGGCAGAAACAACCGTGCCAGGGCCATCGTAAGGGTGAAGCCGAAGGTGAAGAGAGCAGCACCGAGGTTCAAGCAGATAAGCTGCAAGGTGAAGGACCCGACAGTGAGGCTGGTCCAGGGCAAGCAGGTAGTGGTGGCCGACAGCAAGCCGGGGAAGAGCGTTGGGTGTGTGGTTCAGGGCGACCAGCTAGCGTTGGCCAGGTCCTTGAAGAACAAGCCGCTAGGTCTGGTACGGCAAGGGGGCAAGCAGGTAAGTTCGGCAAAGGGTAAGGTGGTGAAGGCTGGAGGCCGCAAGGTAGTAGTAAGGGTACCCAGGGGCTTCTAGAGAGGGAAGCCCCGCGAAGACGACCGGCGACCACAGAGGGGCCGGAGCAAGAACTTCGGGAACTCCGGCCCCTCTAGCCAACGGCATCCACTAGCAGCCCCGCACGTACCGGGTCGGCTCAGCGATCGTCCCGCATCCGGCGCCAGAGCTGGCGAACGGAGCCGAACACGCCTCCAATGTTCTGGTCTCTGTCCATAGCCCGGATCGCAACCAGCAGCGCCTCGAACTCCTCGCGGCAGTCGCCGCACCTCTGGAGGTGATTGTGTACGAGCGGCATGGCGGCGGCGGCGTCGAGGCCAGCAAGCTCCATCTCGACGAACTCGTCTACCTGCTGCAGGCAATCATCGCAATCGATCTCGTCTTCGCCGGTCTCCAGCGCGGCCCGTAGCAGTTTGTTCAGCTCGTCGCGGTCTAGCATCGCCACCGGTTTTCTCCGCTCCCGACACGTTTACAGACTAGGTGCATGCTGCTTCTCTTACCCTCCACCGAACATCATCGATACATCCTGGGGCGATATACCCTCCGAGATAAGCCCCGCTTTTAGCTTCTTGCGGGCGTCGTACATTAGCTTGTACAGCGCGTTGCGGTTGGTCTCCATGCGCCGGGCGGCTTCTTCGAGCGGCATACCGTTGAGCATCACGGCCACTATTGCCTCCTGCTGCCGTTCGGTAAGCTCCTCGTAGACGAGCCGCCGCACCGTATCGTACACGACTTGTCTGGTCGCCAGCTCTTCGGGCGCCGGTTGCGGGTCGGCCATTTCCCGCGGTTCGGGCCCGGTGGTGTCGTACCGGTTAGTGATGTCTTGCAGCGACACGTTCTGCCACTCTTTGCGGCGCAGTTCGGTAAACGCCACGCGGACCGAGATCTTCTGGGCCCAGGTCGTAAAGCGGCTCTCGCCTCGAAAAGAATCCAGGTTGTCTAGGATCTTGATCAGCGCCTCCTGGGCAAAGTCTTCGAGGATCGCCTCCGAGATACCCCGTCGCCTACCCAAAGCGGCCCGGAGACCCCGCACCAAGAGAACGCGGAGGTCCGAGATGGCTTCGTCCTGTCCCGGTCCCCGGAGCGCGGCGACCCACTGTTCGTTGGTCCGATCTTTCACGGTCGGCCACCATTCTAACCATCTATGGCGCCCGGCGCGGGCACTATCCTCCCGAGAGAACAGCTTGTGGAATAATTAGCCTTATCCGCCAAAGGAGGAGAAGGTATGGCTGCGAGCAGTGCAAGCCCGGAGTTTTCCCCGGAGGAAGTGGGCATCGCCCTCCGTAACCCCGGTATACATCTGGAAGGATTGCGCTACCAGATCACACCCATCGGGATGCACTACCTCCTGATCCACTTCGACATCCCGTACGTGGACCCGGCCTCCTACGAACTTCCGGTTACCGGCCGGGTTCGCAACCAGCTCAGGTTATCCCTCGACGACATTAAGTCTCGCCCGCGGGTCACGGCGCCCGTGATCATGGAGTGCGGCGGCAACGGCCGGGCGCACCTTTCGCCGCGTCCCGTCTCGGCCCCCTGGCACGACGAGGCGGTGGGTTGCGCCGAGTGGACGGGCACGCCCCTCGGCCCGATCCTGGAAGAGGCCGGCCTGCTGGACGATGCGGTGGAGATCCTGTTTTCCGGCTACGATCGGGGCGTGGACCAGGGCGTCGAGCACGACTACGAACGAAGCCTGACGATCGAGGAAGCCCGGCGGGACGGCGTATTGCTCGCCTACGAGATGAACGGGGTGCCGCTACCGCCCCAGCACGGCGCCCCGCTGCGGCTCATCGTACCCGACTGGTACGGCATGGCGTCGGTCAAGTGGCTCAGGGAAGTCCGGGCTATAGACGAGCCGTTCGAGGGCGTCCAGCAGGCCGTCGCGTACAACTACCGGCAGTCCGAAGAGGATCCCGGCACGCCCGTCACCCGCAAACATCCCCACGCCCTGATGGTGCCTCCCGGCATCCCGGATTTCCTCACCCGGGAACGGCTGGTCGAAGCGGGAACGGTCCACCTGGAAGGTAGAGCCTGGTCCGGCTTCGGCCCCGTCGAGAAGGTCGAGTTCAGCCCGGACGGCGGCCAGACGTGGGAGGAAGCCGACCTCGGCGAGCCCCCCGGACCCTACGCCTGGGTCCACTGGACCCACGAGTGGGAGGCCCGTCCCGGCGAGCACGAGCTGCGGGTCCGGGCGACGGACGCAGCCGGAAAAACCCAGCCCTCCGAAAGCGACGAAGCCTGGAACCAGGGAGGGTACGGCGTCAACGTCGCCCAGCGCGTCGCCGCCAGGGTCAGATAGCTCCCGGCCCGCAAAGCTGACCTGTCCACCGTCCGGTGGGCAAGGTTATTTCATTCCCGCCAGCACGATCTCGACCGGCAACAGCCCCACGATAGGGCATTCCTCAGCGTCGAGTACCTCGAAGCCGGCGTCCTCCATCATCTCTCGCAGGGGGATCGGCCGACAGTCGAGATACGTGGGGAACTTCTCGTGCAGCCACTCGTAGAGCCTCACTGCCCGGCCAGGGGTCTTCTTTAGGGAGACCACGCAGATACGGCCGCTGTTCTTTAGGATCCTCCGGCACTCCCCTAGAACCTGCGGGATCTCCGGGGTATCGAAGAGCTCCAGGGTGAAGCTCATATAGACCGCGTCGAAGAGCTTCTCCTCGAAAGGAAGCTCGACGGCGTCTCCGAGCGCGAGTTCCACCCGCTCGGAAAGCCCGGCCTCCGCAACTCTCTTTCGGGCAACGCCCAACATTCCCGGCGAGAGGTCTACGCCGTACACCCGGCCCGGGTCACCGACCGATCGGGCGAGGTTCAGGATGCGGCGGCCGGTTCCAAAACCTATCTCCAGAACCGTTTCACCTTCTCTGATGCCGAGCTTCCGCAGCCCGATAGCCTTCGGCTTCTTCTCGGCGGGCTCGGCCAGAACATCGTACCAGCGGCTCATCCTGTCGTAGTTTTTCCTGGCCGCCGATTTGGACCTCGCTACCCGGGCTACTGCAGGCTTGTCCTCCGGCGTACGCCTCATTCCGACACCCGGTAACGTACCCGAGGGTGCTACCCTAGCTCGCTATCCGGCGCGTAGCTTTCCAGGCGCTGTTTGGCGGAGTTCAAGAACTTTAGGGCTGCGCCGCCGTCCAGGATCCGGTGGTCGAAGGAGACCTCCAGGTTCATCATGCTGCGGACCGCGATAGCTTCGCTTCCAGCGTCGCCCACGACGACCGGACGTTTGACGATAGCCTCGGCGGAGAGAATGGCCGCCTGCGGGTGGTTGATGATCGGGGTGGAGACCACGGAACCCAGAGCACCCGGGTTGTTTACGGTAAAGGTCCCTCCTGAAACATCGCCGGGAGATAGGGTGCCGCTTCGGGCCCTGGTGACTACCTCGTCTATCTTCCGGGCCAGCCCCAGGAGGTTCAGTTCGTCGGCGGCGTCGATCACCGGCACGACCAGGGCATCCTCCAGGTTCACGGCGACCCCGACGTTGACGCGTTTGCGGAGCACGATCCGGTCCCCGTCCCAAACGGAGTTGAGCACCGGGTTTTCTTTGAGCCCGTCTACCGCGGCTTTCACGATAAACGGCAGGTACGTGAGCTTTATGCCCTCCTGCCCAATAAACGCCTCTTTCGCCCGTTCGCGGAGCCCGACCAGACCGGTTACGTCAACCTCGACCATCGTCCAGGCGTGGGGCGCCTCGCGCTTGCTGGCCGACATGCGCTTCGCGATGGCCCGGCGAACGCTGGTGAGCGGCTCGACCCGGTCTCCCTCGTAGACCTCGACCCGCTCCGGTTCGGCGGGCGAGGGCCTCGGAGGAGCCTCGGGAACGGCTTCCAGCTCTTCGATGTACCGCTCTATGTCCTTCTTGGTCACCCGGCCTTCGATGCCCGTGCCGGAGATCTCCTGTATGTCCAGGCCGTGTTCGAGTGCGAGCCGGCGAACGACCGGGGAGGAGCGCGTCCGGCGGAGCGTGGCGGCGCTCTCTACGGCGCCACTGCCGTTGCCGGAGGCCCGGACACCAGCCATTGAGGCAGGCTGGGCTTCCGTTGCGGCGGCCGGGAACTCTTCGGTTGGGGCTTCGGAGGAGGCGTCCTCCCGCGGCGGGGCCTCGCCGTCCGGGGAGTCATCACCTTCTCCGGCGACGGCCATCAGCGCGATCTCGGTCCCCACATCCACCGTCGTGCCTTCGGAGATGAGGATTTCCTCCAGGGTGCCGGCCAACGGCGAGGGCAGATCGGCACTGACCTTGTCGGTGTCGACCTCGCAAAGCGGCTCGTCCCTTTCTACCTGGTCGCCCTCAGCCTTGAGCCAACGGGCTATGGTTCCCTCGGTTACGCTCTCCCCGAGTTGGGGCATGGTTACGGGCTTCGCCAAATCACCCTCCTAGTAGCGGGCCAGCTCGAGCATGGCCGTCTCTATCTTTTCGGCGTCCGGGAGAAAGGCCTCCATCTGCGTCCGGGAGAACGGGGCGGCCGGGGTGTCCGGAGCGCCGAGCCTCATCACCGGGCCGTCCAGCCACTCGAACGCCTCCCGCGCGACGACCGCCGAGATCTCGGCCGACACCGAGCCCGTAAGGTTCGCCTCCGATACCACCAGCACCTTGCCGGTCTTTCGGGCCGAATTCAGAATGGTCTCCTTGTCCAGCGGATAGAGCGACCTGGGCTCGACGACCTCGGTCTCTATTTGCTGCTCCTCCGAGAGCTTTCGCGCCACCTCCAAAACCGAGTGGAGCATCATGCCGTAGGAGACGACGGTGATGTCGGTCCCCTCTCGATGGACCTTCGCCTTGTCCAGCGGCACGGCGTAGTCCTCCTCGGGAACCTCTTCCTTGATGAGCCGGTATGCTTTCTTGTGCTCGAAGAACAGGACCGGGTTGGGGTCCCGGATAGCGCTCTTGAGCATTCCTTTGGCGTCGGCGGGAGAACTCGGGGCGACGACCTTGAGACCGGGCGTGTTGCAGAACCAGGCCTCGACGCTCTGGGAGTGGTAGAGGGCGCCGCCGGGCACCACGCCGTAGGGGATGCGGATGGTTATTGGGACGTTCCAGGCGCCGTTGGAGCGATAGTAGAAGATGGCGGCCTCGTTGACGATCTGGTCGAAGGCCGGCGGGATGAAGTCGGCAAACTGTATTTCGGCCACCGGACGCAGGCCGTTAACGGAGAGGCCGATAGCGGCGCCCACGATCAGGCTCTCGGCCAACGGCGTGTCCATTACCCGCGCGGACCCGAACTCGTCTTGCAATCCCTGCGTTACCCGGAACACGCCGCCCGCGTGGCCCACGTCCTCGCCCAAAATCATTACCGATTCGTCGGAACGCATCTCCTCGGCCAATCCTTCGTGAATGGCCTGGAGCAGGTTTTTGGTAGCCATCCTCATACCTCCGCGTAGACGCGTTCCAGGATTTCTTCGGGGCCGGCGAGCGGCGCCTGTTCGGCGTAGTCGCTGGCTTCGACCACCGCTTCTTTCGTGCGGCCTTCTATCTCCTCTTTTTTCCCTTCGTCCAGCAGGCCGATCTCTTCGAGGTATTGCTCGTAGCGGATGATGGGATCTTTCTTGCGCCAGTCTTCGACCTCGTCCTTCTCGCGGTAGCGCCGGTCATCGTCGTCGGAAGAGTGGGCCGTGAGCCGGTAGGTCTTCGCCTCGATCAGGGTCGGCCCCTCGCCGTTGCGCGCCCGGTCGACAGCCTCTTTGGCCGCCTCGTAGACGGCCAGCACGTCGTTGCCGTCCACCTCGACCCCGGGAATGTCGTACCCCGCGGCCCGGCCGGCGATGGAGCCTGAGACCTGGAGTGCTTCGGGGACGGAGATGGCATAGATGTTGTTCTCGATCAGGAAGATCACGGGCAGGTCGTGGATGCCGGCGAAGTTCATGGCCTCGTGCCAGTCTCCGCCGCTGGTAGACGCCTCGCCGCCGCTGGTAAGTACCACGCCGTCCTCGCCCCGTATCTTGAACGCCAGCGCCGTACCCGTCGCCTGCGGATACTGTACGCCTACCGGCGCCGAAGCCGTCACGATGTTCAACTCGCGGCTGGAGAAATGACCCGGCATCTGGCGTCCGGCGCTGTTGGGGTCCTCTCTTTTGCCCAGCAGGCTCAGGAACTGGTCGCGGGGGGTCTGGCCCAGGAACGTCGCGATGCCGAAGTCCCGGTAGTAGGGGTAGACGTAATCGTAGCCGGGGCGCAGGTTGTACGCCGCCCCTACCTGGACACCCTCGTGTCCCTGGCAGGAAACCACGAACGCCGCCTTGCCCTGGCGGTTGAGAATCCACATCCGCTCGTCTACCCGGCGGGCGAGTAGCATGGTCTCGTACATTCTCAGCAGGTCTTCGTCACCGAGGCCCAAGTCATCGTGCCGGGCTCTGGCCGCCTTGAGATCCATCTTCACGCTCCTTCCGAAGCTGCTAATTTCCCCGTTGCAGAGGCGCGTTACCTCTTAATATCATGCCTATTATATCTTTTTTGATATCGCGGCGAGGAAAAGCCACCTTCCACCGTATCCGCTACTTTAACGCTACGGTGACCTCGTAGTGCTTGCGAACGGGCGTCTCGTTGAACAGATCGGCGAAGTGGCTTATCTGCTCCTGGTGAAACTCGCTGAACTCACCGGCCTGCCGCTCCTCTTCCGTCTCCCACAAGACTATCGACATCCCCGTACCAGCCCACCGGTCCGTCAACAGCAAGGCCTCCTTGAACCCCGGTTGCCGCTCGACGTCCGGGGCCACGTGATCCCGGTATACCCGGATCATCTCCTCCACGTCCGCCGGCCAGACCTTGAGCTCCACCACGCTCGCGTACATCCTATGCCTCCTCTACATTCCTGATACTAAAATATCAAATTCATTGTATACCGGACTTTCGAAGGTGCGGTAGGATTTCGAGTCCTGTCCATAGGACCGAAACGCTTTAAGTCAGGATCACTATATAACCGGTGTCTCGCGGTAGCCGCCGAAGACCTCTTTGAGGGCGTCGCAGATCTCCTGCACGGTCGCGTAAGCCCGGACGCAGTCCAGGATCGGGTACATCGTGTTCTCGTCGCCCCTGGCGGCCGCTTTTAGTTCTTCGAGGCAGCGTTGGACCCGGCCGTTGTCCCGGCGCGATTTCAGGTCTTCGAGCCGGCGTACCTGTTCGCGCGAGATCTCCGGGTCTATGGTATGCGTTTGGACGTCCGACTCGTCTTGCGGCTCGTGAATATTGACGTTGACGATGTGGCGGCGGCCCTCTTCTATCTCGCGGTTGTAGTGGGAGGAGGCTTCGGCGATCTCGCGCATCTGAAAGCCCTCTTCTATGGCGGGAATGACGCCTCCGAACTCGTCTATCCGGTCGAAATACTCGTAGGCTTGTTTCTCTAGTTCATCCGTCAAAGCCTCGACGAAGTAGGAGCCGCCCAATGGGTCTATGGTGTTCGTCACGCCGGTCTCGAGGGCGGCGATCTGCTGGGTGCGGACCGCGATGCGGACCGCCTCTTCGGTCGGCAGGGCGAGCGCCTCGTCGAAGGAGTTGGTGTGGAGGCTCTGGGTGCCCCCGAGGATGGCGGCCAGCGCCTCGAACGCGGTGCGGGCCACGTTGTTGTACGGCTCCTGGGCC
This sequence comes from Rubrobacteraceae bacterium, assembly GCA_050331175.1. Taxonomy (GTDB): domain Bacteria; phylum Actinomycetota; class Rubrobacteria; order Rubrobacterales; family Rubrobacteraceae; genus SIRX01. Next base: position 2,888 of record JBHJHC010000074.1, on the reverse strand, counting down.
GTCAGGGATACGCCCGCCGTTTGGGTGTGGAACCGCAGCCGGAGGCTCCGTTCGTCTCTGGCGCCATACTTCTCCTTCATAACGGTCGCCCAGATGCGCCGGGCGGCGCGGAGCTTGCAGATCTCCTCGAAAAAGTCTATGTGCGAGTTGAAGAAGAACGAGAAGCGCGGCGCGAAATCGTCCACGTCCAGCCCCGCCTCTATACCGGCCTCCACGTAGGCGAAGCCGTCCGAGAGGGTAAACGCTAGCTCCTGGGCGGCTGTGCTGCCAGCCTCCCGGATGTGGTAGCCGGAAATGGAGACCGTGTTCCACTGCGGCATGTGCTCCGTGGCGTAGACGAGCATGTCCTTGAAAACTCGCATGGACGGCGCCGGCGGGAAGAGCCATTCCTTCTGGGCGATGTACTCTTTGAGTATGTCGTTCTGGTTCGTCCCGCCCAGGTCTTCGGGCGGGACGCCCTGCTTCTCGGCGGCGACGACGTACATGGCCAGCAGCACCATCGCCGGGGCGTTGATGGTCATCGAGGTGGTAACCTCGTCCATCGGGATGCCCTCGAACAGGCGTTCCATATCCTCCAGCGAGTCCACCGCGACGCCCTCGGTCCCAACCTCCCCCAGCGAGAGCGGCGAGTCGGAGTCGAGGCCCATAAGCGTCGGCATGTCGAAGGCGACGGAGAGGCCGTGCTGGCCGTGCCCCAGCAGGTACTTGAAGCGCCGGTTGGTCTCGGCGGCGTCGCCGTACCCGGCGAACTGCCGCACCGTCCACAGCCGTCCCCGGTACATGTTCGGGTAGACGCCCCGGGTGTAAGGATACTCGCCCGGATAGCCCAGCTTTCTCTCGTAATCGCCCTCGACGTCCTCCGGGGTATAGAGCGGCTTTACCGGGACCCCGGACATCGTGGAAAACTCCGCGTCCCGCTCGGGGGTTTGCGAGTACGCTTCCTCCCATCGTTGGCGGGCGGTTTTCCTGATATCCATGGGCGGTCCTCCTGCGTCTATCCCTCCGGGTAAACTGTAGCACAGCCGATGAACGGAACCCGCGGAAGACGAACCCCATGCCGGTAACCAGGGAACGCGCCGCCGGACACCGGAATCAACGAGGCCGTTGGCGAGCCTCTTTGGCCGGGCTAGCCGACTACGGGGCGGAAACCTTCGACGCCGCCCGGGGAGTCCGTGATCTCCCGCAGGATGCCGCGGGAGATGACGAGGCGTTGGATCTCGCTGGTACCCTCGTAGATCTCCGTCACCCGGGCGTCCCGGTAATGACGCTCGACGGGATGATCCTTCATGTATCCGTGGCCGCCCAGAACCTGCACCGCCTCGTGGGTAACCTCGTTCGCCACCTGCGAGGCGTAGAGCTTCGCCCGCGCACCGGCCTCGGTGTGCCGCAACCCTTCGTCCTTCATCCAGGCGGCCTCGTAGGTCAAGAGTCGGGCGGCCCGGATCCTGGTCTGCATGTCGGCCAGCTTGAACGCTATGGCCTGGTGCTCGGCGATCGGTTTTCCGAACGTGGTCCGTTCCGCCGCATAGTCCCGGGCGTACCGGAAGGCGGCCTCCGCGATTCCCACGGCCTGGGCGGAGATCCCGATTCTGCCGCCGTCCAGTGTCCCGAGAGCCACCCCGAGCCCCCGGCCTTCATCACCGAGCCGGTCCTCCTCCGGTACGAAGACGCCGTCCAGGAGCACGTCATCCGTGGTTGCGGATATGACGCCCATCTTCTTCGCGTGTTTGCCGAAGGAGATACCCTCGGCACCCACGTTCACGATGAAAGCCGTCACGCCTTCGGTAGCTCCGCCGGTGGCGCGGGCGAAGACCACCATCGTGGCGGCGATCCGGCCGTTCGTGATCCACTGCTTGTGGCCGGTTAGCCGGTATCCACCGTCCGCGCGTTCGGCCGTCGCCCGGATGGCAGCGGTGTCGGAGCCCGTCTCGGGCTCGGTGAGGGCGAAGCACCCGATTTTCTCTCCCCGGGCCAGCTCCGGTACCCACCGGCGCCGCTGGTCCTCCGTGCCGTACTCCAGGATGGGCAGGGTAGCCGCGCTCGTATGAACCGCGAGCGTCGCGCCGACCCCGGCGTCGGCCCGGCTGATCTCCTCCAACATCAGTGCGTAGGAGAGGAAATCCGAGCCTGCACCCCCGTACTCCTCGGGCACGCACAAGCCCATGAACCCCTCGTCCGCCATGCTCTCCAACGCCTCGAACGGAACCCTATCCTGCCGGTCCAGCTCCGCGGCCCGGGGAGCCAGCTCCCGGTCGGCGAACTCCGCGGTCCGCGACCGGACCGCCCGATGCTCTTCGCCAAGGTTGAAATCCATGTCTACCCCCGATCCTATTCGACCCGGATCTAAGCAGGCTCGGCGCCCGCGAGATAGAGCGGCCCTCCTCGAGTAGGATGTTTACGTACCCTGCGCCGTCTCCTCAACGAGCATGTCTACGACATCCTCCAGCGCTTCCGACCGTTCGTAGGCCCGGCGTTGCCGGCGGGCTCCGTTCCCCCTTTCGAGGACCTCGTTTACCAGGGTCGAGACCTCGTCCCAGTCGCCGGCCGCTTCCAGGGATGGGCGCGTGAAGCCGAGCAGGGTACCTATCACCTCCCGCGCCGGGACGGAGCGGGAGCCCTCCGGGTCCACGAGCTCCTCGTCGAGACCGTGGCGCGAGGCGCGCCTGTGGGCCGCCCGAAGAAGTTCCGGGCGCGCGCCCGGGGCGGGTTCACCGCGCAGGAAACGCCCGTGGCACTCGCGGACCAGGGCCCGGCAAAGGCCGGCTAGCATCACGGATTCGTCCAAATTGCTGCACACGTCGGCGACCCGGATCTCGACCGTATCGTGCTTCTGCGGGAGGCGCACGTCGAAGTAGATGCTCTCGGAGTCTATAACGCTGCCGGTCTCC
>JBHJHC010000073.1:0-24767 GCA_050331175.1 Rubrobacteraceae bacterium | reverse complement strand
AGGTTTCTGCCGCGAAGGCCCGGAAAAGCGTAGAAACTACGTTCCCCGGCGCACTCCTTCCGCAGTCTCGGCGACGAGCGCGTCCACCACGGCTTCCAGCTCTCCTGACTGTTCGTATGCGCGGCGTTGCCGGCGGGCGCCGTTGCCGCTCTCGAGGGTCTCTTCTACGAGCGTAGATACTTCGTCCCAGTCGCCCTCCTCTTCCAGGGCAGGACGCGCGAAGTCTAGCAGGCTGCCGACGATCTCCCGCGCCGGGACGGAGCGGCAACCCTCCAGGTCTACGAGCTCCTCGTCGAGGCCGTGGCGCGAGGCGCGCCAGTGGGCCGCCCGCAGAAGTTCCGGGCGCGCATCCGGGGCGGGTTCGCCGCGCAGGAAACGCCCGTGGCACTCGCGGACCAGGGCCCGGGAAAGCCCGGCCAGCATCACGGATTCGTCCAGCTTGCTGCACACGTCGGCGACCCGGATCTCGACCGTATCGTGCTTCTGCGGGAGGCGCACGTCGAAGTAGATGCTCTCGGAGTCTATAACGCTGCCGGTCTCCACCAGGGCCTGCATCAGGAGGTCGTGGGTCTCCAGAGAGCCGTAGAAGGCCGGCGGCCCCGCCGTCGGGAAGCGGCCCCAGATCTGGGTCCGGTAGCTGGCGTAGCCGGAATCTTCTCCGAGCCAGAACGGGGAGTTGGCCGAGAGGGCGAGCAGCGGGGCGAGCCAGACCCGGATACGGTCCATGACCGCGACCGCCGCCTCCCGGTCGTCGAGGCCAACGTGTACGTGAAACCCGAAAGACAGTTGCTGCTCTCCCAGCCTCTGGAAGCTCTCCATCATCCGCCGGTAGCGGCCTTTGGGGGTTAACTCCTGCTCGTTCCAGTGCGAGAAAGGATGTGTGCTCGCGGCGAGGATCCGCTTTCCCTGGTCCTCAGCCGCCGCGATGATCCCCCGCCGCAACCGCGACAGCTCGGACCGCACCTCCGAAAGCGTTGAGCAAACCGGGGTCATAACCTCGATCTGGGCGGCCAGCATCTCCAGCTCGACCTGCTCGCCCAGGGTTTCGCGCGCCGCCCCCATCACGCTCTCGTTTTCAGGGATCAGGCCTCCGTCCCCCCCGACGATTTGGTATTCCTCCTCCACCCCGAGGGTGTACTCTTCCGCTTTGGTCGCCACGCAGTCTGCCTCCTTTGCGGGGACACCGGCTGTCTCGCGGCTGTTTTGCAGCCGTTTCGTACACCGCCCAGCGCGGCTGCCCGATATGCTCCATAATCGTCCCAGATAGGGTACTATGGGACAGGGAAAAGGAGGAATAACTTATGTCGACGAAAAGTGAACTGCTCGACAAAGTCGTCGAGCGGGTGTGGGAACGGTTGGACGAAGATCAGGCGCCCCAGGTCGAAGAGTTCGTACGCCAGTACTACAGCTGGGTGGCGCCGGAGGACCTATCCGGGTTCTCGGCGGTCGACCTTTATGGGGCTGCCGTATCCCACTGGAACTTCGCGTCCCAGCGCGAACCCGGTGAGCCGAAGATCCGCGTCTACAACCCGCGCTTCGAGGAGTACCGCTGGCAGACGACCCACACCGTGATCGAGATCGTCAACGACGATATGCCGTTTCTCGTGGACTCGGTGCGGATGGAGATCAGCCGCCAGGGACGCTCTATTCACCTGATGGTCCATCCCGTAATGAACATCCGGCGGGACGACGAGGGCCGCATTACCGAGGTGCTGTCTCCCGACGAGTCGTTCGACTCCCCGGAATCCATTATCCACGTCGAGGTGGACCGGCACACCGAAACCGAGTCCATGGAGGAACTCCGCGACGGCCTCTACAACGTCCTGGGTGACGTGGGGGTCGCGGTCGAGGATTGGCCGAAGATGCAGCAAGAAGCCCTGGACGTCTGTTCCGGGCTGGACGAGGCTGATCTACCGTTAGACGAAGAGTACCTGGCGGAAGCAAAGGCTTTTCTGGAGTGGCTCTACGACAACCACTTCACGTTCCTGGGCTACCGCGAGTACGACCTGCTGGAGGAGGATGGAGAAGACGTTCTACGGTCCGTCTCCGGAAGCGGCCTCGGAATACTGCGGCAGGAGGAGGAGGCCGGTGAGGTTTCCCAGAGTTTCAGCAAGCTGCCGCCGGAGGCCCGGAAGCTAGCCCGCGAGCCGCGGCCCCTCAACCTGACCAAAGCAAACTCGCGCTCGACCGTCCATCGTCCGTCCTACCTGGACTACGTCGGCGTCAAGAAGTTCGACGAATCCGGGGAAGTCACCGGGGAGCGGCGTTTTCTGGGCCTGTACACGTTCTCGGCCTACAGCGAGAGCACGTTGCAGATCCCGATCGTCCGCCGCAAGGTGCGGTACGTTCTGGATAAAGCAGGTTTTCCGGCCGACAGCCACAACGAGAAAGACCTGATCGAGATCCTGGAGACCTTCCCGCGCGACGAGATATTCCAGATTCGCAAAGAGGATCTGTTAGATATCTCGACGGGCATACTCCACCTGCACGAGCGCCAGCGCGTCCGGCTCTTCGTGCGGCCCGACGACTACGGACGGTTTCTTTCCTGCCTGGTGTACGTGCCGCGGGATCACTACAACACCAAAGCTCGGCACCGGATGCAAAACATCCTCAAGGAGAGGTTCAACGGCACGGGCGCCGAGTTCAACGTCCGGCTCTCCGAGTCGGTGCTCGCGCGGCTACATTTCGTAATCCACACCACGCCGGACGACCTCCCGGACTACGATGTAAATGAGGTCGAGGAGCAGCTTGCCCAGGCGATCCGCTCCTGGACCGACGAGCTTTACGACGCGCTGATCGAGCAGTACGGCGAGGAGAGTGGCATCGCGCTCTTCCGCCGCTACCAGGATGCCTTCCCTCCCGGCTATCGTCACGACTACCTCCCCCGAACAGCCGCCTCGGACATCGGAAAGTTCGAGAACCTCTCCACCCAGGAAGAGCTGGGGATGAACCTGTACCGGCCGCTCGAAGTTTCGGAAAACTTCCTCCGGTTCAAGCTGTACAGGTCTGGCGAGCAGATCCCGCTGTCCAGCGTACTGCCCCTGTTGGAGGAAATGGGCGTCCGGGTCGTCGACGAGCATCCTTACAAGATCCAACCAGCCAACGCTCCGGAAGCCTGGATCCACAACTTCGGGCTGGCCCACGAGTCCCGGGGAGGACTCGAGACCGAGGAGGTGAAGAAGATCTTCCAGGACGCCTTCGACCGGATGTGGCACGGCGTCGTGGAGAACGACGGTTTCAACCGGCTGGTACTGCGGGCCCAACTGACGTGGCGCGAGATCACGATCCTGCGCGCCTACGCCAAGTACCTGCGCCAGACGGGAACCACGTTTAGCCAGGACTACATGGAAGACGCCCTGGCCGATAACTCGCACATCACCCGGCTACTGTCGGAGCTCTTCCTGGCCCGTTTCGACCCGGAAGCCCAGGAAGAGTCCGAGAAAGAAACTGAGCGCCTGCGGGAAGAGATCGAAGAGGCGCTAAACGAAGTGACGAGCCTGGACGAGGACCGCATCCTGCGCCGCTTCCTCAACGCTATTCTGGCGACGTTGCGGACGAACTATTTCCAGGAAGACGAAGCCGGGGAGCCGAAACCCTACCTCTCGCTCAAGCTGGACCCGTCGAGCATCCCAGAGCTTCCCCTGCCCCGCCCGGCATTCGAGATCTTCGTCTACTCGCCGCGCACCGAGGGGGTACATCTCCGGGGCAGCGAGGTCGCCCGCGGCGGCATCCGATGGTCCGACCGCAAGGAGGATTTCCGCACCGAAATCCTCGGGCTCATGAAAGCCCAGACCGTCAAGAACGCCGTGATCGTGCCGACGGGCGCCAAGGGTGGATTCGTCGTCAAGCGTCCGCCGCAAAACGGAGACCGCGAAGCGGTTATGGAGGAGGGCATCGCCTGCTACCGAACGCTGATCTGTGGCATGCTCGACATAACAGACAACCTGGTGGACGGGGAAATTACGCCGCCCCCGGACGTGGTGCGCCACGACGAGGACGACCCGTACCTGGTCGTCGCCGCCGACAAGGGCACCGCGACTTTCTCCGACATCGCCAACGGTATCTCGAAAGACGAGTACGGCTTCTGGATGGGGGACGCTTTCGCCTCCGGCGGTTCTTCGGGTTACGACCACAAAGCCATGGGAATAACGGCCCGCGGCGCGTGGGAGTCGGTAAAGCGTCACTTCCGCGGGTTGGGCACGGACATCCAGAACGAGGAGTTTACCGTGGTCGGTATCGGCGACATGTCCGGCGACGTATTCGGTAACGGCATGCTCCTGAGCCCCTGCATCAGGCTGGTCGCGGCCTTTAACCACCAGCACATCTTCTTCGATCCGGACCCGGACCCCGCGTCCAGCTACGAGGAGCGCCAGCGGCTCTTTAACGCGGAACGCTCCGCGTGGACCGACTACGACGAAGACTGCATCTCCGAGGGCGGCGGCGTCTTCTCGAGGATGGAGAAATCCATCTCCCTCACCCCCGAAATACAGGAGCTGCTAGGGGTGGAGGAAGAAGCCCTGACCCCCAATGAGGTGATACACGCCCTCCTCAAAGCCCCGGTGGACCTGCTGTGGAACGGCGGCATCGGGACTTACGTGAAGGCCAGCTACGAGAGCCACGCGGACGTTGGGGACAAGGCCAACGACACCTTGAGGGTGGACGGCAAGGAGCTGGGATGCCGCGTGGTCGGCGAGGGTGGAAACCTCGGCCTGACCCAGGAAGGCCGCATAGAGTACGCCCTGAGCGGCGGCCGCATCTACATGGACGCCATCGACAACTCGGCCGGCGTGGATTGCTCCGACCACGAGGTCAACATAAAGATCCTGCTGGACGCCGTGGTGGAAAACGGCGACATGACCGAAAAACAACGCAACGAACTACTCGCCGAGATGACCGAGGAGGTGGCGGACCTCGTACTGCGAAACAACTACGAGCAGACCCAGGCTATAGACAACTCCGAAGCCCAGGCTTCCTCTATGGCCGACGTGCACGCCCGCTACATCCGGACGCTGGAAGATGCCGGAAGGCTCAACCGCCAGCTGGAATTCCTGCCCAGCGAAGAAGAGTTGGCGGATAGAAAATCCGACAACCTCGGTCTCGTGGCACCGGAGTTCGCCATCCTGCTGTCGTACACCAAGATCATGCTCTACGAGCAGTTGCTAGACTCCGACGTGCCGGAAGACCCTTACCTGTCCAAGGAGCTGGAGCGCTACTTCCCGACGCCCCTGCGCGAGCGCTTCAAAGAGGAGATGGGAGAGCATCGTCTGCGGCGCCAGATCGTCGCGACCCACCTGACGAACGACCTGGTAGACCGCTGCGGTACAACCTTCTCTTACCGGCTTCGGGAGGAGACCGGCGGGACCGCCCCGGAGATCGCCCGGGCCTACACCGCCGCCCGCGAAATTTTCGGCCTGCGGAGCCTGTGGTCCGAAATAGAAGCCCTGGACAACCAGGTCGAAGCCCAGATACAGACCAGAATGCTCCTGGCCGCCCGGAAACTGGTAGAGCGTGCCACCCGGTGGCTCCTGCGCAACCGGCGTTCGCCCCTGGACATCGCCGATACGATTTCCCACTTCTCCGAGGGCGCCGAAGCGCTGGCCGATAGCGCCCCGGATCTCATGCTGGAATCTGATCGGGAGGACCTGGAGCATACTTCCGAGGAGTTCGTCGAGGCCGGCGTTCCCGAGGACCTGGCAAAGCGGGTGGCTACCCTGAAAGCCATGTTCTCCGCCCTGGACATCGTAGACGTGGCCTCCGCTACCGGCCAGTCTCTGGAAACCACCACCGCGGTGTACTTCATCCTGGGTGACCGGCTGAGGATTCACTGGCTGCGGGAGCACATCGAAGATTTGCCCCGGGACAACCGGTGGAGGATGCTCTCGCGGGCGGCGCTAAGAGACGACCTCTTTGACCAGGAGGCCACGCTTACCGGCGACATCCTCCACGAGCAGCCCAACGGGGATCTCTCGGCAGAAGATCGGGTCGACCTCTGGATAGAGTCCAACCGGGAATCCGTAGACCGCGTCTTGCAGGTCCTGAGGGATATCAACTCCAGCGGAACTTTCGACCTCTCGACGCTATCTGTCGCCCTGAGGGAAACCCGCAACCTCGCCAACGGCCCGGAAGCGTCGTCGGCCACCGCTGAGACGGGAGCTTCTACCGGCTAGGCTTTCCGGAATCTAGACTTCCACCAGCACGGCGTCGCCCTGGCCCCCGCCGGAGCAGATGGCGGCCAGACCCCGGCCCCCGCCCCGGCGACGGAGCTCGTAAACGAGGGTCATCAAGATGCGGGCACCCGACGCCCCGATGGGATGGCCGAGCGCCAGGGCCCCGCCGTTGACGTTTACGATCTCCGGGCCTACCTCGAGGATGCTCGTCGAGTGGATCGCCACCCCCGCGAACGCCTCGTTGATCTCTACGAGGTCCAGGTCGCCGGCGGTCCAGCCGGCTTTCTCCAGCGCTAGCCTCCCGGCATCGCCCGGTACGCTCAGGAGATCCGGCGGTTGCGCCGCAACCTTGGCGTGCGCTACGATCGCCCCGAGCGGTTCGAGGTTCCGGCGTCCGGCGAAACCCTCACCCGCGAGCACGAGCGCCCCGGCCCCGTCGGTCACGCCGGGGGCGTTGCCGGCGGTGACGGTGCCGCCCTCGTCTATGGGTTCGAGGGCCGCCAGCTTCGCCAGGCTAGTATCCCGGCGGATGGACTCGTCGGATTCTACGAAGCTCGTTTCTCCCCTGCGTCCGGCAACCTTGACGCCAACAATCTCCTCCGCGAGCCGTTCCTCGTCGGTCGCGGCGGCGGCCCGCTGGTGGCTGCGGAATGCCCACCCGTCCTGGGCTTCGCGGGCGATGGCGTGCTCGCGGGCTCCGTCGGTGCCGAACCGGATCATGTTTACCTGGTGAAAGGCGTCCAGGAGGCCGTCGTGCATCATGGCGTCGATCATGGCGGCGTCGCCCATGCGCGCCCCCCAGCGGGCCGTGGGGACCAGGTACGGGGCGTTCGACATGCTCTCCATGCCACCGGCCAGGACCACCTCGTAGTCGCCGGCCCGGATCAGGGTTTCCGCCAACGTCGCGCTCCGCAGCCCCGAAGCGCACACCTGGTTCAAGGTCTCGGTGGTCAACCGGAAGGGCAACCCGGCGTGGAAGTTGGCCTGCCGGGAGGGGATCTGGCCGATTCCCGCCTGCACCACGACGCCGAAGATAGAGTGTTGTATCTCGTCGTCCTCCACCCCGGAACGGTCCACAGCCTCCCGGATCGCGACCCCCCCAAGCTCCGGCGCCGCGAGCGCCGACAGAGCCCCGCCGAACTTGCCGAACGGCGTTCGCGCCGCCCCGAGTATCACCGTCCGTTCCACTTTCGAGCCTCCCTCGCGAGGTTGCGGATTTCCAGGACCTTTAGTCTATAGGAATACTGAGGGTTTAGAAGAAGGCGCCAAGGTACGGGCACAATACTCCGTCTGCGACCGGAGTTAACGGAACGTTGGCGGCATGCCCCTGGGCAGGTGGGATCACCAGGCGGTCCAGCCCCCATCGACCAGTAGGGTGTGGCCGGTAACCATCTTGGCCGCGGGGCTGGCGAGGTAGGCCACGGCGGCCGCGACCTCTTCGACCTCCGCGAGGCGGCCCAACGGGATCCGGGAGAGGATGCGATCTCGCCACTCCGGGCTTTCGAGTGTTTTCTCGGTCAGCTCGGTAGCCACGAAAGTAGGGGCAACCGCGTTCACCGTGATTCCCTGCCCGGCTAGCTCTATAGCGAGCACCTTGGTTAGGATAGTGACCCCGCCCTTGCTGGCTCCGTAGGCGGATCTCTCCTCTATGCCGACCACGCCCGCCTGCGAGCCGACGGTGATGATCCGTCCACCCTCACCGCCCGCAACCATGTGGCGGGCCGCGGCTTGCGAAGCGAAGAACGTGCCCTTGAGGTTGGCGTCGATTACGCTATCCCAACTCGCCTCATCGACCTCGAACAGCCCCTGCGGAATGTTCGCCCCGGCGTTGTTGACCATTATATCCAGTCGCCCGAATTCCGAGACCACGCGCTCTACACCCGCGCGCACCGAGGATACCTCGGCAACGTCCATTGCCACCGGCACGGTCCCCAACTGTTCGGCCACCTGCCCGGCGGACTCCGGACTGCGGCTCGTCCCGATAACGGTCGCGCCGGCTTCGCGCAGGCCGGTCGCGATACCGGCCCCGATACCCCGGCTGGCGCCGGTGACCAACGCGACCTTCCCGTCCAACCGGAACGACAGGCTCATGGCATCCCAAACTGCCGCTTACCAGATAGACTGTGCATCCCGCCCCTCCATCCTAACCCGGACAACTCCGACACCTCCCATACTATACCCCGTGAAGGATCATTTACGTCAAATACGGCAGCCTTACGCTTACTTGATCGCCACGGGATTCACCGCAGAACCGGTAGCTCCGGTAATCGGCAGCGGGGGAGCGACGAAGAAGAACTCGTAGACCCGATCCTGGGCACAGTCCTCCGCAAGCTCTTCCAGGTAGAATATCTCTCCTACCGACAGACCTATGTTCGGTATCGCCACCCAGTGCCAGGGACCGAAGACCTCGCTCTCATCCGTATGATTCGGCCGGACCTCGACGCCCCAGGTATCCGAGGCAACCGCGGCGATCTCGTGCTCCTGGATCCACTCGAGCGTATCGAAGTCGAGCCCGGGAGCATCTCCCCCGGCGTAGGTGCCCCATCCCTCTCTGAGGCACCGTCCGAGCTTCCCGGTTCTGACGATGACGAAGTCGCCGGCCCCTACTTTCACGCCTTGTTGGGCGGCGCAACCGTCCAGATCCCTGGCGGTGATCGCATACCCGTCGTCGAGGCTTTCGACGTTCTTGTAGCGCGGTATGTCGAGCAAGAGCCCCCGGCCCACCATCTTGTCCCGGGTGTTCTCGATACCGTTCTTCCTCGCGCCGGATGCGGTAACGAGCTCCGCGCTACGCCCGTTCCACATCTGTGACTCGTAGAATATATGGCATAAAGCGTCCCAGTGGGTAGAGCTGTGCAGCGGTAGAGAGAGCAGGTCGTCGGAGTACTGTTGCTTTATGGGGCTAGGGGCTCCGTGCGCGGCGTCCATCCCGGTTGCGGTCATCACGTGCAACGGGTTGAAACGTCCGAGGTCTCCCGTTTGCGGGCCGTTTTGGTCGAAGTCTATGGCGAGGGAGAAGGTTTTGCCGGTTTTCACCCGGCGGGCGGCTTCGACGATCTTCTCCGGGGTGACGTGATTGAGCGTGCCGACCTCATCGTCCTCACCCCAGCGGTTCCAGTTGCGGAGCTCTTTGCTCCGCCGATGCACGTCTTCGATGGTCAGCCTGGGCAACGGTCCTCCTTTGATTCGCGCGGGTTGCGGGGTGTCCTCGCCTCCTGAACGATGGGGCGCCTCACCGAGAGAGGCGCCCCGCGTCCGACAATATCTAGGCTCCCGCCTCCACGACCCGGGTAGCGATTTTCTCCATGCTGATCGGCAGCTCCGTGATCTCTATACCGAGCGGCGAGAGGGCATCTTCGACCGCCCGCGTCACCGCCGGCGGGGAGACCATTCGTCCGCCCTCTCCACCGCCTTTGACGCCGTACTCGGTAAAAGGCGAAGGAGTTTCGTGGTGGTAGATCTCGACCTCCGGCACGTCTGGGGCGCCGGGGAGCAGATAGTCGTCGAGCGAGGCGGTCAGGTTCTGTCCGTCAGGCCCGTAGCGGACCTCCTCGTAGAGCGCGACACCGATTCCCTGGGCGATGCCGCCCCGGATCTGGCCCTGCAACGAGCGGGGGTTCACTACCGTCCCGACGTCGTGAACCGCCACGTACTTGAGGAACTTCACCCGTCCGGTCTCTACATCTACCTCGACAACCGGTATGTGGCAGGCGTGGCCCATTATGGGATAGAAGGCGCCGAGATCCTTGCGGTCGTCGGAGGGCATCGAGGCGTAGGGATGGTCGTACGTGAAGCTGCCTTCGAGGCCGCTCTCCATGTCTTCCGGCAGTTCGAGCTTGTGCCAGTAGGCTTTCATGCCGATATCCGCGATGCTCAGGGAGCGGTCCTCTACGGGGACGCCCTTTACCCACACGCGGCCGTCGCGCAGCTCCAGGTCTTCGGGGCTCGCTTCCAGGAGGTGGGCGGCGATCTGGAACATCTTGGTCTTTACTTTGGCCGCCGCGCCGTGGACCGCGCCGGAGAGCATCACCGTCATGCGGCTGCCGCCGGGTCCGGCGCTCGGCAGCCCGTGCATCGTCGAGTCGTAGTCCACGGAGACCTCGGTCGGGTCGACGCCGAACTCCTCGGCCACTACCTGGGAGATCACGGTCTCGGGGCTGTTGCCCCAGAACGGGGAGAACGTGGTGACGGAGATACCGCCGGTCGGCCCGACCCGGATGCGGACGCTCTCGGGGCTCGTGGTAAGGCCGGTATCCGGTCCCGGATTGTGGAACCAGAACTCGCTGGCGAAGTACGTGCTGCGCTGTTGGGCGGTGGCGATCCCGATGCCGATGTAGCGTCCCTCCTCGCGGGCCCGCTCTTGCTCCTCGCGCCAGTAGTCGAGGTCGGCGTGCTCGAGGGCCAGGTCGAGCACCGCCGGGTAGTTGCCGGAGTCGTAGACGTTGCCGGTCGGGATCTTGTACGGGAACTGATGCGGCTGGATGAAGTTCTTACGCCGAATCTCCACCGGATCCATACCCAACTCGTCGGCGGCGGCGTCTACCAGACGCTCCAATACCCAGTTGCTGACGTCCGAGCCCGCGCCCCGGAATACCGTTTGCTGGTTCTTGTTGGTCAGCACCGCCTTGATGTCCATTTCGGCGCTCGCGATGGTGTACGGTCCCGTGACCTGGGCCATCGCGTTCGTGTTGCCGGTGATGGCGAACATGAAGTACGCCCCGTAGTCATCAATGGTGTTCGTCCGGAGGGAAAGAAACTCGCCGGCTTCCGTCACGGCCAGTTCCGCGTCGTAGATGCGGTCGGGTCCCTGCGAATCGTTCGCCACGAGGTTGTCGGCCCGATCCTCCATAAACTTGACGGGGCGTCCGGTTGCTTTGGAGAGGGCCCCCGCGATCGCGACTTGCTTTCCGAGCACGTGCTTGGAGCCGAAGGACCCGCCGGTGTGCATGGGATGGAAATTGACCGTGTGCGGCGGCATCTGGAGCGTGCCGGCGATGGTCCAGGCCACGAAGTTGAGCATGTTGGTGTTCGACCAGACGTCCATGCGGCCGCTGGCGGAGTCGTATCTGCACAGCGCCCCGCTCGGCTCCATCGGCGCTGGTGCGGCCCGCGGCCAGTACAAGCGGCGCCGGATCACGCGGTCGGCCCGGGCGAAGTCTTCCTCGACGTCACCGAAGGTAAAGGTCTGGTCGTAGACGACGTTCGAGTCGAGCGTGTCGTGCAGCAACGGGGCGTCGGGGGCCATAGCTGCTTCCGCGTCTACCACGGGCTCCAGTGGCTCCCACTCTATTTCGACGAGCTCCAGGGCGTCTTCGGCGACGTAGCGGGATTCCGCCGCCACCGCGACCACGGCCTCACCGGCGTAGCGGACCCTGTCCACGGCGATGGCCCGCTCCTCCACGGGCTCGGCGGCGAAGCACGGGACGGGGTCTATGAACTCGGTGGCGTCCTCTCCGGTCAGGACGGCGTACACACCGGGAAGCTCCTCGGCGGACGACTTGTCGATGGAGAGTATGCGGGCGTGGGCGTGGGGCGAGCGGAGTACGGCCGCGTAGAGCATGCCCGGCAGGGTCATGTCGTTCGTGTAGGTGGCCTTGCCCGTGATCAAGGCCGGGTCCTCGCGCCGCTTGATGTCCTTACCGACCCATTTGAGTTCTTGATGGGTAGTCTCCATGGCTCTAGCTACCTTCCTTCGCGATAACCTCGGCGGTGATGTCTATGTCCGATCCCGTCTCGGTGCCAACAGGCTCAACGGCCCCGCTCCGGGCGGCGTCGCGGACAGCATCTACGATGTGCTCGTAGCCCGTGCAACGGCAGGTGTTGCCCGCCAATGCGTCCCGGATCTCCCCGTCGTCCGGGTCCGGGTTGCGCCCCAGAAGCTCGATGCCCGCTATTAGAAAGCCGGGGGTACAGAAACCGCACTGCAGGGCCTGCTTCTCCCAGAAAGCCGTCTGCAGCGGGTGCAGCTCTCCGTCCTGGACCAGTCCTTCGACGGTCGTGATCCCGGTCCCATCGGCCTGCACGGCGAACATGAGGCACGAACGTACGCTCTGGCCGTCTATCAGCACGGTGCAAGCACCACAGACACCCTGCTCACACCCGAGGTTCGTCCCCGTTAGGCCGAGGTCTTCGCGCAGTACGTCGCAGAGCAGGCGTCGAGGCTCCACACCGAGCCGGTGCTCGACGCCGTTGACCGCGAGACGAACTACCGCAAAATCTTCCTGGATCATCTTTGGCTCCTTTCCGCCCGTTCGGCAGCCGCTACGAGCGCCCGCCGGGTGAGCACATCCGCCAGGTGCCGCCGGTAGCCGGCAGAGGCGTGGATGTCCGAGGGCGGGTCCTCCAGCGCCCGAACTGCTACGCCCGCGGCCGTCGCCCAGGTTTGTTCCGTAGGTTCCTTTCCGCGGATCGCGTCTTCCGCGGCGCGGGCGCGAACTGCCGTTGGTCCGACCCCAGAGAGGCCCAGACGGGCGTCGGATACCAGTCCGTCATCGCCCAGAGTGACCAGGGCGGCCACCCCGCAGAGTCCCCAGCCGCGATCTCGCCGCGAGATCTCGACGAAGGCGCTGCCGGCGTTTACGGGCAGGCTAGAGATCCGTATTCCGGTCAGTAGCTCGGTAGGCCCGACGGCCGTCTGGTGCGGCCCCTGGAAGAAGTCGCCGGCGGCGATGGTACGTTCACCGGCGTCGCTTTGAACCGTGAACTCCGCGTCGAGCGTCAGCATGACGGGCGGCAGGTTTGACGCGGGGTCTGCGTGGGCCACGTTACCCCCCACCGTGCCCCGATTCCGCACCGCGACGTGGCCGACGCGGGCGGCGGCTTCGGCGAGCATGGGTAGACGTCCCGTTATTTCCGCGTCGCGCTCGACCGCGGCCGTGCGCGTCAGGGCTCCGAGTGCAAGTGTTCCGTTCCCGGTCTGGGCAAAGGCTAGATCCTGTATCGGGTTCACGTCGATCAGGGCTCGCGGCTTTGTCCGGCGGGCGTTGAGGTCCTGGATCAGGCTCTGCCCACCGGCCAGAACCCGCGCGTCGTCGCCGTGCTCCGCCAGCAGCGACACCGCCTCCTCAACGCTCCGCGCCGCGAAATACTTGAAACTTGGCGGCTTCACTAAACGTCCTCCTTTCCCGTTTTCCCGAAGGTCGTCCGATCTGGCCGACCTATGACTCCTCTATCGAAATCCCCGTTCGTATCGGGGCCTCGTCAGCCTCCCCAGAACCGCCGGGCCCCATAAGCTCTACCAGGTGTCCATCGGGATCCGTCAGGTACATCTGCGTTATCCCGTCGCCTCGGGGGCGAGGTTCGCCGACGATCTCCGCGCCCCGGTCTCGGGCCAACTTTAGAGCCCTATCCATGTCTTCTACCTCGAAGGCAATGTGGACTCCGTAACCCTCGGCGAGCTCTTCGGGCCGGTAGCCCGGGTGTACCTGGCGCACCCGGCCCGGTTCGGCCTCCCCGATCAGGTGCAGCTCGGCCGTTCCCTGCCGGAACCAGGCGCCCGGGAAATGGAAGTTGCTCGGGCGCGGGACCTCCTCCATCCCGATTACCTCACCGTAAAAGCGGCACGACTCCTCGACGTCGCTAACCAGCAACGCCGCGTGGCTTATTCCTCTAACTTTCACGACTTCAGGGCTCCTTAGCTCGCTTCCACTTTCCTCTCCGCACCGGGCGGTAGCTTGCCCGGCTCTCTTCCGCGCAGGCCGAGCGCCTCCCGGACTTCGTCGGGGGTCGCCGGCTCCCGGTCCAGCTCGTGGGCTATTCTCACCGTCCGCTCGACGAGCTGGGCATTGTTCTCCAGCGGCTCGCCCCGCCGGTAGAAGACGTTGTCCTCCATCCCCACCCGCACGTTCAGCCCCATCGCGAGCCCGATGGCCGTGATCGGTAGCTGCGTCGGACCCATCGCGGAGACGTTTACGCGCAGGTCCTCCCGCGCCACGGGCAGGTCGCGCAAACGCTCGACCATGTCCAGGAGGTTCTTTGGGGTTCCGCGCTGGCCACCCTGGGTCGGGGTGTGAAGCACGAAGTTGATGGTGTAGGGAGGTTCGAATATGCCCAACCCCAGCAGGTGATCCACCTCTTCCAGCATCGCCGAGTTGTATACTTCGAGTTCGGGTTTTACTCCGCGCGCGGCGATCTCGCGCGCGAAACGCTCGATGTCCGAGCGGTGGTTGGCGAAGAAGACCTGCTCCCCCCGGATAAAGAAGTTCAACAGCCCCATGTTCAGCGAGCACATCTCCGGAGCAAGGAACACGGTATTGAGCCGCTCGTCTACCGGCAGCACGGGGCTTCCACCGGTGGTTAGCTGCACCACGGCGTCGGTCTCGACGCACAGGCGTTCGTGCAGCTCGGAGTAGATCTCCGGGTCCATCGTGTTTGAACCGTCGGGCTTGCGGGCGTGGACGTGCAGGATGGCGGCCCCGGCCCGCCACGCCGCCACGCCCTGCTCCACGATCTCGTCTGGCTGTTCGGGCAGGTTAGGGTTGGCCTCTTTACCGTGGATGCCGCCGGTCAGGGCGCAGGTGACGATTACTTTGCTGCCCGTTGCAGAACCACTCATCGGAGCCTCCAGTCTAGTCATCGAGTATCGCAACGGCCCGCACCGGAGATCCCGTCCCACCGCGAATCTTCAATGGGAAGCCCGCAAACGTGAACCGCTGGCCGACGAGTTGGCCGAGGTTGGCGAGGTTCTCGTAGTGGGTGATTCCCGTCTCCCGGCACATCATATGTACCGGGTAGGTCTTGCTGATCGGGTTGTCCGGGCTGGGACAATCGACCCCGAAGGTCTTGACCCCCGTCTCTTTGAGCCACTCGCTACCCGATTCGTCGAGGCCGGGATACTGGGTCGTGTACGCTTCCGTTCCGTAAACCCTGTCATACGTTCCGGTGTAAAGTAGCAGGGTGTCGCCCCGGCCCACCTCCACCCCGGCCTGCTGCACGGCGGCTTCGAGCTCTTCGGCCGAGATGTACGTCCGGGGCTCCTTGTGCGAGAGGTCTATGCAGGTCGCCGGCCCGTAGAAGGTGTCGAGCTCCATCTCGTCTATGGCCGGTGCGTCTTCCCTCGGATCCAGGTGATTTAGGGCATCCACGTGGGTCGGGCCGTGGTCGTTCATCATTAGCCCCTTCGACTGGAAAGAGAACCCACCCTCGAAGTTTTTCGCCGTCTCCGCGTGCGAGACATGCTCCCACACAACCGTCTTGAGGTGCCCGGGGTAGACTTGCATCCCCTGGTAAATCTCCTGCGACAAGTCGACTAGTCGAGGCATGTATCCGTCCTTTCAGGAGTTCCTCCGGCCACCGAGCCCCCAAGACCCGGGTAGATCCCACCCGCCCCGGCAAGCGGGCGTACGAGGCACCGCACCGGAGCCAGAAATACCACCGTCGTGGCCCTCATCTATCCACTCTTCCTTTTCCCCGTGGACTACATGTATCGTCTGCGCCTTTTACTATAAAGGAAACGAAACGTACTGTCTAGTAATTCGTTGGTAATATTCCGGTTATGGCGAATGTTTTTGAGGCTCCGAACCGGGCGCAGGGTCGTCCACGCAGCGAAAGGGCGCGCCGGGCGATTTTGGATGCGGCGGGCGAATTGCTCGAGCGCCACGGTTTCGCTGCCGTGACGGTGGAGGCGATCGCCGCCCAGTCCGGGGTCAGCAAGGCGACCATATACCGCTGGTGGCCAAACAAGGCCGCGGTCGTGACGGACAGTTTTCTGGAACTTACTGCTCCGGACATCCATTTCCAGGACAGCGGATCCACGCCGGAGGATCTCCGGCTGCAGATGCAGAAGCTCGCCCAGGTGTTTTCTAGTGACAGCGGTAGGGTCGTTGCCGCCCTTGTGGCGGAGAGCGTGTTCGATGCCGAAGTCGCAACGGCTTTCCGTTCGAGGTGGATATCCGCGCGGCGCGAGGAGACCAGAACCGTCGTCCAGCGTGGGGTAGAGAGTGGCGAGTTCAGGCCAGACCTCGACGTAGAAGTCGCCATAGACGCCTTGTACGGGCCGATCTATCATCGCTTGCTGGTGGGACACTTACCTCTCGAGCCACATTTCATCGACACGCTAGTGAACTACGTCATGGCTGGCGTGTGCGTCTCGGACGGTTCGCCCGACGCTTAGCTCCGCCGTCAATTTGCTTGGGGGCCTTACAACCCGACTTGGAACCCGGAGGAGTGGCTGCCCGAACGTAAGCCGGGCAAGAGTTATCGCCTATCGCTGCAATCCTCCTCGCCGTTAGAGCTTCTTCGGTGAGCCTCCAACGTGGTAAGGTTACACCATGCTACCAATATGGCTGGTTCTACTCGTCATAGGCGTTTTCGGACTCGGCTATTTCGTTCCGTCGGCATTGCGTACGAGGTCGGCCCTGCTTACGTTGGTACTGCTTGCCCTGAGCGTAATCGTCTTCGTGCTGTTCACCATCTCCTTCCACCTTGACATGATCATTGCCGATGAAACCGGAGCGGTCGGGGGCGAAACCGGATGGAATGCCGGATTGACCCCTGTTCTCTTGCTTATGTCACTCGGGTTGGGCATTGCAAGTTTGGTTGCTCATTTACGCGCCCGGCCCCGGCGGTCGGAGTAGAAACCACGAATTTATTCAACAGTAATCGCATCAAGAGCTCTGCCAGTAGCCTTTAGCAAAGGGGAGATTTCGACGCCCAGTTGTTTGTCGAGTCGAACGGGCGTTAGCCCGCTTCTTGCACAGCCTCCTCGACTTCTACGAGCAGGGCTCCGCCCGGTACCATATCCCCCTCCGCGTAGGGTAGCGAGCGTATCACACCGTCGTGCGGGGCCGGGAAGGATTGCTCCATCTTCATGGCCTCCAGGACGAGCAAGAGCTGGCCCTCTTCTACCTCGTCGCCTTCGTTCACGAGCACCTTTACCATGGTTCCCGGCATCGGGGCCGTGAGGTTCGCCCGGGCGTCGTCGTCACCGGTACCGGCGCCGGCGATGTCGGGCGGTGGTGGCGTAGAGAGCCGGTAGTTTTCGCCCGCCAGGGAGACCGAGACTCCGGAATCTCCGGCTGCGAAAGCCCACGAGACGGCGTCCCCGTCTACCAGGGCGTTGAACCTGCCGTCTACGTTGGACAGCAGCTCCACCTGGAATTCCCGATCTCCCACGCGCAGCAGCAGGCCTCGGGTTCCGGAACGTTCGGCTTCGACCACCAGGTCATCTTCTCCGGCCCGGTAGTGGAACCGCATCGCGCCCAGCAAACGCCAGGGGCCGGAGGAAAAGGGGTCGGTGGTTGGGGCACCCGCCGAGAGCTCCCCGATCGCGGCGAGCAACGCCGCCCTTTCGGGGACCGTGGGGCTCTCGGAGGGTCCGGCGAGGTCGTGCTCTTCCAGGAACCCGGTGGTCGTCTCTCCGGCGGCGAAGGCGGGGTGGTCCGCGATCCGCTGCAGCAGCGGCAGGTTAGTCGGGAAGCCCAATACCCCGTAGTCCCGGAGCGCCCGCCGGAGGCGCGCGACGGCCAGCCGCCGGTCCGGGGCGTAGACGACGAGTTTGGCGAACATGGGATCGTAGTTGGTCGGGACTTCGTCCCCCACCTCTACCCCCGCGTCGTTGCGGATACCGGGTCCCTCCGGCAAGAGGAGGTCGAGCACCCGGCCTCCCGTGGGCACACCTCCTTCCTCGGCGTAGAGGCGGGTCTCAATGGCGCTGCCGTGAAGGTCTATGTCCTCCTGCTCCACCGGCAGCGGCTCTCCGGCGGCGACGGCCAGTTGCAGCCGGACCAGATCCTGGCCCGTTACCAGCTCCGTTACGGGGTGCTCGACCTGGAGCCGGGCGTTCATCTCCAGGAAGTAGAAGTCCTCGCCGTCCAGCAGGAACTCAACCGTGCCCGCGTTGTAATATCCGGCTTCCTTGGCGAGGCGCACGGCGGCGGCACAGATCGACTCCCGGAGTTCGGGGTCCAGGGCCGGAGACGGGGCTTCCTCGACGATCTTCTGGTGGCGGCGTTGGATCGAGCACTCCCGCTCGTAGAGGTGGACGACGTTGCCGGTCTTGTCCCCGATCACCTGCACCTCGACGTGCCGCGGGTCTTCGATCAGCTTTTCGAGGAACACGGATCCGTCGCCGAAGGCCGCCTCGGCCTCGCGTCTCGCGCCCTGAACGGCATCCTCGAAGTCTTCGGCTTTTTGCACGGCCCGCATCCCGCGCCCCCCGCCGCCCGCGCTGGCTTTTACCAGGATCGGGTAGCCTATCTTCTCCGCCTCCTCCGCCAGTAGTTCCTCGGATTCCTCGCCGCCGTCGTAACCCGGCACGGTCGGCACGTCGGCGCGCTGGGCGGCCTCCTTCGCCCGGACCTTGAAGCCCATCAGGTCCATCGCCTCCGGCGGCGGCCCGACCCATACCGCCCCAGCCTCCTCGACCGCCCGGGCAAACTCCGCGCTCTCCGACAGAAACCCGTACCCCGGATGAACCGCTTCGGCGCCGGATCTCCGTACGGCATCTACCAGCCGCCGGATGTTCAGATAGCTCTCCGCCGCGGGAGCCGGGCCAAGGAGGTAGGATTCGTCCGCCAGGCGGCGGTGCATGGCCCCTTCGTCGGCCTCCGAGTAGACGGCCACGGTCTCAATGCCGAGCTCGCGGCAGGCCCGGATGATCCGGACGGCTATCTCACCGCGGTTGGCGATCAGGAGCTTCCCGATGCTCATAGCTCTTCCCTCCATCCGGGCTCGCGCTTCTCCACGAACGCGCCAAGCCCCTCCTGCCCCTCCGGGCCGGTTCGCAGCTCCGAGATCAAAGTCGACATCTCCTCCAGAACTTCGGGGGGTTCGGCAAACTCTATCCGGCGCAGCAACCGCTTTATCTCCGCCTGAGCAGCCGGACCTCCCTGCAGCAAGGCGTCCACCTTCTCCCCGGCCGCCGCCTCCAGACCGCCCTCCTCGACGGCTTCGTGAACCAGGCCCAGCTCGCGGGCCTCTCCGGTTTCGAAGCGCTCGCCGGTCAAAAAGAGGCGCCGGACGTGGGAGGGCCCGATCTTGCGGACCACGAAAGGCGCGATGGTAGCCGGCGCGATGCCCAACCTGACCTCCGAGAAGGCGAATATCGTTCCTTCTTCCGCCACCGCGACGTCGGCCGCCGCCACGAGACCGGCTCCACCCCCGATAGCGGCCCCCCGAACCGCCGCGACTACCGGCTTCGGGCACTCGTCCACCGCCCGGAACATCGCCCCCAGCCGGCGGGCATCCTCCAGGTTCTCCTCGTAAGAGAACTCCGCCGTATCCCTCATGTACCCGATGTCCGCCCCCGCGCAGAACGAGCGTCCTTCGCCGGAGAGCACGACCGCCCGGATCGTATCGTCCGCAACGAGCTCCTCGAAGCAGTCCCGAAGCTCCCCGATCAGGGCGTCGTTCAGGGCGTTGTGCTTGTCGGGGCGGTCCAGGCTGACGTGGAGCACGAAGCCCTCCGACCGGACCTTCAGGTTTTCAAAGCCGTTCATCAGACTTCGACCTCCATTGTGTCGTAGGCAAACTCGACGTCTCTCCCCTCGTCCCGTAGACGGGCCCCGAGTTCTTGCAGATCGTCGTGGGAGAGGCCGTCCACCTCTTCGACGTGGCTCAGGATCACCCGCCCGGCGTCCAGCTTCTCCACTATCTCCAACGTCTCCTCGTAAGTTGCTTCCTCCTTCAAGATGGGGTGCTCTTTCGGGATCCGCCGTTCGCCGGTAAACGGATCTAACTCGTCCAGACCCTTCGGCAGCACGGCCAGGTCCACACCCCTGACCCACTCCGGCGGCTCCCAGCCGTTCAGCTCGTCGGGGGCGAGCAGGACCCGCTTCCCATCCGCCTCGATAAGGAAGGCGTAGACGTAGTCTTCCGCCAGGCGAAAAGGGAAGATGCTAACGTCACCGATTCTGATGCTCTCTCCGTCGGACAGCTCGATCAGCCGCACGACCTCGTGCCGTTCGAGAAAGGCGAGGTGGTCCCAACTTCCGAGCATTTTCCGGAAGTCGAGGGCCACCTGCTCCGGCAGGTAGATGTCCGTGCGTTTACTGTCCGGCGGCCAGTTGCGCCAGTCCTGGTTCAGGGCTTCCCAGACCCTCCGGCCCATAACGTGGTCCGGGTGCCAGTGGGAGTAGATGCCGGCCGGCACGCAACCTATCCCGGCCCGGTTGAGTTGGTCTTTGATCTCCTCGGGCGTGTCGACGAGCACGTCCGGGCCGTGTAGAAATACGCTCGGTCCGCCGCGGCTGTAGGGTACGCCTTCCCGCCGGGCCTGCACGCACACCCGGCACGAGCAGCCCGGTTTCGGCGTGGTTATGGCGCCCCCGGTACCCAGAAACTCGATCTTCAAGGCTACATCCGGAAGATGCCGTAGCGGGTATCTTCCGGCGGCGCGTTCGCCGCAGCGGCGAGGCCTAGCGCCAGCACCATCCTCGTATCCACCGGGTCGATCACGCCGTCGTCCCAGAGCCTGGCGGTCGAGTGGTACGGGTTCCCCTCCTCCTCGTACTTCTCCAGGATCGGCTCCCGGAACTCCTCCCGCTCCTCTTCCGACAACGCTTCGCCTTCCCGCTCCAGGTTGTCTTCCTGCACGGTGAGCAACACGTTCGCCGCCTGCTCGCCGCCCATGACGCTGATGCGGGCGTTCGGCCACATCCAGAGGAAGCGCGGCGAGTAGGCCCGCCCGCACATGCCGTAGTTGCCGGCCCCGAAGGAGCCGCCGATGACCACGGTGAACTTCGGGACGTTCGCGTTTGCCACGGCCATGACCATTTTTGCGCCGTCCTTGGCGATGCCGCCGGCCTCGTACTCCCGGCCAACCATAAAGCCCGTGATGTTCTGCAAGAAAACCAGCGGGACGCCGCGGGAGCAGCACAGCTCGATAAAGTGCGTGCCCTTCAGGGCGCTTTCGGAGAACAGGATGCCGTTGTTGGCCAGGATACCGACGGGATGGCCCATAATCCGCGCGAACCCGCACACCAGCGTCTCGCCGTAGCGCGGCTTGAACTCGTGCAGCCGGCTGCCGTCAACGACGCGGGCGATGATCTCCCGCACGTCGTAGCCCTGCCGGTAGTCCTGGGGCACGACGCCGTACAGCTCTGCCGCCTCGTACAGCGGTTCCTCGGTTTCCTCGACGGTCCAGGGCACCCTCTTCTCCCGGTTCAGGTGCGCGACGATCTGGCGGACTATCGCGAGGGCGTGCTCGTCGTTCTCGGCGAAGTGATCCGCGACCCCCGAAAGCCGGGTGTGGACCTCCGCGCCGCCAAGCTCCTCGGCGGTTACTTCTTCGCCGGTGGCGGCCTTGACCAGCGGCGGGCCGCCCAGGAAGATCGTGCCCTGCTCCCTGACGATCACGACCTCGTCGCTCATCGCCGGAACGTAGGCCCCACCCGCCGTGCAGCTCCCCATGACGGCGGATATCTGGGGTATGCCCTTCGCGCTCATCCGGGCCTGGTTGTAGAAGATGCGCCCGAAATGTTCCTTGTCCGGGAAGACCTCGTCCTGCAACGGTAGAAAGGCCCCGCCGGAATCCACCAGGTAGACGCACGGCAGATAGTTCTGCTCGGCTACCTCCTGGGCCCGGAGATGCTTCTTGACGGTCATCGGATAGTAGGTTCCACCCTTGACCGTTGCATCGTTCGCCAGGATCATGACCTCCCGGCCCGAGACCCGCCCGATGCCGGTAACGATGCCGGCCGCCGGCACATCCCCGTCGTACATACCGTAGGCCGCCAGGGGCGAGAGTTCGAGAAACGCGGTGCCGGGGTCCAGGAGGCGCCCGATCCGATCCCTCGCCAACAGCTTGCCGCGCTCCTCGTGCCGCTTGCGGGCCTTCTCGCTCCCGCCCCGCCGGGCCTCGGCCGAAGCCTCGCGGAGCCCGGAGAGCAGCTCCTCGAAAGCCTCGGCGTTGTTGCCGAACTCCTCGCTGTTCGGATCTACGTGGGTCTGGAGCTTGCTCATCCCCTCACCTTTCGGTCCCCTGCGTCCCGCATACTATCTGTCTTCCCCGGCAGGCGCCACGCCCGCGAGGAGCTACGCGCCACCACGAGCCTGTTGGAAGATGGGACGAAGGTCTTCGAGCCGTTCGTAGGTCCACCACAGGTAGTTGCGGGTCCCGTCCTCGCGCAGTGGATGGAGCTCCTCATTCTCCGGGTCGTCGAGGAACTCCCGGAACGCCTCCCGCGAAGGCCACTCCACCAAGATCATGACGCTGCGCGGCTCCACGCCAGGCTCTACGCCAGCTTCGTCTTCAGCGCCGTCGAGCTTGCCGAGGGCCACCACCCGACCGCCGTGTTTTTCAACGGCTCCCACCGAGCGGCGCGAGTATTGCCGGTAGAAGTCGTTATCGGCAAGGTCGAACAGGTTCAAGGCATAGAGCGGCATCCGGTCTCCTCTCTTTCGGATAATTTGCTCCGTTCAATGATACAGAGTCAGACGAGCAGAGAACGTCCGGGCGATGGCCTCACGGAAGGACCCGGTCACCCTCTTCGAGCTGCGCCGTGATCCGCTCTATGTCTTGGGTCCTCCCACGCTCTCTAGCTCTTGCAAAGGTATCATCGGGAAGCTCGTCGGACAGTTCCTCCAGCACCCGCTCTGGTTCTCCGAACGTCAACGCGTTGATCGACAGCGGGTGCTCTATAGCGAAAGTCAGCAACGTTACCGCTTTCTCCGGTTGTCCCTGCCGGGCGGCAACAAGCCCTAGACCGCTCAGTGCATACACCGTCCACGGCCTTAGCTGGTAGCGAAGGCTCTCCTGGAGAGCCTCTGAAAACTTATTCCCCGCCGCAGCGTAGTCGCCGATAAAGTAATGAGCGTAGCCCAGATGGACCAGAGACATGGGAGTGAAACTCGCGTCTTTGACGGCCCTGAGTCGTCGCAACGCCTCCTCCTGGATGCGCCGGGACTCTTCGTAGTCGCCAAGGGCGCAGACCGCGAATCCCAGGTGCAGGAGACAGCGTCCGGCTCCCTGCTCATAGTTCAGACGCTCCATACACGAGACGGACTGCTCCAGCGTCGAACAAGCTTCCTCCAGTTTTCCCAGGCACGCCAGAGAGAGCCCGCGAAGGCTGAGAGACACTGCCATGCCCCACAAACTACCGGAGGACTCGAATACTTCATACGCTTCGGTTGCTTGTGCCAGGGCCGCTTCGAAATCTTGGGCGTACAGGCTCTGGTTGGAAAGGTTGTTCAACGCTACCGCGCGTTCTTTAGGAGCGTCTGCCCGATCGAAAAGCGCCAGTGCGGAGTTGGATAGTTCCCGTGCCCTCTCCAGCTCTCCCAGCCGGCTGGCAAAAAGTCCCTGCTTGTCGAGCATGATCGCCATGAGCAGTTCCCGGTCGCGCTCGGGAACTTGCTCATCCCCGGATAGCCGCTCCAGGCTGCGTTGCGCGTCCTCCAGCATGGCGCGTCCCTCCCGGAACCGACCGCGGATGCCGTAGAACTGGGACAGGATCTGCACGGCGGAGAGCAGGATGTGTGGCCGGTCGTTGTTCGTCGCCCAGGTCCAGGCGGCACGGACGTTGTCTATCTCCGCTTCGATGTCCTCCAGCCACGTGTTTGTCCCAGATCCACCGTACTTGAACGGGTCTTTGATCTTCCCGAGGAAAGCGGCGTAGTATTTACTGTGGCGCTCCCGCGTGGCACGCTCGTCTTCGGGACCTAGGGAGAGCTTTTCGGCGGCGTACTGCCGAACTAACTCGTGCAACCCCAGCCGATCAGGGTCCCGCCGCTGCACGAGCGAACGGTCTACCAGGCCCGCCAGGGAGGAGAGCGTCGCCCCCGCAACCTGCACGGCGGCCTCCCGCGTAAACCCGCCGCGGAAGACGGAAAGCCTCTGCAAAACATCCTGTTCTTCGTCCTCCAGCCGCTGCCAGGACGCCTCGAAGACGGCCCGCATACTGCGGTGGCGCTCCGGCATGTCGCGCGAGGCTGCCACGAGCAGATCCAGGTCCTCGGCGAGATCCGAGGCAAGCTCTCCGGGAGATATGAGCCGGGTCCAAGCCGCCGCCATCTCTATGCCCAGCGGCAGACCACCTACCAGCCGGCAGACGCGCTCCGCCGCCGACCGAACGTCCGGTGGCAATCGCATGAGGGCGTCCGCCTCCCTCATGCGCTGCCGGAACAACCGGGTGCCCTCTTCCAGGGACAGGCCTTCCAGGGACAACACGGTCTCCGGCTGGACGTTCAACCGCTCGCGCGAGGTCACCAGCAGCGCAACGCCGGGCGCGTGCTGGAGAAGATCCAGGATCAGGTCCAGGCCCCCCGGCAACAACTGCTCGAAGTTGTCCAGCAAGAGCACGGTCTCCCTGTCGCGCAGGTAGTTGCGGAGCTGAACGGCCGGCTCCAAACCGCCCGCGAAATGGAGCCCCAAAGTCTTGGCGATAGCCGCCGGCAGGTGCTCCACGTTATCCACACCTACCAGAGATACGAACCACACACCGTCTTCATACTCGCTCACGCGCCGGTGCGCAGCCTGCACGGCCAGCTTCGTCTTGCCGACGCCCCCCGGCCCGGCGAGCATCAGCAGCCGGGTGTTCGGGTTCTCCAGCAACCCGCCGATGGTAGAGAGTTCGGTATCCCGTCCGACAAACGAAGCATCGGGCGGCGGCAGGTTGTGCTTTACGGCCTCCTGTACCGGCTCGCGGGACAGGGCGAGATTGT
>JBHJHC010000072.1:0-7782 GCA_050331175.1 Rubrobacteraceae bacterium | reverse complement strand
CCGGCCCACGGCCCGTAGCCGTCGAAGACGTGGCTCATAAGGCCCTCGCCCGCGGTCATGGAGAGGAACTGGGTGCGGAAGCCGAATAGGGCTCTACTCGGGATCTTGAACTCTATCCGGGTGCGGCTGCCCTGTGGCTCGATGTCCACGAGCTTTCCTTTGCGGCCGGAGAGAGTGCCGATAAGGGTGGAGGCGTACCGCTCGGGCACGTCTATGACCAGGTGCTCGAAGGGCTCGTGCTTTTTGCCGTCGATCTCGCGCACGATGACCTGCGGCGAGGCGACCTGTACCTCGTAGCCCTCGCGGCGCATGGTCTCCAGCAGGATCGAGAGGTGCAGCTCCCCGCGCCCGGAGACCTCGAACTCGTCCGGGCGCAGCTCCTCGACGCGCAGGGAGACGTTCGTCTGGACCTCCCGGTAGAGGCGCTCGGCGAGGTGGCGGCTCGTGACGTACCGGCCCTCCTTGCCCGCGAACGGGCTCGTGTTGGCCCCGAAGACCATGCTGACCGTCGGCTCGTCCACCGTGATGATCGGCAAGGCTTCGGGGTTCTCCATATCCGCGACGGTCTCCCCGATCTGGGCGTTCTCTATGCCGGAGAGGGCCACGATGTCGCCAGCGCCGACCTCCTCGGCCTCGATGCGCGCCAGCCCCAGGTGCGTGAAGGGCTGCGCCACGCGCGACCGGGTCATCGTGCCGTCCTTGTGAATCAGGTTTATAATTTCGCCCCGCCGTACCCGGCCGCGCCGTACGCGGCCGATCACGATGCGGCCCAGGTAATCCGAGTAGTCCAGGTTCGTGACGACCATCTGGAACGGGGCTCCGAGGTCTACCTCGGGAGCCGGAATCTCCTCCAGCACCGTCTCGAACAGCTCCCGCAGGTCGTCCTGCGGCGCGTCCAGGTCCTTGCAAGCCTTTCCGTCGCGGGCCACGTCGTAGAGAACTGGGAAGTCTAGCTGTTCGTCGGAGGCCCCGAGTTCGGCCATCAGGTCGAAGGTCAGGTCTACTACCTCGTCGGGGCGGGCGTCCATCCGGTCGATCTTGTTCACGACCACGATAGGCTTGAGGCCGAGCTGGAGCGCCTTGCCGAGCACGAAGCGGGTCTGGGGCATCGGGCCTTCCGCCGCGTCCACCAGCAGGAGGCAACCGTCCACCATGCCCAGCACCCGCTCGACCTCGCCACCGAAGTCCGTGTGTCCGGGGGTGTCGACTATGTTGATCTTAACGCCCCCGTACTCCACGGCGGTGTTCTTCGCCAGGATGGTGATGCCGCGCTCCCTTTCGAGCACGTTGGTGTCCATCGCCCGCTCGGCGATCTCCTGGCCGTGGCGCAGCTCGGTGGTCTGCTGCAGCATCCCGTCCACGAGCGTCGTCTTGCCGTGGTCCACGTGCGCGATGATGGCGATGTTCCGGTAGTCCATGTCTCTCCTGACGCGCTCCCCGCACCACGCTTTCGGCCAACGAAACGCGCGTGGGGGATCCAAGCAACGAAAAAGGCCGCGTTGCGGCCCAGCCTGGAGTCTACCGCACAATGCCACCATCCAAAGCAGCCCGATGTAAAATCTGATAATATGATTTATTAGAGAAGGAAGGATGCTTTAGATGGGCTTGAAGACGAGCGTTACGGAGGTGGCCCGGAATTTTGCCGAGTACGTCAACCGGGTTGCTTTCGGTGGGGAGAGCTTCGTACTGGTGCGGGGCAAAAAGCCTGTGGCGGAGTTGCGTCCGGTCCCGGCGGGCCGGCGGTTGGGCGAGCTGTCCGGGGTATTGAACTCGCTGCCCGGGCTTTCGGAGGAAGAGGCGGCATCGTTCGGCGAGGAACTAGACGTTGCCCGTCGAGAGTTAGAGGGCGTACCTTTGCGGGACCCTTGGGCGTCTTGATCGACACCAGTGTGCTCATCGAGCACGAACGTGGAAGGCTCAAATTGGAGCCACGTCTATGGGGTCGCCAGGACGAGGAATTCTTCCTGTCGGTCGTAACCGCCAGTGAGCTGTTGCACGGTGTTCATCGGGCGCAGAATGAACGGATCAGAGCGAGGAGATCCGCCTGGGTCGAGGCGGTGTTGGAGATGTTCCCTGTGCTCGAGATAGACCTCGCCACCGCCCGGTCCCACGCCAGGCTGTGGGCCGAACTCGCCGCCGCCGGACGTCTCATAGGGCCGCATGATCTCTGGTTGGCAGCGGCCTGTCTCGCGCGCGGACTTTCTCTGATCACCGCCAACGTGAGGGAGTTCGAACGAGTGCCCGGGCTCACGGTGGAAAACTGGCTCGCCTGAGAGTTCGTGAGCCCATCAAGGGTAGGGTTTTTCCTGCCGGGAGAGCATCGTCACGAACTTCTCGATCCTCCGCGCCCGGGTCTCCGGTTTCTTTGCGTCCTCTACTTGGTACAGGATCGCGTACCGGTTCGTGCTGTTGAGCGTTTCGAAGAACGCGGCGGCTGGCGGGTTCGCGGCGAGTTCCCGCTTTAGGTCTTCCGGGACGGTAGCGTTGCTCTGAGACGGGTAGGCGGCGTCCCACCGGCCGTCGGCCTTTGCCCGCTCGACCTCGCGCAGTCCGGCGGGTTCCATCCGGCCTCCCTCGATAAGCCTCGCAACCTTTTCCCGGTTGATCTTCGACCACTTGCTCCGGGCCCGGCGCGGCGTGAACCGCTGCAAAAAGTAGTCGTCGTCGAACCTGGCCTTTTGACCGTCGATCCAGCCGTAGCACAGGGCCACGTCCAGGGCTTCCGCGTAGGTGACGGACGCGATGCCCGATTTCTTCTTGGCGATCTTCATCCACAACCCGTCTGAGGAGTCGTGGTTATCGGCGAGCCACGATTGCCAGTCCCCGGGGGAAGCGAACGGGATGATCGGTAAGTCCGGCCTGGTAGCCAAAGCTCTTCCTTTCCACAGGCGTGTCGCTGGACGCTGCAAGTGTACCGGGCTCGACGTCCGCTCCCAACCCGCGTTTTCCTGCTGGAATGCTCCCGGGTGTTGACGTTGTAGACTATCGTCCTAGCTTCGGTCGGAAGGTGGAGAGGATGGCGGTTTCGGAATCCTGGCGCAGGATAGAGGATTGGCTGAAAGAGCATGCGCCAGAACTGGCGAGCCTCCTCAACCCTCCCGCTTCGCGGGAGAAGATCTCCGGCGCGGAGAAAGCCCTCGGGGTGGTTTTCCCGCCCTCTCTGGCGGAGTCCTACCTCGTACACGACGGCGAGTCGAAAGCCTCCGACGGGGTCTCTGGCCTGTGGCGTTGGTTCTCTCTGGACGAGATCGTCGCGCAGAACGAAGAGATGAAGCTGATCGAGAGGGCGTACGCTTTCGGCGACTACGAGCCGGGTCTAATGATCCCGATCATGGAGGACGGTGGGGGCAACCTCTTGTACGTCGAGACGACCGCCGCCGGTGAGACGCCCGTTATCGAGTGGCACCACGAAGAGCCCGTTCGGGATGTCAAGTACGACAGCTTCGGCGCGATGCTGGAGGGCTTTGCGGGCCGGTTGGAGGCCGGAGACTTCCTTTTGCGGACCGGGGTGCTCATGGGGCTCGTAGACAAGGACGACCTGTAGAAATATGGACCCTTCAGCTTCCCGTACGGTGGTAGGCTCGCTCTTCGTGGTAGCCGGTGCGCTGCATTTCGTGTCTCCGCGGACCTACGAGCAGATCATGCCGCCTTACCTGCCGTCCCACCGCGAGCTGGTCTACCTGAGCGGCGCGCTGGAGATAGCGGGCGGGCTGGGGCTGTTCCCCGAACGTACCCGCCTTGCCGCGGGAGTTGGGCTCATCCTGGTGCTCATCGCGGTGTGGCCCGCCAACTTGCAGATGCTGCTCGATGCCCGGGCCGCCGGAAAGCCTTCCTGGTGGGTGGGGCTCTTGTGGGCCCGGATGCCGCTGCAGCTAGTGCTAATCGTGTGGGTGTGGCGCGCTTCGCGCGCCTGATCTCCGTACATATCCCTCACGATTTCCACCGGAGTCCTGGCCGGGCGCCGCCGGAGCCTCGAACCCGCGGGACGTATAAAATGAACCGAGCGCAACGGAAAGGTAGAACGATGGAAGATTTCCCGGCCGAAGGCGTAGAACTGACGCACATACTCGTCGTAGAAGATCTCGCCCGGGCCCGGTCTTTCTACCGGGACGTTCTCGGCGCGAAGGTCTACCGCGAATACGGCGGCACCTCCGCCGTGCTGGACTTTCAGGGGAGTTGGTTGCTGCTGGTGACCGGTGGCGGGCCGACGGAGGACAAGCCCGGCGTGACCCTCGCGCCCCCGGCCGACCTCGTTAACGCCAGCCACATGATGACGATCCGGGTGCCGGATTGCCGGGCGGCCTACGAGATCCTCGCATCCCGGGGTGCCGAGTTCCTGACCCCACCCTTCGAGCGGGAAACGGAGATCCGCTGCTTCTTCCGGGACCCCGACGGCCACCTGTTGGAGATCAGCGAGGCGCGCTGAGGCGTGCGCTGAGGCGTCCGGCCGGGCCGGTCACGAAACGCTCCGCCGGTAGACCTCTCCGCCGGCTTCCGGCATGAAGTCCATCCGCTCGATGTACTCGCGCTGTTCCTTGGTCTCCGGGATCGTCTCCAGATACTTGATGCCCTGCTTCTCGAAACGCTCCGTCTGCTCTTCGTAGAGAAACTCTCCCGGCCGCAGGTCGCGGTAGCCGGGGATCACGTAGTCGAGGTGAATGAAGAGTGTGTCCGGTCCCTTCGGCTCGGCGATCATAAGTCCCGCGGGAACCATGTCCCTCAGGATGAACCAGACGATGTCTTTCTCCGGGGTTGGGCCGTCGAACGACGGGAAAAAGCGGTGGATGTCCTCCTCGTAGAAGCTGAGGAACTTGTTCAAATACGCGGTGTCGCCCTCCGTTTCCAGAATAGAGAAGTAATTCTTGGCCCGCTTCATCTCGTAGAGGTAGTAGAGGTTGATCAGCACTATGAAAGCGTTCATGATCACGACCGGGTAAGCGGTGATGAGTATTCCATATAGCGTGAAGACGGCCCCGCCGGACAGGCTAAGAACCCGGAGCTTCAGGATAGAGCGCATCGTCAGCGAGGCGGCCACGAGCACCGAGGCCACGTATCCGATCAACTCGTAAATCAGAGAGGCGTCCATCTTTTTCTCCTCCTAGAACCCACTACCCACAGCGATACCCTAACAGTCTACGGGAGTTCCCGGCCCCGCGCGGGCCGGGCATGCTTGACGGGCCTCGGGACGAGGCTTACCCGCCGAACAGCGCCTGGTAGCCCGTATAGAGCGGCACGGCGACGCAGACCAGGATGGACGCGAAGATCAAAGCCCGCAGAGAGTTGGAGGACGCTTCCCAGACGTTTCTGGTCCACCGGGCCAGTTTCCTACCCTCTACTTCGCCCCAGTCCAGGAAACGGGCGGCGGGGCGGAACTCGCCCGCGATCATCCCGAACCCGATAAACAAAGTCAACATCCCGGGACCGGGAGCCCAGCCGAAAAAGGTGCTCACAACTACCAGCAGCGTCCCGACGACGATGTTGAAGAGCCTCCAGGGATGGAACTTGCCGTGGCCGGACTCCTGCCGGCGGCGGTAGCGCCGCTGGAAGCGGCGTCCCGGCTCCAGCTGCCAAAACTCTATCCAGCCCTTTTTCGTCTTCGTGAACACCGTCGCGCGTCCCTCTCTCGAATGTGTTTCGCCCGACCCCGGCTTTCTCCACCGGCGCCCGCGGGTGAGCCCGATGATTGTTTTTATACCTCGATGCTATACGCTAAGGGATCAGACCCATTTTATAGCGCACTAGACGGGAAGTGTTTTGAAAAGAGCGATTTTTTTACCGATCATTCTGCTCGTGGGGCTGCTGTTCTCCTGTAGCGCCCCATCCGCCGAAACGACAGAGACTCCCAACGAGACCACCGCCGAGAGGGCAACCACCGCCCCGCAGACTACGGCGGATCCCGTCGCGGGTACTACCGCCCCGGCGGCCGGAACCGGGCCGACCACTTCCGAAGAGGACACGACGGCCGGGCAAAGCTCCGTCCCGGCGTTGCCGGACCCGCGGGGGGCAACCCGCAGCGAGAGCACCGCGGCGGAGCCGGCGGCCGGTGAGAACGGGATGGTTAGCACCGCCAACCCGCTCGCCACCGAGGCCGGGGTGGAGGTGCTGGCCGAGGGGGGCAACGCCTTCGACGCGGCGGTGGCGGTTGCCGCCTCGCTCGGGGTCGTGGAGCCGATGATGAGCGGCATCGGGGGGTACGGGGCGACGGTGATCTACGACGCCGAGAGCGGCGAGACGCGGTTTCTGGGCGCCTCCAGCCGGGTACCCGAAGCGATAGACCTCTCGGTCTTCTTTCCCCCGACGCCGGGCTACGCCGAAAACCGCGTGGGAGCCCCGGCCATCTCCACGCCCGGGGCCGTAAACGACTGGGAGGCCCTTTGGGAAGAATACGGGAGCCTCGGGTGGGGTCGGATCCTCGAGCCCGCCATCGGGCAGGCCGAGGCGGGGTTCGTCCTGAACGCGGAGAATGCCGGTTGGATCTCCACGGAATTCGACACTTTTCCCGCGCATGCCCGGGAGATCTACGGTTCCGGCGGGGTGCCGCTACAGGCCGGAGATACCCTGGTGCAGGAAGACCTGGCGAATTCCCTGCGCCGGATCTCCGAGAACGGAGCCGGGGAGATCTACGGCGGCGAACTCGGCGAGGCGATGGCTTCCGCCGCGCAACAGAGTGGCGGATTTCTCACCCCGGGTGACCTGCAACGCAACAGGGCCGAGTGGAAGCCACCCATCGGCATGGACTACCGGGGCCGGCAGGTGGTAACCGCGCCCCCGCCAAACACCTCGTGGAACTCGCTCACCCGCCTGGGCGTCATGAGCCGGTTCGACCCGGCGGCCCTCGGGCACAACAGCATCGCGTACCTCGACCTGTACGCGCAGGTGACCGAGCAGGGCTTCTACGAGCGCCAGGAGTACGCCGAAGATCCGGAGGTAGAGCCCACGCCCCTGAACATGCTTCTCTCCGAAACGTACTGGGCCGAGCAGGCCGCCAATATTGATCCGGAGGTAGCCTCGGCTCCGGGAACGGGGAACTCAGCGCTGGCATTCGCGCCGGGAACGTTTTCTTCCGCCGGTGACCGGGAGCACACCACCCACTTCGTCGTGGCGGACCGGGAAGGCAACGTCGTGAGCATGACCCAGACGCTGGGCAACATCTTCGGGAGCAAGGTCATGGCCGAGGGTACCGGTATCTGGTTGAATAATTCGATCTCCTACGCCCGCTTCGACGCCCCGGATGGCTCCTTCAACGTTATTCCCGGCGGATACCGGCTACCCGGCATCTCCCCGGTACTCGTAATGCGCGGCGGCAAGCCGCGCGTCGCCCTCGGGACCCACGGCGGCTACTACATCACGCAGACCACACCCCAGATGCTCATGAACCTCATCGACTTCGACATGAACGTCCAGCAGGCTATCACGGCGCCCCGGATCGCTTTTATGGAGCCCGAGTCACTCGCGGTTGACCCGGACCTTCCCGCCCCGGTCGTCAGCGAACTCACCGCGCTCGGGTACGCTCCCTACGTGGACGAGTACGGCCTCGGCAACGCCCACGGTCTGGCGGTCGAGTACGGGCCTGACGGTGAACCTGTTAGTTTCACCGGCGGCGCCGATCCCCGGGGCGGGGGCGTTGCGGTCGGCTTCTGATCCCCCTTGACTAAACGTTCTGTTTGATGTTGGCCAGCTCTACCGCTTCGCGGACGTAGCCCTGGTACTCCTGTTGTAGGGCGTCGGTGAAGGCGAAGATGTCTTCGTCGGCCAGGGGAGCTGGAACCTTATCCGAGTCCC
>JBHJHC010000071.1:0-6295 GCA_050331175.1 Rubrobacteraceae bacterium | reverse complement strand
AGAAGAGCACGGTGAGTGCCTCTTCCAGGGAAGCGAGGGTGGGAGTATGCTGCGGATGGGTCATCCGAGGTTCCTTTCGTCGGGGAGTCGGATGGCCCCCTTTCTATCTCATACTGAATCCACGCAACACACATCTAGGGGTTTCGCAGGCTCGCGAAGCCGTGTCGGGCGGCGGTCGCGAGCGTTCTCGGGTGCTTGAGGAAGCTGTAGATCGGGGTGTCGCCCGTAAAGCTCTCGATCAGGGTCTCGCGGGCCTCCGGGTCTTCCTCGCAGGCTTTGAACAGGGGCTCCATCATCTCCAGGTTTGGGACGAGGTTGACGAGCGCGTGCCCGGAGAAGTGCTCTCGGGCCCGCTGGCGCCTCAACTGTTTTTCGTAGCCTTGCAAGAGCGATGCTGAATAGTCCCGCCGGGCGCAGGCCTCGTGGCTCCAGGACGCGGCCAGGCGTCCGGCTTCGAGGGCGTAGCCGACGCCCTCACCGCTAATCGGGTGGATCATGCTGCCCGCATCCCCGACCATCAATAAACCCTGCGAGTAGCGTTTCGTGCCCCACATGCCCATCTTGAGCGACCAGCTCTTGGGCGGACCTTCCTGCTCGGCGTCTTGCAGCCACCGGG
Organism: Rubrobacteraceae bacterium; assembly: GCA_050331175.1. Lineage (GTDB taxonomy): Bacteria > Actinomycetota > Rubrobacteria > Rubrobacterales > Rubrobacteraceae > SIRX01. The sequence goes on along the minus strand of JBHJHC010000071.1, from coordinate 5,679 downwards.
CTACTTCGGGTTCCTCCAGAAAGCGTTGGAAATAGTCTTTGAGGTTGCGGCCGGTTTTTTCGAGAGCCTTCGTGGAGACACCGGCCCCTACATTTGCCGACCCATCGCCGAAGTAGAAGACCCAACCGTAGCCGGCCCCGTTCTTGTTGAGGTCACCGGTGATGAACACGTGCAGGTGTTCTTTTTCGGGCCCGTCCACGCCCTTGAAGTATTGGCGGCGGGCGACGGCGTTCTGTTGGGACTTCATGCCGTCGGCGGCGAAACCTCCCACGCCGTCGGCGGCCACAACGAGCGGTGCCCCAACCCGGAGTCGTTCGCCAGAGCGGGTCGCCTCGATCCCGGCGACGGAACCCGCGGGGCTCCGGAGCAGGTTGGTGGCCCGGGTACCGCTGTGGAACTCGGCGCCGGACTCCGTGGCGCGGTCCAGGAGCTTCGAGTCGGTTTCTTCCCGCCTTATGACGTAGCCGTGGGGGCCGTGGAGCGTTGGCGGGACCCCTTGGCGGAGGTACGCGGTTTGGGTGTAGAACGTGAAGCCCGAGAACTTTCCGTGGGCAGGTTCGTCGAGCCAGTCGCCGAGGCCCATCATGGAAATCTCCGAAGCGGCGTGGGGCATGAGGCCGTCGCCGCACGCTTTGTCCCGGGGGAACTCCTGGCGGTCCAGCAGCAGGACGTCGAGGCCGGCCCGCGCGGCGTAGTAAGCGGTGGAGGAGCCGCCAGGACCCGCTCCGACAACTACGAGATCGTACCTCTCTTTCATCATCCTCCCTCTATGGCAGCCGTTTGGGGCCTTCAACTGTGCCAGAATAGTTTACCCAGTTTGGAGACCCGCGGAGGATAAGGAGAGAGCATGGTGGATCGAAACCGGCCCGCCCGGTACGCCGTCGGAGACGAAGCAGCTTTGAAAGCTACGGGACAGCCGGTCGAGATACTAGAGGTCCGCCGGGGGGAGTTTGTACCGGACTTCGTCTACAAGGTCCGGGTGATGGCTGAAAAGCCGGCCCGGCCCTACAATCTGTCTGTCCCCGAGCATGATCTCACGGACAAGTCCGGATGAGCTAGAAATTTTCTTCGGTGGTGACGCTTAGGTAGGCGACGTCCACGAGCGGCACGCCCGACTCGAGTGCCCGGACGACGGCGCTGTTGAGCGCCTCGGCGGCTACACCGGGGTCGGGGAAGTGGCTGTCCAGCAGACGGGCGGCCCGGGCTATCTCGTAGAAAGAAAATCGGCGTCGCTCGCTGGTCAGTTTGTAGACCGCCTCCAGGACGTCGAGGCGGAGTGAGATCAGTTGTTCGAGCCGCCAGCGGATCTCGTCTCCCGTAAGGCTCATGGTCTGGTACAGCCGGGCTAGTTCAGCTACCTGTATCAGAACCGGAAGGCGTTTTTGCAGCTTGGCGACGGCGCTTTCGTCCAGATAGCGGTGGGCTGTGATGCGGGCCAGCGCGACCCGGCCGTCCAGGTTCTCGTACCCGACGGGTGGTTTCCAGTCGCCCGCGGGGCCGGACAGGGTGCCCGGACGGTACTCTTCCCCGCCGACAAAGATCCGGGGCACGTGGCCCCCGGCGTAGTACGAGATCTGCCGCGCCATCTTTCCCAGCGCCGGAGAATGCTCCTCAGCACGAATTTCGACCCACCGCCGCACGATACCGGAGTACAACCGCTCCAACGCTCGCCAGGTCGCGTCGCCCCGGAGGTCCAACTCCCCCGGACGTTCCGTAACGATCAAGACCTGGGTCTCGGGGAGCTCGTCCCGGAAGGTCTGTTGTACGGCGGCGAGGAGGTTCTCGAGCTCCTCGTCCACCCTTCCCAGGAGGTAGCGGCGGCGCTCGGCCGGCAAGACGTACATCAGGCGGCTCTTGATCCTCCGCTCCCGGCCTTCGCTGGCCTTGAGCCGGTCTATGGCCTCGTAGAGTTCCCTGCGGCGCTGATAGACCAGGGATGAAAGCCGCTCGACCTCCGGGTCCGTGGCGTAGCTCTCCGACCAGGCTTCGTCCCGGGCCGCGCAGGCCGCCTCGTGGGCGTTCTCGCAGCGGACGACGGCCCGTTGCTCGCTCTCCCTTTCGAGTTGGGCTTCGCCCAGCTCGCGTTCCAGAGTTTCTACGGTCGAAGACAAAGAGATATGCTCACCACAACGTACACAACAAGTACATTCTACAGAACCCGAAAGCCTTGTACGGGTTGCGTTGTGCCGGTCTGGTAGGTAAATTAGATGTTATCCGAGTTGCTACGCGAAAGGAGTGCTGGCGTGGACTTCGACACCGAGAGGGATCCGGACCGGGAGGAAGAGTCGGCGGAGGGCGGCGGCCAAGCTCCACGAAGCGTCTCCGGCGGCCGTGCAACCGCGGAGTTTACCTACACCGATCCCGTACAAAGCTTCGTGGCTTCGGTGAGAAACCTGGTCACCCGTCCGGCGGACTTTTACGCCGGTATCGTCCGGCAGGGGGACTTTATCAACCCCCTGATCTTTGCCTTGATCTGCGCCGCGGTTGCGGCTGTAATCGGGGCTATCCTGAGGATATTCGGGGCTATGGTGGGGCTTGGTGACACAGGCGTTGGCGGGGCTATCGGCGGTCTTTTTGTCGCGGTATTCTTTACGCTGATCTTCGTTGCAATAGGACTGTTCGTGTGGGCGGGCATCCTCCACTTGCTGGTCATGCTCATCATCAAGCCCGCGGGCACGGGTTACGAAGCTACGTTCCGCGCGGTTTCGTACGCTAACGTGGGGCAGCTCGTCGGCTGGATCCCGTTTCTCGGACCGCTGGTGGCCGGGATAGCTTGGATAGTCCTGGCGATTATCGGGGTCCGGGAAGTCCACGGGGCAACGACCGGCAAAGCCGCGCTCGTCGTCCTGATTCCCGCTGCCGTGGTATTCCTTATAGCGCTGACCCTCATATTGCTGGTCGGGGCGGCTTTGTTCTTGACCGCCAGATAACGGAGGGGGAGAGGCTGGTCGGGATAGTCGCTTGCTTGCGCTGCCGGTATACTAGGCAGGTTCTTACAGAGAAGGGGATTGTCGGATGGCTCAGACTGTTACGCTCATACCTGGCGATGGCATCGGCCCGGACCTCACCGAGTCGGTCAGGGAAGTGATCGGGGCCCTGGATGTGGATATCGAGTGGGAGGTTGCCGATGCGGGTGAGGGGGTAATGGAAGAGGAAGGCACCCCGCTACCCGAGTCGGTACTGGAGTCCATTCGGCGCAACAAGGTGGCGATCAAAGGCCCCCTGACAACGCCGGTCGGTACCGGCTTCCGCTCGGTAAACGTTGCGCTCAGAAAAGAACTGGACCTTTACGCCAACGTTCGTCCGAGCCTGAGCCTACCCGGGGTCGACACGCCGTACGAGAACATAGACCTCGTGATCTACCGGGAGAACACGGAGGATCTCTACGCCGGGGTCGAGCATACGGTGGGACTGCACGCGGCGGAGTCCATCAAGATAATTACCCGGGAGGGCACCGAACGCATTTGCCGGATGGCTTTCGAACGCTCCCGGGAACAGGGCCGCAAGCACATCACGGTCATCCACAAAGCCAACATAATGAAGTTCACCGACGGGCTTTTTCGGGACGTTTTCTACGAGGTGGGCGAAGAGTACCAGGACGACTTCGAGGAGATTGACGACCGTATCGTCGACAACATGGCGATGCAGCTCGTCAACAAGCCAAACGAGTACGACGTGCTCGTATGTCCAAACCTCTACGGCGACATACTTTCCGATCTGTGCGCCGGGTTGACCGGGGGGCTCGGGGTCGCGCCGGGGGCGAATATCGGGGAAGAGCTGGCGGTGTTCGAGCCGGTACACGGCTCCGCCCCGAAGTACGCGGGCCAGAACCGGGCCAACCCGCTGGCCACCCTGCTCTCCTCCAAGAACATGCTCTACTATCTCGGCTACAACGACGAGGCGGAGAGGATGCAGGCTGCCATAGAAGAGGCCCTCAGGAGCCCCGAGACCCGCACGAAGGATCTCGGCGGATCGGCGGGGACCAAAGAGTTTACCGAGGCTATAATCTCGAACCTGTAGAGGTTGGTTGGAGAATGCCAGTATACGTTTGCAGAGGTTCCGGCGGCTCACAAAAGTCTGCGGTGGTTTGCGGGTAGCGATCTTCACGGAGACCTTTCTCCCGGCAACGGACGGAGTCGTTACCCGCCTGCGGAACACGGTTGAAGAGCTTGGCCGGTTGGGGGACGATGTGATCGTCTTTGCTCCGGCTCTCGGCGGCCCGGATAGCTACGCCGGGGCGGAGATCTACCGGGTCCCCGGCGTCCGGTTGTTGCCTTACCCCCAGATCCGGCTCGCCCCGCCCCATCCCGGCGTGGCCCGGGCCCTGAAACGGTTCCAACCCGACGTGGTCCACGCGGTGAATCCCGTTGCCCTGGGCGTCGGAGGGGTGTTTCTCGCGCGGACATACAAGATACCGCTGGTGTGCTCCTACCACACCAACGTGGCGGCTTACGCCAACTACTACCGGCTGGGTTTCATGGTGAACTTCACGCGCAACGTGACGCGCTTCGTACACAACCGGGCCCAGGTAAACCTGTGTACTTCCAAGACGACGATGGAGTATCTGCTCCGGGAAGGCATCAAGCAGGTGCGGCTCTGGCCGCAAGGCGTGGATGCTCGTCGGTTCGGACCGGATCATGCGTCGCCGGAGTGGCGCGAGCGGCTCACCGGTGGGTATCCTGAGGAGCGGCTGATGATCTACGTCGGACGTCTCGCCCCGGAGAAGCACATCAAGAATCTGAAGGCCGTGTTCAACATTCCTGGTTGCCGGCTCGCCATAATAGGCGACGGCCCGGCCCGAAACGAGTTGGAAGGAGAATTCAGCGGCACGCCAACGGTTTTTACTGGCGTTTTGAAAGGCGAAGATCTGGCCGGGGCCTACGCTTCGGGCGATATTTTCCTGTTCCCCTCCACGACGGAGACGTTGGGAATGGCCATGATCGAAGCCCTGGCCTCCGCAGTTCCGGTAGTGGCCGCCCGAAGCGGCGCCTCCCACGAGGTGGTAGACGAAGGCGAGACTGGCTTTTTATACGAGACCAGGGAAGACCTCCTTTCAGCCGTCACAAAACTTCACGAAGACGAAGCCCTCCGGCAGCGGATGGGAACCAACGCGCGAAGTGTCGCCGAAGAACGAAGTTGGGAGAATTCTACCCGAGAGCTTCGCAGTCATTACGAGCAGGCGCAGAAGCTACTGTGACCTCCAAGAGAGAGCTGCTAAGGCGCGGCAGCGTTCGCTTTTCCAAGTTTTCCGTGGTCGGGATTACCAACGCCGTTATAGATATCGGGACCCTGAACCTCTTGCTCTGGCTCGCGCCGACGCGGGAAGCGTGGTTGCTGGCCCTCTACAACGCCTTCGCCCTGGTCCTGGCGAACCTCAACAGCTACGTCGGGAATTCATTCTGGACTTTTCGCGGGCGGGCGGAGCACAACCGGCGTCAGACTTCGCTCTTTATCTTGCAGGCGCTGGCGAACATACTCGTCAGCAACGGCCTGTTCTACTTGCTGGTAAGGACCCTGCTCGTCTACGACGTTGTACCGGGCTGGATCGCGGGTAACGTGGCCAAGGTGATCTCTATCGTCGTCGCGTCGGTCATGAGTTTTTTCCTCATGCGTTTCCTGGTTTTCTCCAAACGCTGATACCCCGCCCGGCGGTTGTAAGAGCGGGTCCGGCGTGCTAAA
>JBHJHC010000070.1:0-40132 GCA_050331175.1 Rubrobacteraceae bacterium | reverse complement strand
TTTATGCTTTCGGAAACTCGCGTGGAGGACATCGCTCCTATAGGCGTGCATTCTTCGAACAGTGCGTCCTACTGAAATCAGGCTTTACTTGTGGTGTCCGCACAACGAGGCCCGTTATTGTTCAGAGAAGTTACGGGAACGGAGCATATCGCTGGAGATGGTCCAGTAACTAGCTCTTGAGCTTGCAGACAAGGGAACTCAATGCGCTGACTGCAAGTTCTCTTCTCCCTTTCAGCAGGATAGTTCTCCACCGTGGAGAACTATCCTGTCGTCGGTGTAGGCTCCGTAGCTTGTCATTTGAGGATTGCACAGTTGAGTGTCTACTCATTCAGCACAACACAACTTACACCATGGGAGAAACTTGCTATATTATTGATCCAAATGCCACAAGGAGAGTAACGTGATCTGGATCTTGATTGTTTTAGCCATAATTCTAGCGTTCATCGTATACCCCATACTAGGGGTAATAGCGGGAGGTTTGGGCGCGATATTTGCTCATACAACAGGAAAGCCTAGAATCAGGAACGCTCTAATCGTCATCACTGTGGTGGCTGCACTGCTCGCGATACTCTTCCTGATTCTAGGTGGAGGACAATACGAGCAGAGCCAAACTTTGGGTGGTAGAGACGTCTGTTCGGCAGACCCTAAGGACAAGGTGCTGAGCTGTCCCTAGGTGTCGTAGCACTTTGTAACTCGGGACCTGACAGCTACAATTCTCTTTACCCAGTGTGTTGTCGCAAAACTGTTCTACGTGGCATCATGGAAATATGCGAACTCACCCCCGAAGATTCAATAAAGAAAATAGCAGCCGCTGTCGAGCAGCGTTGAAGCTGGCGTGATCTCCTCCGGCAAGCTCGACCGGCACTAGACGGTTGTCCGTACGAGATCGAGTACTGGGCGCTTTGGCCGTCGCGGCGGCGGGCTCCATGTGGGGGACCCTGGGGTTCCTCGCCAAGATCCTCTATGATCAGGGGGTTTCTTTCGAGGCGCTGGTGGCGTTTCGGGCCTTTTTCGGATGGCTCGCCGTGATGGGGTTCGTGCTGGCCGCGCGGAAACCCGGCGTCTTGAGGGTCGGAAAGCGAGACGCCCTCTACCTGTTCTTCATGGGGTTGTTCGGGGTGGCGGGGTTCTACCTCTTCTATTTCTATACCATACAGGAGAGCACCATCGGGACGGCGGCGATCCTGCTCTACAGCTTCCCGGCTATGGTGGTGATCCTGGCCCGCCTCTTTCTCGGGGAGAGCCTGACGCCGGCGAAGATACTGGCCCTGGCCTTGACGGCGGGTGGGATCTTCCTGGTAGCCGGAGCCTACGATCCCGCAAACCTGGAGGTGAGTCCTTTCGTGCTGGCCACGGGGCTTCTGGCCGCGCTGTGCTTCGGGCTGTATCCGATCTTCGGCAAGCCCGTTACCGGGCGTCTGAACCCCTCGACCATCCTGGGCTACGCCCTGGGTTTTGGAGCCCTGGTCCTGGTGCTCGTCGCGATCCCGACCCTCGACACCCTGATCGGGCTGCCACCCGGCTACTACGCGCTGTTGCTCGTGATGGCGGTCCTACACACGACGATCGGCTACGCGCTGTACACGTTCGGGATCCGCCGGCTGGAGGCCGGGCAGGCGGCGATCCTGGCCACCCTGGAGGCCGTGGTGGCGATGGTCCTGGGGGTGGCGCTGCTCGGCGAGGCTTTGACGTTCTTGAAGGTTCTCGGCGGGTTGCTGGTCCTCTCCGGGGCGGTGCTGGCCCAGATCAGGCTTCGTAAGCCTCGTCTTCGGAACTACCCCGCCGGAGCAGCGCATCGACGCTGAAACGCCCGGTCGGGGCGAGCGCTATGTGCAAGCCGAGGGCGAGCAAACCAATGTCCCGCAAGAACGCGGACCACAGAGAGGGTGCCTCGTTGCCCGCGTCGCCCGTGGCGCCGCCGAAGCAGCCGCAGTCTATCTCCAGCCCTCGCAAAGCGCCTTGCAGCAACGCCAGGATAAAGACGGCCATGAAGGCGTTCGTGGTCCAGGCCGAGACTTTCGTGAAGAGCCCCGCGAGCAAGTAGAGCCCCAGCAGAATCTCCAGGTACGGCAGGCCGAAGGCCGAGAGGCTGACGAACCACTCCGGCAGCCCGAGCCCGTAGGTTCGGATAGAGACCGCGAGCCCGCCGGGGTCCAGGGCTTTGGTAATCCCGGCGACCAGAAACACCCCGCCGAGTACCAGCCTGGAGACCAGGGTGGCGTAAGAACTCGCGAGAACGTTTCGCGCCGTAGAAAACCGCTCTTGGCCTTTCGACTTCAAACCGGTTAGTATGTTACCGCAAGATCTCTGTAACGGCTAAAAAAGGGTTTCTGCATGACGCGTAACACGCTCTCAAAAAAGGGTCCCGGCAAGTCCCGGAAATCTCCCTCTTCCGGGAACAATCGGGGATTAGTATTGGTTCTGGCCGGGTTTACGGCGGCCGCCATAGTAGTGGTCGCCCTGGTCGCGATCTTCAGCACCACCGGCAGTGGAAACGCGGGGAACTTCACCCCCAACGACCAGGGCCTCCTGGAGGTTGGCTCCCAGGCCCCGGACTTTACCGCGGAAAGCGTTGACGGCGGCGGGGTCTCTTTGGGTGGCGGCGACTACGACGCGACCATGCTGGTCTTTTTCGCGACCTGGTGTCCTCACTGCCAGGAAGAAGCCCCGATCATCAGTGATCTGGAAGGCGAGTACGAGAACCTCCAGATCATAATGGCCGGCATCGACAATACGCAGGGCGACAACCCGCAGGCGGTGCGCGAGTTCGTGGACCAGTATGACATCTCGAGCCCGGCAATCTACGATCCTCCTCTGGGCCTCGAGTACGAGGTGTCTGCCTATCCGACGGTCTACTTTATAGACAGCAGCGGGGAAATAGTGGCCGCAAACTCGGGCGAGGCCCCGAGAGAAGTATACGAGGACTGGGCGGAGGAGGCCCTGAACTCCTGAGGGGGGGTTTAGGGATGAAGGAGGCGTCATGTCGATAGAGTTCAACGGTAGCGGGGGCTACACCGTGGGCGTCGAGGAGGAGCTCCACATCGTGGACGCCACCACCGGCGAGCTGGTTCCCAAGATAGAGGAGATCATGGCGCGCCTCCCCGAAGACCTCGCGGAGCTTATCTCCTACGAGCTGTTCCAGTCCGTCCTCGAAACCAAAACCCCCGTCTGCGAGACCGCCGCCGAAGCCGCGGGACACCTGCGCGAGCTGCGCGGCAGGGTCGGCTCCTGGGCCGCCGCCTGCGGCGCTTCCCTGGCCTCCGCCGGGACCCACCCCTTTTCCCGCTACCAGGAACAGAAGGTTACCGAACAGGAGCGCTACAAGGAAGTCATACGGACCCTGCGCTGGGTAGCCCAGCGGGAGGTCATATTCGGGCAGCACGTGCACGTCAGCGTGCCCGGTCCCGAGGAGGCGATGCTGGCCCACAACCGCCTCTCCGAATACGCGCCGCTCCTCCTCGCCCTCTCGACCAACTCCCCGTTCTGGCAGGGAATGGACACCGGCTTCGAGTCGAGCCGGGTCAAGATCTTCGAGACCTTTCCCCGCGCCGGGCTGCCGCCGGCCTTCCCCGACTACGAAGCTTTCGAAGATTACGTCGACCTGATGGTCGCCTCGGGCGCGATGGACGACTACACCTTCTGCTGGTGGGACGTGCGGCCGCACCCCAGGATCGGGACCATAGAGCTTCGCATCCTCGACTCCCAGACCAGGATCGACTCTGCGATCTCCCTCACCGCCCTTACCCAGTGCCTGGTCCACCGGATGCTGGAGGAGGAGACTTCCGCCGAACCCTACAACCGGCCGCTCGCCGAGGAAAACCGGTGGCGCGCCTCCCGCTACGGCATGGACGCCGTTTTCTACGACGCCGCCGACGACAGCTCGACCCCCGCGCGGGATATAGCCCGCAACCTGGTCGAGGAGCTGAGGCCCCACGCCCAGGACCTCGGCTGCGATGATGAGCTCGAGGATCTCCTGGAGACGGTCGAGGGCGGCACCGACAGCCAGCGCCAGCGCCGGATCTACGAAGAGACCGGCGAATTCCTCGACGTGGTCGCGGCCCTCATAGAAGGCACCCGCCCGGCCCTGACCGAAGAACAGAGTTGATCTTCTAGCCCCGGCGTCCGCCCAACCGCCGAAACGAACGAGAAGGTATTCCGGCGCCCCGCTCCCAGGACGCTCAAATAGGCTACGGGATTACCGCTCCTCGAAGCCCAGGCTCCACACGCGGTCCAGGTCGTGGTTGGAGTAAGCCCGGAAGGCGACCATCGTCTCGGTGCGGGCGACGCCGGGAACCTGGGCGATGTTCTCCGGCACGATCTCCGCTAGCCGCTCGAAGCCCGGGATGCGGACCATTACCACCAGGTCGTAGGGTCCGGTGACGGAGTAAGCCTCGGTGACGCCTTCGATCTCGAGCATGGCCTGCGCCGCCTCTTGCACCCGCTCTTTCTCCGTCGTGACGAGCACTATCGCGGTTACCAAGTCATCTCCTCCCAGGGTCGCTTTTACAAACCGAAGGTTACCCACCCGGCAAGGGTGTTGTCGTCCGTTTGTTCCTCGTACTCTACCGGCCCAGCCTCCACGGTGACCCCGGCGGTCTCGTCCAACTCCCCGGGCCGGAAGCCACCGATCCGCACGGTAGCCGTGCCGCCACCCGGTTCGATCTTCTCGATGCTCTTCGATTTCGTTTGCCGCCCGGCCCGGGTGTCCAGCACGACCTCTACCGGAACGTCGGTCTCCGCCACCTCGCCGCCGTTCGTCACGGTCGTGGCGAAAACCGGTACCTGGGAGCCAGAGAGCACGACGGTACCCTCCTGGACCAGTTGCTGGCCGGCCAGCTCCACGCCCGCTATCCGCAGGTCGTGCAGGGCGTCCGGATCCCCGCGGGCCTGCGGTGCCGCCGCGCCCGCCTCGACCCCGAGCACCTCGTAGTCCATGAAAGCCCGGGGCTCCTTGAGGTAGTTCCGATCCTCCTGCTGGTCGGCTTGCTTCAGGGCCCCGACGGACGCCGGGAAGTAGTGGCCGATCGCTATGAGGTCGCTGGTCCTGTAATCCCCGGCCGTAGAGGAAAGCTCCTCCCCGAAATCCTCGGGGTTGTCGCCGGCCGCCCGCTGGAGCCGCTCCGTAGCCGCGGCCCGGATACCCAGGGTGCTGACCAGATAGTTGTTCGCCTCCTCGAACTCGGGTGGAACTTCCCTGTTCTCCAACGCCCGCTGGTACAGAAGCTGAGCCTCGTCCACCGCCTGGCCCACCGCCGGCTCGTCCAGCTGAGCCGGGTCTTCGGCGGCCCGCTGCAGGAGAGGCTGGAGCTTCTCCCGGCCAAGGTTGGACGAGTCCGTCAGGAGGCTGTTCGAGCCCATCACATACTTTCGGACCTGGGTGGCCTCCTGGGTCGCCACGCATCCCCGGGCGACAAAGAAGATAAACAGGACGGCCAGGACCAGAAACAAGAGTCCACCCAGGACCGTGAGCGCCGGCGGCAAAGCTCTCCGGGCCCGGCGCCTCCCGGGCCCGCGAGAGCCCCTCGGCGGTGAAGAACCCGCCCGCGAAGATGCTCGTGAAGAGCGCGCAGACCTGTGACCCCTGCGTTCTATAGACTCCTCCCCGGAAGCTCTGAAAACGGTGTGGGCGAGGGGGGACTCGAACCCCCACGGCCTCTCGGCCACTAGACCCTGAACCTAGCGCGTCTACCAATTCCGCCACTCGCCCGCGGTAACTCCCAGGATTGTACCAGCAGGCAAAGGTCGCGGCTAAGGGGGAGATCAGGTACCGTTGGTAACGAGCCGCCGGAAGCCTATACAATACGTTCCACGTGGCCGAGACACGCTACATCGAGGGCCAGGATCGCTACGAGCTGGCGGAGGTCGTGGGACGCGGCGGGTTCGGGACCGTCTGGCGGGCGCGGGCTGCGAACGGTGAAGAGGTGGCGATAAAGATCATCCCGGTCTACAACGCCGGCGAGCGTTCGCGGGCGCTGCGGGAAGGCCAGATCTCCGAGTGCCTGCACCACGAGAACATCGTCGAAACGCTGGAGGTGATCGCCGGGTCCCACGAGGTGTACCTCGTAACGGAGTACATCGAAGGCCGGCCGCTCGACGAGGCCGCCGAAGTCTACGACGTGCGCGAGATCATCGACTCCCTGGCCCAGATACTGGAGGCCCTCGTTCACGCCCACGGCCAGGGGATTATCCACCGGGACATAAAACCTCAGAACGCGTTGGTCGATGAATCCGGCGTGGTGAAACTTACGGACTTCGGGATCGCCTACCGGGCCGGCGATACCCGCCTGACGCAGATAGGCTTCGCCGTCGGGACGCCGGGCTACATCGCCCCGGAGCTCGTAGACGGCGAGGCCGAACCGAGCCCGCTCTCCGACATCTACGCCGTCGGCGCCACGGCCCGCACCCTGCTGGCCTACTATCCGGATGAGATCCCCCCGCGCCTCGCGGAGTTCATAGACCGCGCCACCGCGCCGAACCCGGCCCACCGGCCCCAGAGTGCCTGGGCGGCGCTCAAGCTGCTTACGGGACGGCGAACCCGGACCAGAGGCGAAGCGGCCGCCGCACCTCGTAAACCCGGGAAGTACTGGGTGACCTCGGACCAGATCCTGCGCCTCCTGAACGCCCTGATAGCCGGTTGGCTCGGCTACCTGGGGGCCGGTCTACTGCTCGACGGCGCCGGGGCGGCGGGGGCGGCGGCGGGGTTCGGGGTTCTCGGATACCTGCTGCCCCGGCTCGCGGCCCTGGGGCTGCTGGTGGCGCTGGCGGTGGTGCTGTGGCGTAGCGGGGTGGGACCCGGCCTCGTGGCCCTGGGCCCGGTGGTCGGCGGAGTGTGGCTCGCGGCCAGCGGGATTAGCCCGGGGCTCAGCCGGTTGCCGCTAGGCCCCGTGCTCGCCGTGCCCCTCGCCGCGACCGTCGTCGGGGCCGCCGGGTTGCCGTTGCTCTTCGGGGCCCTTATGCGGCCCCTGGGCGCCGCCCTCTCGGCCGGTGCCGGGGCGCTGGCCCTCGTTGGTTATGACCTGATCTACGGTACCGGCACGGCCCGCTACCTCGGGTTGCAGCCCGGCGTGCTGCCGAGGACCCTGGGGGTAGAGGAGTTGTTTTGGAGCGGCGAAGCATTGTTCACCTCGTATCCGGGCCTGCTTTTACAGGCCGGGTTGTGGGCCCTGATGGCCGGGGTCGTCTCGGCCGCCGAGTGGGTGGGCCGTCCTTTCGCCGGGCTCGCGCTGGCGGTCGGCGGAGGAGTCCTGGGATACGCGCTGGTCATCTCCGCCACCCAAACTTCTCTGGAGCAGGCAATGATTTCTTTGGGCTTCGCGGCTATAATATACGGGTTGATCAGGTACCTCGGTTCCCAGGCGAGAGGATAAGTACCCTTTGGGTTTCCTGCAGAGCATAGAGAAACGGATGGAATCTCTAATGGAGGGCGTGTTCGGCCGGGCTTTCCGGCGGCAGGTCCACCCGGTCGAGATCGCCAAGGGTATTACCCGCCAGATGGACGAGGGCCGGATGGTCAGCATCTCGCGCACCTACGCCCCGAACGATTTTACGGTTCACCTCTCCGAACAGGACGGAGAGTCCTTCAAAGCCTACCAGCGCTCTTTGAGGGACGAGCTGATCCAGTACGCCTCCACCCACGCCGAAAACAAGGGCTACCACCTCATGACTCCCCCCCGGATCCGGTTCACCACCGAGGACTCGCTGCGGTTCGGGGAGTTCGGCGTTACCGCCCGGCTCACCGGCGGCGAAGGCCCCCGGGAAGAAGGAGCCCCGGATGACACCTCCGGCCAGACGCGCATCTTCCGGACCGATACCGGAGAAGAGGCGGCGGGCGCGGCCAGGAGTGGTGGTACGGCTGCGATCAGCGCCGAAGACGTAAAGAAGCACGGCCTGGCCCAGGAGGTGGTCGGGGTGGAGCTCGATGACGTAACCTATCCGCTGGAAGGTCGCGGGCCGTGGGTTATCGGGCGGTCCGAGAGCAACGAGATCACCATCGACGACCCGAACGTTTCCCGGCGGCACGCCCGGATCCTGCGCGCGGAGAACGGTTACGTCGTGGAGGATCTCGGTTCCACCAACGGCACCCTGCTCGGGGGCGCCCCGATAGACCGCGAGAGAATAGACGACGGTGACGAACTGACCTTCGGACAGAGCGAGGCCCGCTTTATTCGCCGGAGTGGAGCCTCCGGAGAGACGCCGAGAGGAGGAGCAGCTTCGGGATACAGCAAGAATCCCGGGGAGCGGTAAGAGGGATGCTGGAGCTGGAAGTCCCCCTGCTGGCCGCGAAGGCTCTGCTGCTACTGTTGCTCTTCGCCTTTATCTACTCGGTGGTAAGCCGCAGCATCGGCGACCTGCGCCGGGTCCCGGACAAGCCGGCCGAGCGGCCGGAGCGCCGCAACGGCCAGCGCCAGAGCTCCTACCGGCGGGTAGTGTCTTCGGGAAAGCCGGAGCTGGTGGTCGAGTCGTCGGGGATCATGGCCTCCGAGCTCCGGTTTCCGATAAACGACGGCAGCTTTACAAGCCTGGGTCGCTCTTCCAAGAGCGACATCGTTTTGAAGAGCGACGACTACGTCTCGGGCGAGCACGCCCGGATCACCCGTCACGGAGGACTCCTCTACGTGGAAGACAACGGCTCTACCAACGGGACTTTTGTCAACGAACGCAAGACCGTCGGCGCAACGCCCCTGCGGGAGGGGGACACCGTGCGGGTCGGGTCTACGACTTTCCGTTTCGTGGAGTAACGTGGAAATATTCCTCGAACACTACGGTATTACGGACGCCGGCAAGGTACGCGAGAACAACGAGGACTCGTTGCTCGTTGGAGAGGGCAGAGACACCTCGCTCTTCGTGGTGGCCGACGGCATCGGCGGCTTCGAGGCCGGGGAGGTCGCCAGTTCCATCGCGGTCGAGACGCTAAAACAGCTAGGACCGGAAGCCGCTTTCGACGACGCCCTCCAGGAGGCCAACCGGAGGATCATCTCCGCCTCCCGGGGCGACGAGAAGCTCTCCGGCATGGGAACAACGGTGGTGGCGATCCGGTTCGTCGGCCCTGGAGAGCGTCCGGCAGCCGAGATAGCCCACGTTGGTGACTCGCGGGCCTACCTGCTGCGCGACGGCGAACTAAACCCGTTGACCGAGGATCATTCGCTCGTCGCGGAACTGGTCCGTAGCGGCGACCTTACCCGCGCCCAGGCTGCCGAGCACCCGCAGAAAAACCTCATCACCCGCGCCCTGGGGGCCGAGGAGGCCGTGGAGGTGGACACCGCCAACATCCCGGTCGAACCCGGCGACCGCATCCTGCTCTGCTCTGATGGGCTCTCGGACATGGTACCCGAAAGCCGCATCTCGGAGGTTCTCTCCGAGCCTTCCCAAACCCCGGAAGCCCCGGTCCAGCGCCTGCTCTCGGAAGCCCTGGAGGCCGGCGGCCTGGACAACGTCACCATCGTGCTGGTGGATGTAAAGCAGCTCGAACGCCAGGAAGTGTCGCGGCCGCGGCGGGCCCGGAGTACGAAGAACCTGCTCGACGAGGAGTCCAGCGGGACGCGGGAAATGCAGGCCTTGAGCAGCCCGACGATGACCCCTGAGCCTCCTACCCCGAGCCGGCGGCAGCGGCGGGAGCGGAGCTCTCTGCGGCGGCGCGCGATGCGGGCCCGCAACAAACGGCGCCGGGGCCGGCTCTATCCCCGGCTGATAGCGGGCTTTCTGCGCCTGGTGGCGCTGGTGGCCGTGGTGATCGTGGCCCTCACACCGGTCTACCTCTGGGGCGGCAGCCGATACTACCTGGACTTCGACGACGGGGAGGTCGTGGCTTTCCGGGGCGTGCCCTACGAGGTGCTCGGAACGCCGCTCCACGAGGAGTGGCGTAGAACGAGCATCGAGAAATCCGAGGTCAAGGAACCCTACCAGCCGCGGATAGAAGAGAACCAGCTCTACAACGAGCAGGAGATCCAGGAGATCCTGCGGAACTTGAGGAGTTAGATGACCCAGCGCGCGACCCTGCCCATGATCCTGGCCCTGCTCGTTATCGCGGCCGGGTTCGCCACCCTGATCTTCGTCCAGGAGGCGACGAGCCCGCCGCTCATCTACGGGGCCTACTACGGCGGGATACTGTTCGCCATCTACCTTTTCATCCGGGCCTGGCTGCCGCATTCCGACGTGCTCCTGCTGCCGATAGTCACGATGCTGACCGGCATCGGGCTCGTCATGATCTTCCGGCTCACCTACAACGTCGAGGGCGTTGAAAACCTGGCCACGACGCAGGCGGTCTGGATCCTGGTCGGCAGCGCCGCCATGCTCTTTGTCGTAACGTTTTTCAGCAACTACCACTGGCTCTTCGAATACAAGTACCTCTTCGCCTTCGCCGCGCTCTTCCTTATAGCGCTCACGTTCACACCCCTGGGCTACGAAGTAAACGGGGCCCGGCTCTGGGTCCAGATCGGGCCGGTCAACTTCCAGCCCTCGGAGTTCGCCCGGATAGCGCTGATAATCTTCTTCGCCGGGTACCTGGCGGAAAAGCGCGACCTGATGGCGGCGACCAGCCGCAGCTTTCTCGGGATCCAGATACCGTCGCCGAAATACTTCGGGCCGGTGGCCGTGGTCTGGGCGCTTTCTCTGGGGCTCCTGGTTTTCGAGAAGGACCTCGGGAGCAGCCTGCTATTTTTCGCCGTTCCGCTCCTGATGCTCTACGTGGCCACGGGCCGGGCCGCCTACGTGATCCTGGGTAGCCTGCTCTTCTTGGCGGGGGCTTACGTGGCCTACCTGCTTTTCTCCCACGTCCAGCTGCGGGTGAGGACCTGGCTCGACCCCTGGCAGGACCCGACCGGGGACGGATTCCAGATCGTCCAAAGCCTCTTCAATATCGCCGACGGGGGCATCTTCGGTACCGGGCTGGGCGCCGGGTTCTCCCAGACGATCCCCGAGGTCCAGACGGACTTCATCTTCGCCACGATCGCCAGCGAGCTGGGCCTGCTGGGAGCCTCGGTAGTACTCCTGGCGTTCCTGGTCTTCGTGTACCGGGGCATCAAGATCTCCATGCTCGCCACCGACGACGCCTCGAAATTGCTCGCTTTCGGCCTGACCTCGATGTTCGCCATCCAGACGCTGGTCATTATCGGGGGGGCCACCAAGGCTATCCCGCTTACCGGTATCACCCTGCCGTTTGTCTCCTACGGCGGATCCTCGGTGGTCGGCAGCTTTCTCCTTACGGCGTTCCTGCTGGTAATCTCGGAGAAGGCGGGCGAGCGGATCGTTGAAGAGCACGACGACTACGGGAAGTCGTTGTGAACGTCCATCTCCGGCGCACCTTCTACCTCTTCGCCGCGGGCTTCGTCGCCCTGGCCTTCGTGCTCGCCTACTGGCAGGTCTACGCCCAGGAATCGCTGGCGAACGACCCGGCCAACAACCTCCAAACCCGCAAGGACATCTCGGCGCCGCGGGGTTTGATCCTGGCGGGCGACGGCGAGACGGTGCTGGCGGAGAGTAGCCCGCGCGAAACCCCGACCGGCACCGTCTACGACCGGAGCTACCCGGAGGGCGCGCCCTACTCCAACATCGTCGGCTACTGGAGCGTCAAGTACGGGGCGACGGGTATCGAGAGCGGGAGGAACTCCACCCTTTCCAGCGTCGCCGGAGAACCCGAGACCGTGGACGAGTTGCTGAACCAGATGGCCGGCGGCCCCCAGCCCGGCAACAACGTGGTGCTGACCGTAGACCCCGAACTACAAAGGATCGCCTATGAAGGACTCGCCCAGAGCAACACCGGCCGGGGCGCCGCCGTCGCCCTAAACCCCAAGACCGGAGAAATCCTGGCGCTCGCCACCCATCCCTCCTACGACCCCAACAACATAGACGAGACCTTCTCCGAGCTCGAAAACGCCCCCGACTCGCCCCTGATAAACCGGGCGACCCAGTCGCTCTACCCCCCGGGATCCACCTTCAAGGTGATAACGGCCGCCGCGGCCCTGGAAGACGGGGTAGAGCCCGACAGGGAGTTCTTCGACAACGGCAGGTTCGAAACACCAGGATACACCGTGCGGAACTACAAGGGTGAGGACCACGGAAGGGTGACCTTCACCCGCGCGCTGGTCCTCTCCATAAACGCCGTCTTCGCCGAGATCGGGGTCGAAATCGTGGGACCGGAGAAACTGGCCGAGATGGCCCAGAGGTTCGGCTACGACGAGGAGTACAAAGACTTCCCGCTGCCGGTGAGCCCGAGCGACCTCGGCCCGCCGGCCGGCGAGTGGCTCCCCGGTTACACCGCGCAGGTAGCCTTCGGCCAGGGCGCGGTAGTCTCGAACGCCTTCGAGATGGCGCTCGTCTCCGGCACCGTCGCCAACGGCGGCGAAGCCATGCAACCCCGCCTCGTAAAAGAAGTCCGCTCGCCGGACGGCATCCTCATAAACAAGAGCGCCCCGGAAGTCCGGGAAGAAGTGTTACCCGAAGAAACCGCCGACGAACTCAGCGACATGATGGAGGCGGTCGTCTACGACGGCGGGCTTGTACAGGCCCAGCTCGGTGAGACGAGGGTGGCCGGCAAAACAGGTACCGCCGAGGCGCCGCCGAACTCCCCGCACTCCTGGTGGATCGCCTTCGCGCCCGTAGACGACCCCGAGATCGCCGTCGCTGTTATGGTCGAAAACGGAGGCGTGATCGACGAGGAAGGCGACGCCGACACCCCCGCCATCCCCATCGCCACCAACATCCTGGCAGCCCACCTGGACGTCGAGGCCGGCCCCGTTCCGCAACCAGATCCCCAGCCAGACCGGCAACGCCCGTCCAACCAACAACCGAACCAACAGCCGAACCAACAACCGAACCAACAGCCGAACCAACAACCGAACCAACAACCGAACCAGCAGCCTTTCCAGTCCCCAGGGCAAGCCCCGGGGCAGCAACCGGGACAGACGCCGGGGCAGCAGCCCGGCCAGCAGCCCTTCCAGACCCCCGGTCAACAGCCCTCCCAACCACCGGTTCAGAATCCTGATGGTTAAAGGTATAATGCGCCCGTATGCAGCAGCTCGTTGATAACCGCTACCGGTTAGTCGAAACGCTCGGCAGCGGCGGAATGGCAGACGTATATCTGGCCCACGACGACGTTCTGGACCGTCCCGTCGCTCTCAAGGTTATGAGTAGCCGCTACGCGGAGGACGAGGAGTTTATCGAGCGCTTCCGGCGCGAAGCCCACAACGCCGCTTCCCTGGCCCACCCGAACATCATCTCGATCTTCGACCGCGGTGAAACCGAGGACGGCACTTACTACATAGCGATGGAGTATCTGCCCGGCGGCTCGCTGAAGGATCGGCTCGTCAGGCGCGGCCCCCTTCCGGCCCGGACGGCGGCGGCGGTGGCGCTCCAGATAGCCGAGGCCTTGAAAGCCGCCCACGACAACGACGTGGTCCACCGGGACATAAAGCCGCACAACATCCTCATTACCGAGTCGGGCGACATAAAGGTGACGGACTTCGGCATCGCGCGCGCCGCGTCCTCCTCCACGATGACGAAGACGGGCTCTATCCTGGGCACGGCCCACTACCTTTCACCGGAGCAGGCGATGGGCGAGCCGGTAAGGCCCCAGAGCGACCTCTACTCCCTGGGGGTAGTACTCTACGAGATGCTTACCGGCGAACTGCCCTACGACGCCGAGACACCCATCGGGATCGCGATGAAGCACGTCAACGGGGAGTTGCGGCCACCGATCGAGCTGGATCCGTCCATCCCCGCCGGTATCAATGCCGTGGTGATGAGGCTCCTGGCCCGCAATCCCGAGGAACGTTATCCTGATGCCGCGACGCTTATCCGGGATCTCGAACTGGTCAGCGCGGGCCTCGACCCGGAGGACGCCGGTACCCAGGAGATGACCCGCCTGATGCCGCCCGCCACTCCGCCTCCCGTGCCGCCCCCGTCCCAGGTATCGCGCAAAGGTGGCGGCGGTGGGTTCAGGAGGTTCCTGCCCGTCGCGCTGGCCCTGCTGGCCCTGATCCTGCTGGCCGGCCTCGCCTGGGCAGGGCTCGGCCTGCTCCGAAACGACGCCCCGGCTCCCGAACCTCCCGCCAGGATCCAGGTTCCGGATCTGGAGGGAATGACCCTGAACGAAGCCAGGGACCAACACGGAGAGAACTTCGAGATCACCGAGGAAGGCCGGGAAGACAGCCAGCGGGCCGAGAACACCATCCTGAGCCAGACTCCGGAATCGGGGTCGCGGGAGGAGGAAGGCTCCGAAATCGGGGTTACCGTCGCGAGCGGACAGAACGAGGTGCCCGGCGTAGAGGGCGAGCAACCCGGAGAAGCGCGGCGAATCCTCGGCGACGCAGGGTTCGAGGTTGAGTCGGGAGAGGGCGATAGTTCTGCCGAGCAGGAGGGGCAGGTTATCTCCCAGAATCCCGGAGGCGGCAATACCGCCGACGTTGGCTCTACAGTGGAGATCACGGTCGGCACCGGTCCCGCGAACGTCGAAGTCCCCGACCTGTTCGGTATGACCCTCAACGCGGCGGAAGCCGCGATCCAGGACGCCGGGCTGGAATACAACGGCAACGATACCGCTCCCAGCAACGACGTAGAAGAAGGCAGGGTCATTTCACAGAGCGTTGCGGCCGGAACCAGCGTAGAGCCCGGCACCGCCGTAGGGGTCAGGATCAGCTCGGGGCCGGAGTTGATCTCGGTCCCCGACCTCTACGGCTACACCCTCGACGAAGCCGCCGTGGAGCTGGAAAGCATCGGCCTCCTGCTCGGCGGCAACGACCAGGCCCCGAGCGACGAGATAGAAGAAGGCGGGATCATCGGCCAGAGCGCGGCACCCGGAGCCGCCGTGGCACCCGGAACCTATATCGGCGTCACGGTTAGCTCCGGACCCGAGCTGGTACGGGTGCCGAACGTCGCCGGAGACAGGCTCCAGGTGGCGCAGAGAAAGATAACGAACGCAGGCTTTGCCTACACGACCGTGAGCTCTAGAAGCGCCCGGTGGCCGGCGGGTACGGTCCTGTTTACGGACCCCGCCGTCGGTACCCGGATCGAACCCGGGTCCTCCGTCACCATAGTCTACAGTTCGGGGCCAGGACCAGGAGCCAACCAGAACCAGGGGAACCAAAACCAGAGGAACCAAAACCAGAGGAACCAGAACCAAGGGAACCAGAACCAGAGGAATCAGAACCAGAACAATCAGAACCAGAGGAATCAGAACCAGAACAATCAGAACCAGGCGAACCAGAACAACCAGAACAATCAGAACCAGGGGAACCAGAACAACCAGAACAACTAGGACGTTCGGGTTTTAGGACTCTCCCAAGAACTGGCGGCGCACGAAATCTTCCAGAGCTTCGGGGTCGATTTCTTCGGGTGGCTCGACCTCGACAAAGCTGTGGCGGCCCAGGGCGTTCTCCTGCAGCCATTCCTCTTTGACGGGTTTGGCGCGTCCGAGGTCGTAGCCGGTCTCGTAGTAGGCTGTCCGGAGCTCTTCCGGAGACAGTTCGAGGACCAGGATCGGATATTTTCCGGGGGATCTCGCCCGGATCTTCACCAGGTTTTTCGAGTCTGATGCTGCCATGCGAGAAGTGTATACGAAGCCGCCGAAGAAGAGAAGCTCTCCGGGAGGTCAAAACGCCCATGATAAAATTTTCCTATATGAGAAAGATCTTAGAAATTCGCATCCGTGGAAGGAGTCTTGATGTCAGATCCCATACCCAAAGGCGAAGACACTGAGGCTGGAATACTAAATGAGAGCGCGGAGAATAACTTATCGGAGCCGCAACTTCCTCCCGAAAACCTGCCGGAGGAGCTGCTCCAGCGGCGGCTAAGACGGCTAGACACCCGGAGGGCGCTCGCGGACCTCTGCAAAAACGTGCCGGGGTTGGACGAGATACTGCTGCCCCGGGGTATCCAGGCCGATGCCCTGACGAGAAAGTCCGGCGGCAGCGCCCAGATGGTGCGGGGGCTTTCGCGGCGCGTAAGCCAGGATGCCGCTGCCTGGGGCGCTTTCCGGACGGCGGTAGGAGAGCAGATCCTCCCGGAGACCTTCGAGGCGTTGGAAGGCCTGTCCCCGGACAACTTCGAAGAGGTGGCCTCAGACCATACTACGGAGGGCCTGTTGCTCGCCGCCCTGACCGACGAGCAGGAACCGACGAAAGACGTTCTCGACCTCCTGATCGAGCACTGGCAGCAAGAAAACCAGCAGGCCGAGAAACAGGCCACCAAGGACGCCCGGACCAAAGAGCTCGAAGAACAGCTGGGACACCTCAAGCTGGAAAACGAGCAACTCTCTTTCTCGGCGCGGGTTGCCAACGAGCGGGCCGCAGCCCTCTCGCGGGAGGTAGAGGTCCTTACCAACGAGAGCAAGGAATCCTCGTCGCGGGTAAAAGCAGCCGAGCAGCGCGCCGAAGAGGTTGCGGAGATCCGGGAGCAGCTCGATGAGCAGATCTCCGATCTGGAGCGCCGCGGCTCCCACCTGGAGCGGGCGCTAGAGAGCGAGCGGCGTTCTTACGCCACCGCCGCCGAGCGGGTCGAGGAGATGCACGAAGAACTCGACCGCGTGTCTGCCGAGCGGGACCGCATTCAAGCTGCCCTGGAGAACGCCCGGTTCACCGACAAAGGTTTCGGCGACCTGCTGGTGAGGGCCGTTAAGAACGAGGTCAGCGCGCTGCCGGACACCCTGGACTCCGCGGCGCGGACCGCCCGGCTACTGGAGTTCATGAGCAAGGTGTTGGCGGCCCACACGGACCTGCGCGCGCCGCGCTCCTCGGGCTCGCGCTCGAAAAAGAGCCGCCCGGCCGCGGAAGAAACCGAAGACCCCGACCCTTCTTTAGCCGCGCCGCCGGAGCCGGATAACGGGCTCGGCGGCACGGCAACCCTTCGGGCCGAGGTTCGAGCGAAACCCCGTCCGACGCTTTCTTTCCGGGCGCTCGGGGGCGCGGGAGAGGTTGGCGGCAGCAGCCACCTCCTGGATTTCGGCAGCGAGCGGGTGCTGGTGGACGCCGGAATAAAGCCCGACAACCGGGGACCGGCGGCGCCGAACTTCAAGTCCCTGCAAAATCTGGACGCGGCGATCATAACCCACGCCCACCTGGACCACTGCGGAGCCCTACCGCTCCTGGTCCGAGATCACCCCGAGCTGCCGATCTACTGTACCCCGCCGTCGGCGCGCCTGATCGTCGCCGCTCTGAACGACCACGCGGCGATGGGTGGCGGGGTAGTCGGCGGCGCGCCCATCCATGAGGTGGGCAAACGGCTGGTGCCCGTGCCGTTCGGCAAGCCCCTGCAAATAGGAAACTCTCGCGTGACGCTAACCGAGAGCGGGCACATCCTGGGGGCGGCGAGCGTTCTGTTGCAGTCGGGGTCGGCGACGGTGTTCCACACGGGAGACATCTGTATGGAGGATCACTTCTCCATCCCGTCGGCGCGACTGCCGGAGGTGGAGGACATAGACCTCCTCATCATGGAAGCTACCCTGGCGGACCAGCAATTCGAGCCGTTCTCCGAGACCGTGAAGAAGATGGTCGGGGTCATAAACGATACGGTTCAGGAGAGGGAAGGTACGGTTCTCATACCAACCTACGCGCTGGGACAGGCGCAGGAGATCATACTCGGCCTCAAGCACTACGGCAGGGAGTACGGGCTGGACAAAGACGTATTTATCTATGTGGATGGTTCGGTGGTCACGACCTCCGAGAGGCTTTACGCCGAGCAGCTCGGCTACATGAAACCGTACCTGCAGCACAGCGACCCCCGGGAGTTGTTTTTCTCCGAGAACATCCGGGCGGTTGCCAACGATGACGCCACGCGGGAGCGGATACTCTCGAACCCGTGTTCCGTCATAGCGTCGCCGGTGACGATGCAGGGCGGGGCCTCGGCGTTTTACCGGCGCCGGCTGGAGAAGAGCGCGCGAAACGCCGTCATTCTGCCGTCCAACGCGGAAGCCTCTTACGGGGCGGGGCATCGCGCCGAGGGCGAGGAAGAGGCGTGGCGCGTCGAGCGGGTAAGCTTCGCGGCCCACTGTTCCCAGGACGAGTTGCTCGGTATCACCGAGCAGTTGAGCCCGCGACAGATCATCCTGATCCACGGCTCCCGACGCCGCATTAGCGACCTGGCCTACCGCCTGGCTCCGAACCACAAGATCCACACCCCCGCCATCGGGGAGACGGTACGCACCATCCTCTAGTGACTGAGGAGCTGCCGGAGGTTACGTTTCTGCGCGACGCCCGGGGTGGCCGGCCGCCGAACGCCGTCGGCGCGGGCGAGTTCTGGTACGAGCCGGAGATCTGGTCGTCGCCTGGCCTCTCCCCCGCCTCCCGGGTCCTCTACGCCGGCCTGTGCTCTTTTCTGGGACACGGAGAGATCAACCGCCGGGATCTCCGCAACACTCTAAAGGGATCTTCCGACAACGACATACGCGCCGCGTTCGGAGAGCTGGTCCGGCGCGGGCTTCTGGACCCCACGCCAGGCAGCACGGGTTATACGGTCTACTCTGTCAGGAAGCTCGGAAGTTAGCGGCTACAGTCAGGCCTATCTCCGGGTTTACCACCACCAGATCACTATAGCCGCGGTGGTCGCGAGCAGCACCAGAGACTGGTAACGGTAGTTCTGCCACCAGGGTTTCTCTTGAAGCTCCCGGGATTCCTCGTGCCACAGGGCGGGTCGCCAGGTCAGCTCCTCCGTTTTCTCTTCGGGAGGCGCGGGGGTGGCAAGGCTGACACCGGCCAGGATCAGGCAACTCGCCACCAGAGAGATGCCCGAAGCGTAGAGGAACTGTATCTTGAAGACTTCGAGTATCTCGTTCAAAACGAAGAAGAGCGCGCCGATGGGGACGCCGACCGCCAGCGTAGTGAAAGCCCCGTAGCCGTTTGCCCGGCTCCAAAAGATACCGCCCAGAAACACCACGACCACCGGCGGCGTCACGTAGGAGAGGGCAGATTGCAAGTACTGCCACAGGGTGGGGAAGTTCGTGATCTGGGGGGCCCAGATCACCGCAACGATCATCACCACGGCCGTGGTGATGCGGCCGCTGAGGACCAGTCCCCCCTCGCTGGTCTGCGGCCGGAAAGTCTTTACGAAATCCATGGTGACCAGCGTAGAAGCCGAGTTCAAAATCGAGTCGACGGTGGAGGTAATGGCCGCCACCAATGCCGCAAGAACCACGCCCCGGAGACCCACCGGCAAGAGGTCGAATGCCAGCACGGGAAAAACCTGATCCGGGCTCTGGAGGTTCGGGTAGAGCACTATCGCCATCGTGCCCGGCAGGATCATGATGAACAGGGCCGGAAGTTTTACGAAGCCGCACAATACAGATCCCCACCGCCCATGGTCCAGGCTCCGCGCCCCCAGTGTGCGCTGGACGATGAGCTGGTTCGTCGTCCAGAAGTAGAGCCCGATAATGATCACGCCGGTAAAGAGCCCCGGCCAGGGCAGGGTCTCGTCACCGACGGGCTGAATGATGTTTAGGGCACCGTCGGGCGCTGCCTCCCGCACCGCCTGCCAGGATGGTATTTCCTGGTAGGCCAGAACACCTATGATCGCCGCCCCCACGAGCGCGACGACGGCCTGTATCGAGTCACTAACCATCACGGCCCCCAGCCCGCCGAAGATCGTGTACACCCCCGCGAACAGCGCCAGTGCGAGCACCAATATCCACAGGGGTACCGAAGGAAAGAGCGCCTGTATTACGACTCCCCCGGCGTACAAAGCGGTGGCCGTATCGATGAAGATGTTGGCAAAGAGGTTGAATCCCGAGAACGCGAGCCGCGAGCGTCGATCGTAGCGCTTCTCCAAGAACTCCGGCATCGTGAAAACTTCCGAGCGCAAATAGAACGGCAGTAGGAAGAAGATAAAGATCACCAGTATGACAACCGCCATCCACTCGTAGCTGTAGACCGAGATGCCCTGGTTGTAGCCGGCGCCGGCGAGCCCGACAAAAGTGCTGCCCGACTGGTTCGTGGCGAACAGGGAGAGCCCGATCAGGGGCCAAATAAAGTTCCGGCCGCCAAGGAAGTACCCTTCCGCGTCATCGTTTTTGCCCCGGAACAACAGGGGTATGATCCGGCTCGCGATGAGATAGACGACGATAACAACTATATCTACGGCACCTACGCTGAGATCAGGCATGCCTCGTGTTCCCTACCGATAAAACATTCCAGGCCTGGTCCATCCTAGAGGTGCTCGATGAAACCGCCCGTGTTCTTACCACGGCTATTCCTTTCCCTGAAGCTAGCCGAATACTACACTATCCTCATAGAGGTTCGCAACAAGCAAAACGAGTCCCTCCCGGATCCACTAGCGCGGCCAGCGCCGGGCTGTTGGGTGTTGTCTTCCTTCCAGGTGGTTTTTGAGGGTGTGGGTTTCTTCGGTCCAGCGGCGGCCTACTCCTCCCGTGAGCCCTGCAAGATCTACCAGCCGCCCCAGGATCCTCAGGCAAAACCCGTTGATCACTTCTTCCGGATCGTCCACTTTCCCGCGGGCCCGGTCCACGAAGAGCCCTTTCGTCTTCCACACGCCGTCGCGGTAGACGGCGAAAACCTGGCAGGCGTCCTCCCCGACAGCCCCCGACCAGCCGACGATGCGGCCCGAGTAGCCCGACGGGTCCAGGCCATAGTGGCTGAGCTGCTCGTGCATGAGGTCCTCGTCGGTCTCCGCCGCCGCGCCCCGCACTACCCCGAACGTTACCTCCGCCTCCGCGTCGGGTCCCGCTGTTACGCCCAGGTTGAGTACGTCCTTGGTGTACGCCGTCTCCATCTCGAACCCGGCCTGCCTCCCGAGCGTCGCGGTGTACTCCAGGCCGGAGAAGAGCTTCGCCGCAAACGTCCGGGTCACCTCTTCCGCCTCGCGGATCAGGGCCAGCGAATGGTCGGCTTCCCCGCGGTAACGCCGGAGCCGGGTGAGCGCGCTGTCCTCGAAACCCACCGGGCTAATCTCTTTCCAAAACGAGCCGTAGCCCGCGGTCCGTCAGGCCGGGAAACAGCGTCGCGGCTGCGACGTACAGCCGGTCGGAGAACCGCACGTACACATCCCGGCCGCCCTTCTCGGCGGCGTGGACTATCTTCCCGGCCACCCTGTCGGGCGTCACGCCGGGCGGGCGCCAGCCGCGTTTCTCGTCCCGCGTGCGCCGGGCGTTGTCGCGGAAGGCGGTGTGGGTGGTGCCGGGGTAGACGCTGGTCACGGTAATACCGCGCCGGGCGACCTCTACGCGCAGGGAGTCCGAGAGGGCGTTGAGGGCGAACTTGCTCGCGCAGTAGCCGCCGACCTTCGGGATGGCGCGTTTGCCGACCACGGAAGAAACATTGATAATGCGTCCGCCGGATTTCATGTGCTCCAGCGCGGCCTGGATACAGTTCAGGGGCCCGATGACGTTTACCTCCATCACGTACCGGAGGTCGTCTTCCCGCAGCTCGGCCACCCTGCCAGACAACCCGAGACCCGCGTTGTTGACGAGTACGTCCGGCCCGCCGAACGCCTCCACCACGCGCCGGAGCATGGCCTCCACGGAATCCCGGTCCGTAACGTCGGTCTCTACGGCCAACGCCCGTCCGCCGGAAGCCAGGATCCCCTCCGCCAGGGGTTCCAGGCGCCCCACGTTCCGGGCGGCGGCCACGACGGTGGCTCCGCGCAGGGCCATCGCCTGCGCCGTGGCCTCCCCGATGCCGCTGGAAGCACCGGTCACGATGGCGACCTTGTTCTCTAGCGTCTGCTCCACAACCTGTATCTTAACCGTTTGATCAGAAGGTTTGTTTTCCGTCCTAGATGGCGAAGAGCTCGGTCGCAAGATCATCGAGCGTGGCGATGTCTTGCAGCGGGAGCCGGGCTGCGATGGGCTCGAAGACATCCATCGTATGATGCTGGACAAGACCGATCGCCTGGCGGTGCAGCGCAAGAGCCATTGCCTTGCGAGAAAAATCCTTGCCAACAGGCCAGTTGCTGGCCTCCAGGAATATCCGCAGCAGCGTTTTGTCACAGTCGAACATGTCGCGGTGCAGCTGGATGAGCTCGTAGTGACGATCGATCACTATCGCATCGCCCCAGTCGATGATCCCGGCGAAACGTCCGTTATCGACGAACACGTGGTTGGCGATCAGATCACCATGGACCAAGACGCGGTCGAGCGGATCGTGCTGGACGAGGTAGTCATCGATCTGCGAGATCAGATGAGGCGGCAGTGAACTATGCTCCGCCGCCGCCGTCATATCTAGTGCCCGCCAGAAGTCGTCTGTAGGAACTCCTAACGGACGCAAAGCATGCACGCGCCGTACCTGCCTCCCCAACTCCGCAGCGACCGAGAGCCGTTGTTTGGTAGATAATTCGACCCGCCAGGAGGCGGTCCCGGGCATGCGGGTGGTGATCAGGTACGGCCAAGGAGCGCGAACATCTTCGTACAGCCGCCCCCCACCTAGCAGGCTAGGCGCGGCGATCTCCGGGTCGGTGGCGATAAGGACGTGCGCCGCGCGTTCGGCCGCGTGACTCTTGTGCCACGACCCAGCGTAGCCGAAGAGCTTTACCACGATGTCGCCGTAGAGGAAAGTCGTGTACGTCGCGTTGAAACCGGCCATCGGCTCTCGTCCGGTGTCGGACAGGTCATGCCGCTGCAGGATCTCGACGACGTATGGCCACCAGAAGCCAACATCGCCGAGGCGCGAGACGAACTCCCGAAGCGCCGCGAAGGTGGGAGGTGTGGTCATCGGACAAGTTTAGCCGGTGCGTAAGCCACCGTGGTGCGAACCTCTTAGGGGCGAAGGCAGTTTCGGAGACTCTTAGCCGACGTTCGGACTTGGCAGTCATGTTCTAGACGTAGCACCCCTGGCCCATCCATCCTATCTGAGGCGGTTTGCCTTCCTCGGAGATCACGGGCACCGTCCGGTTGCCGCCGGTTAACTCCAGCATCCGTTCGCGGGCCCCGGGGTCTTTCTCCACGTCGTACTCCACGAAGTCCACCCCGCGCCACTCCAGGTCCTCGCGGGCGGCGTCGCTGTAGGCACAGCCCGGCGCCGTATAGAGTTCTACCGGTTTGCTCAAGGTTCCTCCTTTTCGAGCCGTTGTGCTGCCTGCTCCCCGGAGTAAGTTTGTTGCGGTGACGATTATAGGCTACGATAAGCGGGGAATCCCGCGCACTAACGAGGCTCCGTCCGCCGGGTAGTGGAGACGTTTGCACGAGCTATCCATAGCCGAGTCAGTCGTCCAGATCGCCAGCCGCCAGGCGGCCGGCCGGCGGGTTACGAAGGTGTGGATGAAGGTCGGCCACCTGCGCCAGGTCGTGCCCTCCGCCCTGTCGTTCAGCTTCGAACTCGTGGCGGAAGGGACCCCCGCCGAAGGGGCCCAACTGGCGTTGGAGGAAATCCCGGTGGTCGGCGAGTGCCGTAGGTGCGGAGCCGAAAGCCGGCCGGAGAGCTTCCCGCTGCTGTGCGAGGCGTGCGGAAGCCCCGACCTGGAGATACTGCGCGGAGAAGAACTGCTGGTGGAGTCGCTCGAACTGGAGGAGGCATAGAGATGCACCGCACGGCGGTCAAGAAGGTAGTCCAGGAGAACGTCCTGGACGCCAACGACACCCTGGCCCAGGCGAATCGGACCCGGTTCGACGAAGCCGGCACCTACGTCGTGAACATGATGAGCTCTCCCGGCGCCGGGAAGACAGCGCTCCTGGAACACACGCTGTGGAGGCTGCGTAACAAAGTGCGTCTGGGAGTGTTAGAAGGTGACGTGCAGACTACCCTCGACGCAGACCGTCTCGCCCGGTTTCACGTTCCGCTCGTGCAGGTGAACACCGACCCCGGCTTCGGTGGCGAGTGCCACCTGGACGCCAACATGGTCCGCTCGGGGCTCTCCGAGCTTCCGCTGCCAGACATCGACGTTCTCGTCATCGAGAACGTCGGGAACCTGGTATGCCCGGCGGAGTTCAGGGTCGGGGAAGACGTGCGGGTCATGGTCTACTCCGTAACCGAAGGCGAGGAGAAGCCGCTCAAGTACCCCCTGATGTTCCGCTCGGCGGATCTGGTCCTGGTAAACAAGGTCGACCTGCTGGAGCACCTGGACTTCGACCTGGAGATGTTCTTGGGAAACCTGGACGCGGTCAACCCGGGCGTAGAGCGGGTCCTCACCAGCGCCCGTACCGGACGCGGCGTCGAGGAGTGGTGCCGCTGGCTGGAGCAGCGCCGTCCGGGCCGGCAAGAGCCTTGACCGCCATCTACGGGATTGCTATGCTACCAACACTACTAACTTCGATAAGTTAGCGAGTTTCGAGGAGGTACGGGAAGCCGGAAAACGGACCCTGGCAAGGAGACCCTGGTAAGGACATCCAAAGTTCGCCGGTTAGGTGAACGTGATCCGGAATCCACTTTGGGATCGTACGAAGTCAAGACATCGGAAGGGAAACTCCAGAAGCGTCCGGAGACGCAGGATGGAAAGGAGGAGTAGCTCGTGACCGAGACTCAGAGCACGGCCAGCGGGGTAGAGGAGGTCCACGTACTTTGGATCTCGGAAGGGATGAGCTGCGACGGTGACTCGGTCTCCATCACGGCGGCCACGCTGCCGAGCATCGAGGACGTGTTGTTGGGGAACATCCCGGGGATCCCCACGGTGCACCTTCACAACAAGGTGCTCTCTCCCACGATCGCCGGCGGCGAAGACTTCATGCTGCCGTTCCGGCAGGCGCTAAACGACGAGCTGGACGCGCCGTTCGTGCTCGTGATCGAGGGCTCCATCCCGAACGAGAACATCAACGGCGACGGCTACTGGACCTCGTTCGGTAACGACGAGGCGACGGGCGAGCCGTTGACGCTGAACTGGTGGATCGACCAGCTCGCGCCCAAGGCGTGGGCGGTGGTCGCGGCCGGGACGTGCGCGACCTACGGCGGCATTCACGCGATGGCCGGCAACCCGACGGGCTCTATGGGGCTGGCGGACTACCTGGGATGGGACTTCCGCTCCGTGGCCGGAGCCCCGATAGTGAACGTACCCGGGTGTCCCGTGCAACCGGACAACTTCATGGAGACGCTCACGTGGCTGCTGTATCAGGCGGCGGGGATGGCGCCCATGATCCCGCTGGACGAGCAGCTCCGTCCCACGTGGCTCTTCGGGAAGACGGTCCACGAGGGCTGCGACCGGGCCGGCTACTACGAGCAGGGCGACTTCGCCTACGACTACAACTCGCCCAAGTGCCAGGTCAAGATCGGGTGCTGGGGGCCGGTCGTGAACTGCAACGTCACCAAGCGCGGCTGGATGGACGGCGTCGGCGGGTGCCCGAACGTGGGCGGCATCTGCATCGGCTGCACCATGCCCGGCTTCCCGGACAAGTTCATGCCGTTCATGGACGAGCCGCCGGGCAGCACGCTCTCCTCGGCGTTCTCGAAGACTTACGGGACCATGATCCGCAAGATGCGCAGCATAACCAACACGACGATGAACAAAGAACCCAAGTGGCGGCACAACCAGCGGGAGCTCACGAGCGGCTACGACCCGCGCTGGGGAAACTAGGAAGGGGAACAAGTGGCTATCCGAGAGGAAGTAAGCGCCGAATCCCGGAATCTCACGGAGATGTCGTGGGACCCGATCACGCGCATCGTCGGGAACCTCGGGATCTACACGAAGATAGATTTCGACAACCGCGAGGTGGTCGAGTGCAAGAGCACCTCGTCCATCTTCCGCGGCTACAGCGTGTTCATGAAGGGCAAGGACCCGCGCGATTCGCACTTTATCACGAGCCGCATCTGCGGCATCTGCGGTGACAACCACGCGACGTGCTCGGTCTACGCCCAGAACATGGCCTACGGCATCGGGATGCCGCCCCTGGCCGAGTGGATCTACAACCTCGGCGAAGCCGCCGAGTACATGTTCGACCACGTCATCTACCAGGACAACCTGGTGTTCGTGGACTGGTGCGAGCAGACGGTCGGCGAGACGAACCCGACCCTGCTGGACAAAGCGAAGAACACCCCGGCCCCGAACTCCGAGATCCACGGCTACGGCACGATCGCGGACATCATGCGCGCCTTTAACCCCTTTGTGGGCGAGAAGTACCGCGAAGCCTTGCAGATGAGCCGCCTCACCCGCGAGATGTTCTGCCTCATGGAGGGACGTCACGTCCACCCGTCCACCCTGTACCCGGGCGGCACCGGTACCGTGGCGACGCCCCAGGTCTTTACCGACTACATGGTGCGCCTGATGAAGTTCCTGGACTTCGTGAAGACCCTCGTCCCGATGAACGACGACCTCTTCGACTTCTTCTACGAAGAGCTCCCCGGCTACGAGGAGGTGGGCCGCCGGCGCGTCATGCTCGGCTGTTGGGGCTCGTTCCAGGACCCGGACGTGTGCGACTACAAGTACGAGACCATGAACGAGTGGGGCAACGCGATGTTCGTCACCCCCGGCGTCGTGGTGGACGGCGAGCTGGTAACGACGGACCTGGTGGACATCAACCTGGGTATCCGCATCCTGCTCGGCTCTTCGTACTACGAGGACTGGGAGAACGAGGAAACGTTCGTCGACCGGGACCCGCTGGGCAACCCGGTGGACAAGCGGCACCCGTGGAACCAGACCACCCTCCCGAAACCGCAGAAAAGGGATCTCGAGGGCGGCAACTACAGTTGGGTCATGAGCCCGCGCTGGTACGACGAGCGCAGCGGGGACCACCTGGCGCTGGACACCGGCGGCGGCGCTATCGCCCGGCTCTGGGCCACGGCGCTGGCGGGCAAGGTGGACGTCGGATACGTCAAGGCGACGGGGAGCAGCGTGGAGATCAACCTGCCCAAGACCGCCGCCATGCCGGAGACGAAGTTCGAGTGGAAGATCCCGGAGTGGTCCAACGCCGTAGAGCGGGACCGGGCGCGGGCCTACTTCATAGCCTACTCGGCGGCCATGGCGTTTCACTTCCTGGACAAGGCGATGGAGCTCGTGCGGGCCGGCGAGACAAAGACCTTCCAGGAGTTCGAGGTGCCGGACGAGGGGATCGGCTGCGGCTTCCACGAGGCGGTCCGCGGGGTGCTCTCGCACCACCTGGTTATCCGGGAGGGCAAGATCGCCAACTACCATCCCTACCCGCCGACCCCGTGGAACGGATCCCCCACCGACTCCTACGGCACGCCTGGCCCCTACGAGGACGCGGTGGCCGGATCCCCGATCTTCGAGGAGAACGGCCCCGAGGACTTCAAGGGCATAGATATCATGCGGGCCGTCCGCTCCTTCGACCCGTGCCTGCCCTGCGGGGTACACATGTACCTCGGCAAGGGCAAAGTCCTCGAGCAGAAACACTCCCCCACGCTGGGTATCGGCGTAGAGTAGAGCAAACCCGGCGGGCCTCCTACGGCGGGGCCCGCCCACCGGGAAAGGTCGAGATGCTGCCCGACGAAAGCGGAGTCCGAGAGCGCGTCGCCCGGATGGAGGCGCTGCTGGGGGAGATAGAGAACTTCGAAGATCCAAACGCCCGGGCCCGGGCCGCCGAGATGGTCCAGGTCCTCCTGGAACTCTACGGCGAAGGCCTGTACCGCATGATGGAGACGATCGCCGCCGGCGAGGATCGCGAGAGGAACTTCGAGGCCTTCACCAAGGACGAGCTGGTCTCGCACCTGTTACTCCTGCACGGGCTGCACCCCTTGAGCGTCGAGGAGCGCGTACTCGGGGCGTTGGACGAGGTGCGCCCGTACCTCGAATCCCACGGCGGCGAGGTGGAGCTGTTGGGCGTGGAGGGTGGCGTCGCCCGCCTGCGACTGGGGGGAAGCTGCGACGGCTGCCCGTCGTCCACCGTAACGCTCAAGCTGGCGATAGAGGAAGCCGTAGAGAAAGCGGCCCCGGACCTGGAGGGGATCGAGGCCGAAGGCGTGGCCGAGCCGGCCCCGACACTCGTGGCCGGCCCCACGCTGGGCCGCAAGCCCAAGAGACCGGCCGAAGAAAACGGTTCTTCCTGGACGATGGTCGGCGGCCTGCCCCAGCTCTCCGGCGGCGGGTTGCTGGCGAAGGAGGTCTCCGGCGAACCCCTGGTCTTCATGAAGCTGGAAGACGACATCTTCGCCTACCGCGACCTGTGCCCCGGCTGCGGAGGGTCGCTGGAAGGCGGCAGCCTGGAAGGGTCTAGCCTGGGCTGCCCGGGATGCGGCCGCCGCTACGACGGGCGTCGGGCCGGGAAATGCCTGGACGACCCGCAACTGTACCTGCAGCCCATCCCGCTGCTCGTGGGTGAAGAAGGTCTAGTGAAGATAGCGCACCCGGGCGCGGTGGGCTGAGGCGTTGGTCGAGCAGGAAAACAGGAAAACTTTCTCCGCCTTCTCCTCGCTGCGCCGGTTCGCCGAGGAGGCGACCGCGAAGGCGGAGGAGGCCGCCGTCCGGGAGCAGGACGCCCCTGAGCTCTGCGAGCTGTGCGGCGAGCCGATACACCCCGATCACCGGCACCTCCTGAACGTCGCCTCGCGGGAGCTCCTGTGCGCCTGCCGGGCGTGCTCCATCCTCTTCTACGACGCCGCGGCGAGCGAGGGCCGGTACCGGCTCATCCCCGACCGCCACCGGCTCCTAGTAGGCTTCGCGTTAACGGACGCGCAGTGGGAGAGCCTGCGCATCCCGGTGGACATGGCGTTCTTCTTCCACAGCGCGCCCGCCGGCCGGGTCGTGGCCTTCTACCCGAGCCCGATGGGACCCACGGAATCTCTCCTGAAGCTGGAGACCTGGGAGGAGCTGGAGAGGGCCAACCCGGTGCTCGGGGAGATGGAAGACGACGTGGAGGCGCTGCTCGTGAACCGGACGCGGGGAGCGCGGGAACACTTCCTGGTTCCGATGGACCAGTGCTACGGCCTCGTGGGCCTCATCCGGATGCACTGGCGGGGTTTGAGTGGTGGACAGGAAGTTTGGGAAGAGATAGAGAAATTCTTCGAAGCGTTGAGAGCCCGATCCGTAGCCGTCAGCAAAGAAGGCCGGAAGCTCACGAGCTGATCTTGTCGAGCCCGAGGAAAGGAGCCATCGAGTGGGCGATATAAAGGTAGGCAGACCGGACGTGGCGCCGGATGCCCCGACGCACGTAGAGGGGATAAAGCAGGGCAACGCGCCCGGCGGCATCGAGCAGGAGCCGGGGCTGGAGAGGACCGGAGAGACGGGTGTGGGACGTCCCCTCGTCAAATCTACCGCCCGGAAGTCCACCGGCATCAACCCCGGGGCCCGAAACCCGATCCACCCGGACAGCCCGAACCTGCCGCCGGCTTGAAGGAGCCAGCTGCTGATGAGGGTTAGCCGTGCCTGACCTGGATTTCAGAATAGAAGGCGCCGAAGTCCTCGAATACGCGGCCGTCCCGAGCCTCTCGTTCAAGCTGCGCATCGAGAACCTGGACGACGAGCCCGTCCGCTCGGTCGCCCTGAACACCCAGGTCCGGATCGAGGCTACCCGGCGTTTCTACGAGAAGACGGAACAAGACCGCCTCCTGGAGCTGTTCGGCCGGCCGGAGCGTTGGGGAACCACGCTGCGGAGCCTGCTCTGGACCCACACCGTCGTGCAGGTCCCGGCCTTCTCCGGGAGCACCGTGGTGGACATGCCCGTCACCTGTACCTACGACCTCGAGGTCGTCGCGGCCAAGTACTTCCACGCCCTCGAGGGCGGCGAAGTGCCGCTGGAGTTCCTGTTCAGCGGAACGGTCTTCTACGCCGGGGAGGAGGGGCGGATGCAGATCACCCGCATCTCCTGGGAGAAGGAAGCCGGTTTCCGTATGCCGGTCCGGTTGTGGAAGGAAATGATGGAGCACTACTTCCCGAACAGCGCCTGGCTCCGGCTCCGCAAAGACGCCTTCGACGCGCTCCACGACTACAAGACCCGCATGGGTTTCCCGACCTGGGAAGCCGCGGTAGAGTCGCTGCTGCGGGTGAGCGAGAAGGAGGTGGAGCGCTAGATGGACGCGGCGAAGAAGATCGCCGAGGCTGTGCTCTACGAAGGATACATCCTCTGGCCCTACCGCCGGTCGGCGCGTAAGAACCAGCAACGCTGGTCGTTCGGCGGCGTCTATCCCCGAGAATACAGCGAGGCCCGCGGCGGGGACGACCCCTGGCTCATGCAGACCCAGTGCCTCGTCTCGGGGAACGAGGAAACCACGGTCGAGATCAGGGTCCGCTTCCTGCACGTTACGGAGCGGAAGGTCGCCCGCAAGAAAGGCGAAGAGCTCGAGTCCGTGGACGAGCTGCGGGTCGGCGACGAACGCTACCTGGCGTGGGACGAGGCGACCGAGCGGGAGATAACCGCCGGACGGCTCAAACTCTCCCGGCTGGCGGAAGCTCCCCGCCAAATAGCGGTAGATATCCCCAGCGGTAGCGAAGAGGAACCGCTAGAGGAGCCTGATGGCGAGGTGGTAGGCGCGTTGGTGCGGAGCTGGCGCGCGGTGTCCGGGGCGGTGGAGGTAGAGGCCGAACCCCTGCAGGAAGGGCTCTTCAAGCTAACGGCCGGGATCACGAACACCACGCCGTGGGAGGGCGAAGACCGGGAGGGCACGCTCCGGCAGACCTTCGTCTCGACCCACACTACGCTGGAAGTGGAGGGTGGAGAGTTCGTGTCGTTGACGGACCCGCCGGAAGAGTTGCGGGAGGTCGCGGAGGGGTGCGAGAACCTAAAGACGTGGCCGGTGCTGGTCGGGGAGGAAGGTGATACGAACCTGCTGCTGTCGTCCCCGATCATCCTCTCCGACTACCCGCGGGTCGCGCCCGAGAGCCCCGGCGACCTGTTCGACGGCGGCGAGATCGACCAGCTCCTGATCCTGAACATCCTGACCCTCACGGACGAGGAGAAGGAGGAGATGCGCGCCACCGATCCGCGGGCGCGCGAGATCCTGGAGCGCTGCGAATCCCTCTCGCCAGAGGAGCTGATGAACCTTCACGGGGCCGTCCGCGAGTTCCGGACGTTGAGGGAGTAGCGTGGAAGACTTCTTTCGCCGGCACGAGGATCGTCCGAAGCTCCGGAGCGTTGCGGTAAAGGGCGTCGAGGTCGAAAAGGGAAGCCGCGTACTCCTCTGGCCCAAACCCGGAGGCGACGTCATGGACCTGGCGCTCAAAGGCAAGGTCGCCTTCGTCGAGGACATCGAGCAGGACTACGAGGACCGGGTCTACATTTCCGTGACGCTGGAGGACGACCCGGGGCGAGACCTGGGGATGGACCGCATCCTCGGGCATCGCTTCTTCTTCTCCCCGGAGGAAGTCGAGCCGCTGGACTTCGGGGTCCCGGATGGGTAGCCGCATCCTGGTCGCCGGCGTCGGTAATGTCTTTCTGGGCGACGACGGTTTCGGGGTCGAGGTGGTACGGCGCCTCGCCGAACGCGGGGTGCCCGAAGGCGTCGAGGTGGCGGACTTCGGCATCCGGGGGATGGACCTGGCCTACGCGCTCCAGGACGACTACGAGGCAGTCGTCTTCGTGGACGCCCTGCCCCGGGGCGAGAAACCGGGCACCGTCTACCTCATCGAGCCGGAGATCGAGGCCGGCGGCGAGGTATCGCTCGACACCCACGGGATGGACCCGGTAAAGGTGATCCAGCTGTCCCGCTGGCTCGGCGCCAAACCGACCCGCACCCTGGTGGTCGGCTGCGAGCCAAAGACGATCCTCACCGGCGAGGACTACGACGACATGTCGATGGAGCTCAGCAACCCGGTAAACGCCGCGGTAGGAGAAGCTGTAGAGATGGTCGAGTCACTGGTTGGCGAGTTGGTCGATACCACCGGAAAGCTGAAAGGCTGACCGATCGAGAGCCTGAAAACTGCCCACTACGAGGAGGTGAGACCAGCGTGAAGAAGTTAGTGTTCCTGGCCCTGATCGCCGGCGGCGCGGCCGTGGCCGTGCAGTGGCCGGAGATCCACCGCTATCTGAGGGTAAGAGAAATGTAGGGCCGGTAATTCGAACCAGGGGCGGAGGGACCCAATAGCTAGAAGCACCGAAACACCCGTCCGGGAGCGGCGTGGGATCTCCGTGCGCGGTATCGTGCAGGGCGTGGGCTTCAGGCCTTTCGTCTACGCCCTGGCGGCCGGGCACGGGCTGGCCGGCGCCGTCCGCAACGACGCCGCGGGAGTCCACATCGAGGCCGAAGGCGCCCCGGAGGATCTGGAGCGCTTCGTTCGTGCGCTGGAGGACCACGCCCCGCCGCTGGCGGCGGTCGAGTCCGTAGGGTGGCGGCTGCTCCCCGTGCGGAACGAGACCGGGTTCCGCATCGTCGAGAGCCGGGACGGCGCCGCCCGCACCCTCGTCTCCCCGGACGTGGCGACCTGCGACGACTGCCTCTCCGAGCTCTTCGACCCCGAAGACCGCCGCCACCGGTACCCGTTCACCAACTGTACCAACTGCGGCCCGCGGTTCACCATCACCCGCCAGGTGCCGTACGACCGGGCGTCGACCACGATGTCCGGCTTCGAGATGTGCCCCGACTGCCGGACGGAGTACGACGACCCGGCGAACCGCCGCTTTCACGCCCAACCGAACGCCTGCCCGGTCTGCGGACCGCAGGCGAAGTTGCTGGATAACTCCGGCAACGAGGTGGCGCCGGACGACCCCATCCGGAGCGCCGCCCGGATGTTGCGCGGAGGCCACGTCCTCGCGATAAAGGGCCTCGGCGGTTACCACCTGGCCTGCAACCCCTTCGACCCCGGGGCGGTACGGAACTTGCGGGGCCGCAAGGTCCGCCAGGACAAGCCCTTCGCGCTCATGGCCCGGGACCTCGAACAGGTTCGCAGGCTCTGCCGTGTTGGTCAGGAAGAAGAAACGCTGCTCGCCTCGCCGGCCCGGCCCATCGTGCTCCTCGGGCGCCGGGAAGATAGCGGCGTGGACGAGGAAGTCGCCCCGCGCCAGAAGGCCCTGGGTGTGATGCTGGCTTACACGCCGCTGCACCACTTGCTGTTGGGCGATGCGGGCATACCGCTCGTCATGACGAGCGGCAACCGATCCGACGAGCCGATCGCCTACAGGGATGAGGAAGCCTTCGGAGCGCTCGGCGACATCGCCGACTACTTCCTCGTGCACGACCGGCCCATCCACATGCGCACCGACGACGGCGTGGTCCGGATCGCCCTCCAAGAAACCTATCCCATCCGGCGTTCCCGCGGTTACGCCCCCGCGCCGCTGGCCCTGGCGGAAGGATTCGGGCGCCACGTTCTGGCCTGCGGCGGGGAGCTCAAGAACACTTTCTGCCTGGGCCGGGACCGCCACGCCTTCGTGAGCCACCACATCGGGGATTTGGAGAACTACGAGACCCTGCGTTCGTTCCGGGAGGGGATCGAGCACTACGCCCACCTCTTCGACGTAGACCCGGAGCTCGTCGCCTACGACCTGCACCCCGAGTACTTATCGACCAAATACGCCGGCGAACTGGAAGAAGCCGGCTACCGGACGATCGGCATCCAACACCACCACGCCCACGTCGCGAGCTGCCTGGCGGACAACGAACGTCCGGCCGGGGAACGCGTCATCGGGGTCGCGCTGGACGGGACCGGCTCCGGCACCGACGGCGCGGTCTGGGGCGGCGAGTTCTTCGAGGGCAGCGTAGCGGAGGGCTTCACGCGCCGGGCGCACCTGGAGTACGCGCCCCTGCCCGGCGGCGAGGCCGCCATCCGGCAGCCCTGGCGGATGGCCGTTGCCCGACTCGTCGGGCTCTACGGCCTCGAAGAAACCCTGGCGCTGCCGCTCGCCGTAGTGCGAGAAACCGGAGAAAGAGACGTCCGGCTCGTCGCCCGGCTCGCGGAGCGGGGGCTGAACACCCCGCCGACCTCCAGCGCGGGGCGGCTCTTCGACGCGGTCTCGGCCCTGGCCGGGCTGCCGGGGACCCGGCAGGCCACCTACGAAGGCCAGGCCGCCATCGAGCTGGAGCTTGCCGCGGATGGTCCATCGAGCAGCGGCTACCCGTTCCGGCTGCGGGCGGATAGCGACCCGTGGACGGTCGAAACCCGCCGGACGGTCGCCGGGGTGGTCGAGGACCTGCTGGCCGGGCAACCGGCGGGGTTCGTGTCTTCCAAATTCCACCGGACGATGGCGGAGGTGGTCGTTGCGGTCTGCGGGAGGGCCAGGGATCAAGCCGGGATAGGCGCGGTCGCGCTGTCGGGCGGGACGTTTCAGAATTTGCTCTTGCTGGAGCAGGTAGTACAGTTACTGGAGGCGGAAGGGTTTACGGTCTACCGCCACCGGCGGGTGCCGGCCAACGATGGCGGCCTTTCGTTGGGGCAGGCGGTACTGGCGGACAGGATTTCTAGAGAAAAGGAGGAGTAGGGCTGTGTGTTTGGGGATACCGGGCCAGGTAGTCGAGATCCTGGACGAAGACATCTACCTGGCGAAGGCCGAGGTAGGCGGCGTTCGGCGGAACATCAACATCGGCCTCGTCCACCAAGACGAAGAGAGGATCGAGATCGGGGATTGGGTCCTGATCCACGTGGGCTTCGCCATGTCCAAGCTCGACGAGGAAGAGGCGCATTCCGCCCTGCGGGCCCTGGAGCAGATCGGGGAGGAATACGAGCAGGAGCTGGAAGAACTCAGGGCTTCCCAGATAGAGTGACCATGAGAGAAGACTTTCTGCTGCCCGAAACCTGCACGCTCGACCACGACGGTTGCATCACCTGTTCGGACGCCGGTATCCCGGTGCGGGTAATCTCCGTGGAGGGAGACGACGCCCTGTGTGAGGACGCCGCGGGCAACCGGACCCAGATAGCCGTGGAGCTGGTCGCCCCCGTGCGGGCCGGGGAGGATCTGCTAACCCACGGAGGGGTCGCCATCGGGAGGGTAGCGGCCCGGGAGGAGGATTTCGATGAAGTACGTAGATGAGTTCCGGAACGGCGAGTTGGCGCGGGCGGTGTCGGCGGGGATCGCTTCGCTCACCGACCCGGCCCGGCACTACAAGATCATGGAGGGCTGCGGCGGCCACACCCACACCATCTACCGCCACGGCATCAAGGATTTGCTGCCGGACCAGATCGAGCTGGTCCACGGCCCCGGCTGCCCCGTCTGCGTCCTGCCGATGGGCCGCGTGGACGAGGGAATAGCCATCGCCGAACGCCCCGAAGTCATCTTCACCTGCTTCGGCGACATGATGCGCGTCCCCGGCTCCCGCGGAAACCTGCTCGAAGTAAAGGCCGAAGGCGCCGACATCCGCATGGTCTACTCCCCCCTCGACGCCCTGCGCATCGCCCGCGAGAACCCCGACCGCGAGGTCGTCTTCTACGCCATCGGCTTCGAGACGACGGCTCCTTCGACAGCCCT
This sequence comes from Rubrobacteraceae bacterium, assembly GCA_050331175.1. Lineage (GTDB taxonomy): Bacteria > Actinomycetota > Rubrobacteria > Rubrobacterales > Rubrobacteraceae > SIRX01. The sequence goes on along the minus strand of JBHJHC010000070.1, from coordinate 4,992 downwards.
GACCCTCCAGCGCGCCAAAAAAGAGGGCGTCGGGAACTTCTCCGTCTTCTGCAACCACGTCACCATCGTACCGCCGGTGCGGGCGCTGCTCGACTCGCCGGACCTGCAGCTCGACGCGTTTATCGGGCCGGGACACGTCTCGACCGTGATCGGCTGCCGCCCCTACGAGTTCATGCCGCAGGACTACGGCAAGCCGTGCGTGGTGGCGGGCTTCGAGCCGCTGGACCTCTTGCAGTCCGTCCTGATGCTGATGCAGCAACTGGACGAGGGCCGGTGCGAGGTCGAGAACCAGTACGGCCGGGTCGTCCTCTGGGAGGGTAACCTGAAGGCCCTCGAAAGCATGGCCGAGGTCTTCGAGCTGCGGCCGTACTTCGAGTGGCGGGGCCTGGGGTTTATCGCGCAGTCCGCCCTCAAGCTCTCCGGCGCCTACGCGGACTTCGACGCCGAGTTGCGCTACGCCACGCCGGGCGTCCGCGTCGCCGACCCCAAGGCCTGCCAGTGCGGCGAGGTCTTGAAAGGCGTGCTCAAGCCCCCGGAGTGCAAGGTCTTCGGCACCGCCTGCACGCCGGAGAGCCCGTTGGGCGCGCTCATGGTCTCTTCGGAGGGTGCCTGCGCCGCCTACTACAACTTCGGCCGCAGGGCGGAGGAGAAAGTGGGAGCCGCCGAGTGAGCGGGGAGCAGCCGCGCATCCTGGACACCCGGAGGCGCCGCCCGCCGAAGTTCGACGCCCCGCGCATAGACATGAGCCACGGCGCCGGCGGCAAGGCGACCCACAAGCTCATCGAAGGCCTCCTGCTCCCGGCCCTCGAAAACCCGGCGCTCGCCCCGCTCGGGGACGCGGCGACCCTGCCCTTCGGCGACGCCCATCTCGCCCTCACCACCGACTCCTTCGTCGTAAAGCCGCTCTCGTTCCCCGGCGGCTCCATCGGCGAGCTCGCGGTCAACGGCACGATCAACGACCTGGCCGTCTCCGGCGCTACCCCGCTCGGCCTCTCGGCGGCCCTCATAATCGAGGAGGGCCTGGACACCGAAGTTCTGACCCGTGAGGTAGAGGCGATGGCGCGGGCAGCCGAACAGGCCGGTGTTTTCATCGCGACCGGCGACACGAAAGTCGTCGAGCGCGGCAAGGGTGACGGGCTCTACGTTATCACGACCGGAGTTGGCGTTGCGGACCCGGAGCTGACCCTCTCTTCCGCTTCCGTCCGGCCCGGGGATAAAATCCTGTGTTCCGGAACTTTGGGGGATCATGGCGCGGCCATCCTGATCGCGCGCGGCGACCTCGAACTGGAAGCCGAAGTCCTCTCCGACACCCGCCCGCTCACCCCGCTCGTAGGGGCGCTCAAACGGGCCGCCGGGTCCGGCCTGCGCTTCATGCGAGATCCCACGCGCGGCGGCGTCGGGACCGTCCTCAACGAGCTCGCCCGCGATTCTGGCTCCGGCGTCGCGCTCTGGGAAGAGAAAATTCCAATCCGGGACGTGGTCAACGGGGCGTGTGAGATCCTGGGCATAGACCCCCTCTACGTCGCCAACGAAGGCAAGCTCCTAGCCGTCGTCGACCCCGAACAGGCCGACGCTGCCCTCGAAGCACTACGCAGCGTCGAAGGTGGCGAAGAAGCGTCCATCATCGGCGAGGTGCGCGAAGAGCCCGCCCGGATGGTTCTCATGCACACCGGCTTCGGCGGGACCCGCATGATCGACATGCTCGTTGGTGATCCACTGCCGAGGATTTGTTAGATTGTCAGATAGAGGTTTCAGCCTACGTGGGGTATGTAGCTGTCACCCAAAACATAGAAAGTCGGAAAAGGGAGAGGAATTGAGCGAAACCGTATTTACCAAGGTTGACTATGACCTGAACGCGCTGGTCAAGTACATTAGCTTGGGTGACATCGGATTGCCGGATATACAACGTCCTTTTGTGTGGAAAAACGCCAAGGTTCGCGATTTGTTTGACTCTATGTATAAAGGCTATCCGGTTGGTTATCTGCTCTTTTGGCAGAACTCTGTTAGAGAGGACACCCGTGTGATCGGCACTGATAGCAAGCAGAAGCCACCGCGCTTGATGATAGTAGACGGCCAGCAACGGTTGACCTCACTGTATGCCGTCGTGAAAGATGTTCCTGTTGTTCGGGACAACTTCGAGAGCGAGCGCATTCAGATAGCCTTCAATCCACTGGAAGAAAAATTTGAAGTAACGGATGCGGCTATTCGCCGCGACAAGGTGTTCATTCCCGATATATCGTTGCTTTGGAGCGAGAAGACCGATCTTTTCGAAGTAGTAGATGACTACCTGCAGGGTTTGAATGCCTCCAGAGAGATCAGCGAGGAAGAGCGCAAGAGGATCCGCAGATCCATCGCTAAACTCCAAGGGCTCGTGAATTTCCCCTTTACGGCTCTCGAACTGGCAGCCGACATCGACGAAGAAGCAGTCTCGGATGTCTTCGTAAGAATCAACAGCAAGGGCACGCCACTGAACCAGGCTGATTTTATCCTTACTCTGATGTCGGTGTTCTGGGATGAAGGTCGCGCTGCTTTGGAAAGCTTCTGCCGCGATGCGCGTACACCGTCGAAGGGTGAAGTTTCACCATTTAACCACTTCATAGAACCTTCACCGGATCAGCTATTGCGAGTCGCCATTGGGGTGGCATTCAAGCGCGCCCGACTTAAATATGTCTACTCGATTTTGCGTGGTAAAGATCTCGAGACTGAGAAGTTCAGTGAAGAACGCCGAGTTCAGCAGTTTGATCTCCTAAAAAACGCACAGGAAAGAACTCTAAACCTTCAGTATTGGCACGATTTCATGAACTGCATCCGACAGGCGGGGTTCAGAAGCGGAAAGATGATCAGTTCGCAGAACAATCTTATCTTTTCTTACATTCTGTATTTGATAGGACGCACAGAATACAAAGTAGCTGAGTTCGATCTACGACGAACGATTGCCCGCTGGTTCTTCATGTCAAGCGTTACCGGCCGTTTCGCCAGTTCTCCAGAGTCTGCCATGGACTTTGACCTCGCACGGTTGCGTAATGTTGGTACGGCAGATGAATTTATTCAGATGCTCAATTACGTTTGTGACATCACGCTCACGAGCGATTTCTGGAACGTTTCTCTGCCGAACGACCTAGCAACCTCGGCACCACGCAGCCCCTCACTGTTCGCGTACTATGCAGCCCTAGTTTTACTGGACGTGCGAGCTTTGTTTTCCAAGCTTCGGGTCTCGGAGTTGCTAGACCCTGCTTTGCAAGCAAACCGTTCGGCAGTGGAGCGGCACCATCTGTTCTCGAAAGGATATCTACGCAAACTAGGGATCACAGAGACACGAGACACCAATCAGATCGCTAATTACGCACTGGTGGAGTGGGGAGACAATACCCAAATATCGGATCAAGCACCGGAAGATTATCTGCCGGGAATGAAAGCGCGATTTGGTAGGAGCGAACTCGAGCAGATGTACAAGTACCATGCACTGCCGGGTAATTGGGAGCATCTGGAATACCGCGAATTTCTGGAAAAGCGCCGAGAGCTGATAGCCCAAGTAATTTCCGAAGGCTACGCTACCTTGATCGCCTCCGAAATTGACGAAGACAATGGCGCTGAAAACTTAGATTTGTCCCAGATAGTGATGGACGGCGAGTCGGAAGCTGTAGAGTTAAAGTCTACCTTGCGCATTAACCTGCATACGGGGAACAAGGATCCGCGTATGGAACTTGCGGTACTCAAGACTCTAGCTGGATTCCTTAATACCGACGGTGGCACGCTGATCATCGGCGTATCCGACGATGGCAACGCAGTGGGTATACAAAGTGACGGATTTTCCAACGAAGATAGGATGAGCTTACACTTGGTGAATATCGTGAAAAGTCGCATAGGCGTGCAGGCGATGACCAACCTTCATGCTCATTTCGAAGACTACGATGATAGCCGAGTAATGGTTGTAAAGAGCAGAGGAGCTCCGTCACCGGCTTTCGTAAGAGACGGCGATATAGAACGATTTTACATTCGAACAGGCCCATCAACGACCGAACTTAGCGCAAGTCAGACGCAAGAGTACATCAAGCAGAGATTCAAGGTATAGAAGTTCAGGGCTACACAGGAGTGTTCTGCCTCTTATCTCTGTACAAGAGTTCGTGGCAGCCCGCTCTCTGGTATAGCACTCCGATCTGAAAACGATGACCTCCATAAACGAAGAGCTTCTCGAGTCCGCCGAGCGGTTTGCGCGAGAGCGCACAGTATGTCGCGTAGCTTGCTGTACACCACGGCGCTCCGGCACTATCTGGAGAAGCATCGGGGAGAGGGGATCACCGAGCGTCTGGCATTGCCCCGCTTTCACGGTTCTTCCGAGAATCTGATGAATCGAGTTCAGGCTCTCGCCAAGTGGCAGGAGTGCGCTTTCAAGCTGCCGAGTCGTACAGCACACGTTGTCTCAACAGGTCGAACTTACCCCGCCCGTACATCGAACGCTTGATGAACTTGAGCTTGTTTATCCTGCCCTCGGTTTGTCCCTGGCTGTAGGGCTCCATCATTGAAGCCACCACAGCCTTCATGTCCTGAAGTAGCTTTACAGCGAAAGCTTTCAATTCGGCGATCCCAGAGGCTTTGGCCCGCTCTGTCCACTCCTCCAACCGAGATCGGGTCTGCTCTTCATTCCTTTGCTCCTTGTCTCTTAGCATCCCGACGAACCCCTCAAACAGCGCGCAGCACGTCTCCATGACCGGATGTACCATCTTCAACCTTTCGAGTGTCTGTGTCTCTTCTTCGGAGCGGTTCTCCGGTCTCTTCACGAGGATGCCGGCTGCCTGAGCAGCACAGATACCCGGCGAAGCGGCCGGTAGGGGCTCTCCCAAGGCTTCTTGTTCCTTAAACGTTTGGTGTGAATTATCTGTACGAGATTTGAGCGGAAGGTGTCCACGCTCTAAAGTCGGCTTGCTGACCGATCCCGAAGGGAAAGGAACCGACTCCTCATGCTCGACGTGGACACCTTCCTCACCGCACTTT
>JBHJHC010000069.1:0-21002 GCA_050331175.1 Rubrobacteraceae bacterium | reverse complement strand
GAGATCGAGGAGCTAGAGGAGGCGCTGGGGGCACGTTGCGTGGCTCTAAGCGAGCAGCCCGAGCTCATCCGATCCTACACCCGATACCACTGGTGGCCGAAGGCGGCATGATAAACAAGATCATTCAAAAGGACTTGGTATGATGTGTCAGCAGTAGAAACGACACAGTCCGATATCCGACGTCAGCACCCGGAAGCTAAGGAAGCACGATCTACCTGCAAAACAGCACTTATTGGTACTCGGCGGTATAGGGCGAAACAAGGCCAAAACTCACTCGTAATGAGCAGGTCAGCGGTTCGAGTCCGCTCGTCGGCTCTTACTTTAGCCGTCCCAGTGAATTTCGAGGTGATACTTGTCTGCGGCCAGTAGCACGATTTCACGGAGTGTAGATATCTCACCGTGCTCTTCGACCCACAACTTACCTGCGCAGCGCTCCGGGAACAGGCAGTAGTTGTGGTTCTCTCCAGCGTGGCGGGAGAGGTAGCGGATGCCTTGGGCTTCAGGGAACCAGCGGTGAAGGGAAAGAGCCCAGGCTTGTGTGGTCGGGTACTGTCTGGACATTCCTATACGCCCGTCGAGGCCGAGGCGCTTCTGTACGCCTGGATCTTCGAGCGGTACGAGGCGGAGGGTGTTTTCGGAGAAGATGCGGCTCAACCGGCGGCTCTTCTGGTTCTCGCCTATCAGCCGCACGTCGCCGTATACCTCGGCGAAGACGGCGAGACGGTCAGCGTTGCAGTATAGGGCGGCGTATTCCCCGGAGGGTGCATCGAAGCGATACCGGCCAGTAGGGTAGCGTCGGGCTTCGAGAGGATCCAACTCCCAATGCAGCCGCCAGGTGGAGATCTCCTCTTCCACCAGCTCAAACGGTACCGGCAACCGTTCGGGGGGCTCTGGGAGCCGGTCGCCCTCTAGCACCGGCCCCCGCCCCTATAGGACAATGTATGAGAGGGCTTCAGGCTCCACCCGAGAGCGCCGCGCGTACCGCCCCAAGCACGTACTCTTCAGCCTCCGGATCTCTTGAGCGGAGCAGGTCCGCAAGCGTGGACTCGCCGGCCTCACTCTCTACCGCCCCTGGATTGGTCATCAGGGCGTCTAGGGCGAGCGCCCCCAGGCCGGCCTCTTCGGACGCCTCGATTAGGCGCGGCATCGCTTCTAGCGGCCTGCCATCCACACCGAATTGCCACAGTGGGTAATAGACTTCGCGCCGGATCGGCAGCCTTACGCCCAGGAGCCTCTCCTCCTTGCGTAGCTGGCCGAGCCTCTGGCGGCTTACGCCCAACCGCTCCCGCAACTCTGTGCCGGAGAGCGAACGCTCCTCGATCTCCCTGTACCGGGCGAAGACCCGGAGCTTGTTGCGCACCTCTAACTCTTCGAGACTATCCGAATCATTCTCCCGGCCTCGCCGCAGCTTGCTCTCCAGAGCGGCGATGTCCTCGGAGGAGCCGCCGAGCAGGACACGCGCGACGCCGCTGATCGCCCCAGACAACGCTTCCCGCTCGCTCCTCGGCAACTCTAGAAAGCTCTTCTCGATCTCCGGGTCCAATAATCCCGGCGCCACGGCTACTCCTTTTCACGCAAGAACGTCAAGTACATTCATCCTATAACTGTAGCGCAAGAACGTCAAGTGACAACTGGGACTAGGGAGGCCGGTGTGGGATCCGGCCTGGTGCGTGGCGTAGGATCACCCCAGCGCGCTCTCCATCTGGGTAGCGGTCTGATCCCCCATGCTCGGCAGGAAGTGTGAGTAGGTACCCAATGTAAGCCCGATGTCAGCATGCCCCAGAAGCTCCTGCACGAACTCGGGAATCACCCCCTACCCATCTTCGTGCCTGCTCCTTTCCCACTCCCTGACGCTCGCCTCGTACCACACCGGCCCCATAGCGAGCCTACGGTTTGGCCGGGGGATACCTCGGAAGTTGCGGCGCGAGAGGTACGCAAGCACCGTCTCCCGTTTGATCCCCAACCTCTCTCCGAGTGCCGTCGCGTCCAACACCTCGTAGCCCTCCGGAACTTCTATCCTGTCGAGATCCGCCTCCTTCACCATATAGAACAGCATACAGAAACTATTGATCGAGCATAGTGATCTATCAATAGGTAATTGACGAGTCAGAGTGATTTCTACGAGGCGTCTCCGTACCGCTGTCCTTCGAGTCACTTCTCCAACTCTCTACGGCTGATCCGGACGCTACGCCCGATCCTGACCGATGGGATCTTCTCGTCGGCGACCAGCTCGTATGCCTGACTCCGGGCTATCCTCAACATCTCCGCCACCTCCGGAACCTTCAGGTACTCGTGCTGCTGTTCGTCCATCTACATCTCCTCCTGTCGGCTGCTACCGACTGGATGCTACGGCGTCTGTCCGCGCCTGAGTACCGCAAACGGGAGACCCTTCCAATTCCGGGTACGACAACGAACATCCTGATACTGAGTAGAATATGTAGGAGCCACTTCGAGGAGGCGAAGTCATCCGTCGGCCCCGCTGGCGGGAGGTGAGCACCATGAACCGACAAACGAAATACCGCGAAGGAGATCAGACTCCGGCCGAGGCAGCCGAGAGGTTTCGCCGACTCGTGGAGGGCTGGATGGCCGAGGATCCCGCCTACGACAGGGAAGCCTGGCAGGAAATAAAGCAGACTGACACATAAAGTCTGGGCTCTCCCGATCTTTAGGTGAAACCAAACGCTACCAGGCGTTATGCTGAAGATCCTGTACCGCTCCGAGAAAGGTCCCGAGCATGACCCGACGCTACCAACAACGTCCGGCCACTGTCTTGGCTACGCTCGCCGCCACACTTCCCCCGCTGTACAGATGGGCTGTGCGATCTATGCTCCGCCGCAACCTCGCCAAGCTGTGGGCCGGAGACCCAGAGCCCCTACTCGCCACCTATTCAGAGGATGTCCATTTCGTCTTTCCCGGACGCTCGTCGTGGGCGGCGGACCGGCGGGGCAAAGAAGAGGTTAGGCGGTGGTTGGAGCGCTTCGTTAGGGTGGGCTTGCGCTTTGAGGTGCGCGAGATCCTCGTCTCAGGACCGCCGTGGAACACGAGCATGTGCCTGTGGTTCATCGACCGGCTTCCCACTCCTGATGGAGAGGTAGTCTACGAGAATCGCGGCACCATAATGGCGAAGATAGTCTGGGGCAAGGTCATCTACTACGAGGTCAACGAGGACACCCAGAAGGTCGCAGAGCTAGACGAATGGCTAGCCCTCAACGAACCGTGTAGCGAACCGGACCGAGCGTGAGGAAGCAGCCGTGGAGTCGCCCGAATCCTTCGTTTTCCTAGAGCGGTTGCGCATTGAGAAGTTTTTGTCGGACGGCTACGGTCTCACTCTACACGCCTCGACTATCGGTGGCGTTGCAGTCTGCCCCCTGTGCGGTCAAGCCTCCCGTAGAATCCACGGCCGCTACGCACGCACCCTCGCCGACCTCCCCTGGTGTGGCATTCCGGTGCGCATTCAAGTACAGGTTCGTAAGTTCTTTTGCGATGAGGCGTCCTGCCAGAGGAAGATCTTTGCCGAGCGGCTGGAGAAGTCAGCCCGGCCCTTCGCCCGAGCCACCGACCGTCAGAGGGAGGCGCTGGAGTGGATCGCCTTCGCCCTGGGCGGAGAGGCCGGAGCGAGACTCGCCCGCGAGCTGGGTCTGCTCGTCAGCCCCGACACCCTCTTGAACCGCATCCGGGGGGCTTTGCTCGCTAGCGACGCCGAGAACGGAAAAGACGTGCGCGTGGTGGGAGTGGATGACTTCGGTTTTAAGAGGGACAACGATCCCGCCACGATCATGGTGGATCTCGAACGCCACAAGATAGTGGACCTGCTGCAGGGACACTCCACGGAGCCAATTGCAAGGTGGCTTTCGCAGCGTTCCGGCAGCGAAGTGGTCGCTCGCGACCGCTCATACGTTTGCAAGGAAGGCATCTACGCGGGTGCCCCGAAGGCGAAGCGGGTCACCGACCGCTGGCACCTGCTCCACAACCTCACCCAGGTGCTTGAGAACTTCCTGCTAACCAAACGAACGGAGCTCAAGAAGGCAGTGAAGCCCGAGACTACATCTGAGACTACGTTCGAGGAGCCGGACACTTCAGAGGCCGGTAGAGAAGACAGTGTTCCTAGCACAGAGGTCCCAGACATACGCCTCTATGAGCAATCGAAGGGCCGGCCATAGAGCGCCACGAGCGCCTGGTCGAGCAGTGGAAAGAAATCCGCAGGCTGCACCTGGCTGGCGCCAAGGTCAAGGACATCGCAGACTGGACCGGCACCAGCCGTAGCACCGTCTACCGTTACAGAGAGTTCGCCGAGCCCCCGCCCCGTCCTGTACACGGCAGGAAGGGTAGCGTCCTCGGTCCGTGGAAGCCCTGCCTGATCAGGCGCTGGAACGAGGGCTGTCACAACGCCAAACGTCTTTACTACGAGATCCGCGAGCAGGGCTACGCCAGCAGCATAGACATAGTGACCAAGCTGCTCTCGGACTTCCGCTACACCGAGCAGCAGGGCAAGCGTCTCCGGGCGCCCAAAGCGAAAAAGCGCACCATCGCAGGTGCTTCCCCGACGGCCAGGAACATAGCCGAATTGTTCATGCGCCGGGAAGAGAAACTCGATACAGAGCAGAAGGAGTATCTCGACCGGCTGCGCGCCTCCGACGCAGCACTAGACGATGCTTACCGGCTAACGCAGGAGTTCGCGAAGAAGGTCCGCGGTCTCGAAGGTGAGAGGTTGGACGAATGGTTGGAGGAGGCCCTCTCTTCGGAAGCCGAGGTGATGAGAAAGTTCGCCGCCGGGCTCAAGAAGGATCTTGCAGCGGCAGGAGCAGGGCTCACGGAGCGTTGGAGCGCCGGACCCGTGGAAGACTTCATACATAAGATAAAACTCCTGAAACTACAGGGCTACGGCAGGGCAAGTATGGACCTGTTGAGGGCCAGGGCTCTAGCCGCCTAAAGGCCGCTTCAGCGGATGAACTGCGGAGGGCGACCTTCATCACCTAGAGTTCGGGAGAGCCAAAGTCACGGACACATATCTGGAGCCGAATTGAATGAGAATCGTAGGCTCAGACACGATACTTCCTCCTCGGATCTCGCCTTGAATCCGGGCTCTGGCGCGAAGTTGGTGAAAGCCTTGCGAAATCGCTCGGGATGCCTGGATGAGAAGTTGATTGCAGCACGCTAGCAACGAGTTGCTAGCGCTTGATGTCCCTCTGAACCCGCTCAAGAGGCTGATTCAGTGGCCGATTTCCACCGATCACTAAGAGTACGACAGAACCGAATACGTTACGTATGTTCGTACCGCGGGTGAGAAAAGTAAGAGCTAAGCGTAGGTGCGAGGGGCGCCATCGTCCCGCCTCACTGCGTGTCCTAGTGCCCCGTTGACGTCATGCTAGAATAACAGGTAAGACCACTAACCAGTATGGAAGAAGGATATGGAGTTTCTACCACCGCTAAGGCCAACGGAATACGCAGAGCGCAGTCTGGTGAGCCTGATCGTGGGCGGCACCTACCCGGCGGGTAGCTTCCTGCCCGGGGAGCGGCAGCTTGCGGAGACGCTTGGGGTGACCCGTCCGACCGTACGGGAGGCCCTGCAGCGGCTCTCCCGCGACGGGTGGCTCCAGATACGACAGGGCTCGAAAACCCGGGTTAGAGATTACATGAGAGAAGGCGGCCTGCGCATCCTGGCGACGCTGGCGCGCACTGAGGCCGCGCTGAACCCGGGACTCGTCGGCCGGCTCTTGGAGTTGCGCTGTTCCCTGGCGCCCGACTACGTCCGCGGCGCGGTAGCCGCTGAGCCCGCGGGCGTGCTCGAGTTGCTCGGCGGGACCGCAGAGCTTGGAGAGGACCCAGACAGCTTTGCGGAGTTCGACTGGCGGCTGCACCGGGATCTCGCGCGGCTGTGCGAGAACCCGCTGTACGCCATGACCGTCAACGACTTCTCGGAGGTGTACGCGCTCGTCGCGCCAGTTTATTTCGCCTACCCACGGGCCAGGAGGCTCTCGCGCAGCTTCTACGATGAGCTACGCGCCGTCACCGAGGCCGGAGACGACGGGCGGGCGAAGAAGGCGAGCGAGGAAGCCATGCGGCGCGCGGTGGTCATCTGGAAAGAGCGGCAGGCCCCGGGCGCGGCCGAAAGGCGGCCCGAGAAAGGCACTGGTACCGAGCGCTTCAAAGTTCCGGGGGAGGCCCGGTAATGCAGCGTTGGAATGGCTGGGGCGATCAGAGCGTCAGCGTCGAGGTGGCCCCTCAGACTCTAGCGTATCTTCAATCCATTTTAGGAGAAAGTACGGCGCCGCAGGAGGACACATTCGAAGAGGTTTGCTCCGCGGTTCCGGAATCTCGGCTGCCCGAGCACCGTCTGGTCGGCAAAGCACCGGAGGGGCGGCTCCGGCACTCCCGCGGCCAGAGCCTGCCGGATCTCATCGCGTTGCGCAGCGGCCAGGGTCTGCTCTTCCCGGATGGCGTCGCCTTCCCTTCCTCTACGGCTGAGGTGGAGGAGTTGATCTCATACGCCCGAGAACATGACGTCTCGCTCATACCCTACGGTGGTGGTACCAGTGTAGTTGGACACGTGAACCCTCCGCCGGGCGAGCGGCCGGTGCTCACCGTGGACCTGAGAAACCTGGATCGTCTCGTAGACCTTGATCACCGGAGCCGGCTGGCGACCTTCGGGGCCGGGGTAAGAGGAGCAGACCTCGAGGCCAGCTTGAGGGCACGAGGCTATACGCTGGGACACTACCCGCAGTCCTTTGAGTACAGTACGCTCGGGGGCTGGGTCGCCACCCGCTCCAGCGGCCAGCAGAGCCTCGGCTACGGCCGTATCGAGGACCTATTCGTAGGGGGTCGCCTAGTCACGCCTTCCGGCAGCCTCCACCTGAAGAGCCATCCGGCCTCCGCAGCCGGCCCCGACCTCAAACATCTCGTTCTCGGCTCCGAGGGGCGATTCGGCATCCTCACAGAGGCAACGGTTCGCGTGAGCCCTCTGCCTGAAGCCGAGGGCTTCTACGGCATCTTCTTCCCTGACTGGGAGTCGGCTGTCGAGGCGGCCCGCGAGCTTGTCCAGGCAGGAACTTCACTCTCGATGGTAAGGGTTAGCGACCCGCGGGAAACCGAGACCAACCTCGCCCTGTCCTTTGGTCCGCGCAAGATAGCCGCCCTGGAATTTCTGCTCAACGCCCGCGCCATCAGAGAAGGCAAGTGCCTGGCGATCATCGGCGTAAGCGGAACCCGGCGCAAGACGCGCCTCGCCCGCCGCGAAGCACTACGAGTAACAAGCCGCCACGGCGGTGTCAACGTAGGAAGCTTTCCCGGCAGAGGCTGGGCAAGGAGCCGGTTTCGCGCCCCCTATCTGCGGGACGCCCTCTGGGAGACGGGCTACGCCGCCGACACTTTAGAGACCGCGACGCGTTGGAGCAACGTCAACAAAACTCACGAGGCCATACAGCACGCCCTGCGTCCGGCGCTAGAGGATGAGGCAGAAAGCGTGCACGTCTTCTCCCATCTCTCCCACCTGTACAAGAGTGGCTCCAGCATCTACACGACCTTCGTCTACCGCTCCGGCGGGGACCCTGCGGTCGCCTTGGACCGCTGGCGCAGGCTCAAGAAGGCGGCGAGCGAAGCCATAATCGCTTCGGGCGCTACCATAAGCCACCACCACGGGGTGGGCTCCTACCACGCGCCTTACATGCACACCGAGAAGGGAGAGCTCGGCGTGCGGGCGCTGGAGGCCGCGCTCGAGACACTGGACGAGCCGGGCGTAATGAACCCGGCCGCGCTCCTCGATATGCTCGATACAGAGGAGGTCAATTAGAGATGTGGGAGCCGGGCTGGCGGGAAACGGTGCTCGAAGCGGCTACCACGACAGAATGGGACCTCGTGGTAATCGGGGGCGGAATCACCGGCGCTGGCATCCTGCGCGAGTCGGTAAGGCAGGGGCTCAAGACCTTGCTCGTGGAAGGCAGAGACTTCGCCTGGGGGACCTCCAGCCGCTCCTCGAAGCTGGTACACGGCGGCATCCGCTACCTCCGGCAGCGCCGCTTCGGTCTCACCGCCCGCGCGGTGCGCGAGCGCGAACGGCTGGTGCGCGAGGCGCCGGGTCTCGTGGATCGTCTGGGCTTCTTGCTCGCCGTCTACGCGCACCAGGATAGGGCCGTCTACGGCTTCGGCTTGAATTTCTACGACCTCATTGCCCGCCATCGCGGCCACAAATACCACAGCGCCCACGACTTCGGCTTCTACGCGCCCCACCTCTCGCGGGAGGGTTTGCTCGGGGGTTTCAGCTACGCCGACGCCAGCACGGATGACGCCCGCATGGTCACGAGGCTCCTGCGCGAGGCGGTCGGCTCCGGTGGTAGCGCCGTCAATTACGCACCGGTTCGCTCTCTGCTCCGAGATGGAGATAGCCTGCGGGGTGTGGCCGTCGCCGACGCCGAGACTGGCCGCGAATACGAGATCGCTTCAAAGATGGTGGTGAACGCCACCGGCGCCTTCACCGACAGCTTGCGCTCCGAGGTAGGAGGCGAGCCCATGATGCGACCCTTGCGCGGCAGCCACCTGGTGTTTCCGCGGCGGAGGCTGCCTGTCGCACAAGCCGTCTCTTTCAAGCACGCCGCCGGAGCGTCCGAGATCTTCGCCTATCCCTGGGAAGGCGCGACGATTGTAGGTACCACTGACATAGACCACGACCGTTCGCTCTCGGAGGAGCCACGCGCAAGCGCGGCGGAGACGGAATACATGGTGGCCGCGTTGCGTCACCGCTTTCCCACCCTGGATCTGGGACAGCACGAAGCCGTCTCCAGTTGGGCCGGTGTCCGGCCGGTAGTGAGGAGGAAAGCTCTGGACCCCTCGAAGGAGTCCCGAGAAGATCTTATAGTCGAGGAGGGCGGTCTTCTGAGCGTTACCGGCGGCAAGCTAACCACCTTCCGTCTGACCGCGCACGAAGTTCTCGCAAGAGTGCTGGAAAAGCTGGGACTGCCCGCCACCGTAAACAGCAGGTCGCGCGCAAGGTCACGTATCTTCGACGATCCTCTCGCGCGGACCGGCGACGCGAGCGAGACGTTCGCCTCGCAACCGTCATTCGATGAAGTGCTCGGCCGCGAGAGTGTCGTACGCCTGCTCGGCCGCCACGGCCGGGAGGCCCGGGCACTGATCTATGCTGCGGAGCCGGGTGAGCTAACGCCGATACCGGGCACCTATACTCCGTGGGCGGAACTGAGGTGGGCTGCCCGCTGTGAAGGCGTGGTCCATCTGGATGACCTTTTGCTACGCCGGACGAGGATAGGGGTTGTCCTGCCTCGAGGCGGGGAAGCGCTTTTGGGCAGGGTGCGAAGTATCTGCCAGCCGGAGCTAGGGTGGTCCGATGATCGCTGGGAAGCCGAACGCGCAGCCTACTTGAAGACCTGGGAGCAGAGCTACGCTGTACCGGGAGTCATCAAAGAGGCGCTGGAAGAGACCGGGAAAACCGTCCACCAAACACACCCCGCAATCATACGATGATGATCCCTAACACGGCACTCCTGTCATTTAAGACTGGCAAGATCACCTTCGAAAGGAGGCTACTATGCATACCAAACCAGAAATCCGGATAAGTGGTACGAGCGACGCCCTGTTGAACCGATTGATGAACCACATTACCCTGGCGGACGGAACCCGGGAGAAGATAGCGGTCGAAGCCCCGTTTACCGGGGAGACCCTGGACCACGTGCCCCGGTGTATTCCGGAGGACATCGAAGAGGGAGCACGCCAGGCGCGGGCCGCGCAGGAGGGTTGGGCTGGCACCTCCTTCGACGAGCGGTCGGCCATTTTTCTTCGCTACCACGACCTGCTCCTGGACCGCCAGAGCGAGGTCCTCGACCTGATCCAACAGGAGAACGGCAAGGCCCGCAAGCACGCTTTCGAGGAGGTCCTCGATACCGCGATAACTACCCGCTACTATGCCAACACCGCCGAGAGATACCTGAAGACCCACCGTCGGCGCGGCGCCTTGCCGCTCCTGACCGCCGCGTGGGAGCACCACCACCCGCGGGGCGTCGCCGGGTTTATTACACCGTGGAACTACCCGCTGACCCTGGGCATAACCGACGCTATCCCGGCGCTTCTGGCGGGCAACGGGGCCCTGATCAAACCCGACGAAAAGACCCCCTTCTCGACGCTGTGGGCCGTAGACCTACTCTACGAAGCGGGCCTACCCCGAGACCTGGCGCAGGTGGTTACCGGCTACGGCGCGGAGCTCGGCGAGTCCCTCGTGAACAACGTGGAGTTCGTCATGTTCACCGGCAGCACCCGCGTGGGACGCATCGTGGCCGGGCAGGCAGCCGAACGGCTCATAGACTATTCGATGGAGCTCGGCGGCAAGAACGCCATGATCGTGCTGGACGACGCCGACCTCGACAAGACCGTCCGGGGCGCCGAGCGGGCCGCCTTCTCCAGCGGCGGACAGCTCTGCATCGCTATGGAACGGCTCTACGTCCAGTCCGGCGTCTACGAGGAGTTCAAACGCCGCTTCGTCGGACAGACCCGCAACATGAAGCTCGGCCCCGGCCTCGACTACAACGCCGACATGGGCTCTATAGCCTCCGCCGAACAACTGGAGCGGATACAAGAGCACGTCGAAGACGCGGTAAACAAAGGGGCCCGCATCCTGACCGGAGGACACCATCGCCCGGACCTGGGCCCCTACTTCTACGAGCCAACCGTCCTGGAGAACGTTACGAAGGACATGGAGCTCTGCGATGAAGAGACCTTCGGCCCCGTAGTATCGTTGTATAAGTTCGACACTCCGGACGAGGCTGTTGCGCTGGCTAACGATAGCCCCTATGGCCTGAACTTCAGCGTGTGGGCTGGCGACACCGGCGAGGGCCGCGGGCTGGCGGCGCGATTGGAGGCTGGTACGGTAAACGTCAACGAGCCGTATGCCGCGGCGTGGGGTTCGGTAGACGCGCCCATGGGTGGCTTCAAGGCTTCCGGCGCCGGGCGGCGACACGGGGCGCATGGCATACAGAAATACACCGAGTCCCAGACGGTAGCGGTACAGAGGGGCTTTCCGCTGGAAGCGCCTCCGGGAATAGACGAAGGGGTATACGCCCGGTTCATGAGCAATGCGCTGAAGGTCCTCCGCCGGGTGCCGGGCATCCGCTAGATGAGGCAGGAAGTTTGAGATGAGCGAGATCTCCAATAGAACTGTGGTAATTACCGGGGGTGCGGGTGGAATGGGCCGGCTACTGGCCCTCAAGATGGCGCGGCTCGGCGGCAAGGTCGTGGTCTACGACCTTAATGCAGGAGCGTTGGACGCGGTGGTGGAGGAGATCCGGGCTCAAACCGGCCGCGAGGCCTACGGCTTTGTCTGCGACGTCTCCGACCGCGAGGAAGTCTACCTCACGGCAGATAAGGTACACGAATCGGTAGGCCCGGTGGACATCCTGGTCAATAACACGGGCATCGTCTCCGGCCGCCCGCTCATGGATCTCCCAGACGAGAAGATAGAGGCCGTCATACGGGTCAATACACTGGCACTCTACTGGGTGACCAAGTCTTTTCTGCCTGACATGCTGCAGAGGGGTAGCGGCCACATCGTGACGGTAGCCTCAGCCGCCGGACTGCTGGGCGTAGACAAGCAGACGGACTACTCCGCGAGCAAACACGCCGCCATCGGCTTTACCGAGTCGCTGCGCGTCGAGCTGAAAAAGAGCGGCTATTCGGAGATCAGGACCACCATCATCGAGCCCTTCTACGTGGACACCGGCATGTTCGAGGGCGTAAAGACGCGCTTTCCACGCATACTGCCTATACTCGAACAAGACGATGTCACGGACCGCATAGTAAAGGCTGTCCAGAAGAACCGGCAGGAGCTCAAGATGCCCTTTATCGTCAATCTGGTCCCAGCCCTTCGACTGTTCCCGGTTAACGTATTCGACCGGGTCATGGACTTTCTCGGCGTCAACGCCTCGATGGACGAGTTCGTCGGCCGCGGCGAACGCGCGGCTACGCCCAACGAATAGGAGCACAGCCGGGGCACGGGCTCTGGCGCGTGTTGCCAGAGCGGCATTCCCGAAGGGCAACGCGCGCGGTTTCTTCGGGGACCGGATCTACGGGGCGGGGGGGGTGCAGGCACATGATCTCTCCAGACGGGTGAGGAAGATGCCCCCGAACTCGATGGACCGCCGGATCGCGGCGACCGCCTGGTCGTCGTTGGTCGCCCCATAGAACTCGCTCATCCCCATGCACCCGAGCCCAAGGGCGGACACCTCGAGGCCCCGGTGGCCCAACCTTCGGCGCTTTATGCGTTGCTCCACGCTTCGTCCTTTCTTTGTTCTTCTATATCTCTTGGGTAGAGATGGGAAGCTACCCGGAGGCCGGCTTTTCCCTTATCATCTTCTGGAGTACGTTCATAGCGTTGATGGCCGTAGGAAAGCCCGCGTAGGGCACGGTCTGGATGATAGTCTCTTCTATCTCCCTCCCGGTCAGCCCGACGTTGAGCGCGGCGCCGATGTGGACCTCGAGCTGCGGCTCGCGACCGCCCATCGCCGTGAGCGCCGCGACCGTGGCGAGCTCCCGGTCGCGCAGGCTTAGGCCCTCGCGGCTGTAGACGTCGCCAAAGGCGAACTCGACTATGTATCGCCCGAGATCGCCCAAAGGCGCCACGATCTCCTCGCCCGCCTTACCATCTACCTCGGCGAGTTTAGCCAACCCCCGTTCGAAGCGGGTTTGCTCCGCGTGGTTCTGTGCCTGACCTCGTAGCTGCGTCACTCCTTGCCTCCATTTGCTCGTAGAGCCCGATCTTCTCGTCGATCACACGCAAGTCCCTCTCCAGCTCGGATATGCGTCGGCGCACCTCGGTCCGGTGCTCTTCCAGCAGCGCGCGCCTCGCGGGTACCGTTGACTCGCCCCTACGTCTCAAGTCCGCGAAGCGCTTCATCTTGCGAATCGGCATGCCCGTAGCCCGGAGTCGGCCCAGGAACTCTATCCAGGCCACGTCTCGCTCCGAGTAGCGGCGGTGGCCGCTGCCCGCGCGCCCGATCCGGTCCACAAGACCCTCCCGTTCATAGTAGCGGAGGGTGTGGTCCGAGAGCCCCGTGAGGGCGGCGACCTCCTTGACAGTGAGCCCTTCTTTATCCATGACACAGCCTTTCTACATCTTCGAGTGCGCTCTAAGTCAAGGAAATTCTACGAAATAGTTGAATGGCAAGCTTGGTAATGGACCACGGTGGAGTGAAGATGTTTGCTAGTTCGGTTGCGCCCTTCGCAGATGCCGCAGCGACGATTAGCGCGACCCGCGTCATCGTGGTAGTCCTCAATCCTTGTTCCCCTCTCTCGTATCTGCCTTTTGCGTTGCCGTGCCGGGACCCCGACTTAGCCGTCGCCTCGGTGCCCGAGCACCCTCTAGCCCCTCCGGAGGGCTTCCTCCCTCAGGCGTGGGTCGGGCCGCCACGGGTGTCTCTGCCGTGGCGAGAAGGTCTCGGTAAAGCGACTCCAGCGGCGCGGAGACATGGTGGAACTCAAGCCCCAGAACGAGGAACACGGTGAGATTCTCGTTTCCGGCGAAGAGGTAGTGATGCAGGTGAGGTGGTGCTCGTCATGCACCCACCCCGCAGGAGTTAAACGCAACAACAGGACAACCATAGATTCCGGAGGGGCGGTAATGGACCGGGCTACTGGCTGGCCCGCGTGGACGGCAAGACTTGAAGGGACGCGGGGAGAAGCTCCTCCATGTTCGGTCATCTCTGCTTCGAGCACCTCGCGGAGCACCTGCTCGACGATCTCGCGCAGGAAGGCTGGATTGCGCCGTTCAAGATCGGTTGACTGTTAGACACCAACCATCCTAAAGGACGATGGCCTCTCTTTTCTAGCGAGCTACCCGCTGGGAGAACTTGAGGAGGACACAACCTGCTATTTCGCCATTACGCGCGACATCGCCTTCAACCCTACCTCCATTCCCTTCCAGGGAACCCCGGCATGGAACGGGTTGCCGTTGGCGAACCTGAAAGGCAGATAGTAGCTGAGGGCTTTCTTACCCAGCCGCCACACCGGCGAAGAACCCAGCTTGTAGGCATCCATAGCCGCGGGTTCCACCTCTACCGGCTTTTCGGGAACACCAGTGAGCCTTAAGGGCACCTGGGCGAAGGTGCCCTTGTCGAATTGCTCCATAACGCACATGCTCGTCGGCTCGAAGGCCATCTCTGGCGTAGTGCCTAAAATACGACCTGACAGGTGCTCCGCTGCGGCGTCTGCTTGCAGGAACGAGAGAAACGCTTGCTTGACGGGGAAGTTGCCCGCGTCGCCCACGACGTAAATATCGGGTTGTCCGATTACCTGCCGGCTGCCGAGTTCCGCCTCGATAAACCCTCTCTCGTCTCCGGGCAGGGCCGGATAGTTCATGTGGGCGATGTAGGGAGAAAAGGTGATGAGGTAGTCGTAAGGCAGGCTACCGCCGTTCTGGTAGTGTACCACTCCATCCTCGACCTTCTCCACGATGTAGTGGTTGTGGCCGTTGACGCTCCGCCGCGCAAACTCTTCGATGACCGCGCCGTGCAGCCTCGGTCCGAACGCCTGTATGTAGGTGTCCTCGTAGGTGGTCCAGGTGATGTCCACGTTATTGCGAACCTCTTTGCGCCTTAGCCAGGTATCGAGCATAAAGACCATCTCGTAGAGCGGCCCGGAGCACTTGTTGTTTGGCGGCACCAGGAAGAGCACTCTCTTGTGGGCGCCCTCGTGAGCCTCTTCCAGCAGCTTGTAGAAGCCGAGGCGGAGCTGGAGCATCTCCTGGGGCGTCCAGATGGTGTAGGCGTTCTCCCCGAGGCCCGGCACCTCTTCGGGTTTCATGTCGGCTCCGGTGGCGACCACCAGGTAGTCGTAGGAGATGTTGGCGTTTTCCAAGCCGACCGTCTTTGCCTCGGGGTCTATCTCCCGCACCCGATCTTTGACGAACTTGATGTTCTTGCGGCGTGTGGGGCGCGCCAGGTCTATCTTGAGCTTGTCGGGGTCGAGGCCGAAGGGAATGTAGATCGTGTTCGGCTTGTATAGGAAGTAGTCTCGATCAGAGATTAGGGTGATGTCCGCCTTCTCTTCCAGTTTCCATCTCAGGTAGAAGGCCGACTCAAGCCCGCCGAACCCGCCGCCGAGAACGACGATGTTCGTCCGCTTTCCGTTGGTTCCGTTCATCATTGCCTACGCTCCTTTCGCCAAGCGTTCATTAAGCTGGGGACCGGCCTCTCCAGCGACCCGCCGGGCCAGCGCCAAAAAGATCGCCAGGATAGGGACTGCCCCGACAGTCCCGGTAAACATAGGGCTCGCGCTCATATAGCCACCGAAGAACGCGCCGATGCCAGTGAAGAGCCCCAGGATCAAGCCCACCGTTTCGCCAACCAGAAAGCCCATTGCGATCAACGCGAAGCCGGCGACCGCCCGGACAACCCGTCCGGTGGGCTCTAGCATAAACCTCGCGGGCGTTACGATCTCTACCTCCTCGCGGTAGCTGGGTCGATCTAATTCCAATGTACTTGGTACTTGCTTGCACGCCCTGATCAGGCCTGCCCATTTGCCTGATCAAGATTGACCAAAACTGCCCGTACCGGGTTGTAACCGCCGTCCCGCAGACGATAATGAACCTGAGCAAAGGAGGCACGGGTATGAAAGAGCACGGCGAGGAAGACCTATTCACCCTTCGGGATGACTTCCCGATCTGGGACCGGGTTTTTACGGTAAACCCTCTGGTCCTTGTCGGTACTAAAGAGGAGGACGAAGGTTACGACCTGGCACCGAAGCACATGGCATTTCCGATGGGTTGGGACAATTACTTTGGCTTTGTCTGCACGCCCCGCCACCGGACTTACACCAACGCGCGGCGGGAGGGGGTCTTTACCGTGAGCTACCCCCGTCCCACCCAGGTGGTGCTGGCGAGCCTCGCCGCGATGCCTCGCGAGGAAGACGGTCGAAAACCGTCGGTTGACGCCTTGTCCACTTTCCCCGCGAAGCAGGTAGACGGCGTGTTCATAGAGGATGGCTATCTCTTTCTCGAGTGCGTGCTGGAGCGTATCGTCGACGACTTCGGGGACAACAGCCTGATCTCCGGTCGGGTCGTGGCGGCCCACGTGCGGCCGGATTACCTCCGGGCTTCCGAGAAGGACGACCAGGACCTCATCTACGAGTTTCCTATCCTGGCCTACCTGAACCCGGGGCGCTATTCGCCTATCGCGGAGAGCTACACTTTTCCTTTCCCGGTCGGCTTTATGAGGTAGAGGTTGTGGCGCGGGCTACCGAGTTGCTGGACTACCTCCGGGAACACCGGCACGAGCTGGTGGATCTCCTGGTGCGGCTCGCAAGCACGGAATCCCCTTCGCGAGAGCCGGAGTCCCAGAAAGCAGTGCTGGAGATCCTGCACGGCGAACTCTCCAGGCTCGACTATTCGGTGAGATACCTCCCGGCGCACCAGGGGGGGTACCATCTGTACGCGAGACCCCGGCAGCGCGAGAAGAGAGCGCCCGTGCAGCTGTTGCTGGGACACTGCGACACCGTGTGGCCGATCGGCACGCTGAAAGAGATGCCGGTCGAGATCACAGACGGTATGGTGCGGGGACCTGGTGTCTACGACATGAAGGGCGGGCTGGCACAGATACTCTTCGCCCTGGAAGCGCTGGGGGCACTCGGGCTAAAGCCGTCCGTTGCCCCGTTGGTCTTCGTGAACTCGGACGAGGAAGTGGGCAGCCCGGGTTCCCGGCGTTGGATACGGCGTCTTGCCCGGATAGCCGAACGGGCTTTTGTCCTGGAGCCTTCTCTCGGCCCAAAGGGAAAACTCAAGACGGCCCGAAAGGGCGTAGGCCGCTACTCGGTGGTGGTGATGGGCGAGGCGGCCCACGCGGGCCTCGACCCGGAGGGCGGGGCCAGTGCCATCCTGGAGCTCTCGCATCTCATACAGTTTCTCTTTGCCCTCAACGACCCCGTACGCGGGACGAGCGTGAACGTGGGCACCATAGACGGCGGCCTTAGTCCCAACGTCGTCGCCCCCGAAAGCCGGGCGGTCGTGGATGTGCGGGTCCCGGATCGGGAGGAAGCTATCCGGGTAGAAAAAGAAATCCTGAATCTCAAACCCATAACGCCCGGCGTCTCCCTGAAGGTGGAGGGGAGGATAGGACGTCCACCACTGGAGCGGACCCCGCGCAACCAGAGACTCTGGAAAAGGGCGCGGGAACTCGGAACAAGCCTCGGCGTAGAGTTGAAGGAGGGGATAGCCGGAGGCGGCTCTGACGGCAACATTACGAGCCTGTTTACTGCCACCCTGGACGGCCTGGGTGCCGTCGGCGACGGGGCCCACGCGGCCCACGAATTCGTCTACGTAGACAAAATGGTCGAGCGGTGCGCACTGCTCGCCCTGTTGCTGATGGAGCCTTCATCAGAAGAACTACCGGGGGAAGGTTAGGGGAAAGGAGAAGAAAATGAAAGAGAAGTGTTTCTTCGCGTCGCTAACCAGGATCTCCGACCTTGATGAAAGACCGTTTTACATAGGTTCGGTGTCTCGCAGCGGATGGCAGACGGGAGACTACGTGGTAGGAGAGGTGGTCTCCCCACCGGACGGGCTTTCGAGGATAGAGCTGCCCACGGGGCGTATGGTCGAAGTCGTAGGGGGTGACCTGGTCGTGGGAGCCTTCGGGGTACGCTACGCAACCCTCGAAACCGTGGGCGGCTGGCAGGGCATCGGGCAAGACCGGATGATGGAGGCGCTAACCAGCGCGGGTCTCTTCGGCAAGTCTACCTCCCGGTCCACCCTGCTACCCTCCCTTCTCACCCTGCTCTATAAAGGCCACGTGATGATAGGCGGCGAGAAAGCCACCATGCAGGATTTCGTCCCGACGGCGACGGAGAGCGTCTTCGATCTCCCGGTAGTGTTGCTGGTGGGAACCTCTATGGCATCGGGCAAGACAACTACGGCGAAGGTCGTAATACGCCAGCTGAGACAGGCCGGGCTGAAGGTAGTCGGGGCGAAGCTCGCCGGGGCCGGCCGCTACCGGGACATCCTGGGCATGCAGGACGCCGGGGCCGAGCATATCTTCGACTTTGTGGATGCGGGGCTACCCTCGACCGTGTTGCCGCCGAACGAGTACCGCAAGCCACTTAGGAACCTGCTCTCCCGAATAGCTTCCACAGAAGCAGCCGTGCTCGTAGCGGAGGTCGGAGCCTCCCCCCTGGAGCCGTACAACGGAGCGACGGCCATCGAGGAACTCGGCGACAACATCCGCTGCACCCTCCTCTCCACCTCCGACCCCTACGCCGTTACCGGGGTCACTACAGCTTTCGGGAATCGGCCGGACCTGGTAACCGGCCTCGCCACCGGTACCCAGGCTGGCATAGAGTTGATCGAGAAGCTCTCCGGTATCAAGGCGCTGAACGTGCTGGACCCGGCTTCCCATCCAAAGCTGGGAATGGTCCTTGCAGATAAGCTGGGACTGTAGAACCGCCCTAAGGATGAAATCGATCTACTGGCCTTCAAGGTGTGGGCACCTTCCTCTCAATTTCCACACCTATAACTCACATCAAGCGTTTCGAAAAGATCGTTGCTTAGACGGGTGAGAGACATGACTAATCTGGATCGTTTATCCGGCACATATTGACCTACCGGATGAAACGTCTAGGTCCCGGCACCGGACCTGATCAATCCTGATCATCTAAATGATTCAGTAGGATCAGGGAACGACGCTACGTCTGGTATAGAGTTTCTTAAAGCTGGCGCGAAGAGGAGGAAGACCGTGACGTCAACCACGAGTATTCAGGATTTGAGGGACCGTATGTCAGGCTATCGGGGGCCGGTCCTCTCTGCTTACGTGAACGTCAACCCCGCCCATCCCGAAAACCAGGGAAAAGCGTACGTCACCCGGCTCAAGGCTGCATTAAAGGAGTGTGGTGCGCCAGAGGACCTCTCCAAACACGCCCTGAAGTTCTTCCAGGACGAACTACCTCACGCCCGCACGATAGCGTACTTCGCGGCCACTGATGGTCTTTTGGAGACTAGCCGGATAGACTTAGACCTCCCAGAGGAGGTGCGCTGGGGGGAGCCTGACGTGGCACCGCTGATGCTGGCGCTCGACGAGTACGAGAGTTACGGAGTCTTGCTTGTGGACCGCAAGAGGTTTAGGTTCCTGGCGACTTCACTTGGGGAGATCGAGGAAGTCGCTGAGTCTAGAAACGTCCTGAACACTGCCGGATGGCGGGAGTTGACCATCTCCCCGGCCAACGCCACGCCGCGGGGTGGGTCTTCCAAAGACGATTTCAAAGACCGGGTGGAGGAGAACACCCGGCGCTTCTACAAGGGGGTAGGAGAGACCGTCCAGCGCGAGGTGCAGCGGCAGGGGATCGGACGCCTTATTCTGGCTGGTCCCGGGGAGAGAACCGCCGAGTTCCGCAAGGCGCTACCCGGCGAGCTTCGGGAGCGGGTAGTGGGTGAAGTCCATCTCCCAGTCGACGCACCGGAGGGCGAGGTGCTCGAAAAGATCTCCTCCGCGAGAAGGCGAGCTGAGAGCGATCGAGAGGCCGAACTACTGGAAAAAGTCCGTGAGGATGGTGTCTACGGAATGACGGCAACCGTGGAAGCTTTGCAAGAAGGACGAGTCTCACATCTGCTCGTCTCCTGGCCCCTCGATGACGAGGTCTACTGGTCGGCTGACGACGGTGTTGTCGTATTGGAGGGTTCTCCGCTGGAATCGGCCTACGAGGAGGCGCAGATCAGGATGAGGCCCCTGATGGACGTTTTGGTGGATCTCGCCGGCTCTCACGGTTCTCGCATAGAGTTCGTGCGCGAGGAGAGCGACGTCTACGAAGACTTGCGCGACGAGTTCGGCGGAGTCGCCGGTCTCACACGTTTCTGAGCCAAAGTGTAAGTTGTAAAGATCGCAGTGCTGACGAGCGGGTGAGATGAGCCAGGGATGAAGCTTCAGGAACCCTGACCAGCGGTAACGGGGGACCCGGCCACCATAGACAACGACCCGTGGTAGAGAGAATATGTGCCTGGAGGCAGACCGCCCAATACCGCGCTCGAAGCCGTAGACTATATTAAGGCCGTCTCCGGACGCCTGGGCCAAGCAGGAGTGGCACCCACGTTAAAAGACGAGTCCGAAACGATGGTCGGCTTGCAGAGCCTGGTGGTGATCCGGGCGCCGTTGGACGGGGCCGCAGGACGAAGGCTTCCGCTAGACCGCGGGCTCTACGATCTCGCCCGGGTTCTCGCTGGCCTGTCGAAGGCCGCGCTCTCTTGAGCTAGCCTTAAAGGGTCAATTTCTCTCGGCCTGCGTCCGTCACCGGGGTCATCGAGCCCTCTTCGAGCCCAATAATGCCCGCTTCCAGCCAGGTATGCTCCCCGTCGAGGACTTCGCGGGCCATCTTGTAGATGTGTGAGTCGTCGTTGTGGAAGAGCCCGGCGAAGAGGCTGTTTACCCTGCGGCGAGAGGAGTGGCAGAAGAGGTCGGCCATCTTGACCGGGCGCTCGTCTTGCGGGTTTTTCTGTAGCAGCCACTGCGCCCGGGTGCAGGCGGCAGACATTGCGAACAGTTCGGCCCCGATGTCCACGAGGCGGAAGAGGACCATCTGCTTTCTCTCCAGCTTCGGGCCAAAGCGGGCCATTGCATGAAACGTGGAGCGGGCTAGCTTGCGCGAGCTGCGTTCGACGAAGCGCAGGTGGCGGGCCAGCTTACCGAATTCCTCGTGCCGGGGTTTTCTAAAGCCGTTCCACTGCTGCGGGTACCAGGTAGCGTAGTGCCGGGCTATGTTCGGGAAAGCCGAGAGCTTGTCTTTGGTAGAGAGGTCGGGGGAGATCAGGCTTCCAGCTACCCGCAGGTGTTCGTCTACGGCTTCGCGGGCGATAAGGAGCCGCATGATCTCACTGGATCCCTCAAAGATGGTGTTGATCCTTAAACGTTTGGTGTGAATTATCTGTACGAGATTTGAGCGGAAGGTGTCCACGCTCTAAAGTCGGCTTGCTGACCGATCCCGAAGGGAAAGGAACCGACTCCTCATGCTCGACGTGGACACCTTCCTCACCGCACTTT
>JBHJHC010000068.1:0-5457 GCA_050331175.1 Rubrobacteraceae bacterium | reverse complement strand
GAGCACGGCAGCGTGCGGGAGATACCGGAGATTCCGGAAGACGTCCGGGGCACGTGGGTTACCTCCCACGACATCTCTTCGGAGTGGCACGTCAAGATGCAGGCGGCGTTCCAGAAGCATACCTCGATGGGGATCTCCAAGACGATCAACCTGCCAAACCACGCGACGCCGAAGGACGTGGAGGACGCTTACATGCAGGCCTTCGCCACCGGCTGCAAGGGAATAGCGGTCTACCGTGACGGCTCCCGCGACGCCCAGGTCCTCGCCACGGAAAGTACCTCCGCACCCGAGCCGGCGGCATCTATGGCTGACATGAGCCCTCCAGAAGTTAATGAGCGACTTTTCAAACGTGCGAGGGAGTTTCACGACGAAGTCAGCGAGTTCTTGACCTCCCACGGTCACGACCTCGAGGAGCTCTTGCCTAACCACGACGAGCGTGCGAAGGCGTTGATCGAAGCCGCTGCCGGGGTCGAACCAACGTACACCCCCGCCCCGCCGGCTCGCACTTCAACCCCGGTATCTCTAGCCGAAGCCAGAAACGGCCGCCCCGGGACGCTCTCCGGCGTTACAAAGAAGCTTTCTACGGGCCACGGCCCCATGTACGTCAGCATGAACGACGACGAGTTCGGCCCGCGGGAGTGCTTTATCGTGCTGGGCAAGCCGGGCGGTACGGCGGCGGCCTTCTCCGACGCCTTGGGGAGGATGGTGAGCCTGGCGGAGAAACACGGGGCCTCGGCGCACGAGATCGTAGGGCAGCTCCGCGGAATTCAGGACGGCCACCCCGCCGGCTTCGGGGAAAAGGCGGTCCTCTCCGTGCCCGACGGCGTGGCGAAGGCGATGGCCGAGCATTACCTATCGGCTGAGGAGCCAACCCCAGATGCTCCCCAGCTCCCGATCATCGGGGCGTGCCCGGACTGCTCGGGCGAGCTTGTCCGCCAGGAAGGTTGCGTCGTATGTCATTCCTGTGGCTACTCCAAGTGCTCTTGAAGGCCTATGCCACCCCTGGCGAGAGGAGAGAAAGGTAATGAACAGTAAAGACGACCAGACAGGCCAGCCTATGACCCCCGAAGCACCAGACAAAACTCTCGCAGCCAGTCGTGGTGATCTTCGGGCGGGCCTTCGCCGCCGAGGGCGTCGTCGCGATGCTGGTCGTCGCTACTATCGCGGGCGTACTAGAAAGGCTGGTCGCGAGCAAGGCTTCCCAGTTTTCGCCGGCCGGCGAGGTCCTCTGGCCGGGCCTTTCTATGTATGCCGGGTTGTTTCTCTTGGTTGCAATAGCTTTTGCGGCCTTTTCAAAGCCCCGGGCAACGGTCCACACCACCGGCCGCCAAAGTAAAAGCAGTAGGGAGGTTTAGGCCATTGGCCCTCGTCTTAGAACCCAACAGGGAGGATCGGCATTGACAGAGTGTTTCGACCACACCAGCGCCATTGACGAGTTGAGGCTCGCGAACCTGCTCCGGGCCTACGACGAGCTGGAAAGAGAGCTCGCAGTACCGGATCCCCTGCTATCGTCCTACTTGCGTGGGAAACCCACCCACAACTGCAACGGTAAATGTTGCGCTGAACCCGTGCGCCAAGAGCTCTTGTACCGGGCAGACTCTATGGCCGAATACGAAGCCCATGCCGGCCGCTGGAGGAACGTCAGCAGACTCCGGGAAAAACAGCAGCGGATCCTTTATATGATGGCAGAAGAGGGTTTGCCCGAGTCCCTCTGGGTCAACGTCGGCAAGGACCCTATAGAGAGTTCGTCCACTGGAGGACGATTTATACGGCTCGACTTTGAAGAAGGTCAGGAACAATCATCGGCAGTCCGCAAATATTCGCGGGCAGACCCTAAAGAGCCCTCCGGGCGGCCAGGACTTCCAGCCGTACTTTCCGGGCAACGCTACAGGCTCTACTCGGTTCGCGCCGAGGCGTTGGACGCCATCCCTCTCGAAGCCCGGCCCGAAGACGTAGTGGGCATCTCGGAGCGCCTCGAACGCCTCGACCGGCTCGATGCGAATACCCGATCTCTGTTTGATTGGTACGAAAAGGCTCTGCCCGTATTGGGAGCTGCCCTGCTAACTCTTCCTCCTGCTCTCTACTACGCACTGGGGGGGAGCCTGCTGCCCATCTCGGTGGGTGTAGTGCTCGCGTTCTCCTTGCTCTCGTGTCTCGCCGTGGTGGCAGCTTACCTCATCGTACGGGATAAAGATTACCGGGTGGGGCCGGCCGGGATTAGAGACAAGAGGATCATGCTTTGGAAGCGCTATCGGCACCTGAACCCCGCCCAGGCGGCCGCCCACCACGATGCAGCCCAAGCCGCCACAAGAATCACCCAACGTCGCACT
The DNA here is from genome assembly GCA_050331175.1 of Rubrobacteraceae bacterium. Lineage (GTDB taxonomy): Bacteria > Actinomycetota > Rubrobacteria > Rubrobacterales > Rubrobacteraceae > SIRX01. Next base: position 3,127 of record JBHJHC010000068.1, on the reverse strand, counting down.
CCAAACCGCAGGGAGATCCAACCCAAGGAACAACGAAAGGATTGATGCTGTTAGCCACTTACACTGCGATACCTATGGACGTGCCAGAGGTACAATCTTGACCGAAGATACCCCACGTCAACTCGTCTACCTGCCCATTCACCTCTGGGAGACTCTGCGGGAACTTTGGGTCTATGGCGACGAGGCTTACGAGCTCAGGGACGCACTCACCTCACGCTACGTAGTCCGCTGTCTGCAGGTAGCATTGACCACTGAAGATTCCAAAGCTCTCAACGTCGCCCTGCGCGAGGCCACGGAGGCTGAAAAAGAAGCCGTGCTCGACGGGAACATGAACTATGTTGTCTTCCGCCCGGCGAGGTTGGCTCTTCTACGGGCCATTCTCGCAGAGCCTCATCCGGAGAACCGGCCTCTGCCATTCGCCGCTCATCTCTTTGAACAATTAAGCCGTACCTTGGCCTGGGATGAGATCTCGCCGCAGGTCGGGTGCATAAGTTCTATACCAACGGTCCCCCATGCATCAGGGCTCGCCAAGGAGGTTGCCGCATTAGCCGCCGGCCTGGTCCGCGAACGCCCTCCTTCGGTCGTGGCCGCCGTAGAAGACGGAGCCGGTCTGCGGGTCTGCGAAGATCGCTGGAGAAACTATGTAAACCGGACCGTTGAGACGCTCAAGCAGTTAGTATGAGCTCTGCCAGCACAACAGAGGTTACTTCTTGAGGCGGTTCCGCGGCGGCGGGCCCCTGACGAGGGCATTCGGCCGCCGGCCCGTTTCCATACTGGCGGTTTCTGTCGCCGGGATGCTCATGTTGGCTTTCTCTACCCTGGCCTTCGGGCTTCAACTGCTTCCAGGAGCCGAAAACCCCGGCCTCTCCTCCGGACCTCTCCAGGGTCAGGATCGAGAGAGATCAGGGTTTCGTATCGAGGTCGCTGGTTCGGAGACCAGAACTCAGAAAGACCTTCCGCCGAAAGAGCCCATGAAGCTCACGGTGCCCCGTCTCGCCCACGTCGCTGACATACCGGTCACCACGGCTCCGGCACAAAACGACCGGGTCCTCGACGCCGGCGCCCTCCACGTGGAGGGTACGGGCTTTCCCTGGCAGCGCGACTCGAACGTATACATCGCGGGCCACCGGCTAGGCTACCCGGGGACCGGGAGTTACCTGCTCTTCTACGATCTGCCGAAACTTCGCGAGGGAGACCTGGTCCAACTCAACGACGCCAGCGGCCGGGCATATCGCTACAAGGTGTTCCGAAGGATGGAGGTCGCGCCCGACGAGACGGCCGTCATGCGCCCGGTACGGGGCAAGAGGATCGTGAGCCTTCAAACCTGCACCCTGCCGAACTACTCCCACAGAATTGTAGTCCAGGCTCAGCTCTCCGGCGAAGGTTAGTCAGGGCTTATGGCCGGTTCCCGCAGACGTAAGGCTCTGGGCGATTAGGGAGATCTCGTAATCCGTCTCGCAGCACAGAAAGGAGACTAATGTCCGAGCACTATAGAGACTACCCGGATATAGAGACCAGGATGGAGCGGCGCACCCGTTTTACCTTACCGGCGATGATGTCCGCCCTGATCTGCGGGGGCCTGGCGGTGGGTGGCATCTGGCCTCCGGAGGAGGTGGCGCAGGACCCGTACCTTTCCTGGTTGGCCTCACCCGTGTTCATAGCCCTCTGCTTGCTGGGCGCGCTGGTGTTCACGGTTATCGCCGTGCTAAGCATAAGGGCCGACAACCTGCTGTGGAAACTCGCCGAGGAACAGGACCGGCAAGACCGGCAACGCCTCATGCAACGGCTCGGCGGTGAAGGTTTCGCCCGGCGCTGGGAGGCTAATCCCCCAGTCGACAACCGGCTGCGCGAGCTCCGCCGCCAACGCGATCTCGACGCCGACGACGTTGCAAGCCTCCTGGGCTGTGCGCCCCAGACATACCTGATGATAGAGAAAGGCCTCTACTCCCCGGATGTCCGGACCACTCTCATGCTAGCGGATCTCTTTAACGCGCCCGTCGGCGACCTCTTCTGGATAGACCAAGACCCCTCAAGGCAGCCCGACACGTTTCACGGACCTTCTATATAGGCCCTGTGGTAGAGCCCGCCGAGGCTCTCCGTTGTCGGCACCTGTGAGCGGGGTCCGCCCACTGGGCGACGGACCCCGCTCAACAGGGAGGGCCCACGTGCAGGAAATTCGTAAGAGGAAAGTTACCCTGGACTTCCAGGCGTTCGGGCAGCGGCTCCTTGAGGTTCCCGAACCGACAAGTGAAGAGCTGCGGCGGGCCCGGCGGGCACACGACCTGCTCGGCGCCCTTTTAGGCACCGCCGGCCCGAGCCTGGATGCGCGTTACCTGATGGGCCTCTCTGAAGAAGTCTTTAAGGACGCCCGGGACATAGTGACCGGTGAGGCCACCGACGCGGCCAGCCGGGCGGTTGCCGAGTCCGTCGACGAGGATCAGTGGTACCGGCTACGCATCGAGCTCGAGTAGCTCCGGAGCATCCCGGATCCAACAATCGGTCCTGAATTCATCTGAGCCGCTCACCGGGGCGCCGTATTCGGTCAGGGCAAATCACTTCAAAGGAGTTCCGACGTGTTCGAAGAGGATCTGGCGATACATCTCCTGGCGGGCCTGGAGCACTTCGAGTTCGCCCGCGAGATGTTGCTGCGGATAGGGAATCCGGGTACCTTCGACCGCTACGGCTGGGCCTACGGCGAAGAGGCCTACAACGGTGTGCCCGATACGCAGGTGGTCGAGGAGCAACTGCTGACGATCCTCAAAATGACCGAACCCCGCCTGGCCGGCGACATCTACTTTGTCTATTACCTCAACGAGGGCCGTGAGGAGTGGTGGCGCGGCGTCCTCCACGCCGACGGCACGCGGGTCGAGAGAGCCGAGGAACTGCCCCTTTGGGAATCGGACTTCGGCCACGCCCTAATCATATCGTCGCGGGACGCGGCGCTTCTCGAACACTATCGCGCCGGCGTCACCCGAATGAACCCGACGTTGGAGTTCTTTGTCTACGATCCGGAGCCCCCGCCGAGATCGACGTTGCGCCCGGGCAGGAGGCCTAGCACTTCTCCCGAGCCTACGAGGCCAAACTTCCTGGTCTTTGTCGACCCGTGCGAAGCGAGCCCCATAGCCAC
>JBHJHC010000067.1:0-30806 GCA_050331175.1 Rubrobacteraceae bacterium | reverse complement strand
CAGAAAGTCTAGCGCCAGGTCGGTAGCGGGCGGGTGGCCCGGGTACGTTGAGATAGCGCAAGCTCCGAGTTGCCGGCACGCTTCGTTGGCAAACTCCTGTACGTGTGGGGCGACCACGCCACCTTCTACCAGTACATCTTCTGAGGGCCCTGGTGCGGGTTTCGGCGCTGGATCCGGGTTCGCCGGAACACTTTCCTCCTCTGGCTCCGGTACTCTGGCAAGCTTTTCAGGCGCTTCGCTTACCTCCTGCGTCCCCGTCTCCAAAGAGGGCGATTGCTCTTCGGCAGCAGCCTGAGCTTGCTGCTCCGCGGCGCGTTGCTCCGCGGCCCGTTGCTGCTCCGCGCGCGCGGCGGCCTGCTGGGCGGCAAGCTCCGCGGCTTCCTGCTCTATTGCCAGCCGCTCGGCTTCACGGGCGGCCCGGCGCTGGGCGGCAGCCTGCCTTCTGGCTTCTTCTTCCGCAGCCTCCCGCGCCGCAGCCTCCTCAGCGGCTCTCTGCTGCCTGGCAGCCTCCCTCTCGGCGGCCAGCTCGGCCTGCCGCTGCTCCTCCGCGATCTCTGCCGCCCGCTGTTCGGCGGCCCGGCGTTTGGCCGCCCGGCGCTTCGCCAACTGCTCAGCCTCCTCAGCAGCCTCCTGCGCCTCTAGCTCTGCCTGGCGTTCTGCTCGACGTTCAGCCGCCTTCTGGGCTTCCTCCTGGGCTTCCCGTTCGGCTTCCCGCTCGGCTTCCAGTTCGGCTTCCAGTTCGGCTTCCCGCTCGGCTTCCCGCTCGGCTTCCCGCTCGGCTTCCCGCTCGGCTTCCAGTTCGGCTTCCAGTTCGGCTTGCCGCTCGGCGGCTCTTTGTGCTTCCAACTCAGCCTGCCGCTGCTCGCGCAACGCCCTTTGGCGGGCTTCGTCCTGGTTCGGATCGGGCTCCGGCGCTTGAGTTTTCTCCTCGACTCGTGGCTCGGGCTCGGGCTCGGGAGCCGGCTCTGCTACGGGCTCCGGCTTGGGTGCCGGTTTCGGCTCGGGCTCTGGGGCGGGCTTGGCGGCTGCGGCCGCGTATTCCTTCCTGAGTCTTTCCGCTTCTGCCCGGGCACGTTCGGCCTGACGCTCCTGCGCAGCTTGCAGGGAGGCTTTCAGATCTTTAGATAGTGAGTCCAGATAGGCTTCGGCTTTCTCCTCGGCCTTTGTGGCGGCTTTCTTGCGGTCCGAGGCCGCATCTATGGTCTCGACGCGCTTGGCGCGCTGGGCTTTGAGTTGATCCTTCTTCTCCTGGAGTTCGTCCCTGGCCTGGCGAACGTTTTCGAACTCCGTTCGCTCTTCCGCAAGAAGCTCCAGCCACATGTCTACCCGGGTAGCGAACTCGGAGAAGTCTTCGACCCCGACCAAAACGTCCATAAACGCGACGTTGCCGCTTCTGTAAACCTGCGATGCCCGATCCTCGAGTTTCCTCTGCGCCATGTCGAGTTGTTTTTCGGCCGCGCCCAACTCGGTTTGGGTCTGCTTCATTTTCTCGTCGAGTTCGTTTAACTCGACGAGCGCGCCATTGTAGGCATGTTTAGCCGTCGTAGCGTCTTGGCGCACCTGCAGCAAACGTTCTTGGGCAGATTCAACCTCTCCACGCTTGGCATCCACACCTCCAGGAGAAGCTCCAGCGGTGAGCCCGGTGGCAAGCACCAGGGTACCTACGACACCGAGCAAAAAGATCAGACTCACCCTTCGAGGCATACGACCGGGCTCCTTCCCGTCTGCGACTCGTTTTCTCCGAAGGGGATTGCTGGGCTAAATCCCCCCTCCTAAGCTCGAAACTCTAAAAGAGGCATCCCCCGCCGTGCAACGAACTTTTCATCGCGAATCCTCAACTACCTCCCAACATTTCGCTTAAATAAAAGGAATCAGTGTATTGTCATCGAAATAGATTTTTAATAAAATTTAACAATTGCAACTACAGTGTAAATGATTGCTACGATCTTGTGTCCGCAGGTGGGGTTTTCGTGGCACAAGATGTTGGGGATAAGAATGGAACGGCTGGTTTACTGGCCCTGGAGGGGTCTCTCGGCTTTTGTGGGTTTCGGGCGGGTCTGGGACACCCGCTGGAGCGTGAGGAAAGCGTGCCAGAAACGCTTTTTTGCCCCCTCGTCGTCGAGGGCGGGGGCGAGAGCGGGTATGGCCAGGCCGGTAGTAGTTCCGGTCCAGGGAAAGAACTGTCCCGTTGTTGAGTTTGAAAAATCCTGTTGGAGAAGGGGGTAGTTCAGGGAATCTATGTCGCGGGCGGCTTCGGGGCCGATCGAGACGAGCACGGAGGGTTGCAGGGAGAGGATCTCTTCCATCAGCAGGCTCGGGTTGGACCAGGTCACGTAGGCATCGGGTAAGGTTATGGCTTCCAGGCTGCGTTCCAGCGCGTTCACGACGCGGGGACCGACAGGTTGGCCGACGACGATCATGATCCCGGAAGCGGGGTCCCCGAGTGGTTCAGGGTAACCGGCTCCTTTGAGGCGTCGGGTAAAGAGGCGGGCCTCGTGGTGCATCTTCGCCCGGTAATCTTTGCCCGGCCCTGATAGCGGGCGTCTTTCCGAGGCTTGTTCCTCAGGCATGAAAGACGCGTTTGGGAGCCGTCACGGGCCTCTTGGCGGCCACAGAACCTGTGGCGGACGTTAACGAGTCGAACTCGGGTAAGGTTCTTTCGCGCCTGGTTTCGGGTCCTTCGCCGCGGGGCCGGACACTCTCTGCCGCGCGGGTGGCTTCCGGGGCCAGGAAAGCATCGCGGGCTCCGGTCGGGAGGAGACGGCGAGCTGTATGGAGCTGTTCGAGCATAGGGGTAAGTGTAACGTCTGGCGGCGGCCCAATCGGGCGTTTTTGTTAAACCCGTTTTACAGGGTAGGCGTGCCTCTGTATAATCTCGCAATTATGAGCGGGGGAAACGTGCGTCGCCTCCAGGACGCCAGGAAAAAGCGGGCAGCAAGAGAGGCACATACACAAGCACACCGCACTACCCGCGAGGCCTCCGAGTTGCGACGGGCCGAACGTCCGTCTCGGGCATTCGCGGGCCGCAAGCGCCGGCAGAGTGTTTCGCAAGCCGTTGGTCGGGCATACCGGCAGCGGCGTCTGTTGGCGGGATCTCTCGCACTACTGTGCGCGCTGGCTTTATTCGTCGCCGTTCTGGGCCAGAGCCGGGGTGCGGCTGAAGCGCCGCTTCCCATAAACCCCAACGAGGCCGGGCCGGACACCATAATAGCGAAGGCCGGTGGAATGGGGCTCTCCACCCCCATCCGGCCGGCGAACCTCAACGCCATCGGCTACCATCCCGCGGGCGAGAGCCTGGTGGCCCTGGATCCTAGAGGGAAACATATTCTGGCCAATCCACTGCTCGATGTGTTCAGCGGAACCACCGGCCCGGAGGAGATTCACTACTACAAAATGGCGCGGGAACAGAGAGAAGGGCCGGCTACAGGCGCCTTCGACGCCGGGGCCAAGGCGGGGACCGAAGTCTACGCCCCCGTAACGGGAGTAGTAGCGGCTATCAGGCAGGATCCCACCCTGCAAAACGCCCACGTCGTGGAGATCAAACCCGCCGAAGCTCCCAACTTGAGGGTCTACGTTTCTCTGGTAAGAGACATCAACGGCGAAATAGGGCCTGACGCCCCGGTTACCGCCGGGACGACCAAGCTCGGCTCCGTGGCGGATCTGTCGGCCGTGCTCGAGCCTCAACTATCCGAATACGTCGAGACCTCTGGTAACCACGTAACGGTCTCTGTGCTGGAGAATAGCTGAGGGCCGCCGGCTAGGTACGGCATCCGCCCTTTGTGGCGGGCGTGTATTATCATCTGCTGATGCTGATCAGTCTTTTCGAACAATTTCCGGCTTTCGCGGTAGCCATCGTGATGGGTTTTGTCGTGGGCATAACGTTGCACGAAGCGGCCCACGCCTACTCGGCCTACCGGCTGGGGGACGACACGGCTTACCTGCAGGGACGGGTGACGCTCAACCCCTTTTCTCACCTGGATCTACTCGGGAGCCTGATGCTCGTGATGGCCGGCTTCGGTTGGGGAAAGCCTACGCCGGTAATGCCTTCAAAGCTCCGGGGCGGCGTGTTCGGGCCGGTGATCGTGGCCCTGGCCGGCCCGGTCTCCAATTTGTTCATACTCGCCATCTGCTCCGTTCTGATCCAGATACCGACGTTCCAGAGCGGATACCTGGCGCTCGTCGTGGTCGGGGTGGCGTTCGTGAACGCGCTGCTCTTTGTATTCAACCTGATCCCCATACCGCCGCTCGACGGCTCGAAGATCATATTTCCCTTTTTGCCCCGCGCCCTGGACGGCTTCGTGAACTTCATGAACCAGTACGGGCCCATAATTCTGCTCGGCCTGGTAGCGTTGCTCTGGTTCGCCCCCCAGGAGTATTCGCCGCTGAGCCTGATCCTGGGCCTGGTGCGGCCCCTACTCGAACTGTTCGGCATTCCCTGGGTCTTCGGCTGATCAGGCCCGCCGGCCAGGGCATCTGAAAGCTAACCCGTCCGGCCGTTCGGATGCTCTCCGGAGGTTTTGGAAAGCGGCAACACGACAGAAAACGTGCTACCGGCATCGGGTTTGCTCTTGACTTGAATCTCGCCTCCGAGGTGGTCGGTGATCTCGCTGGCCAGGGCCAGGCCGAGGCCGGTGCCGTCTGCGCGGGACGAGCCTTGGGCCCGGTAGAAACGATCGAAGATGTGGGGCAGCTCCTCCTTGGGGATACCACACCCCCGGTCCGAGACGCTAACGACCGCGTGCCCGTCCTCCCGGGAGAGTTCCAATTCCACGGGCGAGTCTTCGCCGGAGTATTTCAGGGCGTTGTCCAACAAGATGGCGAGCATGCGGTGTAGCTGGGTCGGGTCTGTTTCGACCGGGGGAACATCCTCTTCGGCGCGGACGTTCATCGGCCGGCCCGTATAACCGAAATCCCGGCGCAGTTCGTGGAGCATATATTCCAGGTCCACCTCTTCGAGCCGGAAGGTTACAGCGTTGGCGTCGAGGCGGCTCAGGTCCAGCAGCGTCCGGGCCAGATTCTGGAGGCGTCCGGTCTGGGAGCGCATCTCCTCGAGGAACCCTATCCGGACCTCCTCGTCTTCCTCGTCCTCCATCATCTCCAGGTAGCCCGAGAGGGCGAAAAGCGGGGTCTTAAGCTCGTGAGAGGCGTTGGCGATAAACTCGGCCTTTGCCCGCTGTATCTGGCGCTCTTCGGTAACGTCCCGGAGTATGGCGAGCGCGCCCTCTTCCAGCGGTGCGGCGCGAACCTCGATCAGGCGATTCCCGGCTTCCGCCGCGGGTTCCGTAATAGGACCGTTGAGGCTGGCCCTGGCGAGGATCTCCTGTAGCCGGCTGTGGAACGCGTGGTCTGAAGATTCCAGCAGCTCCCGGGCCCGAGGGTTCAAGAAGATGGTGTTCAGGTCCGCGTTCACGCCAACGACGGCGTCGGTCATGCCGTCGAGGATGGCCCGTCCCCGCTCTTTTTCGTGTTCGACCTGCTGGAAGGCATCCTGCAACGACGACGCCATCGAGTTAAACGTCTCGCCCAGTGCGCCCACCTCGTCCTCAATACGAGTCTCTATGCGCTCGTCGAAGTTCCCACCGGCGAGCCTTTCGGCTGCCAACCCGAGGCGGCTGACCCTGCGGGAGATCAGGGTAGCCACCAGGTAACCCGACAAGCCGGTTATCAGGAGGGCCAGGATGCCCGCGAGTGCGGCGATGAAATTCATCCGTCTTATGTCCGCCTGGGCGTTCAACTCGCTCTCGAAGAAGTACCTGGTGAAGACCACTACCGCGTCGTCCTCTCCGGGAATGCCGCTTATGGGCGCGGCGTAGGTGGCGATCTGCTGGCCCTCGCGCGGACCGGTTTCGATGGGTTCGATCGCCTGTTCCGAAGCGCCATTGCTGGCGGCTGTTCGGACCACGGCGGGGATCCACTCGACATCGTTCTGGCCCTGGAGCTTCTCCTGATCCGAAGCCCGGACTATTCCCCACTGGAGTCCTCGACTCGCCGCAAAATATTTGATGCGTTGCAGGGAGACCTCCCCCTCATTGCGCCGGATCATCGTCTCGTACTGCTCGCCGACCTGCGCGAAGTAAGCCTCGCTCGACCGTTCGAGGGTGTCGGAGAGGATGGGGCGGACGAGTTCGTAAGCCGTAATCCCGGCAAAGGCCGTAACCAGCATGAACAGCGCCGTAAGCCACACCTGGATACCGATGCGGGGTTGGAACCTGTGGCCCAGTTTCGGCAACAGGCGCCGGCGAGGCTTTGACCAGGATTCTTGGTCCTGCCTCCGGCGGAGGAGCTGCTTCTTACCGGAAGACATACCCGACACCCCGCGCGGTGTGGATAAACTCGGGGTTGCGGGGGTCGCGCTCTATTTTCTCGCGGAGGTGGCGAATGTGCACGTCTACCGTTCGTTCATCGCGGAACTCATCGCCCCACACCCTCGTGAGCAAGGTGCTGCGGGAGAATACCCGGCCGGGGTTGGAAGCGAGCGTCACCAGCAACTCGAATTCCGTGTAGGTAAGATCCACTTCCTCACCCCCCACCGCTACCCGGCGGCTAGGAATGTTTATCTTCAGCGTATCGTAGCTAAGTTCGTCCTGCCGCTGGCCGGCCGGAACGGACACCCGGCGCATGATCGCCCTTATCCGCGCCACGAGCTCCCGGACGGCGAACGGCTTGGTAACGTAGTCGTCGGCCCCGAGCTCCAACCCTACGACCCGGTCTATCTCGTCGTCGCGGGCCGTCAGCATTACTATCGGCACGTCGCTCGAAGAGCGGATCCTACGACACACCTCGGTGCCGTCCAGTTTCGGCAGCATGATGTCCAAAATTATGAGGTGGGGTTCGTAGGCGCGAAACGCCTCTAGCGCTTCTTCGCCGTCTCCCACGGCCAGTACCTGGAAGCCCTCGCGCTCGAGGGCGTGCAGGAGCATCTTCTGGAGCGACGGTTCGTCGTCCACCAGAAGTATCCGGCGGGTCATTCCTTGTAAGCCCTGCACCATAATCTACTCGCCTCTTTGTTCGCGCCGGGGGACCTCAAGTTCTTCGGCGTTTATTCTACCATCCTAGCTATCATGTTAGCGAGGCTACATTGGTGGTTTCGGCGGCTCCACCGGCAAACTGGCGGACGGCGATCAGGAGATCCTCTTCGTTCCGGAGTTTGGCCACCTGAAGCTCGGCCGAGCGCCGCCGGAGATAAGCGGTTACGACTCGGGACTCATCCGGGACCCCGGCAGCGGGGTTTTTCGACTCCGATAGTGCTTTGTTCGCGAACCGCGAGAGCCCTTTCGCGTCCCCGGCCTCGAACCCCTGGTGGGAGATCAAACGTCCCTCCGAGAAAGCGAATACTTCGACGAGCCCCGACTCTGTAGATGGAGTAACCACGACCTGAACCCCCTCCGCGCTAACGACCGCGCGTGTAAGCCGTATCCGTTCTATACCGTCCAGGAGGTCCCTGAGCCGGGCGGCGGCCTCGAATTCCTGCTCGCCGGCCAGCCGGTCCCGCTCCCGGGCGAGCGCCGCCAGGTGTTCCTCGCCCCCCTCGCCGCGCATCAGGGCCGTCAGCTGGCCTAGGACCTCCGTACGATATTCGTACGCGTCCATGCCCATACACGGGGCACAGCGTCCCAGCTGGCCGTAGAAACAGACGCCTTCTTCCCCGGAGCATTGTTTTAGGGGGAAGATCCTACCCAACGCCTCGATGCAGGTGTCGAGCACCCGGGCGCTCCGGTACGGCCCCAGGTACGTTACGCTTTCTTGGGGTTCGGAGTCGGGGACCCGTTCCGGGACCGGGTAGAGCTCGTTCATGTCCAGCTTTATGAACCAACTCGCCCGGGGTTCGCGGCCGACGGAATTGTAGCGCGGGAGCAGACGTTTGATCTCGCGGGCTTCGTGGATCAGGGCGTAGAGCTCGCTCCGGGTCTCCTTGTAGCGCACTTCGGCGACCTCTTCGACGAGGCGCCCGATCTTACGCCGCCCATCCCCGCCGTTGAAGTACGTCCGCACCCGCGACCGCAGATCCTTGGCCTTCCCGACGTACAGCACGGTTCCGTTTTTGTCTACGAAGTAGTAGACGCCCGGGGTGTTTGGTAGGTCCCCGGCGAGGTGTTGCTTCTGGGGCTTTATGCGCCGCCGGCTCCCACCCCTCAACGTCACCGCCTCCCCCACGGTCCGCACCCCGGCGGAGCGCAGGAGCTTCGAGAGCTTCAGGAATATCTCGGCGGTGGCCGCCGCGTCGGAGAGGGCGCGATGGTTCGGCACCTGGCGCACCCCGAAGTGCCCGGCCAGCGAACCGAGCCGGTAGCGCCGGAGCCCCGGAACCAGCGTGCGGGCGAGCCTCAGGGTATCGAGGATGGGGTTCGGTAGGGGTTCTCCGCGGGCAGCCGCGACAAACGAAGCGTCGAACTGTACGTTGTGCCCGACGAGGACCGCGCCCTCCACGAACTCTTCGAAGGAGGCCATGACCTCCTCTACAGTCGGCGCGTCCGCGACCATAGAGTTCGTGATACCGGTCAACCGCACTACAAAGGGCGTTATCGGCATCTCCGGGTTGACGAGCGTGGAGAACTCCTCGACGACCGCGCCGCCGACCAGCTTCACGGCTCCCAACTCCGTTATGCCGCCCTTCGCGGCGGAGGTGCCGGTAGTCTCCAGGTCGAAGACGACGTAGGGGGCCTCCTCCAGGGGAAGCGAACCAACGTCCGCCGTGCGGAGCCCGCCGGAGCCGTTCCACAGAAAGCGTGGGTCGTCTTTGACGAGGCTTGCTACGTGGTCGCCGGCATCGCCGTCGAGCATGGGGAGGCGGAGTAGTTCGGTGCAGATATCCTCGGCGCTTACCGGTTCGCGGTCCCGGACAAAGCGGTAGAGGCTAGGAGACACGAACCTCCGTCCGCACCGCAAGGGCCATCTCGGCGATGGTGCGGGCCTGGGTCTCGGTCACACCGGGAATTGCAACGAGGTTCTCGTAGGTGTAATCGTGGTCCAGGATACCGCTCGCCAGGACCCTGGCGCGGGTCTTCATCCCGACGCCCGGCATCTTCTCCGTGTGGAAGATCCTGCCCCGCTGTATCCGCAGTTCTTCTACCCCGGCTAGCCGCACGTCGTCCACCAGCACGCGCCTCAACGTTTCGGCGAATATCTCGATCTGCTCCGGTTGGTAGACGCCACGCCCCATTAACGAAGGCGTCATCGGGAGCGGATGGAGCATGTTTGCGTTGCGGACCGTCGTGTGGCCCGGCGGCTCGACGTCGCTGAGGGGATCCGGGTCCCCGAGCCGCTGGGCCTCTAGCGCGTGGGCCCAAACCTGCTGCTCGAGGTCTCTCTCGAGATCCAGCTCCGTCGCCACCGGCTGTCCCCGGAAACGGTCGTTGCGGTTGGCGGCGTAGAGAAAGCGCCGGCCGCTCTGCTCGTTGCGGTAGAACTCTACTACCGCCCGGGCCCGCTTCTCGCCGAGTCCGGGCAACCGGGAGAGGCCTTTGAAGTCCTCCGCACCTATCATCTCCCGGAGCTCGTCATCCTCTACGGCTTCGGCGGCTTTCGCGGCCGCGCGCCGGTCGACGCCGCGCACCCGCTCCAGGAGGCCCTCGACGCTCTCCGGGTCCACGCCGCGCCGGAGGTGGTTGATCTTGCGCACGCCGGTAAACTCGTTGTGGTTCTCCCAGTGCCAGACGAACTCCCGCACCCGCTCGACGGATGCCACGTCTTCGGGGACGAACTCTATGGTTACGCCGTTGCCGATGTATCGTCCGTTGGCCTGCGGCAGGTGCTCCGCCGCGTACATGACCTGAACTTTTACCGAAGGGGAATAGAAGGAGAAATGCACCGGGGTCTCCGAGGCAACCTCTTTCATCAACCGCCGCCGGAAGACGTTGTCTTCGTGATCCGTCTCGAACATCAGGTACCCAATTCTACCATTTGGCCGTCATATCCCATCGTCCCTTTACCGGTGACGATCTCCTCCCGCAGCACGATCGCCTCAACGGGGGTACCGGCCCGCACGCCCTCTGATTCGGGCCCGATGAGGGCCAGCGCGTCGGCCTTCGTCAGGGAGCTCACGAGCCCCGAGCCTTGAGCGCCGACGGACTCCGCCCGCCAACCCATCTCTGTTGGCTCCAGGGTAACCCGCATGGCGTGCATCCGGCCAAACTGGTTGTTTACGTCGTGGTCGAAGTAGACTTGAACCCTGGGCCTCTTCCTGTCCGCCCGGCCGCCCAGCCTCATCAGGGCCGGCCGGACGAAGAGCTCGAAGCAGACCATCGCCGAGACGGGATTTCCCGGGAGGCCGAAGACGCTGCCACCTTCCCAAACCCCGAAAAAGAGCGGCTTGCCCGGTTTGAACTTCACCCCCCAGAAAACCTGCTCCACCCCCAGCTCCGTCATCGTACCCTTTACCAGGTCCTTCTCCCCCACCGACACACCGCCGCTGGTCACTACCACGTCCGCGGTCTGTAGGGCCTGGCGGATAGCCTCGCGCAACACGTCCGCATCGTCGGATGCGGCGGAGATCCGGCGCGCCTCGGCCCCGGCCTCGCGGGCCTGGGCCAGGATGGCGAAAGAGTTGGAATCGTAGATCTCACCCGGGGAGAGGTCCCGGTCACCCGGGGTAACCAGCTCCGTTCCGGTGGAGAGAACCGCGACCTTCGGCTTCCGGTAGACGGGCAGCTGGCCGTAACCCTGGGTGGCGGCCAGCCCGATCTCGGGCGCCCCGATCTCCGTGCCGGCGCCCAAGATAACATCCCCCTCCCGCACGTCCTCCCCACTCCGGCGCACGTTCTGCCCCGGGGCGGCAGCCTTCTTCAACTCGAACTCTTCGCCCCAACCGGAAGTGTTCTCGACCATTACTACCGCGTCGGCACCGTCCGGGATAACGCCGCCGGTAAAGATCTTGATCGCCTCTCCTTCTCCGACGGTCTTCTCCGACGGGCGGCCCGCCGGTGCCTCATCCACGACCCGGAAGACCCGGCCTTCTTCGGTGTCGGCGCTCCGTAGCGCGTAGCCATCCACCGCCGAGTTGTCGAACGGCGGCGAGTCGAATCTGGCCCGGAGATCCTCTGCCAAGGCGAGGCCCTGCGCCGTTTCCAGCGGCACGCGTTCTACGGGCAACCGGGACGTTTTCTCCAACACCAACCGGACGGCTTCGTGGTGATCTATAAGCTTCTCGAACAGCTGCATTTCCATGCACCCCTTGCGGTCGTATCCTTCAAGTTTTCCCAATTCCCCCGGATAAGCTATCACATTTGGCGCGCCGGAGCCGGAAAAAGATCACCTCCGGCCCGGATCCCGGCTCCGGGTTCGGGCAAACCCGGCCGCCAGACCGGGGATAGCTCCCGGGGATTCAGCCCTCGCGTCCCCCGTCGCCCGGCCCGGAATAAGGCTGAACGGGGCGCTCCACCCCTTCATCGAAGCCCGGGAAGTTGCCGGCGGCATCGAATTGCAGCGGGGAGGCCTCCTCGACGACCTCGACGTTGCCGCGTTCGAGGGCTTCTTCGAGCAGGTTTTCGGAGAGGTAAACCTCGCGGAGTTTCAGGGTGTTCGGTATACGAACGAAACGGGTGTCTTCCGGGGCGACGCCCCAGTTGCAGCGGATGGCGGCCTCCAGGGCCCCACGGTCGCTGTCCAGGATCATGGGCACCTTCGCCCGTTCGACAAAAGTGCTCGTGAGGATGTTCTGGTTCATGGCGCGGTAGTCGATCTCGTCAAAGAGGCGCCGGGTAGTAAAGTCCGCGAGCCCGACGCCGTTCGCGTTGCCGTGAGAGACCTCGCTGATGCCACCAACGATTATGTACCGGATCCCCGGCACCGCCGGCTCCTCGATGCCGGGCAACCGGAAGCGGCCTATGACGTTCGTGTCCATGCCCGTGCCGCTGAAGTTCTTGCCCAACTCGTCCACGAACAGCACCTCTATGTTCGAGACGGGCAGATCCGGCATCAACCGGGTGGCCTCTTTCAGCAACTCCTTTTCCCGCTCCATTATCTTTTCCGGAGAAATTGCCTCCAACATCGCGGTCTCTTCGTAGGCGTTCTCGACGATCCCGACGCCGAACAGCACCCTGCCGGAGGCGAGAACGCACCCTGCCACCTCGACCATAAAGTCTCTAATACCTTCTACGCCGTACGCGTGAAGGTTGAGCGCCTGATCGTGCTTGCCAAGGCCGATAGAGGCCATCTTGCACAGGCCGCTCTCTATCTCCGCGCGAAAGTTGGTGTGCAACTTTACCCGGCCAACCACGACCACGCCGTCCGCCGCCGCCGCGTTCTCGTCCATGTAGACGGTCGTGCCCCGTCCCGTCTCGCCGAGGGTCACGGTCTGCATCGAAGAGCGTATCGGCGCGCCAACCGAATCCTCCGTGATCCCGAGGCTGTCCAGGATCTCAACCTGTCCCTCGGCCGTTGCTCCCCCATGACTGCCCATCGCCGGCACGACGAAGGGGCGGGCCCCGGCTTCCTCCAGCAGCTGAACCAGCGTGCGCAGAATGGAGGCTATGTTGGAGATGCCCCGGCTCCCGGCGGTGAGCGCAACCTCCATGCCGGGCTCGATGCTGGCACCTATTTCTTCCCTACCGAACTGTTCCCGCAGCACCCGCTCTATGTCTTCTACCCGCGGCCGGGGGAAAGTCTGCCGGACCTTCACCACCCTCGGAAACGCCATACTTTAGCCCCCTTCGTCTTGTTTGGGATCGGCCAGGACGCACGCGGGGTCAGCTTTGCCACTCCCGACGCTGTCGAGGAGCTTTCTCCTTTCCGCCCCAAACCCCGGAAAGCTACACCGGCTCTTTCTGAGACACTTTCCACAACACCATTTCTACCAGACACCAGCGCAGTCACGATGTAGCGCGTGCCGGCCGAGCCTGCCTTTTTCCGCCTTCCGGCAGCTGTCCTTAGGGGCTTCGCATGAGAATAGCGCGGGCCGGGGCGCCGTCCGAGCCCACGAGCTTGAGTGGGAGGCACACCAGGTAGTACTCTCCCGCTTCGACACCCCCGAGGACGAGGCCCTCGAGCAGTATCCGGTCCGCCGCCAACAGCGTGTGGTGCGTGTGGAACTCGTCATCCTCGAACGGCTCGACCGAGAGATAATCCACCCCCACGGTCTCGACCCCGACCTCCACGAGGTACTCCGCCGCCTCCCTGGAGATCGCCGTGTACTTTTCCTCGAAGTCACCGCGCCCCAGGAGGCCAATCTCCGAATTCCGGGTCTTGAGCAGCACCCGGCTGTGCCCCGACACGCCCGCTTCTTCCAGGTCCGCACGGCCCACGTGCCCCTCGACGTGGGTGAGG
The DNA here is from genome assembly GCA_050331175.1 of Rubrobacteraceae bacterium. Taxonomy (GTDB): domain Bacteria; phylum Actinomycetota; class Rubrobacteria; order Rubrobacterales; family Rubrobacteraceae; genus SIRX01. The sequence continues at coordinate 17,546 of JBHJHC010000067.1, read as the reverse complement.
TCCAGGACCCGGCACGGGCCCACCGTCCGCGAGAGGTCCAGGTCTTCCATCGTCCAGCCACCGGGTATAAAGTGCATCCGGGCGTCCACGTGGGTCCCGGTGTGGGCGCTCAGGGACCACCGGCTGACGGTAGCCGGGTCTCCCCGGTCCGTGTGGCTCAGGTGTTCCTGGACGGGCGGGCCGTCGCCGGGCCAAACGACCAGGTTAGAGCTCACCGGCGTGGATATGTCGATTATCTCCATCTGCCGACCTGCTTCCGGTCCCGGCGATCGGGGGCTGCCGCCGCGGGGTCCTTTGTCCGCTGTGGAAGTGCTTTCATTCGATCCTCCCTTCCGGCTGGCGCCGGTGTCTGGGCGGCCCATCCGGCCCACCATTATACCGGTTGCCCGGGCGCCCGGATCTGGGGTCTGGCGCGTAACGGCGGGTCAACGAAGGCGGACGATAAAGCGGCTCCGGCGACGCCGGACGGTAGATTGTCGTAGGATCTCTTCACCACGGCTGGCAAACCCGTTATCAAGGAGGAACTAGTTTGAACGGCAAGGTAGCAGCGATCATGGGAGTAGGTCCGGGACTCGGGGCGGCGATCGCCCGGCGGTTTGCCAGCGAAGGCTACGCGGTAGGCCTCATGGCCCGCAACGAAGATGGCCTCTCAGGCCTGGAGCAGGAGATCGAGGACCAAGGGGGCGAGACCCTGGCGGTTTCGGCCGACGCCACGGACCCTTCATCGGTGGCGCAAGCGTTTGGGCGGGTGGAACAGGAGCTGGGTAATCCGGAAGTCTTCGTCTACAACGCCGGGGCTTTCCAGATGGGCGGCATACTGGAGGTCTCGCCGGAGCACTTCGACCTCTGCTTTAAGGCCAACTGCGCCGGAGCTTTCTACGTCGCCCAACACGTCCTCCCCGCCATGCAGGAGGCCGGGCGCGGCACCGTACTAATGACGGGGGCAACGGCTTCCATGCGGGGCTCGGCCCGGTTTGCGGCCCTGGCGACGGGTAAGTTCGCCCTGCGGGCGCTGGCGCAGTCGATGGCGCGGGAATTCGGGCCGCAAGGCGTACACGTGGCCCACGTTGTCATTGACGGCCAGATCAATACGCCCCGGATTCGCGAGATGTCGCCGGACCGGGACGACAGCACGATGCTCTCCCCGGACGCTATCGCCGAGGCCTACTGGCAGCTCCACGCCCAGGACCCGACGGCCTGGACGTTGGAGCTGGACTTGCGTCCTGCGGTGGAGAGTTTCTAGAGCTACCGCTCCAGTTCCCCAGGTCAGGTTCGCTTGCCGGCCCGGGGGGTACCCCTACCCCCGTCCAACAATGCGGCCCGAGATCGCCGCGAAGGCGTCTTCTTCGGCCGTGTCGTTCAGGGGCTCCAGTTCGAAGGTGGCGTCCACCCGGCGGATAGCTTCCAGGATGAGCTGGTCGGTGAGCCAGGGGTTCTTGGGCAACAGGGAGCCGTGCAGATAAGTTCCGTAGGCGTTGAGGCGGCGGGCGCCTTCGCCACCGTCTTTGCCGTTGTTGCCGTGGCCGGCCAGAACTTCCCCCAGGGGCCGCACGTTGCCCAGGTAGGTGCGGCCGCCGTGGTTCTCGAAGCCGACGGCTTCCCGGGTAGTGCCATCCACCAGCGGCACCCGAATTAGCACGTTGCCGATCAGGCGGGCTTCGTCCGGGCCGCCGGGTTCCGTGTGAAGGTCGAAGATGCCGACACCGGGGAGCCTCTCGCCTTCCAGCGTCTCGTAGTAGTGGCCCATGAGCTGGTATCCGCCGCACACCCCGAGCACGACACCCCCGTCGTCCGCGATGGCCCGCAGGTCTTCTCCTTTAGAACCCGAGAGATCCCCGGCGAGCAGCGACTGCTCCCGATCCTGGCCACCCCCGAAGAGGAAAATGTCGCAACCGGTGGGTTTCACCCGCTCCCCGAGCCCGACGTCCACAACCTCGGCCGGGATACCCCGCCACTCGCAACGCTTTTTGATGGAGATCACGTTCCCCCGGTCCCCATACAGGTTCATCATGTCCGCGTAGAGATGGTGGATGGTCAACTTGATATGTCGCACGGCATAACTCCCTTCGCAGCTTCGCTGTCGCGAGGATAGGTGGGGACGTTAGTCTACACACCACACCCACCCTACACAAAGCAGCCAAACGCCCCGCTCCCGGGAAGCTGTTCTCCAGAAGCCCCTGGCATCCTCGCCACTACTTGCGGACTCCTAACGGGGGCCGTTTCGTATGGGCCGTATACTGCTGGTAGGCGACCGCAGCGGGAAACTGCTCGGCAAACGCGGAAGTTGGAAGCCTACAAAGGAGGCAGCGGTGGATACGAGGACTTCGAACAGGGCGTCGAGGGCGGCCCTGATCTCGGGCTGCTCGTCAGGGATCGGGCGCGCAACAGCCGAACGGCTCGCGCGTAACGGCTGGACCGTCTACGCCACGGCCCGCAACATAGAGGACATCGAGTCTCTGGGCTCCCGCGGGTGCCGTCTCCTCCGGCTCGACGTTACGGACGAGGCTTCCATGCGGAACGTTGTCGAGGAGGTCGAGCGGGCCGAGGGTGCGGTGGGCGTTCTCATCAATAACGCCGGCTACAGCCAGTCCGGCGCGGTGGAGGCCGTGCCGATGGAGAAGGTGCGGCGCCAGTTCGAGACCAACGTCTTCGGCCTGGTCCGCATGAGCCAGCTCGTCCTGCCGGGTATGCGGCGCCAGGGGTTCGGCAAGATAGTAAACATCTCCTCGATGGGAGGAAAGCTAACCTTTCCCGGCGGCGGCTTCTACCACGCGACCAAACACGCCGTCGAAGCCATCAGCGACGCCCTGCGCTTCGAGGCCGGGGGATTCGGCGTGGACGTGGTGCTCGTGGAGCCGGGCCTCATCCGCACCGGCTACGCGGAGACCGCCGCCGGCTCGATAGGCGAAGTGGAGACCGGTCCCTACGCCGCGTTCGACGCGGCCGTGGCGCGGGCCCCGCGCGAGACCTACGAGCGGGGACCGTTGGCGAAGCTCGGGGCCGGCCCCGAAGCGGTAGCAGAAATCGTCGAGAAGGCGATTACCGCCGAGAAGCCGCGGGCGCGCTACCCGGTTACCCCTTCGGCGTGGCTCTTGATGACGCTCCGCCGGATCCTGCCGGACCGGGCCTGGGACGGGTTCCTGCGGTCGCAGTTTCCCCAGCCGGGACGCTGAGAGAGAAATTCTGTGCCCCTGCCTCGGCCGACTCTTTGACGGGCCTCCATAGTATGAACGAGACCCCGACAATTGGTTTCGTAAGTGCTCCAGCCTGGCTAGATCCAGCGCCCGCAGAGTTTCCTGCTGTTGTCAGAGAAAGCGTTCGGACCCAGCAAGCACCGCTCCTTTTGCCGGAGTTCGACTATCGTCTTGAAAGCCTCGCGTCGGTAGGGGGTGCGCTCGATCTCTGTGCCCGAAGCTTGAAAGCGATCGGCTGTGATCTCGTAGCCCAGGTCGGGAGTCCTTTTGCCTGGGCTCGCGTGAGGAGCGAGCCGGAAGCTCGTTCCCGCGGCGAGGCAATGGCCGGGTCGGCAGGTATTCCAACGATCATGACCGGACTCGCCATCATCGACGGGCTTAGGTCGCTCAGCGCAGAAAGAGTTGCCGCCACCTGCACATACTACGAGAACGACTGGCGTGACGGTTTCGCATCTTTTCTAAGGCTCTGTGGCTTCGAGACGAGCCACGTTTCGTCGCTGGCCGATCAAGGACTAACCAAACCCGACAGCAAGATCTGGGATTATGGTTGGTCTATGACCGATGAACTTACGAGCGAGTCGATCCTCGCGGTTGCCGAAGAATGTCCCGATGCTGATGCGATCGTGGTAACGGGTGCTGGGGCGAGGACCCTGAGACTACTGTCGAACCTGGAATCCGAGGTAGATCGCCCGATAGTTGCGGCCGATACGGCGCTCTACTGGGCGATTGCTCGGGAACTGGATCTGACCTTGAAACCTATCATGGGTTCCCTGGCCAATCTGGCGGGCTAGCGAAAAACCGAACGCTCTAAACTGGTCTTCGAACCCCTATTAACGACGGGCTGCTCCCTGCTCAGGGAACCTGTACGGGGTTCATCGTCGGGACCTCCCCGGGCGGCTCGACCCGCGCCCCGTTCAAGTCTACGTCCAGGACCCACGCCCTCGTCGGGACCTCTCGCGCCTCGAAGGCGGCGTGCATGGCGTCGGCTATGGTGGTTGTCCGGTCTCCGGGGGCGAAAGCGATAACCGTCGGGCCGGAGCCGGAGAGCGAAGCCCCGTAGGCGCCGTTTGCGTGGGCGGCGTCGATGACGTCTTCGAGGCCGGGGATGAGATGCGAGCGGTACGGCTGGTGCAGCCGGTCCTGCATGGCGACCCGCAGTAGCTCGTAATTTCCGGTTGCCAGGGCGCCGAGCAGGAGCCCGGAGCGGCCCACGTTGAACACGGCGTCGCGGTGAGGGACTTTTTCGGGCAGGGCGCGGCGGGCGGCGGTGGTAGAGACGGCGAAGTCCGGGACGGCGACGACGGCTTTGAGGTCTCTTGGCTCCAGGCGGACGGCGTTCACGCCTTCGGGGGTGAGGGTACCGATGACCAGGCCGCCCAGCAGGGCGGGGGCTGCGTTGTCCGGGTGGCCGTCCAGCTCGCAGACGAGGTTCAGGAGGTCGGGGGCGGCCATCGGGCGTTCGAGGAGATCGTTGGCGGCAACGGCCCCGCCGACGAGGGCCGCGGCGGAGCCGCCGAGGCCGCGGGCGGGCGGGATGTCGTTCTCCTGGATGAGGTGGAAATGCACGTCCGGCTCGCCGACCTCGTCGGCGACAAAGAGGGCGGCCCGGTAGGCGGGGTGTTCGGGGCCGGCCGGGATCAGGCCCGCACCCACGCCGTGGACCTCGACGCGGGGCGCGGGCGCCCGATCCAGGCTGATCCGCATGGACAGGGATAGGGCGAGGCCTACCGCGTCGTAGCCCGGCCCCAGGTTCGCCGAGGTGGCCGGAACGCGGACCGAGATCACGGTGCCACCGACTCCATCCTGCCCGATACCGCCTCGAACGTCGCCGGAACGGGCTCCGGCAACTCTACCCGGCTCAAGACGGCGTCCGGGTCTTTGAGGCCGTGGCCGGTGAGCACGCTGACGACGGTTCCATCCGGCCCCCGTCCTTCCCGGGCGAGCTTGAGCAGCCCGGCTATCCCGGCCGCCGATGCCGGCTCGCAGAAGACGCCCTCCTCCCGGGCCAGCATCTGCTGGGCGTCCAGGATCTCTTCGTCCGTGACGGCTTCTATGAGGCCGCCGGACTCGTTCCTGGCGTCCAACGCCCCGTCCCTGCTGGCGGGCGCGCCGATGCGGATGGCGCTCGCCACGGTCTCCGGGTTATCGAAGTCGTGCCCGGCTACCAGGGGCGCGGCTCCTTCGGCCTGGAAGCCGAGCATCCGGGGCCTGTGGCCGGCCATTCCTCTAGCGTGCCACTCCTTGAAGCCTTTCCAATAGGCGGTGATGTTCCCGGCGTTGCCTACGGGTAGGGCCATCGCGTCCGGCGGACGGCCGAGGACTTCGCAGATCTCGAAAGCGGAGGTCTTCTGGCCTTCGATGCGGTCCGGGTTCACGGAGTTTACGAGGGCCACGGCGTCCATCTCCGCGACCGCCTCCTGGGAGAGCCTCAGCGCCGCGTCGAAGTTTCCGTCGATCTGGACGATCTCAGCCCCGTGCGCCAGCACCTGGACGGCTTTACCCAGGGCTATCTTGCCGGCTGGCACCATCACGAAGCACACGAGGCCCGCCCTCGCGGCGTAAGCCGCGGCCGAGGCGGCGGTGTTTCCGGTCGAGGCGCAGACGCAGGCGCGGTTGCCGGCGGCGACGGCCCGGCTCATGGCGACCGTCATGCCCCGGTCCTTAAAGGAAGCCGTCGGGTTCAGGCCCTCGAACTTGAGGTGGACGTCGGCGCCTATCTTTTCGGAGACGCTGGGAGCCCGGATCAGGGGCGTGTCGCCCTCGCCCAGGGTGGCTATCGCGCGGTCGGGGATCTCCGGCAGCAAATCCCGGTATTTCCTTATTACACCCTGGCGGGGCGTCTGCGTTTGTATGCCCAACGAAGACCGTGCCTTTCTCGAAAGAAGGAGTTTAGCCTGGAAAGCGGCCCCGGTTAGCCTACGCGGCGCGACAGACAACGTCCGGAGCGTTCACAGCGCAAGAAAACTATCACGACCGGGGACTCTGTTTCAAGAAGCTCCTGCATAAAGCCGCTATCCAAACAAGTTCCTTACGCCTGGTCCAACTCCTCCAGTTTTTCCCGGACCTGCGGTTGTTCGGGGTCTATCTCCAGGGCTCTCTCGTAGGCGGCTATGGCCTGGTCTCTGCGATCCCAACCAGCGTACAAATCCCCCAGGCTACTCCAGGCCGAGGCCCGCTCGTCTACCCGTCCGGGCCGGGGTTCTAGCCTGGCGGCTTTTTCGAGGTGGCGCTCGGCGAGCCGGAAGTACTCTTCGTTGCGGCCGTCTTTCGTAGAGAGCCCGGCGTAGGCTTTGCCCACGTTGAGGTTGTACTGGGGGCTATCTGGCTCCAGGTTCAACGCCTGCTCGTAGTATCTCAGGGCCTCCGTCTCCCTGCCCGCCAGCTGGTTCGCCAGGGCTACGCTGGCCCGGAGCTCCGGGGAGAGCGGGTTCTGGCGGATAGCCTCCGCGAACTGCCGGTCGGCGGCAGCGTTTTCGTCGTTTACGGCGAGTAGCTGGCCGAGTTCTACGCGGTAGGAGGGCACCTCCGGGAACCGCTCGACGACCGGGCGCTGGGTCTCGATGGCGGCCCCTGTGTCCTGGAAAGTCAGGAGCGAGGAAAGCTCGGTGCGGAGGCCGACATCTTCCGGCATACGTTCTATCCCGCTCAGTAGAGCCTGGGCGGCGTTCGAGGAGTCCCCGGCGCCCGCGTACGCCCCCGAGAGGAGCGGGTACAGAGAAGGTTCCCGGGGGGCCAGCTCGATGGCCTCTTCGTAGTAGGTTGCGGCTTCCGGAGGAGTGTCGAGCGCTTCGTAGGCCAGGCCGAGGCCCGTATAGGCCAGGACGGCATCATCAGGTTCTTCTTCCAGGGCCAGGCTGTAGGCATCGATGGCGCCGTAAGGGTCCCCGCTTTGCAGCGCCTCGTTGGCGGCCACGGCCTGGGTGGCGAACAGCTCGTTCTGGTTCACCCCGTAGATCCGGTAACGTTCACCCGGGGTGTTCAGGGCCGTGAAACCCGACAGGTGTCCGAACTGGACGTTAAGCGGAGAGCCGGCGGGCAGCAGTACGTTAGATACCTCGAACCTCTGGAGGGTTTGGATCATGGCGGGGGTAACCGTGGGGGTATCGAAGAAGTCCTGCACGGCCCGGGCCCGGCCCGGACGGGCCTCCCCTCCAGATAAATCCGTTTCGCCGGATGCGCCTTCCCTCGCGAACTCGTCCCGGTAGCTGACCACGTAAGCCAGCGACGAGTAAGCCGGGACGCAACTATTCTCCAGCTCCGGGGCCAGCACGACGCTGCTGGTCTCCGTAATCTCCCGCAGCCGGTCGAAGGCGGGGTCCACGCAGGAAGCCTCGTCCTGAGGCGTTTCGCCGACGGAATCCAGGGTCCTTACGCCCGCCAGCGCCCGGGGCGCGGTGCCGGCGGCAAGCAGGACCACCAGGACCAGGGCCAGCAGGGCTGCAGCACCGCCCACCGACGCCCGCCGGTCGAGCCTGGGGACCGCATACTTCAAAAGTTCCCAAACTACCCAGCCCACGGTAAGCAGCGCGGCCAACGGGATAGGCCAGGCCAGGCGGTAGATCAGCCACGGCTGCACGAACTCGCCGGCGAGGCTTGCCAGAGGCGGGAAGTAGACCAAAAACGCGAAGAACAGCAACACGCCCAGCAACAGCTGGGCCGCCAGGGACCGGCCCACGCGCCAGATCAGGAAGGGGACCCCGACCAGGTAAGCCCCGGCAATAACCGGGTTGAGCACCAGCGAGGGATGCATAGTGTACGAGCCCTCGCCCAGGATCAGCAACCGTCCCTGATCCTGCCACACCCGCAACCGCTCTTGTACCAGCGCGGGGCTCATGGTCTCCACCCTGGAAAGCAGGGGGCTGTCCGTAACCAAAAGGTACACGAGCGGCGGAACGAGCGTGATGAAGACCACGGTGCCCAGCATCAACACCCCGGTCCAGGCGTCCCGGCTCTTCCGGTTGACCGCCAGGTGCGTTACCCCGAGCGCGGCGATCCCGCAGCCGAGTACGCCCATAACCATTGGATGGACCGCGCCGGTCGCCCAGAAAGCAATCGTGAACGTGAGCAACCGGGGCCAGCTCCTACGCTTCAAGAACAGCACGGCGAGGCCGAGGGCCACGGGGAGCAGCAGATACCGGGCGGCGAACTTGTCCTCCACCACGCGCCGGACGAGCTCTCCCCCGAACGAACCCGGCGTGACGTCCAGGTAGAAGAGCAGGAACAACCCGTACAGGGAGCCGGCCAGGAGCGCCGCTCCCCGGTCCTCGAAGAGCACCCGGGCCAGCCAGTAAAACGCCAGGAGGGACATCAGAACCAGCACGGGAGGCAGATAGAGGGAGGCGAGATCCCCGGGGTCTATGCCGGAGACTCTGGAGAAGGCCGCCTGTATCGAAAGCCAGCCGTTGATCGTGAGGCGCGAGAACCCATCGACCTCCGTGCCGTAGAACGGGTTTAGCGACCCCAGGCTCTCCGAGTTCGAGTACTCCCGGATATACGCCAGGTATGCCCAATGGTCTTCGTTAGGCGCCGGCACCACCCGCGTAGCCGTGTAGGCGAGCACCGCGCCGAGTCCCACGAACGGCACCCACAGAAGGTTCGCGATAGCCGAGGTCCGATCCGGCGCCCTTCCCACGCTTTCCGGCTCCTCCATATGCCAGACTTCGAGGGCCGCCGGGATCAGGAAAGCCGCGAGCACCAGCCCGCTAGCCCAGAGGTACTCCCCGAAGCTCCGGTGCAGGACGAAGAAAGGAATAGCCAGAACGCCAAAGATCCCCGCGCCCAGCGCGAACGCCACGGGCAACCTGCCCAACCCGGAAAAGCTCTCGGTCTTTACCAGGCGGGAGAGTAGAAGGCCGGGTACCAGGAACAAAACGAAAGCCGCCAGGAACAACAGCGCGGGCGCCGGCGAGAGCACCGCCCTCAGCGGGACGAGCACCAGCAGGGCCAGGAGCGCCAGAAGCAAGACCCGGGCCTCCAGGCTGCGGAGACGGCCGGCCGTCAACCCGGGACCGCGGCGGCCCGGCCCGACGGGCCGGAGCTTTCTCGCCCTCCCCGGAATCTCCTGGGTTTCTCCGCCCTCGGTTCTCGAAGAACTATGCGTCACCGACGCCTGAACCTCCGTCAGATACTAGAGAGCCTGGAAATCATGCTGACCAGTATATTTTACGACGCCTGAAGTAGCATCCGGGTAAAGCTGTTTTGGCGGTAGCCTTCGGGGCCATTGTGTGGTTGACTGAAATCATGCTCGACGGCAAAAGAAAAGGCATAATCCTGGCCGGGGGTTCCGGCACGCGGCTCTACCCGCTGACCCACGTGGTCAGCAAGCAGTTGTTGCCGATCTACGACAAGCCCCTGATCTACTATCCGCTCTCGACCCTCATGCTGGCGGGCATCAGGGACGTTCTGGTCATCTCGACCCCCGAAGACCTGCCCCGCTTCGAGCAGCTCCTCTCCGACGGCAGCCAGTGGGGCATGGACCTGGGCTACGCCGTCCAACCCAGGCCGGAGGGGCTGGCCCAGGCGTTCGTTATCGGGCGGGAGTTCGTCGGGCGGGACGCCGTCACCCTGATCCTGGGCGACAACATCTTCTACGGCCAGGGCTTCAGCGAGGTCCTGCACCGCGCCGCGGCCCGGAAGAGCGGGGCGACCGTCTTTGGCTACTACGTCCGGGACCCCGAGCGCTACGGCGTGATCGAGTTCGAGCCCGGCGGCCAGGCGGTGAGCATCGAGGAAAAACCCGAGAGCCCCCGCTCCCACTACGCCGTTACGGGGCTCTACTTCTACGACAACCAGGTCCTGGACATAGCCGCCAACCTGCAGCCATCCCCCCGCGGGGAGCTTGAAATAACGGACGTCAACCTCGAGTATCTCCGGCGGGGCCAGCTTCAGGTCGAGATGATGGGCCGCGGGATGGCGTGGCTCGATACCGGCACCCACGAGGCGCTGCAGCAGGCGACCAACTTTATCGAGACCATAGAACAACGCCAGGGCCTGAAGGTCTCCTGTCCCGAGGAGATCGCCTACCGGATGGGATACATCGACGCGGAGCAGGTTACGAAGCTCGCCGGCCCGATGATGAAGAACGGCTACGGCCAGTATTTGATGGAGATCTTACAGGAGGACCCGTTCCAATGGAGATAATGGAGACCCGGCTTCCCGACGTCCGGATAATCGAGCCGGCGGTGTTCGGCGACCGGCGGGGATATTTTATGGAGACCTGGAACAAGGCCCGTTACGAAGAAGCCGGGCTACCACACGAGTTCGTCCAGGACAACCTCTCTTTCTCGGAGGGTGGCGTGCTCCGGGGGCTGCACTTCCAGAACCCCGACCAGCAGGGCAAGCTCGTCTACGTTTTGCAGGGCGAGGTCTTCGACGTGGCGGTAGATATCCGGGTTGGATCCCCAACCTTCGGGCACTGGGAGGGCGTCGCGCTCTCGGCGGAGAACAAACGCCAGTTCTACATCCCCGAGGGATTCGCCCACGGCTTCGTCGTCTTGAGCGACGCCGCCCTCTTCGCCTACAAGTGCACCGCGCCCTACAACGCCGCGGCCGAAACCAGCATTCACTGGAACGACCCGGAGATCGGCATAGATTGGCCCAGGAGCCAGCCGGCCCTCTCGGATAAGGACCGGCACGCCCCGACCCTTTCGGAACTACCCGAAGAGCGTCTACCCCGGTACTAGGGTACTAGCGGGCCAGCACCATCGCGGCCAGCTTCGCGAGACCCCGCGCCCCGAGCCCCAGGAGCACCAGCCCGCTGTAGAGGTTTAGCGGGCCGTGCGGGCCGTGCTTGCGGTGGTAGAGAAAGGCGCTCTTGTGCAGCCGCCAGATGGCGCGGGGCCGGCTGCGGCTGCTCGCCCCGGTAAGATGTACCACCTCGACCCGGGGCAGGTAGTAGACGGGGTGTCCCGCCTCCCGGGCGCGGCGGCAGAGGTCGGCATCTTCGAAATACATGAAGAACCGCTCGTCCATAGCCCCTATCTCCTCCAGCGTCCGCCGCCGGACCGCCAGGCACGCCCCCGACACCCAATCCACCTCCGCCGGTCCGTCGGACGTCTGCGCCGCCGGGAACATGCGCCGGACCACCCTGCTCCGCGGAAAGAGCCGGGTCAGGAACGAGGTCCTTCCCAGCAACCCGGAGACGAAACCCAGCTCCCGGCGGGCCGAGAGCTGGAGGTTGCCGTTGCCGTCGAGGACCTTCGGCCCCGCCACACCGGCTTTCGGGTTCTCCTCGAAGAACTCTTCCAGACGCCCGAAGAAGTCGCGTTCGACGAGGGTGTCCGGGTTTATGAGGACGACGAGGTCTCCCCGCGAGGCGGCGATGCCCTGGTTGCAGGCGCGGGCGAAACCGACGTTGGTAAGGTTCGAAATCCGCCGCGCCGGGTGTGGAAGCTCCGGCGCTTGAATGTACGCACCCGCTTCGTTGTCCACGACGAGGATTTCGAGGTCCTCCCGCCCCGTCCGCTGTAGCGACTCGATGCACCGCAGCGTCAGCTGCCACGACTGGTAGTTGACGATCACGGCTGAGAACTTCACCGGCCCAACCTCGTCAGGAGCTTGTCCCACGACTGCCGCGCCAGGCTCACCGTCGCCGACCGGGCGGATTCCCGCAAGAGCCACCGGAGGTACCCGTCGGAGACCCGGCGGCGTTTCTGGATCTCGCGCCGCTTCCGCAGCGTACGGGGCAAGCTCCACGCCGCTTCCGCCAGGCCCCGCAGGTGAGGCCCTCCACCCCCCGAAGCAGTCTTGAAGATCAGGCGCGCGATTTGCCCGGCCACGACGAACGGCAGTATCCGCCACACGAGCGACGCGGGCAGGTTCTTCACTAGCAGGCTCAGGCTGTTGCGGGTGCCGAGCCGGGTCGCGAGAGGGCTACGCTTGCCGCCGGTCGAAGCGCTCCCCACGTGGTAGACGACGGCGTCCGGGACGTAGAGGCACCGGTACCCGGCGAGTTGGGCGCGGAAGCTCAGGTCCGCGTCCTCGCAGTAGGCGAAGAAGTTTTCGTCGAAGAGCCCGACGCCGTCCAGCAGCTCTCGGCGATACAGGGCCGCCGCCGCGCAGGCCCCGAAAACGTGGGTTGGCGTGTCGTATTGCCCGCGGTCCCGCTCCCCGTGGCCGATCCGGTAGGGCAGCCCGCCGCGCCGGAGCGCGTCTCCCGCACCGTCCAGTACCGCCCGGTCGTGAAAATCCACCAGCTTGCTCGCGAAAGACCCCGCCTCCGGGTGAGCTTCGGCGGCCCGCACCAGGGAGCTGAGCCACCCCGGGTCCTGCTCCGTGTCGTTGTTCAAGAGCGCCACGAACTCTGCTTGAGAAGCCCGGATGCCGGCGTTTACCGCCCCCGAGAAGCCCCGGTTCTCCTCCAAGGAGATAGCACGAACCTCCGGAAAATTCCCGGCAACGAAGTTTAAGGAACCGTCGGTCGAGCCGTTATCTACCAGGAGCAGCTCGAAGTCCTGGAAAGACTGCCAGCGCAGAGAGTTCAGGCAAGGGCCCAGGAACCGGAGTCCGTTCCAGTTCGGGATCACGACCGCAACGCGGGGGCTGGGGGCTCCGTTCGTCGCCTTGTCCTCTGGCGGGGTCAAAGCTTACCCGAAAGAGCTCCGGGCCGGCTGGTTTGCCCGGTCGAGCCCACTGAGCCGGCCGCGGAGTTCGGGTCCGGCCCTGCGCTGCTCGACGTGCCGCAGCAGCTCCTCTAAGCGATGCTCGAAAGTGTGGCGGCTGAGCACCAGCTCGCGGCCCTGCCGGCCCTTCTCCTCCCGCTCCTCGGGGGAAGCGAGATAGTACTCGACGAGCTCGCGCAGTTCTTTCGGAGAGCCGTAGGTTACTATGGCGTCGCCGAAGTTTTCCCGAAGCTCGGGAAGATCGTCGCTGACGACGAGCGCCCCGCAGGCCAGGGCGTCGTAGACGCGGTTGGAGACGAAGCCGTGCTCGCGCATGTCGTCCCAGTGGTCGTTTAGGACTATGGAGGCCGAGGAGTACGCCCTGCGTACCTGGCGGTTTGGCAGGTGCTCGCCGGCGATGTAGTTGGTGGAGATCAGGCCCTTCCAATCCGCCCCCCACACGGCCAGGTCCCGCGAGGTGGGCAGCAGGTCGCGCAGGATCCGGCGCTCCACTCTACGCGAGTTGCCGACGAAGACGAGCTCCCGGTCGTGGGCGGGGTCGTAATCCGGGAAGAATACCTCCGGGTCGGTCGCCTGCTCCAGCACCAGGATCGGGGTAGCGGTCCTGCTCTTCAAGTCCTCGGCCCAGCGTTTCGAGGCGACGAACACCAAGTCGTAGCGGTCGCACTCCGCGGCGGTGAGCTTTGCTGGGTGGCTGATGTTCCAGAGCACGTTCAGCTGGCCCGGCTTCGGGGTGTAGAGCGAGAGCCCTTTGAGGTGTACGACCACGTCGTATCTCAAGCCCTCCAGGCTATCCCACTCGTCGAGGGTCTGGATCCGGCAAGGATGGCCGCGCCGTTCGAGTTGCCGCCGCATCGCCCGGGCGTAGTGAAGGTCTCCCCAGGCTTCGGCCACTTTCCAGCCCGGGGCACCGATCTTGATGCAGAAGCTCAAGGAACCCGCCCGGCGGCGGAGGAGATCCCGGAGCTGCTCCGCCCGGCGCCCGTAGGTATGCTCGCGCAGCACCACCTCCCGGTAGCGGTTTGCCAGCCCGGCCCTTAGTTCCTCGTCGCCCAGCAGCCGGTCGAGCTGGGAGCGCAGCTCCTGCGGGCTACTATAAGTCGGGAAGTCCTCGTCGAACAACTCCCGGACGCCGGCCTCGCAGTTGGTGACGACGGGCGTGCCGGTCGCCAGGGCGTCGAAGATCCGGGAGTTGACCGACCCGTAGGGCAGCGTCGAGGAGGCAGCATCGTCTATAAGCAGTTTGGTAGAGGAGTAAACGCGCGGCAGCTCTTTGTAGGGCACCGGACCCCGGGAGTGCCGGGCGACCTGCGGCACGTTCTCCCAGTTCTTGCCGAAGACCGCGAGCCGTTCGCCCGGAGCGGTGTCGAGGCTGCCTATAACACCCCGCAGCTCGCCCCAGTAATTGCTCGTAAAAACGTAGTCCGCCGCGTAGGCCGGGTCTTCCGGCGTCCGCGAGAACCTCGCGGGGTTGGAGGCGATGGGGAACAGGGACGCTACCCGCTGGTTCGTCTCCTTCTCGATGATCTCTTTCGAGATGCCCGAAGAGACCAGCACGATGTCGTACTTCTCGAACCAGGGGTAAGAGATCCAGCGCTCCGTCCAGTTCCGGATCCAGGCTATCGTGGTCACCCCCGAAACGCGGGAGATGTCGTAGCTATCGAGCAGCACGAGCAGGTAGTCGGCGTCTCCTGGCAGCTTGTACCATTGGCCGCGCTTGCGCTGCACGTAGCTCACCCGCCAGCCGAGCTTCTCAAGGGCATCCCCGATCTCATGCCCCGTGTACCAGTCGCCGTACCCGTCGTCCGGGTCGTGGCTGGTCACGGTGATGACCACGTGGGCCTTCTCTTCGCTCCAGAACACGCCCGGTCCCAGGCGCTCCAGCTCCAGCTTGCGCCGCAACTGCGGTCCCCACCGTCCGAAGAAGAGCTCCCGGTTGCCCATGCGGTTTTCCCGCATGAAGCCTCGGCCCGCAACCTTTTGGGAACTCGACTCATCGTGAAAAAGAACGGCTCGGCCGCTGGAAACCGTCTCGTAGCCGAAGGAGAGGAGCTTGAGTCCCAGGTCCACGTCCTCGCTCCCGTAGCGGTAGCCCGGTGTGAAGGCGCCTGCGGCGTCGAATGCGGAGCGGGACACTAGCAGACACGCCGCCGTAACCGCTGGGCACCGGTTATCCTGACCGAAGTGTTCACCGAGAGCGTCCTCGCCCTTGCCCATATTGCGGTGGTGCTCAGCTCCGGAGACCCTCTGGAACCGGATACCGCGATGTTGCGCCGCGTACCCGCTGGGCGTGTCGTACTCCGTTACGCCGGGGTATAACAGGCGGGCCCCGACGGCGCCGGCCCCCGAGCTTTCCGTAAGGCCGACCATCTCCTTGAGCCAGCCGGGCTCGAACGGCTCGATGTCGTTGTTCATAAAGAGCAAGAGATTTCCCGCGGCAGCCCGGGCACCCTGGTTGTTCCCCTCGGAAAACGAAACGTTCCCCCGGTTCTCGATCAGCTTTACGGGAAAGGGTGCGTCGAGAGACCGGACGAACTCTATGGAGCCATCAGTCGAGCCGTTATCAACTAGCACGAACTCCAGGTTGGGGTAATCCGTGTGATCCAGCAGGCCGGGGAACAACTTTTTCAGATGGTGGAGCCCGTCGCGGTTCAGGACGATAATAGAGACGAGAGGTGTACCCGCGTGGCTGGGTGCCGACCCGAGTCGGCGCCGGACCTCCCGCACCAGCTCTTCTCGCGGCATCCTAGGCTTCAGCCTTTGACGCACACGTCGGATTCTCTGCCGAGAGGCGGAGGCTATCCGTCCTGAGACAGAACGGAGCACCTGGCCAACACTTTCTCTCGTAACAAACAGGTTGTACACTCTCCGCGCCGTAGCCTCTGGACGGCTCTCGCGTACCTGAGGGCGAGCCACGGGTGCGCTCCCGTCTCCGGCTTTGGACTTCCAGGCCCAATACTGCCGGACCACGTTGTCCAGACGCCCCGCCACCGTCGGCGTCCGAGGCCGGCGTCGTGCTATGCGGTAAAGCTCGCCCAAAACACGACCGATCCTCCACTGCCGCGAGCTCAAGAGAGCCGGTATGGCGACGCTGAGATCCTTCATCCATTTGTCGAGCGTCTCGAGATCTTGGGAAGCCTTCTCAAACCTTCTGTCCAGCTCAGAGACCCGTCGCCTCAGAAGGGCGATCTCGGCGTTTTTCTCGCGGATCTCCTCGGTAAACGCTTCGCGGTGCTCTTGATGTCTGATCTCTGCTTCCAGCCGGGCTTGCTCGAGGTGTTCCGTAAGTCGGCCGACGTTCTCTGGTAGATCCAAGGTTTCGAGAAATTCCGCCAGCTCCGGATTCTGCTCTTTCAGTTGAGCTGGAATGAGAACTCCAAGGCCGTGAAACCCCGGAAACTTTACCAACTCTAGCTGTTCTTCGGTTCTTTTCAAGAAATCTTCGACGGCCGTGAGAACTCCGCTATGTGGCTCGTTCTCCCTAGCCGCATTGTGGACGTGCCGGTTAAGACCGCCCCCCTCAACCAGCTCCGGTGAGTCTTGCCGCAAGCCTTTTTTTTCGTTTGGTTTCAGATACGATTCCGGTATGGTCGTGGGATCGTAATAGAGATCCCGGCGACCATAAGGCCAGCCGATGTCGTGTAACATGACCAGGGGAAAAGGCTGGGGAATCTCTTTGCAGCGTTTCTCGATCAGCTTGAGTTCGTTGA
Organism: Rubrobacteraceae bacterium; assembly: GCA_050331175.1. GTDB lineage: Bacteria > Actinomycetota > Rubrobacteria > Rubrobacterales > Rubrobacteraceae > SIRX01. The sequence continues at coordinate 1,022 of JBHJHC010000067.1, read as the reverse complement.
AGACCGTGTACCAATTGTGATCTCCGTCGACTAGTACCAGATCCACCTGATCTATCTTAGGCAGAGCGTTAAGGCTCAGAGCGTGATGGAAAACCAAGTGGTCACCGTAGTGCTCCTGCCACTCGGAGACGTCGTACTTCGGTAGTGGATCGATGACGTGTAATGTCGCGTTGTTCTCCTGGCAGAACTCTAGCAAGTTACGTGTGTTATCTCCACGGCCTGAGCCTATTTCTACGATGGCTTTCGGCTGCAGAATCTCGGCAACCGGCTCGACTATCGTCTCCCAAAAGCTTCGCATGATTACTTGTAACTAGTCTCCCGTCTAGAACAGCCGAGCATGAGGCTACAGCCTTCAGAGCAAACTTGCAATACATACGCCCAGCACCTGAGACACCGTTCTTGGTTGTGGATCGTGGTGACGAACGTATCCTATCCCTTCACTTCACAAATGGTGGAGCTTCAGTTAATTGAGGGCTGGTCATAAATAGTTTGTCGGAGATGGATGCGGACTTGACCGGAGTCGGAAAGCCTCCAAGTATGACGTGTGTCCAAGCACGCTACACTCGGAGGCACGCCCATGATCTCCCAAAACTCCGTTCTTGTCCAACTCGTCCGCCTGGTGGATCTGGCTCCTGAGCCCCAGCCACCGGCTCGCCCCTCTCGGGGTCGACCACCAGTATACTCCGAGGAGCTCTTCTTGGTGACGTCCTAGACTCCCTGTAAAAGTAGAGCGGCCTGAGCTATCCATACGGATGTGCAAGAAACCGTAAAGGAGGCCCAGGCCACCATGAGAAAGATAGCACCATCGCAGATGGTTCGTGAACAGATAGAGCAAACCCTCTCCGGCGGAGTGCATTCCGAAACGAATCTGCTCTCCACCCTGGCCGAGCTTGGAATGAAGCACCTTGTTCAGCAGGCCCTCGAGCAGGAGCAGGAGGACTTCCTCGGAAGAGGGCGCTATGAGCGACGGGGTGAGCGCTCCGGTTCGGAGCGCGCTTACCGTAACGGCTACGAGGATGGTG
>JBHJHC010000066.1:0-17498 GCA_050331175.1 Rubrobacteraceae bacterium | reverse complement strand
GAGCTCGGTGAGGCTATGGCCTCTGCCGCCCAGCAGAGCGGCGGGTTCCTCTCTACAGAAGACCTGCAGCGCAACAGTGTCGAGTGGGCTCCGACCATCGGTATAAACTACCGCGGCCAACGGGTGGAGACCGCACCGCCGCCAAACACCTCCTGGAACTACCTGACGCGCCTGGGCATCATGAGCCGGTTCGATCCTGCATCCCTCGGCCACAACAGTCCCGCCTACCTGGACCTGTACGCCCGGGTAACGGAACAGGCGTTCGCCGAACGCTACGAGTACGCCGCAGACCCGGAAGTGGAGCCGACGCCCCTGGACATGCTCCTCTCCGAAGAGTACTGGGCCCAACAGGCCGCAGCCATAGATCCGGCTCTGGCCTCCTCTTCCGGTGTGCCGGAGAGTGTGCCGGGAGGCGGGGACGTAGAACTCGCAGCGGTGGACACCGGTGGAGACCGGGAGCACACCACCCACTTCGTCGTCGCGGACCGGGAAGGCAACGTCGTGAGCATGACCCAGACTTTGGGCAATATTTTCGGCAGCAAGGTCATGCCCGAGGGGACCGGCATCTGGTTGAACAACTCTATCTCCTACGCCCGCTTCGAAGACGGGGCTGAGGAAGCCGGCCTCGTCCCCGGTCGCTTCCGGCTCCCAGGCATCTCCCCGACCATCGTTATGCAGGACGGCAGACCACGCATTGCCCTGGGAACCCACGGCGGCTACTACATAACGCAGACCACGCCCCAGATGCTCAAGAACCTAATAGACTTCGACTTTGACATCCAGCAAGCCATCACGGCACCCCGTATAGCTTTCACGGAGCCCGCCTCGCTCGCGGTGGACCCGAGCCTCCCGGCTTCCCTGCTAGATGAACTGGTTGCGTTGGGGTACGCGCCCTACGTGGACGAGTACGGGCTCGGCAACGCCCACGGCCTGACGATCGAATACGACGCCGCGGGCGAGCCGGTCCGGTTCGGAGGCGGGGCCGACCCGCGCGGCGGCGGTGTGGCGGTCGGGTTCTAGACGCCGCCAGCAGCCCCGGAGGCGGATGGAGAAAGCTGTGGCCCAGGAAGATACTAAGATCCGAAGGTACAGAGAAGCGGACGCTTCCGAGATCGTGCGCCTCTTCTACGAAACGGTCCGCTCGGTAAACCTGGCCGACTACTCGCGGGAGCAGGTCGAGGCCTGGGCCCCGGAGGTTCCGGACGCAGACGCCTGGCACCGGCGGATGGCCTCGCGCGAAACCCTCGTCGCCGAGAAGGACGGTGCGGTGGCCGGCTTTGCCGAACTGGAGGAGGATGGCCATCTGGACACTTTCTACATCCGCGGGGACGCCGTCGGCCGGGGCGTGGGCCGGAGCCTGTACCGAGCCGTCGAGCAGCAGGCTCGACGCCGCGGGATCGGCCGGATCTCTACCGAGGCGAGCGTCACGGCCCATCCGTTCTTCTTGCGCCAGGGTTTTCACACGGTGCGGGAGCAAGTCGTCTGGCGGCGGGGCGTCGGGCTTACGAACTTCGTGATGGAAAAACCGCTCGACCGATAATCTGCGGCACGTTCATCACGCCTTTTGCCGGGCGTTCGCCAGTTCCACCGCTTCGCGAACGTAATGCCGGTACTGTTGGTACAGGTCGTCGGTAAAGGCAAAGATCTCTTGCTCGTCCGCGGCGGAAGAGACCCTCTCCGAAACCCGGAAAGGCTCGTGAACGATGGCCACCCGGGTCGAGCTGGAGACCTTCTTGTCGAAGTTGGCGACGGCGACCGGCACGATCCTGGGTTCGGGGTCCATGTTGGCCGCTAGCCGGAACGTGCCGGACTTGAACGGCAGGGGAGATTTCTCCGTGTACGAGCAGGCGCCTTCGGGACAGATTATGAGGTTGTTGCCCGCCATAAGCGTGGCGCGGGCCCGGCCGAAGAACTCCTCGCGGGCGCGGCGGCGCTCCTCGGGGTCCTGGATTCTTGTCTTTACGTAGAGGAAGTTCAGGTGATCGTAGTATTGCTTGTGCCCGAATTCGCTCGAGTAAGACCTGCGGACGACCCGGACCGGGGCAACACCGTATTTCCTGTAAACCAGCATCGAGCCCACGAAGTTGGTGTCGAAGGCGAGCCGGTATCCGTTCGGGAGCAAGTAGTCCGCGTTGGTACACAGGTGGTTCAGGATAAAGATGTTCCCCGGCTCTTCGGGCAGGTTCTCTTCCCCTACAATCTGGTGGTCGGTACTCGAAAAGAGCTTGACGAACTCCTCGGCGGTCCGGTCGTTTATCTCCTCCGGCGTCATGTCCTCCGGCGCGTTGAACGCCAGCTCGTAGAGCCTCTGTACGTGCTGGTAGATCGCCAGCTCTTCGCGAAGGTTGCCCAGGATCTCCAGACACAGCTCGGCGAGGTCTCGCTCCCGCTCGGCGCCTTCGACGCGCAGGTGCTCCAGGGTATCGAACGCGTCGGAGAGCGTCAGGCGGTGTTCCAGGTAGAACGGAATTCGGTGGAGCGGCGAGTCTACGTGCAGTCTTTCCGCGTTCTGGTCCAATAGCGCCCGGATGGCGGTGGTCTCTTCCGCGTAACGCCGGGCGACCAGGCGGATGCGGGTCTCCCGCAACCGTCTCCCCACGACCCACATGATGCGCTGCATCAGCTCCACGCCGAAGGCCGGGCGTTCCTCGGCGCGGCTCGTAAGGACTTCCCGGTCGAAGACCAGGACCCGCGTCTCCTCCAGGGTGGTTGCCCGCGCGTGATAGCGGTACGGGTCAACCATGACAGACCAGCCGATAGGATAGCCCGGGTCAACGACGTCGCGCACCGGTATATAGTCCGCGTCCGCCGAAGACGGTCGGAAGGACAGGCGGATGCCGCCCGAGAGCAGCATGAACAGCGCGTCCGCCGGGGCGTCTTCTTCGAACAGCAGGTCGCCTTCTCTACGGGTCTCGATCCTGGCGTTGTTGGCCAGGTAGTCCAGGTCCTCCGCCGAGAACGGCTCGAAGAAAGGAGAATGGTAGAGAAGATTCCGGGCTTCGTCGATCATTCGTAGCTCGCCCCTTCCGTCATCATGTGCTCCGGCAGCAATACCAGAACGTCTCGCGCCTTCTTGAGGCGGTCCGCCACGACCGCCGCCGTCTGGCCGAGGATCTCGTAGTGGAGGCGCGGGTCCTCCGCGAAGATCTCCTCGAATGCCGCTCCCGGGACTTTGAGTAGCCGGCAGGTGGTTTCACACCGCACCGACGCGGTGTTTCTGTAGGGAGCCCGGAAAACGGACCAGCTGATCAGGGCTCCAGGCTCGTCGGTCGTACCTACGAGCAAGTCGTCTACGCCTTCGAAGCGGAGCAGGAACTGCACGCCCCCCGATAGCAAGAAGTACACCGAATCAGCCTCGTCGTGCTGGTGCACCGCGAACTCGCCCGGCTCGAGGGTGATTTCCTCGGCCGTGATGGCCAGTCTTTCGCGGGCCCAGGATGGCAGGGGCCCGAAGAAGCTCAATTCTTCTATGGCTCCCAAGTGTTCGTGAGTCATCATGTCCCCTTTGGTATTCACCCAAAGTTGTCTCCTGACAAACTATAATATCAAAGCGAGTAGGACGAATGACCGGCACAACCGAACGGCAGGTGAGCCATCACAGATGCAGCGAGGATCAGGACCTTCACCTACGCGCCCGAGGGATTTCCTCCGATTCTGGGAGAAGACCCGAACCGAGCTGGGCCTCGTCTCCCCGGAGATCGAACGCGAACCGGAGGTCTACGGCGGGGTCGCGTTTTTGAGACGCCAGGGACAGTTGCCGCGCAACACCCTCCATCCGACCGCGCAAGCGGATCTACACCTGGAGAACATCTCTTTTGCGTCGCTGCGCGACGCGCGCATCCACGGATACCTTCTCCGGTGGGATGACGACGAGGAGCGCCCGCTCGTTATTCACAGCCACGGGTACAACTCTCAGGCCGAGGTTCGGTGGTCCTGGGCCGCCAGGGGCATCAACGTCCTGGGTATAGACGTCAGGGGGTTCGGCCGTTCCAGAGCGGCGTTGGAGGCTCCCTCGCGCTGGGGGTTCATGCTCACCGGCCGCGAGTCGCCCGAAACCTACGTCTTGCGGGGCGCGGTGTGCGATCTGATGCGCGCCGTAGAAGTCGGCCAGAGCATTCTCGGACCGCGCGTCGAGCGGCTGGTGATCCACGGCGTCAGCTTCGGCGGGGCGCTCGCGCTAATGTCCGAAGCCGTTATGCAGGTGGCGGACTTTCTTACCGTCGGCGTGCCGACTTTCGGGTGGGCCGAAGGCCGGCATTTCTTCGTGAAACGCGGTTCCGGCAGCGAGATCAACGACTTCCTCGACAGCCATCCCTACGAGGCGGAAGATCTGATGTTCGTCCTGCGCTACTTCGATACCATGAACTTTGCCGGGCTCGTCCGGTGTCCCGCCCTGGTCGGTTTGGGCCAGAAAGACGAGGTAGTTCCGTCTCCCACCGTGTACGCCGTGGCCAACCACCTCGGGGGGCCGCACGAGATCATGGAGTTCCCCGTCAGCCACTCCCAGGCGCCCGAGCAGCGGCTCTGGAAACATTTCGAGGACAACTGGCTAACCCTCGCGACCGAAGGCGTACCACCTGACTTCGGGGCTCCGATGGAAGCAGCCCCGGATCCCGCCCGAGGATAGTAAGGGACAGCAGTTGAGCCTCCTTTCTTCCGGAAGCGGCTTCGTAGGCCGCGGATAACCTGAAAAGGGCTTTGCAACGCAGTATTATTGACCTGTAAGCCTGCCGGATCCGGTTTACAACCGGACGGGTTGGGGTTATGAATGTGAGAGCAACCCCGGGGAGTAGAATTGGTTGCCCGGGCTACAGCGAGGAGGGAAACTCTGGTGGGCGCGTCACGGGAAGAAAATGTGGTCTCTTCTGACAGCTACGATGCGTGGCTGTTCGACCTCGATGGGGTCATAACGGATACGGCTGGCGTACACGCGGCGGCCTGGAAGAAGATGTTCGACGAGTACCTTCAGGAGGAGGCTGAGCGGGAGGGTAAGCCTTTCGAGTCCTTCGAGATAGACCCGGATTACTACCAGTACGTTGACGGCAAGCCGCGCTACAGCGGCGTAGACAGCTTCTTGCGTTCCCGCGGAATCGAGCTCGACTGGGGCGACCCCGAAGACCCGCCGGAGAACGAGACCGTTTGCGGCCTCGGAAACCGCAAGAACGAAATGTTCAACGAGGTGCTGAAGACCGACGGCGTAAAGGTCTTCGAGACGTCGGTAGACCTGATCCGGGACCTCCGGGACCGGGGAGCGCGCGTGGCGATCGTTACCTCCAGCAAGAACTGCGACGTGGTACTGGAAGCCGCCGGGCTGACGGATCTGTTCGAGGCGAAGGTCGACGGCAACGTCGCCGCGGAGAGACAGCTCGCCGGCAAACCCGAGGCCGAGACCTACGAAGAGGCCGCCAAGATGGTAGACACGCCGGTAGAGAAATCCGTCGTGATCGAGGACGCCATCTCCGGGGTGCAGGCCGGGCGGGCGGGCAACTTCGGGATGGTCCTCGGTGTCGCCCGCAACGATGACCCGGAGGCCCTGCGCCAGAACGGCGCCGACGTGGTCGTCCGGGACCTGGGCGAACTGGACCTCAGGTGAGGGTGGCGAATGGCTAGAGAAATCGGAGACCTGCCGCACGCCCTGACCAACGAGGAGGAACTGGAAGGCAGGCTGGACGGGAAAACCCCGGCCGTCTTCCTCGACTACGACGGCACCCTGACCCCGATAGTGGACCGGCCGGAGGATGCGATCATTTCGGACGGTATGAGGGACGCGGTCAGCGGGCTCGCCGAACGGTGTCCGGTGTGCGTCGTCAGCGGCCGGGACCGCCAGGTGGTTCAGGAGCTCATGGGCCTGGACAACCTGATAGTCGCCGGGAGCCACGGGTTCGACATCTGGAGCCCCGACGAAGGGACCATAGAGCGCTCGGAGGGCGCGGAATTCGACGCGGTGCTCGGCGAAGTAAAGAGCCGGTTGCACGAGGAAGTAGACCCGATCGAGGGTACCCTGGTCGAACCGAAGAAAGCATCCGTCGCGGTTCACTACCGGCTCGTCGCCGAGGACGAGAAGCCCAGGATCAAGGAGATCGTGGACGATATTCTCTCGGACCACCCCGACGAGCTGAAGGTCACGCCCGGCAAAATGGTCTACGAGATACAACCCAAGCTCGACTGGGACAAGGGTAAGGCGGTTCTGTATCTGCTGGAGGCTCTGGAGCTCGACCGGGACGACGTGGTGCCTATGTACCTGGGGGACGACGTCACCGACGAGCATGCCTTCGAGGCCCTCGACGGCCGGGGTATCGGCATCTTCGTCGGCCGGGCCGAAGACCCGGAAGTGGCGGACCGCGGAACGACGGCGGACTATATACTCCATACCATGGATGAAGTAGAGGAATTCCTGGACACGCTCGCACGTTGAGAAGGCCACCGTCGAGAGAATGAGGTAGGGGAATATGCTTGAGGAAAGAGGCAAGACCACCGGCTCGGAGCACGTTTTCGCTTACGATTACTTCGAGCCTGAGGAAGAAGGCTTGCGCGAGGCGCTGACCTCGACCGGAAACGGATACTTCTGTACCCGGGGAGCCGCCGAGTGGGAGGATATCGGGGACGTACACTATCCGGGGACCTACATGCACGGTGGCTACAACCGGGAAACCACGATGATCGCCGGGCGTCCGATCTTGAACGAGGATCTGGTGAACCTGCCCAACTGGCTGCCGCTCAAGCTGATGATCGAGGGCGAGGAGCCCATAAGCTTTAGCAACGTCGAGATTCTGTCTTACCGGCACGAGCTGGACGTGCGGACCGCGACGGTCAAACGTACGGTGCGTTTCAGGGATCGGGCGGACCGGGAGACCACCCTGACCAGCCGCCGCTTCGTGAGCATGGCCAACATGCACCAGGCGGCCATCGAGTGGACCATCGTCCCGGAGAACTGGTCCGGCAGGGTGGAGGTGCTCTCCGCCTTGAGCAACCAGGTAAAGAACTGGGGGGTCGCCCGTTACCGGCAACTGGAAAGCCGGCACCTGAACCCGGTCACCACCCGGCTGGTCGAGCCGGACATCATCGGGCTCGTGGCCCAGACCCGGCAGTCTCGCATCTACGTGGCCGAGGCCGCCCGGACCCGGGTTTACAGCGGCGATCGGGAGCTGCAGCCGGAACGCAGCCGGTTCCGGATCGAGGACTATATCCACCAGGTCCTGGCTTTCGAGGTTCAGGAGAATGCGCCCGTACGGGTGGAGAAGATGGTTTCTTTCTACACGTCGAGAGACAACGCCATAAACGAGGCGTTCAACAACGCGATGAAGTCGGTGGGCCGCTACGGGACGTTCGCCGAGACCTACGAGCGGCACGCCGGAGCCTGGGGCGAGTTGTGGAGTTCCTGCGACGTCCGCATTCCCAAAGACGAGTACGTGCAGCTTCTGGTACAACTTCATATCTCCCACATCCTGCAGGTCTGCTCCCCGCACACCGCGGACCTCGATGCCGGGGTTCCCGCCCGCGGCTTGAACGGCGAGGCCTACCGCGGCCACATCTTCTGGGATGAGCTGTACATCTATCCGTTCTTGAACTTGAGGTTCCCGGAGATCACGCGGGAGTTGTTGATCTACCGCTACCGGCGGCTGGACGAGGCCCGGGAGGCGGCCCGCGAGGAGGGCTACAAGGGGGCCATGTATCCCTGGCAGAGCGGCTCCGACGGCCAGGAAGAGACCCAGATCGTCCACCTCAACCCGAACTCCGGGAAATGGGACCCGGACCTGAGCCGCCACCAGCGGCACGTCAACGCGGCCATCTTCTACAACATCTGGCAGTACTACCGGACGACCAAAGACTACGAGTTCCTTCTGGCGTACGGGGCCGAGATGATGCTGGAGATAGCCCGCTTCTGGGCCAGCCGGGCGCACTACAACCCCGAGCGGGAGCGGTACGAGGTCCACGGCGTCATGGGGCCGGACGAGTTTCACGAGAAGTACCACGACTCGGACGAGGCCGGCCTGCGCAACAACGCCTACACCAACGTGATGGTGGCCTGGATCTGCGAGATCGCCGAGGAGGTTCTGGAGCTTCTAACCTCCCGGCGGCGGCGTTCATTGCTCGACAGAATCGGCCTTTCGGAAGAGGAACTCCAGCTCTGGAAAGAGATCAGCCACAAGATGTTTATTCCGTTCCACGCGGACGGCATAATCAGCCAGTTCGAAGGCTACGAGGATCTCGAAGAGCTGGATTGGGACGCCTACCGCGAGAAGTACGACAATATCCAGCGCATGGACCGCATCCTCAAGGCCGAGGGAGACGACCCCGACCGCTACAAGCTCTCCAAGCAACCCGACGTTCTCATGTTGTTCTTCCTCTTCCCGGAAGAAGAAATGCGGCGGCTCTTTGAACGGCTCGGCTACGAGTACACCCCCGACACGCTGCGCAAGAACGTCGAGTATTACGAGCCCCGGACCTCCCACGGATCCACCTTGAGCCTCGTCGTGCACGCCGACGTTCTGGCGGCTTTCGATCCGGCCCGCTCGTGGGAGATGTTCATGACGGCCCTGGAAAGCGACGCCGGGGATATCCAGGGCGGCACCACCCAGGAGGGCATCCACATGGGGGTAATGGCCGGGACGCTAGACCTGATCCAGCGCGGCTACATGGGGAGCAGGATCGAGGACGACACCCTCTTTTTCGATCCCAGCCTCCCCGAACAGCTGGACGGGCTCACCTTTAACCTGCGGTTCCGCGGAGAACCGCTGGAGGTTACCCTCGAACAAGACCAGCTGACGGTGATCGCCCAGCACGACGGCCCCGGTTATCCTATTAAGGTCGGTGTCGGAGATACGGTCCGGGAACTCAAGAACGGAGAGCAGCACACGTTCGAGGTCGGGTGATCCCGGGCCCGAAAAGCTATAGAGGCTTTGCCGGAGAGCCCGGGCCGGGCGAACCCGGTAAACGGCGCCAGGGGCGGCACAGGCCCGTCCCCGGCGGGCCTTGGCACCGTGCTAAACTCTTTTCGTAAGCAGAGAACGGAGCGTGCACAGATGGAAAAGGCTACTTTCGGGGCGGGCTGTTTTTGGGGGGTCGAGGCGGAGTTCCGCAAGGTGGAAGGCGTCCTGGACGTCGTTTCCGGGTACTCCGGCGGCCAGACCAAAGACCCGACCTACGGTGACGTGTGCTCGGGTACTACGGGACACGCCGAGGTGGTAGAGGTGGATTACGACCCGGCCAAGGTTTCCTACGAAGATTTGCTGGAAGTCTTCTGGAGCAACCACGATCCCACTACGCTCAACCGCCAGGGACCGGACGTTGGAACGCAGTACCGGTCGGCGATCTTCGCCCACACCCCCGAGCAGGAAGCTGCGGCCCACGCCTCGAAGGAGAAGGCCCAGGAGCGCTTCAAGAAGCCTATCGTTACCGAGATAAGCCCGGCCTCCGAGTTCTACCGGGCCGAGGAGTACCACCAGCGCTACTTCGAGAAGAACCGGCGGTTCAGCTTTTTCTCGTAGCTCGTACCCGAATGAGGGTGGCCTGAGCTAGCTCAGGCCACCGATTCCAAAGAGGTCGTCCTCCGGGTTTTGCCGGAGGACTCCGAGTAGTTCCTCCAGGCCGCCCAACCTTACCTTCATGCCTCCCCGGGTGGCCGGGGGCGGGTCCAGGGCAACGTAATCCGCATGCTCCCTGGCCGCTTCGAGCGCCCGGACGAGCCCCGCCTTCGAGACTTCGATGGCTTCCAGGTCCCCACCGAAGTCTGCTGCGGCCAGAAAAGATCCGGCCCCGGCCTCCGAACCGAAGAGCGGCACGGCGGGGCGATCGTCCACCAGGATAACGAGCGGCGGGGCATCCGGCGCCACCGCTTCGAAGAGGAGCACGTAGGGCGGTTGCGGCGCTTCCTCGGCGGGCATATCAGGAAGGGGGCGGGGCCATCGTGACGAGCAAGACCAGGTTCTCTTCCGCCGCGTTCCGGACGCCGTGGGGCTCGCCGGCCCGGGCGATTACGGCCTGCCCCCGGCCGAGGTCTTCTTCATCCTCTCCCACCGTAAAGCGTCCCGTGCCTTCCAAAACGTAGTAGACCTTGTCCGAATCTTCGTGGGCGTGGACCTTTTGACCCTGGCCGGGTAAGAGGCAATAGGTGTCGTAGAACAGCCGCCGGGAATCGAAGAGGCTGTTCTTCTGCATCTTCGCCTCCGAAAAGGTCACCGACTCCGATACGCGTTTGCTCTCCACGACATACCCTCCTATGGTGTCGACGGGCGGTTCTCTACGCCATCCTACCAGCCGCCGCAGGTCATCAGCCGGCCAGGCCGCTCAAATCCTCAAGTCTTTCGGGAACTGCGTCAGGTTGCGGCAGCCGTCTTCGGTGACCACGACCAGGTCTTCGATCCTGACGCCGCCCACGCGGGAATCGTAGAGGCCGGGCTCGACGGTTACCACGTCGCCGGCCTTTAGCTCCTCGTCGGCCATGCCGATCCGGGGAGCTTCGTGCACCTCCAGGCCCACGCCGTGCCCCGTGCCGTGGATAAAGCCCTTTTGCAGCGGGCTGCCGCGTTCCTGGTCGTGGAGGATGGTCTTGTAGCCTCTCTCGTGCAGGACGTCGGAGACCTTTTGGTGGACGTCCCGGCCGTTGACGCCGGCCCGGATCATGGATAGTGCCGCTTCCTGGCTCTCCAGGACCGCCTCGTACATCCCCTGCAGTTCCTCTTTCGGTTCCCCTTTGACGACCGTTCGGGTCATGTCGGCGTAGTAGCGGCTCGTCTTATCTACGGGAAAGATGTCCAGGATGATCGGGTCTCCCCTGCGTAGGGGGCCGTGGCCTTGTTCGTGGGGGTCGGCGGCCTGGATGCCGCCGGCTGTAATCGTTCCGGCGTCTGCGGCGCACCCGTGTTTCAGAAGCTCTATCTCCACCTCCGAGCGGAGGAGCTCGCTGGTCAGGGCCCGGTTCTCGTAGAACAGGTTGCCGTACTCCCGGGATCCGGACTCCCGGATAACCTCGACGGCCCGGGCACAGGCCGCCTCGACGGCGCGCTGGGTCTCTTCGATGTGAGAGATTTCTGCCTCGGTCTTTACCCGCCGCAGATCCGCGAAGAGCTTCGGGTCGGGCGTCACCTCTATGCCGCGGCTTCTAAGCTCGTCCGCGTATACCACACCCAGGTTCGGCGGCACGGCGACGGAGCCGACACCCAGCCTTTCCAGCAACCCGGCCGCCGCCGCCGCGTAGGCTCGGGCCCCGCTCTCCAGCTCGCGGGCGAGGCGGTTTACCTCCAACTCCTCGAACGAGTGCAGGTTATATCCACCGGCCTGCTTTTCGGCGCGGCCGTACTCCAGGGTCGAGACGGCAAGGTGTTTCCTGCCGGAGGCTTGCACGAGGATTACGGGGTCCGGCGCCAGGAACCCCGAGAGATAGTAAGCCGTGGCGTCGTGCTGCGGGGCCGCTATAACGAGCAGGTCTTGCGAGTCTCGAGTGTCCATGTGCGTCCTTCCCTGTGTAATTCGCTCGCCCGGCTGGTGACATTCTACTACCGGCGGTCGTTGCTTTTTCCAGCCGGGGGGCGGGTGCCCGGCGCCTGCAATACTCCGATATAATCGGCTCGTGTCAGGGAACGAGGACATGCGAGAGCGGATCGAGGCGGCGCTCGAAAAGGTGCGCCCGGCCATGCAGGCCGACGGGGGAGACGCCCGCGTTGCGGAGTTCGACGCGGGGAGCGCCTCGGTGAGCATAGAGATGCTGGGGGCCTGTCGCGGATGCCCGCTCTCACACCTCGACTTCGCCTACGCCATAGAAAGCCTGATCCGGCGGGAGGTGCCCGAGATCCGGGACATCCAGGCCGTCTAGAATCTTACTGTTGTTCCTGGCGGGTGGTCCGCAAGGCGCCCGGCGGCAAGGTCTGGCGGGCCGCCGAGAGCGCGTCCGTAGCCCGACGGCGGGCCCGGCGGAGCCTTGCGCGGCGGAGAAAGCGGGCGTTCGGGAGTTCCTCGCTGAGAAGGTGCGTCAGCGTAATCATGTCGTTTACGCAAGCCCGGTATCCCAGGGCGCACATCTCGACCTGGATCTCCGGGGCGTTGCCTTCCGAGGTCTGCATGGCCCGCCGGATCTCGGCCGCCCGCTCGACGATGGAGCGGGAGAGCTCTTCCGGGCTAGAGCCTTCTAAAGACAGGGTTCTCGGCGTGTGGCCCGTGATCCTCTCCGGGGTGATGCGCCATCTGCGGTAGGAGAAGCCCTTCATCCTCTGGTGGATAATGAACGCGAGAATCAGCGTCAAGGGGATCAGCGGCGCCAGAAAAAGGACCAGCGCGTCCGGCGCGAAGAACGGCAGCAGTACGAGGCCAACGATGCCGGCCAGTAGTATCAGCGCCAAGACGATCTCGAACATATCCGCCGTAGTACCTTTGCTCGAACACTCCGGGCTTCTTAGTCTATGGTTCGGGGCGGGTTTTCGCAAGCACTGTTTTCTCGCCCTGTATAATATCCGTATGCAATCCTCCGGAGTCCCAGAGTTTACCCTCGAACGCCCGTTGGCCAGCGCAGCACAGGTCTTGAGGTCGGTTATCTTCAGCCCGCGGAGCTTTTATCGGGGTCTCGCAACCGAAGGACCGGTAAAAGAAGCGGTAATCTTCGTGTTGCTCGTCGGTACCGTGGCGGCGGCGTTGAGCGCCACGGTGACGCTGTTGTCCGGCCTGATCTTCGGCCAGGTCACGCCTTCCATACTGGGGTATACGCTACTCCAGGCTCTTCTTTGGGCCGGGCTCGCACCGGTGGTAGTCGGGATCATCGCCGCGGTGTATCTACTCTCCATCCGGACGTTTGTGGGCCAGGTAGGCAACCTGAAAGAGGTCTACAAGATCGCCGCCTACGCCTACGGGGTGATGATCCTGGCCTGGATACCCGGTGTGTACGCGGTCGCGATCACCTACATGCTGATGATCTTGATGGGATTTGGCGTGCGAGAGGTGTACCGGACCACGTTCCTTACGACGGTGGTGATCGTGCTGGTGGGCTTCGTGCCGTGCGCCATCGGCTTTATCTTGCTCCGGTTGGCGGCCGCCCAGCCTTTTGGGTAATCGCCGCGTACTCTCCCAGGTCTTTCTCTATCCGACGCCGCAGCTTTCCGGGCATGGTGCCAGCCTTCTCCAGGGGTTTTCTGCCGTAGCGTTTTCTGAGGAGGTCACAGGAGATGGTCAGGTACGCGCTGCGCGTCGCGAGCTCCACGGGCACGGTCATCTCCCGGGGAAAGACCCGGTACGCCAGATCCTCCTTGAGCCCCAGTACCGGCGGCTCCACGCCACGCTCCCGGCGCATGAATAGCCTGCGCTCCCAGCTCTCCCGGAGGATTTGCATCTCTTCGCTGTCCGGAGCCACGTTCAGCGGACCGGTCTCGAACGAGTCCTCGGGCGTAAAGCCGAATCCGGCTTCGAAGAGGCCGGCCGTCCTCCTGTATCCTTTCAGCCGCAGGTACTCGTACTCGGATCTCAACAACACCAGCTGGGCGTCGTAGTAGGCGTGCAGGCCGTCTCTGGTTGGCCGTCCGGGCTCCTGCCCCTTCTCCGCGAGCAAGCGCTGCAGCCGCTTTTCTTGGCGCCGCACCTTCAATCGCTCCCCGCCGGATACTGCCACGCCCCCGAGGAGGCCGGCGAGCACCGGGACCAGGGCGGCCCCGATCGCACCCCGCGGGCCGGCGCCGGCCCAGGAAGTGCCGAAAAAGTAGCCCGAGAGCAGAACCAGCGCCCCCACGACACAGACGATCGTAAAGGCGAGCATCGTCGACCGGTTCTTGCTGCCGTCCGCGCGGGCGTAGAGCTCTCCCAGCGCGTACCAGAGCTCCAGCGTTTCCCGGTCCCCTGTAGGTGACGGTTGCACGTGCTAGATTCTACTCCTCATGGACCACCATCAGATTTCGTCCCGCGACACGGCCCGTACCGTCTCGAACGTGCTCAACCCGTTTCTCATCTTTACGGCGCTCTACGCCCTCGGGGCGTTTTTGGAGGCCACCCCGGGCAGGGCGGCGCTGTACCTGGTGTTCGAGCTGTTGGCGGCGGGTCTTGTGGGAGGCTATGTCTTCTTTCTGATGCGACGCTCGCGGGTTGGGGACTTCTGGATCTCCCGCCGCGCCGAACGCCTCGTGCCGGCCGTGGTCCTGCTCGCCGCTTTCGTGGGTTTGCTGCTCGCCCTGGCGTTCTCCGGGGCGCCCGAAGCCCTCTACGACACGACGCTCTCGATGGGTCTGGCCGCGGCCACGGTCGCCGCCGTTACGCTCATCTGGAAGGCCAGCGCCCACACCGCGGTCGCCGGCCACGCCGCGCTGGCCGGCCCTCTGGTGTTAGGACCCGTCGGGATCGTTTTCGTACTCGTTTTGCCGGTCGTGATCTGGGCCAGGGTCGTATCGAAGGCGCACACACCGTTGCAGACTCTGGCCGGAGCGGTGGTAGGTGCAGCATTCGCGCTTTTCTTCCTGGCATGAAAAAGCCCGCCGGTAGAGGCGGACCCGAGGAGTGACCCCACCGGGATTCGAACCCGGGTTTTCGCCGTGAGAGGGCGATGTCCTTGGCCTCTAGACGATGGGGCCGTCGAAGCGAATGTAGAGTCTAAACGATACCCTGCGGTTCGTCAAAAGGAGCCGAGAGGCTACGCGAGTTGCTGCATCTCGCTGGTGGCTTTGTCCATGCGGAGCAGGCTGCGGTCGCGCCCCAGGAGGGCCATCGTTTCGAAGAGGCCGGCGCTCACGGTGCGGCCGGTCGTGGCGAACCTGAGGGGGTGGATCAGGTGCCGCGCCCCCTTTTCTTTCTCGGCGGCGAGACCCCGCACTACGGCTTCGATCTCTTCTTCGTTCCACTCCGGCAGGGCGGCCAGCCGGTCCCGGAGTTCCGAAAAGTTTTCCTGGACGAACTCCTTGCCGAACTGCTTGTGGAACTCCCCGGGTTCGTAGTCCAACTCTCCGCCGTAGAAGTAGCCGACGGCGTCCGGGATGTCGGTGGTGCGGCTGATGCGCTCTTTGAGGAGCTCCATTATCTGCACCAGGCGCGGCAGGTCGTTTTCCAGCTCCCCGGGGCTCACGACGCCGGCCTCGGTGAGCATCGAGGCTGCCTGGGCCGCCAGCTCCTCGGGGCTCCGCTGTCTCATGTAGACCTGGTTTATGGAGAGAAGCTTCGTCTCGTCGAAGACCGCCGGGTTGCCGCTGACCCGGTCTATGCGGAAGCGTTCGGCCAGTTCCGCGGGGGTAAATATCTCCTCGTCCGCCGCGTAGCCGGCGCCCAGAAGCGCCAGGTAGTTGAAGAGCGCCTCCGGCAAGATGCCCTGCGCGGCAAACTCCTCGACGCTCGCCGCCCCGTGGCGCTTGCTGAGTTTCTTCTTGTCCGGGCCGAGGACCTGGGGGACGTGGGCGAAGGCCGGGAGGTCGTGGCCGAGCGCTTTGTAGAGCAGGATCTGGCGGGGCGTGTTGGAGAGGTGGTCGTCGCCCCTTATGACGTGGCTGATCTCCATCTCCGCGTCGTCTACCGCCGCGGCGAAGTTGTAGGTCGGGGTTCCCGTGGACTTCATCAGCACGAAGTCCTCCAGGTTCTCGTTCTCGAACTTTACCGGGCCCCGGATCAGGTCCTCCACCACCGTTTGGCCTTCGCGCGGGGTCTTGAAGCGCACGGTGTGGGGCTCGCCGAGACCTACCCGCTCGCGGGCCGCTTCGGGGTCCAGGTTACGATACCCTTCTCCCCGGTAGATCGGCTGCCGGCCTTCCGCCCGCGCTTTCTCCCGAAACTGCGCGAGCTCTTCGGTAGTGGCGAAGTCGTAGTAGGCCGAGCCGCTTTCGAGAAGCTTCCGGGCGGCTTCGCGGTAGAGGTCCAGCCGCTCCGTCTGGCGGTATGGGGGGTGGGGACCGCCGGCCTCCGGACCCTCGTCCCAGTCCAGGCCGATCCAACGCAGCGACCGCTTCAGTTGCCCGACCGACTCCTCCGTCGAGCGCTCCAGGTCCGTATCCTCTATCCGCAGGACAAAGACCCCGCCGGTCTTGCGGGCGAAGAGCCAGTTAAAGAGCGCCGTCCGGACGCCGCCGACGTGCAGCATTCCCGTTGGGCTTGGTGCGTAACGCACCCTGATGTTCGGATTGTCCATGGGCTAAACCTAGCACACGGCCTTGCTCCAGAAAAGCTACCCGAGGGCCGGAGATTTTTCGAGCACCCGGTAACCATCTTTGCCGGTGCTCTTTGCCTGGTACATGGCGGCGTCCGCGGCGCGTAACAGCTGCCCGGCGGACTCCTCCACCCCGGGCTCCCTTATGACGACGCCTATGCTGGCGGTAAGCGGCGGGAAACACCGGGATTCGACGACGAACGGCTCTCTCAGGCACTCGCGCATGCGCTCGGCGACCTGGACCGCTTCATCCGTTCCCCTGATGCCCTCGACCAGCGCGCAGAACTCGTCACCGCCGAAGCGGGCCACGGTATCCCCGTCCCGGATGGAGGACCGCAGACGGTTCGCCGCCAGAGCCAGTACCTGGTCACCCGCTTCGTGCCCGGCGGAGTCGTTTACCTGCTTGAAACCGTCGAGATCCAGGAACAACATCGCCAGGCGTTCCCAACGCCGGTCTGCCACGGCCAGGGCGCGTTCGAGCTGTTCCCTGAAGGCTTTCCTGTTCGGCAGGTCTGTCATGTGGTCGTGAGAAGCCAGATAAGTCAGCTCTTGTTC
The DNA here is from genome assembly GCA_050331175.1 of Rubrobacteraceae bacterium. Lineage (GTDB taxonomy): Bacteria > Actinomycetota > Rubrobacteria > Rubrobacterales > Rubrobacteraceae > SIRX01. The sequence goes on along the minus strand of JBHJHC010000066.1, from coordinate 847 downwards.
GAGGGCCTTGCGCTCGGAGATATCCTGAACCTGGACGACGAAGAAGCGGGGTACATCCTCGCTGTCGTGTACCAGAGAAACGCTGAGCAGTATCCACACCACGTGGCCCAGCTTGTGAAAGTAGCGCTTTTCCATCTGGTAGGTGCGGAATTCACCCCGGAGCGTCCTCTCTAACTGCCGGCAGCACTCCTCCTGATCTTCCGGATGGGCTATCTCCAGGAGGGTCTTGGTTGTGAACTCTTGCTCCGAGTAGCCGACGGTTTCGCACAACGCGCGGTTGACCTTCAACCACCGGCCGTCGAGTCCTACGATCGCCACCCCGATGGCCGCGTGCTCGAAAACTACCTCAAACAGGTTGGCCCGGTCCTCGTTCAGTATAGCTTCCGCGTCTCGTATTTCTCCGACTATCATTCGCTCTCCGTGAACCGGCTGGCCGGACGTTCCGTACAGTTTCTTTGGAGACAAAATACCCTGCGACGGGTAGGCCGGTCATCACCCATTTGCGTGATTTTCCAGGGCCTGCGTTCTGCAAAGCCCCGTCACCCGACAGGTCACCCGACGACGATCACCTCTAGGGTGCGCGGGCCGTGCACGCCCTCGACCCGGTTTAGCTCTATGTCCGAAGTGGCCGAAGGGCCGGAGATAAAGGTGACGGCCCGGCCCTGGCCTCCTACGGCGGCGGCTAGTTCCTCTATGGCTTCGGGCATCAAGCCCACCACCTGTTCCTCGTTTACCACGCACAGGTGGTAGTCGGGGACCAGGGTCAGGGGGGCGGGGGCCCGCGGCGCCCCCCCGGCGGGGCCTAATGTAGGCGGTGGGGTTTTAACGCGGGGGGGGCCCGGGAGGC
>JBHJHC010000065.1:0-48393 GCA_050331175.1 Rubrobacteraceae bacterium | reverse complement strand
GGGGAGGGTGATCGACTTCTGGGTAGCGTTCTCCGATGTGGTGATCATCGTGAGAAGGTTAATCCGAGAAGGTTGGAGGCGCTACCGTTGGGAGGGGCGACCATGCCGACGACCATGAGCCCTATTGACGGAAGTTCTTACCGCCCGCTGCCGGGAGCTTGCCACCGCCACGCTTATAGCACGCAACGTTCCGCCGAAGGGCGGTATCCACGACTTCGAGCTGGCGCTTGCTGGGTTCCTGTTGAGGCCGGGACGTCTGGACGAGGAGGCCACGCTCAAGATAATGCTGGCCGCCTGGCACGCTGCGGGTGTGAATCATCGCGGCGCCGAGGAAGGCGTTAGGAGCGCGGTGGAGTCTACGGCGGAGAAGCTGGCGGCCGGGGAGTCGGTTACTGGCGGCCCTACGTTGGAGGAGAGCGCGCCGGGTGTCGTGAAGGCATTGCGCAAGTGGTGGGGTTGGGAGCGTGGCCCACAGATGCACGTGGACGCCGGAGAAGCCGCAAACGATGACGAGCGCAAGCCTACACAATCTGAGCTACTGGTTCGGTGCGCTGGCGGCGCCGACTTGTTTCACACTCCCGCAGGCGACTCCTACGCCACGGTACCAGTGAACGACCATCGAGAGACGCATCCGGTAAAGGCTAAGGGTTTCCGCCGGTGGCTGGTGCGCGCGTTCTTCGAGCAGTACGACCGCCCGCCGGGGAACCAGGCGTTACAGGATGCACTGGGGTTGCTGGAGGCCCGCGCGGATTTTGACGGCCCCGAGCGAGAGGTTTTCATACGCTCGGCCGAGCATGGCGGCAACATCTACATTGACTTGGCTAGCGACGGCTGGGAAGTGGCTGAGATTACGGCTACCGGCTGGCGGGTGGTTGCCGGGGAGGATGCACCCGTCCGGTTCAGGAGGCCGCGGGGGATGCTGGCCCTACCGATGCCCGGCCTCCAGGCGGACGGTGCGGACAGTGCGGACGGCCTCTTGCGGCGTTTTTTCAACGTCTCGGAGCCCGAGGATCTGCGGCTTATCGTCTCATGGCTCGTCGCCGCGCTCCGCCCCACCGGCCCGTATCCCGTCTTACTTTTGCAAGGCGAGCAAGGCAGCGCCAAGAGCACCGCGGAAAGACTCGTCCGGGCGTTAGTGGACCCGTCCGCGGCACCATTGCGGACCACGCCGCGCTCTGAGCACGACCTGTACATTGCTGCGGACAACGCCCACGTCGTTGCCCTGGACAACATTTCTACCCTACAACCGTGGTTATCGGATGCGCTGTGCCGGCTGTCTACCGGAGGCGGTTTCAGCACGCGGACGTTGTATGAGAACCGAGAAGAGGAACTGTTCGACGGTATGAAGCCGGTAATCCTAAACGGCATAACTGATGTTGCTACCCGTCCCGACCTCCTCGACCGGGCGCTTGTCGTCTCGTTGCCGCCGATCCCGGACGAGGACCGCAGACCCGAAGCGGAGCTGTGGCGGGAGTTCGAGACGACCCGCCCCGCAATACTCGCTGCGCTCTTCGAGGCCGTGTCCGGGGCGCTCCGTTCGGTCGAAGCTGTACGGCTCGAGGGTATGCCGAGGATGGCGGACTTCGCGGTGTGGGTTACAGCGGCGGAAGAGGCTTTGGGCTGGGAGCCCGGAGCGTTCATGGACGCCTACACCGGAAACCGCCTGGAGGCCACAGACAGCGCCCTCGACGCCGATCCGGTAGCCACCGCCGTGCTGGAGTTTATGTCCGACCGGGACGAGTGGACGGGCACGTCTTCAGAGCTTTGGGCCGCTTTGGGTGAGCTCGTGGACGAAGGTGTCCGCCACACCAAAGCGTGGCCCGGAGCACCGAACGCGCTCACCGGTAGGCTCAAGCGACTGGCGCCGACGTTGCGAGGTGTGGGCATCGACTACGGCGAAGACCGCACCGGCAAGGACCGTAGCCGCAAGAAACGGCTCGTTAAGAATAAGCCTGATAAAGACCGTCGGGATCGTCCGCATCGTCCGCCTGCGGGGAATTCCCCAGAGATAAGCCAAGTTGAGGCGGACAGCTTGGCGGACAGCTCGAAGGGGGCGGACAGCTCGGACCGTCCGCCCACAGAAGACCGTCCGCCGGACCGTCCGCTAGAAAGCCGCATAGATAAAGGGCATACGGACGAGGCGGACAGCTCGGACGGTGCGGACGATGATTTACAGCGATGTTCTAAACCACCCTCCGACAGCTCCGCTGACGTCTGTAAACACGAAGTAGAGGGGGGTTGTCACCTATGCCAGCGGCAAATTGAGAAGCTCGTCCACGAAGGCATGGCGCGGCACTGGGCAGAAGCGCAGGTGTTCGGATTGGAGGTTACGTCGTGACTCTGCGCGATCCCAGCGAAGCTAGGACCGCTATGCATTGTCCGGCGCCGACTCTGCCGGGTGTCGTGAAGCTGAACGGGCGGGGCAGGCGCTACGTCGAGATGTTCGCCCTCGACGCTACCCTACGTGACGAGTGGGGCGGCAAGGTGGCCCGTGGGGCGGCGAAGAAGGACGAGCCCGACGAAGCGTTGCGGCGGAAGATCCGGCTCTATATGAAGGTCCAGGCGTCCCGGGAGGACGCCGTTCTCACGAAGGGCGGAAGTATTGACGATCACCGCGGCGACGTGCCCGCCCGGATGAGCTTGGGCGGCATTCAGGTTTTCACGGCCGGGCGTGAAAAGGACACGCACAAACGCCCGAAGGGCTACGCCCCGTGGCGGCCGCAGAAGAAAACCGTTCGCCTGATCTGGCAAGTGAAAGAGGTCCTCGAAGAGTACCGCTCCTACCTGCCCATGACCGCCCGCCAAATCTTCTACCGGCTCGTGGGCGCCTACGGCTACCAAAAGAGCGAGGCGGCCTACGGTAGGTTAACCGAGCATTTGGGCCGGGCGCGCCGGGCGCGGATGATCTCCTTTGAAGATATTCGCGACGACGGCATAAGCGTCATGGCTCACGAGCACTACGCCGGGGAGAGCGCCTTCTACGGCCGGATGCACGAGATGGCCGCCGCCTACAAGCGCGACAAGCTCGCAAACCAGAAGCTCGACATGCGGGTTTACTGTGAGGCGGCCGGCATGATCCCCCAGCTTGATAGGGTGTGTGAGCCCTACTCCGTCCCCGTCTACTCCTGCAGCGGCTTCGACTCCATCTCCGCCAAGCACGAGCTCAACAAGAGGTGTTGGCAGTCGTTCACTTACCGGGGCCGGAAGACCGTGATCCTACATCTCGGAGACTTTGATCCGAGTGGGGAGAGCATTTTCAACGACGGGCTCGTAGAGGACATACACGCCTTCCTGCGCGAAGACGTGCCCCACAAAGAGCCGGAGGAGGTGGCCGTCTTCGAGCGTGTCGCCTTGCGGGCCGAACACGTCGAGCGGTTCCGGCTGCCCACTGCCCCGCCGAAAGATAGCGACTCCCGGACGAAGAACTGGGAGGGAAAGGCCGCGTGTCAGCTCGAAGCGTTGCCGCCGGACATGCTGGGATCGTTGGTTGACGCCACGATCAAGAGCTACCTCAACCTCGCGGTACTTGAGAAGGACCGGGAAGCCGAAGCCGAAGAACGCCGGCGGATAGCCAAAGCGCTACCGGCCGCGGGAGGCGCGGCATCAACATCATAAGAGGAGACTCACCGAAAGGAGGAAACTCTTGATACGGGTGCGTAAACGCCCCAAGCGGGCAAAAAACCGTGTTGTCTATGTGCGTTTCGGGGACATCCCGGAGAATGAACGCTCCTTGTGCGAAGGCGTGTATTTCGGTAGCGGCCGCAACCCGAAAAGCTCCGTCCTTGAGAAAGGCGTCTCCTGCTTTGAAGCCCGAAGAAAACGCGACGGTTCGTTAGAAGTCCTTGCGCCCCGCCGGGACGATGGCGGGTTGCGCGAGATGTTCGCGGCCTTACTCCACATGGGACGTCCCTTCCTGGAGGTGCGCGGCGATGTAGTCGGCCGGGGCCTACTCGGCGAGCCCCTACTGAGAAATTGTGAAACGGAAGAGATTCCTCTGAGTAGCAGGGTACGGCTATGCCCGCCGCAGGACAGGCACGCGCGTCAAGTGGGCCGGTGGGACCTGGCCCGGAAGCGGCAATCTAAGAAAGGAGCGTAGTGACCGAAGAAACAGACAACATTTACCGCGACGGCACCACACCAACGTTATCGGTGGACGGTAGCCGGCTGTTGCCTCGTCACGTGAGCCGGGAGCTTTTCCCCAGCTCGTGGCTAAGGCGCAAGGCCAGCGTCCTCTATGACGGAGGAGATATAACCGGCACGCTGTTGGATACCTACAGCGTCGGCCTGGCCGTCGCCACCACAGAAGGGAAGACGCTCGTCTCTTGGGAGGCGATCAAGGCCGTGGAACTGCAAGATGACTAGGAGAGTACATCAGAAAGCGAGGATTGCATGGTAGTGAGAGCTAGAGCGAGGGTTGTATGAGCCTACAAACGCGTCTAGAGCGTCTTGAGGGATCTGTACGCGGTTCTTCCGATACCGACGAACGCGAAAGTCACGAGATGCAGCAGTGGCTAGCACGAGCCCGTTTGCGCCGCCGGGATGCGCTTTCGCAGCCGGACGCCGACCACGCCCGCTCGCTTATCGCACTCTTTCAGACCCAAAACAGGCTCGAATATATGGACGAAGTCGAACTTGTAGAACGCATCCTCGGCTGGAATCCCCAACCTGAGAACGGCAGGAGCCGTCCCATAGTAAAGCGGGAAGTGTACCTGGCAATCTATCGTGGCGAAGAAGGTGCCCGGCACATGACATGCCCGCCCGCCTGGAGGAAGGCTTTCGCAGCCGGTGAGGAGCTACTGCGCCGGTACGAAGCCATACCGGACGAGGCGCACGCCCGTAGCTACGTGGAGTTGGGAGAGATCGCTGAGGAAGACGAAGAGGCCCGGACGCGGTGGAAGGAGCGCTACGAGTACGCCTGCGGACTTACAGAGGAGCTGGCAGTGACGGCCATAGGTCCGGACCTGGAGGACGTAGCCACCGAAGAGTGCGAACGTCGTCTTGAGGAGTGCCTGGCCCCGGCTATACACGGTGAGAAGGGCTACCGGGTAGCACGACTCATGGAAAACATGGAGAGCGTGGTAAGCATGGGAAGTACCGGAAGCGTTGAGAGCGAACCGGGGGAGGTTAAGAGCTAATGGCTAAATGTGCCTATATAAAGCCCGGCGGCGAGAGGTGCGGAGCGGTAGCTATGACGGGCTACGACACCTGCTATGGACACCGCCCCGATCTCGCCGAAGAGCGTAAACACAACGCCTCTAAAGGTGGTAGTACAGGCGGCCGGGGACGTCCCGGACACGGAGAGATAACCCGGCTTCGCAAACAACTCAAGGACCTCGCCGCCAGTGTGGTGGAAGGGAAACTAGAAACCAGCCGCGGCGCCGTGGCTAACCAGCTCATAGGAACCCAGGTAAGGCTACTTGAGTTCGAGCGCCGTTTACGGGAGACAGAAGAACTGGAAGGACGTCTCGACGCTATAGAAACCACACTGAGAGGAAGAAGGAAGACTGGATGAGCAAGAAGAATGGACTCGGCAAACTCTACGACCAGTTCAAGCCAGAAGAACGCTTCAGGCTCGTGATTGAGGCTCAGGCCCGCGGCGATGAAGAGGACGTTAGGCGCCTGGTTAGAACCTGCCCGCGGCACAACTACCTAATGACCGAGGCGGAGTATACAGACAGGATGATCGTCGCCGAAACTCTCGTCCAGGCTGTAGCTTTAGACCTGGCGCCGCGCATAGCGAAAGCCAAGATGATAGAGGGCTTCGAGGAGGCCCTGCCGCTCACCTACAACTCCTGTGCTAACGAAGCATCGCTAGCCTACTTCGACGGCCACGAGCGCGGGATACGTTGGGCGTGGGAGAAAGCTGGAGCTTCGCTAGACGGAGATCCGCCCAAACCCGAAGACGAGGACTACGACGATACGGAGCTAGATCAGATAGAAGCCCGCATACATGGAGCATCCGAGAGGTTCACCAAAATGCTCGAGAAGCTCAAGTTAGGTGTAGCTACGGAGGCCCGCGCCATATGGGAGGCTTTCTCTGTGTTCTGCCGCGAGGAGCTCGACCTGGAACCCGAGAAACCCGTACGGGTGTTCTTCGAGCCCTTACTGTCTGAGGTGGAGAACCTTCTCAAGATGACGGAGGGGGTGGAAGTAGAGCAGGAGCGAATAGACGATTACAGGGAAGTTATAAGAAGCGGCTGGCAGAAGTCTCTCGAAACGCTGTAGAAGACTGCCGCAGAAACTGAGGAGAGAACGTGGGCCTGCGTGAGCGCATAAGACAGTTGGAGAGGATGGTGGAGGGAGAGGTAGTTGCCATCTCGCAGCAAGACGGCACGGAAAGTGGTTCTCCGAGCACGATTTGGGATCGGCTTTCGTGGACGCCCTCGACCGCTCTCTTGGCCGGAAGGGGCTACGAGGGGAGCCTGGCGAAGCTGCCGAGCACCCGATATGTGCGTCGGCTCGAAACTCTAGCGATCCGGAGTGGCGGGAGAGTCTCTACGTACAGGAGCGCCCCAAAGAGTATGTTCGTGACCTTTCGGAGTAGGGGCGGTGCTGGGCGTGGCAGCAGGGCAGAAAGAGGCAAGGTACATTGCACTGCCGACTCCGCTTACGGTCTAGTCTGGTGGCGGGAAACTCTGTGAGAATGTTATTGTTAATCCATGCGGATTCGTACGGGAAGCCATCCGTGGATTTGAGCCAACGCAAAGAGCAGTTCAGTATAGCTTATCTTCATGCTGTGGCTTCGGTTGCGGGGTATAGAACCGCCACTCCTAACGTGGATGACGATAGCATCGATTGGTGCGTAAAGGCGCGCGGGCGCCACGGCCGCATACGCTCCCCGCAAGTCGACTTGCAACTCAAGTGCACCGAACAGGTAGCTTGTAGGAATGGATCTTTTGCGTTCCCCCTGTCGGTCAAGAACTACAACGAGCTTCGGGGGAGTGATGTACACGTCCCCCGAATATTGGTAGTGGTTTTCGTCCCAGAAGCCATACACTTATGGCTCGACCAAAGTGAAGAACGGCTCCTGATGAAGCACTGCGCATACTGGGTATCTCTACGTGAGGCGGCACCCAGGAGCAATACTGCAAGCGTCACGGTCTCCCTACCCCGCACGAACCGGTTTACCGTGAGCGCTTTAGAGGATATGATGTCGAGAATCGGCAACGGAGGAACCCCGTGAAGGCAGCGGCGATTGATCGCAATATCCTAAGTGCTGTTCGTCCAGCCGACCTCACTGTATATCTACGAGCCCGGCACTGGGCGTTGGACGAGAGCTATGAGGATCGTGAGCAGTTCTGGACTCTGAGGGATCGCCCTAGGGATGAGACTGAGTTGCTCTTGCCGATGAGGCAAGATTTCAAAGACTACTATCTCCGAGTCGGTGAAGCATTGGAAACGCTTCAGTCGATTGAGAACCGCTCTATGAGCGATATTCTAGAGGATGTTCTGACTGCTGCCTACGATGTGGTACGTGTTAAAGTGAATAATCCCCGCTATGAGAGTGGTAGTTTGGATCTCGATGGCGGAGTTGCGCTCTTTTCGAATGTGCGGAAGTTGCTGACTTCTGCGGCTCGATCCGCTTACGACCCGCGGCCACAGTTCGTAGCCGGCATGCCTAGCGAAGTGGCCGACTATCTAAGTAGGGTGAGGTTAGGGCAAACAGAACCAGGCAGCTACATAGTAAACGTGTTATCGCCTACCACCTCGGGGCTTGAGCCCGGGCAACTTTTCTCCACAGAACCTTACGAGCATGGCGGTCCTTTCGAAGACCAAGTCGTTTATACTTTGTCCAGGGCGCTGGATGCAGTAGACAACGCGACAGCGCAAGCCGTGCGCGACCCGCAGTTGACAAGTTTTCAGGAGGCTGTGCCGATCGGTGTCAGTGCCAATCTGTGCGAGGCTTTGTCCCAGATTGGCAAAACTGGCGAAAATACAGACGTAGAAGTCGACATGCGCTGGGCTTTATCCCGGGGTACGGAAGTAGAGCCAGTCCAGACGTTTCGATTTTCGGCGGCTGTCATTCCCGTAATTGAAGAAGCTGGCCGCCTGTTGCGCAGTACACCATCACGCGGCCAGCTTATTGAAGGATATGTAACCAGACTCGCTAGAGAAAAGCGTCTAGGCGACGAGGGTACAATAACGATTACAGCCCTCATAGACGATAAACTACGTAGAATTACGGTAGATTTAGATCCGGCGTCCTACCAAGTCGCCGTCCGCGCACACGAAGAAGACAGAAGAGTGGTGTGTTACGGTAGGCTAGAGAGAAGAGGCAAATCCTTCTATCTACGAAACCCCCGCGGCTTAGAAATGATCGATGACACAGAAGAGGGCGAGGAAGACTATCTCTAGTCCGGCTCTATACTAACCGTCAGTCTCTTAGCCCGGAGGCGCTCCTCGTAGAGTTCGGCAAGCTCCTTGTGACACTGCTTTACCACGGCCTGGCCCTCAGTATGCGCTGGCATTGGAATTGACCCGGTAAGGTAGACAACTAATCTCTACGCTACGGTTACTTCGCTCATGGCACTTACTGAAAGACCAGAATCGGCAGCTATGTCGAGCTCATAAGTCTCTGAGCCAGTTATTTCCTCCTGGATGGTGACATCCAAGTTATCGTCCATAATGCCGACATCCACCGGGACATCGGAAGAGACTTCAACGGACACCTGTTTGGTGTCCGCGGCTTCGGACTGCTGTATATCGGAGTCAGGTTCATTACCCATCCTGGTGAAGGTTTCAACCTGCCCAGCCTCCCTCTTCCCAGTGAAGTCATGTTACTGCATTTTAGGTGGCCCGGCTCCTGCCGGTCAAATACGCCCAGGCTCCAGTGCCCTTTCTCTTGACATGGCCGAGCACACTCATCAATTTCCAGGTCTTTGAGGACTGCACGGCACGTAGCCGACGCTCTAAGTTCTCTGCACGCTGCACTGCATTCTCTGCACGCTGCACTGCACGCTGTACCTGCTGCTGCCGCCGATTTTCCTGTTTGTGAAGCTGGCTCTCAAGCTCTCTGACCTGACGCCGAAGCTCTCTGCGCTCACGCTCTAGCCCTTGGGCTCTCTGTCTCACCGCCCTGGCTTCCGCTCTGGCTCTCAAGAGGGGTTTGAGCAGCAGCTGTGGATATATCGAGTCTCCGTCTGATGAGGTGCCGTTCTTTTCTCGCTCTTTGCGAGCCGCAAACTTGATGTATTCCTCAGAAATACTGTTGTACTGCGTGCCGATCAGATCGTTCACGCTCTCCAGCTCTCTTGAGGTCTCATTTCTTGCCAGCAGACTCGGCGATTTCTCAAGCACCTTGAAGTATTTTTCATACTTGCCGTGCCTGTTGACGTACCTACGCTCCTTTATCTCCTGCTGCACGAGATCGTGCAGTCCTAGCAACTTGTAGTGAAAGAGCACGCCGGTGAAGTCTGCTACGCGAGCACCACCCGCCCAGTGCTCCGACCAATCCACCGGCGTTACCTCCTCGTCAAAAAAGACCAGGGGATGCTTCGTCAAGAGCGGTTGGATCTTAAACAACCTGTGCTGAACGCCCCCTTGCAGGATCTCAATCTCGGCGTTGGACGCAGCGTTTCTGTATTCCCCTGCATCTTGGTAGTTGTAGGAGAACGTGTCTGAGAGATCGTAGAAGCGGTGCGACTCTTTGAGGGACACGTCTGCCATAACGCTCTGCCGTGAGATTGGTTCTCCTGGGAACATGTCGAGCATGTGGGCCACCACCGCCGTGTAAGAGTGTCGGTTGAGATAGCTCAGCAACTCTTCCAAACTCACAACATCGGAGAGCGGATAGTCAAATAGCTCGTCTATGTCAACGAGCAGGCTCCATCTCCCCTTCCCAAAACGATCGGTCAGGTACCGGCGCATAAGGAGCTGATAGCGTCTGAAGGGCAACTCGGTTCTAAGAACCGACACACCCTTATAGTTGCTGAGAGCTTCCACGGTCCCGTCGGTGGAGCCATTGTCCAAGAAGACGATGTGCTTCGCTCCTAGAGTGAAGTAGTGCTCGATGAATGCCTTGATATACGGTCTGCCGTTACGGAGCAGGCAAAGCACAACCAGCTCGTCTTTCGCATACTCCACCACTGGAGGACCGTGTAGAAGCTGCACGTCGTAATTTAGAAGGAACCTTTGTACCCGCTCAAGTTCCGGGGTGCCCGGAACATCTAGCCTCGCAGGATTTCGAGAAAACCTGTTCTGCCGTTTCTGTACCTCTTTGAGCTGTTGTAGATCTTCGACGTTTCGGTCAGGCATCTGTCTGATCCCTCCCCCCGGATATGCTCACTCCTGAAACCATGTAGCTTCTTTGGCGGTAAAGCAAAATTACGCTGTTCCACCAACGTCCTGTAGGGCTGTCTTGGAGTGGACTCTGTATACCGGCATCCGGTTCTCCCCGGTTTTGTGAGTAGGCTCCATCGACAGGTGCATCTTGGTGACAAGTCTTCTTCTAGGGTAAGGATTATGGCTCAGTCGCCTCATACTGTCAAGCAGTTCAGGCTAGCCTAGCTGAACTACAAGCAGCACACTGCTAGCATACGTCTGATGAGGCGTTGGGCACGAAAGCTGATAGCAGCGCGCGTCGAGGACGGGGAGCTTAAGAGGACTAGAGAGGAGCTTGCCCGCACGAAACGCCAGCTCAGGAACACGCGCCAGCGGCTCAAGAAAGTGGCGCGTGACTACCTGCTGCTTAAGATGCCTGAAAGCTCTGTGTGCGCCGAGATAGGCGTGGACGAGGGCGACTTCTCGCGGAGAATACTGCGGGCAACAAGACCAAAGAAGCTGCACCTTATCGACCCCTGGGAGCATCAGGAAGAGTACCCGCACTCTCGCTACGGCGGTTTGGGGCCCGATGGACAAGCTGCGATGGACAAGAAGTCCCAGAGAGTTAGAGATCGGCTTGCTGGGCAGGTAGAAAAGGGTAATGTAGTACTGCACCGCTTATCTTCGGATAGAGCCTCCTCTTTGTTTGCGGATGATTCCCTTGACTGGCTCTACCTGGACGCTAACCATCTCTATGAATTCGTAAAGCGGGACCTGGAACTCTACTACCCCAAGATCAAGCCCGGCGGGTATCTTTGCGGAGACGACTATGGAGTCAAAGGTTGGTGGCACGGTGGCGTGACTAAAGCTGTAGACGAGTTTGTCGAAGAGAAGGCTCTGCAGTTGGAAGTGAAGGCTACTCAGTTCATCATCCAGAAGGGGAGGTCTGCGACTTGCTCCACAGACCGTACTCTAGAGACCTCCAGCTCCCCCTCTAGTACCCGCGAAGGATCGCAGACACAGCACAATGGCGGTGATTCACACATAGGTTCTCTGCCCGAGGTCTTGGTTATTGGAACTCAGAAGGGCGGGACCACATCCTTCTACAATAGCGTCTTGAGCAAGCATTCGCACTTCATGGCGGCTGCCAAAAAGGAAATACACTACTTCGACACACCCAAGTTCAGTAAGGGCATCGAGTGGTACCGTTCCAACTTTCCGCCGCCGATCTGGAAGGATGGGCGGAAGGTAATCACCGGAGAAGCTAGTCCCTATTATATGTTCCACCCACTCGCCGCCAGGAGAGCCGCAAGCACTGTTCCGTATGCGAAGTTGATCGTGCTCCTACGAAATCCGGTCGACAGAGCGCACTCTGATTACCAGCACAAGGTGAGGGCGGGAAATGAGCACCTGGACTTTGAGCAAGCCATAGAGGCTGAAGAGAAACGGATACGGGGCGAGAAAGAGAAGATGATGGCAGATGGAGATTATATTAGCCGCAACTACAGGCGGTACTCGTATCTGTCCAGGGGTATCTACGTAGATCAGCTCATAGAGTGGCACAAATATTTCCCACAGGACCAATGCCTGATATTGAAGAGCGAGGCATTCTTCGAGGACCCTGGTACTACAGCAAAGTTGGTTTTCGATTTCTTGGACCTGCCCGAAGAGGAAGTAGACGTGGAAGAGATCCTGAATAAGGGTACCTACTCACCTATGAACCCCGACACCCGGCAACGTCTGGAGGATTACTTCGAACCTCACAACCAGAGGCTCTATGAGTATCTCGGCGTGGACTTCGGCTGGTAAGTCTACGCTACTTTCGCTGAGCTACACGAACGCTTATATATGATAGAAGTTCGCCAGCACAGTTCCAAGAACTAGAAGCTGTGCGAGAAGGTAGATAATGGGACCAGATCATCGATATAGCCGGTTTCTGGAGTCTCCATATGTGCTTGCCCCTCTGCCCGTATCCCAGCGATCTCTCGGACCAGGAATGGGAGATCCTCGCTCCGCTCATCCCTGCCGCCAAGCCCGGCGGTCGTCCCAGAAAGTGGCCGATGCGCGAGATCCTCGACGCCGTCTTCTACCTATTGAGGAGTGGCTGTCAGTGGCGTATGCTCCCGCGCGAGTTTCCGCCATGGTCGACGGTTCATCATTACTTCAGAGTATGGCGCATGGACGGCACCTGGGAGAAGATAAACGCGATCCTGCGCGAAAAGATTCGCACGCGCGCAGGCCGCGACCCCCAGCCGAGCGCCGGAATCCTCGACACCCAGTCGGGGAAAACCACCGTCGCGGGAGGGCCTCGCGGGTACGACGGAGCGAAGAAGCTCAGCGGCAGAAAGCGCCATTTGCTGGTGGATACGCTGGGTTTGCTGCTCAGAGTCAAAGTACACACGGCAGACCTTCAAGATCGGGCGGCGGTGGGGCTCGCACTGGAGGGGGCAACAGATCAATTCCCTCGCCTGGGGCATCTGTGGGTCGATCAGGGCTACACGGGCACCGGCAAGAGGTGGATCGAAAAGAACCTCGGATGGAACGTGGAGGTGGTCAAGCATCCCCCCAAGCCGCGGGGCGAGTGGCAGCCGCGCGGCGATCTGGAGGACCTCTCCACCGTGTATTTCGAGTGGGTGAGGCTTCCACCCCAGCCGAAGAAGTTCCGCGGTCATCTGCCGAGACGTTGGGTGGCGGAACGAACGATAGGCTGGCTTTCGTTGAGCAGGAGGATGAGCAAGGATTACGAGCGGCTATTGGAGAGCAGCCAAGCCATGATTTACGCGGTCATGGGTCGCCTGATGCTGAGGAGGCTCTCCCGTGCCTGACCCTTCTCGCACAGCTTCTAGCCCATTGGGGTATGCTGGGAGTGTTGCGTAACAGGGACGGGGAACTTCGTACCTTACTTCGCTGTCCCGCTCAGGAAAGGGGAAGCATGAAGCGATTGGCACTCGTATTCGCTGCGTTGGGGACAGCGTTGGTCTCTCTGATTTACAGCCCCATAACCATAAGCGTCGACATAGACACCTCCGGCGAGGATTCTGAGGGGAGCGTCGGCTCTAACGGTGGCGGGGAGGCGCAAGCAGCGACCCGTACAGGTACCGACGGCAACGACCGTTTCAGAGGTACCGTTTTCCGAGACTACTTGGAAGGTGGTGGCGGCAACGACACCCTAATCGGGGGCGGAGGCAAAGACGTCATTCAAGGTGATGAACCTTACTTCGGGAAGAGCGGCGACGACACGATCTACGGTAACTTTGGGGGCGACAACATCAGTGGTGGCGAAGGCGTCGACAAGCTCTACGGTGGTCATGGAGACGACGTTATCACAGCGCAGGACGTAACGGGGGCTGCGCCTAACGGAGAAGCAGACATCATCGATTGCGGCGGTGGGCACGGGGACTTCGCGTTCGTCGATCCTAGTGATCAAACCAAAAACTGTGGTCTACTTGCTGCTTGTGGGCTTCATTAAGAACCGTGCAGATAACCTTCTCCATTCTTACCCACATCTCCCAGCCCTACCCGCTTCTGCTCCTCCGTGGCCCGGCTCCTCCAGATGCACGGGTCGTACTTAATGTGCCACTCTGTCATATCCCACAGGGCGTAGCGGACACCCTCTATACCCTCCATCCGTAGCACTTCCACAAGTCCGCGGATACAGTCGCGCTCTATCTCATCTAAGGTCTTTAGATGTGGCCGCGGGGTCATCGTTGGTTAATTCTAACCGCTGGGCATAGAATGTTGGAGAGGACAAGGAGGAGCTATCGCTATGAACTACATGAGCCGCAGAGAGTTTTTGAATCGAGGTATCGTTGGGATGATGTGCGCCGTCCTGCTATTGATCACCAGTTGTGGTGGAGGCGAAGAAGAGAACGGCGAAGAAGAGAACGGTGAGGAAGAAGATGACGGAGGCGGCTACTAGTGATTGGTATCCTCGCTCCAGTCTGCTAGCTACCAGGCTTCAGCTCTATTAGTCTACGCTTCGCACGCCAACCCATCCCCGTCAGCATCGAGCCGGTGAGGATCTCCGGGGAACAACCAAGCCTGCGGGTCTCCCATGGCTGGAAAGTCCGAGCAATCTACATCAGGTGCATCAGGGCTCGGTGCCACGCCACTCGGCGCCGCCGGTTCTGGCTCTGGAGCAGGCTCGGGTTCTGGCTCCGGTTCGGGCGCTACACAGTTGCCCCCAATGCTGTTGCCGCGGTCGTTCTGCAATACCTGCTGATCGGCTGGGAGTCCCCAGATGCCAAGGCCAGTGTTGATGGCTTCCTGCTGAGCTTCGTAGAAACGGGTCTCGTACCTGTTGTTCGGAGAAACTGTATAGACTTGTGCAAGTCCTTCTTCGAGCAAAGTCTCGTTGAACATCGAGGTATCTTCAGCCCACAAGTAGGAAAGTAGACGATCGTACTGGTCAACCGACTCTTCTCCTAGCTCCAAAGCCACCTTCTGCCCGACCAGGCTAGAGTCAGTAAAAGCAGTGGCCTCGTTCGCGAGCGGCTGGGTTCCGCAATCAGAGCTAAGCTCGGGAGTGTCCACACCGATCAACCTAACATCAGTTATCCCATCTAGCGCAGGGGCGATCTCCACGGTGTCACCGTCTACGGCACGGGTTACGGTCACTATCTGCCCGCGTTCTGCGAGCCTCTCTTCTGGTGTGGACTCTGGCTCTGGTTCCGAGGGAAGTGGTTCTGGTTCCGGTTCTGGTTCGGCTTGTTCTTCTGCTCGTTCCTCTTCCCTCCTCTCCTCCTGTGCCGGGGCTGATGTAGTTTCTTCGCGGTTCGCCTTAGTAACTTCCGCAGTCTTCGCCGTCTTCTCGGGCTTGGTGGTGGGCGCTTTTTGTTCTTCCCGTACCTGCTCTTCGTTAACTGCTTGCTCAGAGCCACCGCCACCGTAGAGGGCTTGGGAGATCCCAGAAAAAGCGATAACCAACACGAGCGCGGACACCGTAACTGTGCCCCAGGTCTTCAACGGCCTACGTCGAATGAGCTGCACGACGAAAATACACCCGGCCACTAAAAGAACGAGGCCGGCCATCATCACCACAAATGGACTGAGTAGGATAGACATGCCGAGCCCTATCAGTGCGGCCAAGATTATCGCTAACTTAGCCGCGGTAGACAGTTCGGCAAAACGTCCGATAGCGTTACGGATCATTCAGAACCCCACTCTGCGGATATGCGTTTTACACTTCCGAGAAGTGAGACAATCACTCTCCTCTCTTGCCGGTATCTTAGGCTGCCAAAAAGATCAGAGTCAAGTAAGGCTCTTCGACACGATGAGGCCGCGCTGTTTGGGAGCAGGAAGATAGGGTTCGAGGTAGGGCCATTCGTCATCGGAAAGATCGGTTGGGTAAAGCTTTTCCATGCGTGCTAGAGTACCGGATCAGCACCGCTTATCCCCTTTTTCAGACGGTTTCAAGGGTTAGATTCTCGGAAGTTGGGGTACGGGTAATGTTCGATCCAAGACACCCGCTAAGATCTGGGATGATGCGTTGGTGACCGGTCGGCGAGGGGGGATAGCGTGACGGCTGTTGTGTTGGTGCATGGAGGAAGTCGCGATGCAGATGTCTGGGACAAAGTGCGGCCCGAACTTGAAGCATCGGGCCACCGTGTGATCTGTCCAAGCCTGCCCGACGCGGCAGCGAGCACCTTCCACGCACACGTTGAGACCGTGTGCCGCGAGGTCGAGGGTTACGATCTCACGGACTTCGTGTTGGTCGGCCATAGCTATGGCGGTCTCGTCGTGACCGTCGCCGGTACACGCATGGCGGACAAGACCGCGACGCTCGTCTATCTGGACTCGGCCTATCCGCAGATCGGCAAGTCGCTGCTTGATGCAATCGAAGAATGCGGTCTGAATCCGGCCGACTTTGGTGTCGACACAGACCCTCCGTTCGTGACGCCACTTGAGTTCGATTTGGCGATCTGGAAGAAGATCCCCAAGGCGTATGTAAGGGCCCTGCGAAGCGAGTTCGGCCCGGTCAGCAGGCTCGCCGGAGAGCGGGCCACACAACACGCAAAGGACGCTCATTGGTCATCGTTCGAGATCGACTCGGTTCACAACATGATGCAGGACAAACCGCTTGAGACGTGTGCGTTGTTGGAGCGAATCATTTCCCAAGCCGCCTGGCGAACGACGTCCGGCAATCGGTGAGCTCGTGATCCGATTGCGGTGTCATCTCGGCCAATCGTAGGGGCCACCGCACCAAGATCTCCAGGACCCGCGATAGCCCCGGCCCAGGCGATGCAAGAGGACAGGGCCGCACCATCAGAACAGCCCGGAGCACCTTCAGGCGGCAGTGAGGAACATAGCCCTAGGGCTCCGGACAAATAATGGCGCCCTGCCTGCCAACAGAGACAGAGCGGTATTAGAGTCGAACTGTAACACTTTACAACGAAAAGGGCCAGAGCCCACACTGGTGGAGCTCCGGCCCAAGGAAGAGCCCTCGGAAGAGACCGGAGGCCCTGAGAATCAATCCTCGCGCCCGTGGTGGAAGTTCTGGGGCTGAAAAACACTCCAGTTAGGCGATGTGCGCAGCCGGCAACCGTGCTACGGTACGGGTGAACATACAAGCGGGGATAGGAGATATAAACTCGTGAGACGTACGATAATGCTGTTGGTTACTGATAATCTCGTAAGACTTCCTATGAAGTTGTTGGTAGCTGGCTCGGCTATGATGGTATTGATGTTGGCGTTCTCAGGGGCTGCGTTGGGCGAGGAAGCATTCTTGGACCCTCAAATAAAGGGTGGCTGTCCAAGGCTCCCTGCGGAGGACGGATATGGGGGGTTTGTTCTCATCCTCGTCCTCTTCATACTCCTTGTGATAATAGGTGGAGGCTTCGGCTGCATACCGGGGCGCCCGTAGGACAATCCCGACAAAGAACTCCACTATTGTTCAGCCCCCGTGATGCGCCCTAAGTAAGGCTGTTCTCCAAGGGCGCGCCCTAAGAGTTTGCCATATCGAGGGCCGGGACCTATGATAGCCCCGGCCCGGTAGGTTTACAGAGTTCTGGCGCTAGGCTAGCGGAGCCCCGGCCCGATAGTACGTACGCTCCTCGTAGGCAGCGGCGTGAGCCAAGTCTTTCATCTCGCCGGCCGTCAAGCCCATGTCGCGGGCGAGCCCGTCGAGGTAACCACATCCGGCATCGGTGCTCGCCATGCGCCGGACCACGGCCTCACCGTCACAACCGGTCTGGTGCACATACTCCTCTATAGCCTCCGGGGTGGCGAACAGATCCCGCGACTCGAAGAGGTCCAACAAGACCTCCCCGAACACCGTGTTCCGCAACTCGTCCTGCTCGCCCCTGTTCACTTCCGTCATTGTTCCTCCTCAAGGTAGTGGGCCGGGGTTGTCTGCAATTGTCCCCCGGCCCGGTAGATCTACAGCCCTGGGGCTAGTCTGTCCCCATAGTCAGCTCGTGCCTGTATTGCTGGAAAACCTCGTCCGCCTCCTTCCGCAGGGCGTCGAGACCCGAAAGCACCTGTTGGCGCGAGCCCGGCGAAAAGGACGCCTCTGCAACGCAATCCTCTATCATCATCTTCGCATTGCCGAGGGTATCGACTCGCCGCAAGAGGGTTCTAACCCGGGCATTCTCGTCAGGAGAGTACGGATACTCTACTCCCTCCGAACTCTCCCGCTCCCGCGCACGATCACCCTCCACCTGGCAGCGAAACCGAGCGTCCATCAAAGCGATAACGAGGGCCTCGCTACCTACGTCGTCACCAACATTCGCAAGCCGGGAAAGCACGTGTGCGGCAAGCTCCCAGTCTACGGCCGGCACGCCCCGCCAGTTGGTGGGCTCGTCCATCCACAAGCTACCCTCCGGTTCGTGGCGGCATTCTCTGTACTGTTGCGTCGTGTCCTGCTCCGTCATTCGTTCCTCCTTAAAGTAGTGGTTTGAAAGTGGCGGCCGGTCGCCGGTTTGGTGGTGCCCGTGGTGGTGGTAGTGGTAGTGCCATTTGTTCGACCAAACGCTAGAGCTCGTCGGTAGACTCGTCGAGTGTCCCGGCCTTCATCATGGCCCGGATCTCCGCCCGGTACTCGGCGGCTGCTATCTCTTCGGCCGCGACGACATGCTCGCGGTAGGTACGCTCCGGGTGGGCGACGGCGTCGAGCCTGATTGCTTCATCTACGCTAACTCCCGCTCCCGAATGGGCTAGACTCTTGGTGTCCACATTTCCTCCTTTAGGCTGTGGGCCGGGCCCCGGGGTGTTACCAGCACCTGCGGGGCCGCTTCTTTTTCTGACACCCCTATTGTACTGTGACTGTCTTGACTTTGTCAAGGAACTGTGCAAAAATATCTACAAAGATGCGAAAATCCCAATATGTCTGGAGGCTATTCGGAAGTGGACGGGACGAGGCTAAGGGAGTTGCGAGAGGCTAAGGCGTTGTCTGTGCGGGATCTCGCGCAGGAGGCGGGTGTCTCTACTGACACGGTCACCGCTCTTGAGAAAGGTCGTCGAAAAGCGTGGCCGCGTAATGTTCGTAAACTAGCAGGTGCTTTGGGTGTTGAGCCTGTCGAGTTGATGAAGGGAGGGTAGCCATGCCAAGTTTGAACGGCCACGGCCCGAAGAGGGCCATCCTCTACGCCCGCGTCTCTACCGACGAGCAGGCCCGCAGCGGCTTCTCTCTCGCCCAACAGCTTGATGCTCTGAGGGCATACGCGGCCCGTGAAGGCTTTGAGGTGCTGGAAGAGATACGAGACCCCGGACAGAGCGGCGCGTCGCTTGAGCGGCCCGGTATGGACCGCGTGCGGGACCTTGTAGCCAAGGGTGGAGTCGCCGTGGTGTTTGCCCAGGATCGGGACCGCTTCGCCCGGGAGCCTGCATACCTCTACCTCTTGCGGGAGGAGTTCGCCGAGCACGGTACTACCTTGCGGGCCATGAATGATCGCGGCGATGATAGCCCGGAAGGCGAACTCACCGACGGCATCCTCGATCAACTCGCCAAGTTCGAGCGGGCAAAGATCGCCGAGCGCAGCCGCCGGGGGAAACTCCAGAAAGCCCGCGAGGGCAAGATCATGGTCTGCCGCAAGCCGCGCTACGGTTTTAAGACCAACGGGCAAGCGAAGCCCGAGGCGTTTGAGATAGACGAGGAGACCATGCCCGTGGTGCGGCGGATCTTCCATATGGTTGGGGTAGAGGGCCTGAGCCATCACGCGATCAGCCGGATCTTGCAGGATGAAGGAATCCCAACTCCTGCCGGTGGCCGCGCCTGGGACCGCACTTTCTTCCCCCGCTGCATCAACGACGACGTATACAAGCCCCACACTTTCGAGGAGGTAGCCGAGAAGGTTTCCCCCGAGGTCGCATCCCGGCTGGACCCGGAGAAGCAATATGGCCTCTGGGTATACAACCGGCTCGGCAGCGCGACCCGCCAGGTCTCAGAGCCAAGCGAGAACGGGAATGGCCGGCGCTACAAGAAGCAAGTGAAGTTCACCCGCAAGCCCGAGGACGAATGGATTTACATACCGGTCCCGGACTCCGGTATCCCGCGTGAGGTCGTGGAGGCTGCCCGCGAGCGGATCAAGGACAACCGCGCGCCTTCCAATGCCGGGCGTAGGTTCTGGGAGTTATCCGGCGGGGTTATCCACTGTGCCGTGTGCGAACGCAAGATGGGCCATCACAGTGTCCTGGCCCGCAACAAGCGGTACCACTATCACTACTACCGGTGCCGGGCCAAACTCTATGTAGGGGGCGACTGCTTGCACAACAAGAACATCAAAGCCGAGGAGATCGAGAGCCAGATATGGGAGTTCGTATCAGGGTTGCTCCTCGACCCCGAGCGGCTATCTGCGGGTCTTGAGGCCATGATCGAAAGCGAGCGCGACGCGTTGCATGGAGATCCCGAGCGGGAAGAAAAGGTGTGGCTCGATAAGATCACCGAGACCGATACCAAGAGGCTGCGCTATCAGGAGATGGCCGCCGAGAACCTGATTACCTTCGAGGAGTTGCGCGCTCGCCTGGCAGAGATCGAGGAGGCCCGGAGCGTGGCCGTACGCAATCTCGCAAATCTGAGGGCGCGGCGGGAACGTATAGAGAGTTTAGAGCAGGACAAGGCTAGCCTACTAGAGAGTTATGCTGATATGATGCCTGAAGCACTCGCCGATCTGACAGGCGAAGAGAGGCACCGCATCTACCAGATGCTAAGGCTCAAGGTCTACGTGGGCCGCGAGGGGGGCGTTGAAGTATCAGGTGTAATGGGGGATGCAGTAGATCCGGTTTGTCGACCGGAGCATTCGCGGTGGTTTACCCTCGTAGCAACCGCGGGCTTTTCGGGCGGGTGAGAGAGCGTGGCGGCCTTGTCTCGGAGTATTATCTCGGGGAAGCCCCGCTGGCCTGGAGGTTTCCCGCCCGCAACCGGATCATCGCCGGACTGGCGGATGTGCTGGTGGTCGTCGAGGCCGCCGAGAAGAGCGGCGCGCTCATCACCGCCCGGCACGCCCTGGAGTCTGGCCGCGACGTGTGGGCGGTGCCGGGACCGCCGGGCCTCGCCGAATGCCGCGGGTCCAACAAGCTGCTCGCCGATGGCGCCGGTGTACTCTGGGACGTACCCGAGTTCGTGGAAGATCTGGTACCGGTATCCCGCGAGCAGATCGGGGAAAAGGATCCCGGGTCCCCGGTGCCGGACGAACTGCCCCAGGAGGAGGCCCGGGTGCTGGCGGCGGCCGGCTTCGAGCCTACCCCGGTAGACGTGATGGCGGAGCGTAGTGGGGTCAAGATGCATAGTTTACTTTCGACGTTGACGATCCTGGAGCTCAAAGGCTACGTCGCCCGGGATGAGACCGGGGCTGTTATTCGGAGGCCGCTAAACTGAGACGGCGGGTGATAGGTTCCCTGTGGGACGAGTACCTCGAGGTCAGGCGGGATCTTTCCCGGGGTGGCCGTTCGGTCGCGACAGCGGGAGAACTGGAGCAGCAGGCGGACCATTTGGAAGAGCGGTTGCTGATCAACTACTCGCCGCTGGTGAAGTATGTGGCCGGGAGGATCTCGGCCCGGATAACCGGGGTGGTGGATCGGGAAGATCTCGCGTCGGCCGGCTTGCTCCGGCTCCTGGAGGCTATCCAGAAGTTTGACGGCGAGCGAGAGGTCAAGTTCGAGACGTATGCTATCTCCAAGATCCGGTGGGCGGTCCTCGACGAGTTGAGAAGGGATGATTCGTTGCCCCGCCGGCTGCGCTCGGAAGCCCGAGAGCGGGAGCGCGCCTGGGGGGAGTTGGCCCAACTCCTGCGCCGGGAGCCGACGGAGGCCGAGCTGACGAAGCGGGTCGGCCGGAGCACGTTCGAGCACCGGACCCTGGTACACCAGGAAGCCCGGACGCAGGTCTACTACGACCTGGAAATCCTGGATGAGACCGCAGAGAATCCGGAGAGCTCGACGCAACTGAACGAACTACGAAAAGAATTGGCGTCCGCGATGCGGATTCTCACCGAGAAGGAGCGCGTCGTGGTGACGCTGTACTACGACGAAGGCTTGACCCTTCGGGAGATCGGGCAGACGCTACAACTCACCGAAAGCCGCATCTCGCAGGTCCTGAAGCAATCCCTGGCCAAGTTGCGGTATTTTATCGGGGATGAAGACCTGGCATCGAGTGGGTTACTGTAGGGCTTTTCTATAGAACCTTCCACCACCTTGTGCTACCATCTTCGGGATTTTGACCACGCACGCCCGCGGAGGGCCCCGGAGGCCCAGGTGGTGGTCCGTGAGCAATGTTATCGCGGATTGCAAAGAGCGGGCGGAGGACGCCAACCACCTGAAGGAGAGGTAGAAACGTGGAGAATACCACCGAGCAAATAGGCATACGGGAATTGCTCGAGGCCGGGGTCCATTTCGGCCACCAGGCAAAGCGCTGGAACCCCAAGATGAGAGACTACATATTCGCCGAGCGGGCGGGAGTCCATATCATAGACCTGGACCAGACGTTGCCGCTGCTGGTCCGCGCGTGCGCTTTCGTGCGCAGCATCGCCGAGGCCGGCAGGGACGTGCTGTTCGTGGGCACCAAGAAACAGGCCCAGATCACGGTGGCCGAGCACGCGATCCGGTGTGGGCAGCCCTATGTTGCGGAGCGGTACATCGGCGGCATGCTGACGAACTTCCAGACCATCAAGCCGCGGATCGAGTACTTCAAGGACCTCGCGGTGCAGGTCGAAGAGACCCCCGAGGAAGAACGGACCGGCAGAGAGTGGTTTGCTCTGGCCCGCGAGTATCAGAAGCTCCGGCGCAACTTCGCCGGTATCACAGAAATGGAGCGACTTCCGGGGGCGGTCTTCATAGTGGATCCCAAACGCGAGGAGTTGATGGTCAAAGAGGCCAACCGGCTCAGGATCCCGGTCGTCGCGCTGACCGACACCAACAGCGATCCCGAGGTCATAGACTACGTCATCCCCGGCAACGACGACGCCATACGCTCGATCAACCTTATCGCGCGCTTGATCTCCGACGCGATCCTGGAGGGCAAGGGTGAAGAGGAGGTCCTGGTAAGCGATCGGCCGGTACCGCCGGCGATCGAAGAGGCCCAGCTTCCCGCAAGTCCGGCCGCCGAGACTCCGGTCTCGAACGGTGACACCATCCCAGGCGAGGGTGTCCCGCTGGAGCCCGAAGGCGCGGCAGAGCCCCAACCTTCTGATGAGGTAGCTGTCGAGAGCGAGAGCATCACCGTGGATATCGAGGTCGAGGAGCCCGTTCCCACGGTCGAAGACACCAACCTGGAAGCTGCCGGAGGGGCTGCGGAAGCCGCCGCAGCAGCAGCCGCCGAGGCCGAGGCCGAGGACCGGGCGGTCGGGCTTACCGGGGACGAGACGCAAGAGGTAGAACCGGAAGCTGAGGAACCGGAAGCTGAGGAACCGGAAGCGGAACTTGAGGCGGCGGACACCGTTGAGGAAGAAGAGGAGAGCTAGAAGCCTTGGCGACGAACATACAGAACATAAAGCAACTGCGCGAGGAAACCGGCGCGGGCATGATGGACGTAAAAAAAGCCCTGGATGAGTCCGGTGACGAAGTTGAGGAGGCTCGCCGCATTCTGCGGGAGCGGGGCCAGGCCGCGGCGGAAAAGAAGAGCGCCCGGGAAGCTAGCGAGGGCCTCATCGAGTCCTACATCCACTTTAACGGCCGGGTCGGGGTGCTCATCGAGGTGAACTGCGAGACGGATTTCGTGGCCCGGACGCCCGAGTTCAAGGAGTTTGCCCGGAACCTCGCGCTCCACGTGGCGTCGATGAACCCCATTACCGTCAGCGTGGAGGACATCCCCGACGATGTTCTTCAGGAGGAGCGGGAGATCGCCGAGAAGCAGGCTGCGGAGCTCGGCAAGCCCGAAAACGTTACCCGCCAGATCGTGGAGGGCCGGATGAAGAAACGGACCTCCGAGATGGCCCTGCTGACCCAGGATTACGTCAAGGAACCCGACAAGACCGTCGAGGATCTGTTGAAAGAGACGGTTCAAAAAGTCGGCGAGAACGTCGTGATCCGGCGCTTCGTCCGCTACGCACTCTAGGCTGCCTTGGACGGAACTACTACCGGCGAGGGGAGAGACGGGACCACGGGCCTGGAGATTGGGCGCCTCCGGCGGGTAGTACTGAAGCTTTCCGGAGAGAGCCTCTCCGGAGAAAACGGTGACGGCATTAGTCCCGGCAGCCTCGACTCTACCGCCACCCAGGTGATGGAGGCCGTTGAGGCGGGGGCTGAGCTGGCGGTGGTCGTGGGCGGCGGCAATATCTTCCGGGGTTCACAAGTGGCGGACTCCCTGGGTATAGAGAGCGCTACCGCCGACTACATGGCGATGTTGGGCACGGTCATAAACGCCCTGGCCTTGCAGGCTGCCCTGGAGGGCCGCGGCGTGCAGACCCGGGTACAGTCGGCTATCGAGATGCGGGAGGTCGCCGAGCCGTACATCCGGCGGCGGGCTATTCGGCATCTGGAGAAGAAGCGGGTCGTAATATTCGCCTCGGGCACGGGCAACCCGTTCTTCACCACCGATACGGGCGCCGCGTTGCGGGCGCTGGAGATCGGGGCCGACGCGTTGCTGATGGCGAAAAACCGGGTGGATGGGATCTACGACAAGGACCCGCGGCGGTACGCGGACGCCGAACGGATGCCCCGGCTCGGGTATATGGATCTGCTCTCCAAGAACCTTGCCGTTATGGACCACACAGCCGCCACGTTGTGTAGCGGAGAGAACCTGCCGATCATAGTTTTCGATATACTAAAGCCGGGAAACCTGCGCAGCATTCTACAAGGAGAACCCGTGGGCTCCGTGGTGTGGAACGGCGGGGCTCGCGACAAAGCGTAAGCCGGAGGAGCAAAATGTCCGACATCATCGACTTGACGATGGCCGAACGCCGAATGCAAGGAGCGCTGGAAGCGGTGCGGCGCGAGTTTGGAACTATCCGCACCGGACGGGCCAACCCCTCGATCCTCGACCGCATCGAGGTCGAGGTATACGGGTCGCAGATGCCGCTCAGGAGCGTTGCGAACATCGGGGTTCCAGAGCCCCGGTTGCTAACCGTAACGCCGTTCGACCCGAACTCCATCAAGCAGATCGAGCGGGCTATCGAACACGCCAACATAGGGCTCAACCCTCAGAACGACGGCAAGATCCTCCGCCTGCCTATTCCCGAGCTGACGGAGGAGCGGCGGCGCGAGCTGATCCGGATGGCCCGTGGGATGGCGGAGGAGGGCCGCGTTTCTATCCGCAACGTTCGCCGGGATGAGGCCCGCGACGTGCACGAGTTGCGCAAGGAGGGTGAGATCTCCGAGGACGACGAGCGGCGGGCCGAGACGGAGCTTCAGAAGCTGACCGACGACTACGTGCATCGTATAGACGCGCTCCTTACGGACAAAGAGTCCGAGCTTCTGGAGGTTTGAGCGCTGGAACCGGTGAGTAAACAACCGGCCCGATCCAACGGGCGCCTGCTGACGCGCCTGGATCCGGGGCTCAAGCCGCGGAACGTTGCCATCATTATGGACGGCAACGGGCGTTGGGCCCAGCGACGATTGCTCCCGAGAGCTGCCGGGCATCGCGCCGGCGTCTCGGTTCTGGAACCCCTGATCGAGGTCGCCGGAGAGGTCGGCCTGGAAACGCTGACGCTCTACGCCTTCTCGACCGAGAACTGGACCCGTCCGGAAGACGAGGTGGGCACGTTGATGCAGCTCTTTCTGGATACGGCCCGCGCCAAAGTGCCCGAGCTGAACGAGCGGGGAGCCAGGCTCCGGTTCGTGGGCCGCAGAAGCCGGCTACCGCAGAGCGTGCGGGAAGCTATTCAGGAATCGGAAGAGCTTACCGCCCAAAACAACAACCTCGACGTGTACATCGCGATCAACTACGGCGGACGTTCCGAGATCGTGGACGCCACGCGGCGCATGATCTCCGACGGCCTCCGGCCGGAAGAGGTTGATGAGGACACTTTCTCGCGCTACCTGTATGCGCCGGAGGTGCCGGAGGTAGATCTCGTGATCCGGACCAGCGGGGAGCTCCGGGTCTCCAACTTTCTGCTCTGGCAGATCGCCTACGCGGAGTTCTACGTAACGAATACCCTGTGGCCGGACTTTTCTGCGGAGGAGTTTCGCCAGGCTCTAGACTCTTTCGCTTCCCGGTCGCGGCGCCGGGGCGGCGTCTAGCCCATGCTCCGCTGGCGCACCGTAACGGCCCTGATACTGGCCCCTATCGTACTCGGGGCCATCATGCTCGGGCATTGGGCGGTGTTGATCGTGGTGCTGGCTGTGGTCGGGCTTGCCGCCCGGGAGCTCGCGCTGGCTCTTAACCCGCTACCCTTTTCGGCGGCCCTGGGAGCCGGGATAATCCCGGTGCTCCTCTCGATACCTTACGGCCAGGGTGGCATATTGGCCGGGGCGATCCTGAGCCTTCCCTGGGCCCTCTGCTGGCTCGCCGGACGGCCCGAAGCCCGGACGCTCCGGGCGATCCTGGCCATCCTGCTGATGGCGCTCTGGGTCGGGGCTCCGATGGCCCACCTGGGCTTGATCTCCGAGCTGCCGGACGGCTTGTTCTTGATCCTGGTCGCCGTGGTGGGACCCTGGATCTCGGATTCCGGCGCCTACTTTACCGGCCGCTTTGTTGGCTTCCATCCGCTGTTTCCGAGCCTCAGCCCCAAAAAGACGGTCGAGGGAGCCCTCGGGGGCCTGCTGTTGACGGTCCTTGTGGTTGGATGGGGTATGTACGAGCTCCTGGAGTTCGGTATCCTGAAGGCCGCCCTGGTCGGGGCTGCTATCTCGATCTTTGCCCAGGCCGGAGACCTCTTCGAGTCTATTTTGAAGCGTATCCTGGAGCTTAAAGACCTCGGTGACAGCCTTCCCGGGCATGGCGGAATCCTGGATCGGATAGACAGCCTGCTCTTTACCGCCCCTGCGGTATACTACGTCTCCCTGTTTTTATGAAGCCTCTTTTCCGACAGCCCCCGCCATGAGACGCCGCCTCACAATCCTAGGCTCCACCGGCAGCATCGGCCGCCAGGCCCTCGACGTCGTGCGGGCCTACCCGGACCGCTTCGAGGTCGTCGGGCTCTCCGCCGGATCCAACACCACCCTCCTGATAGACCAGGCCACAGAGTTCGAACCGCAATACCTGGCCCTTGAAAACGGGCGCGAGCAGTGTAACGTCAGCCGAGTAGCCCCGGAAGTGCTGACCGGCACCGGGTCCGCCCGCGCGCTGGCCGAGATTCCGGTAGACGTCGTCCTGAACGGCATAGTAGGCTTCGCCGGCCTCTCGGCAACCGTCGGCGCCCTGCAAACCGGAAACCTCGTCGCCCTCGCAAACAAAGAATCTCTGGTCGCGGGCGGGGACTGGGTAATGAACGTCGCCCCCAAAAACCGCATAATACCTGTGGATTCTGAACACTCGGCGATTTTCCAGTGTCTCGACGGCCGGCGGGAGGAGGAGATCGAGGCCATCTTGCTGACGGCTTCGGGGGGGCCGTTTTTTGGGGCGGAGAAGGGAGAGCTTCTGGACGCCGGTCCGGAAGACGCGCTCCGGCATCCGACGTGGGAGATGGGGGCCAAGATCACGATAGACTCGGCGACCATGATGAACAAGGGGCTAGAGGTGATCGAGGCCCACCACCTCTTCGGTGTTGCCTACGATCGCGTAAAGGTCGTGGTGCACCGGCAGTCGGTGGTGCATGGTGGGGCGGCCTTCAAAGACGGGTCGCTAATAATGCACGCTGCCCGGCCCGACATGCGGCTCCCGATAGCGTACGGGCTCCTCTATCCGGAACGGGTAGACGTCGGGGCCCGGCGGGTAGGGTTCGAAGCTGAGTCCTGGACTTTCGACGAACCCAGAAACGACGTATTTCGGTGTTTGCCGCTCGCGATCGCGGCCGGCAAGCTAGGCGGGGCGTACCCGGTGGCGCTGAACGCGGCCAACGAGGCCGCCGTCGCCGCCTTCCTTGAAAGGCGTATAAAATTCTTGCAGATAGCTGACCTGATCGAGGAGGTCCTCGATATCGTTCCCGACTTTGGAGAGATGCAGAGCCTGGAGGCCATAGAAGCCGTCGACCGCTGGGCGCGGGAGACCGCCGGGCAGCGCGTCGAGAAGGCTGGCCTATGACGCTAGTCATCGCGGTGCTCGGCCTGATCTTCCTGATCGTCATCCACGAGCTCGGCCACATGCTCACCGCCAAAGCCCTCGGCGTGCAGGTAGACGAGTTCGGGGTCGGCTTCGGGCCCGCGCTCTTCAAACGAAAAATAGGCCAGACAATCTACTCTTTCCGCATAATACTACTAGGCGGGTTTGCCAAGATGGCCGGGATGGAGGACATCGGCAGCGTCGCCCAGCAGCGGGGTGAGCTCGGACCGGACACCTACCCGGGAAAGCCGCCCTGGCGGCGGGCTTTGATCATCTTTGCCGGCCCGATGGCGAACTTGCTGGC
Source organism: Rubrobacteraceae bacterium (assembly GCA_050331175.1). GTDB lineage: Bacteria > Actinomycetota > Rubrobacteria > Rubrobacterales > Rubrobacteraceae > SIRX01. The sequence continues at coordinate 20,260 of JBHJHC010000065.1, read as the reverse complement.
CGCGATCGCTATTCTGGCCGGGGTGTACATGTTCGCGGGCGTGCAGGAGGCCACGACCGAGGTAGACAGAGTTACGGGGGATTCCCTCGCGGCGGAGGTTGGGGTGAAACCCGGAGACGAACTCGTGGCGTTAGACGGCGTTCGGTTCCAGAATTGGCAGGGCTTCACGGAAGCCGTAACCGCCCGGAACCCGGGAGACGAGGTAACCCTTACCGTCGAGCGCAACGGCTCGGGGCAGCAGTTCTCCGGGGAGCTCGGCGCGAACCCGGACAACCGGGATCAGGCCATGGTCGGCGTAAGCCCGGTGGTGGAGACCGAGGCCCTGGGGCCCCTAGCGGCGACGGGTCTCGCGGTTCAGCGGGTGGTCGAGATCACCGGCATGCTCGCCGTCTTTATCGGGCAACTCGTGACCGGGGAGCAGGATTTCTACGAGAACGTGACCGGGCCGGTTGGGATAGCAACTGTCAGCAGCGAGTCGATCGCGGGCGGATTCTTCCTCCCGCTCCTGGCGTTTATCAGCCTGAACCTCGCTATCTTCAACCTGCTCCCGATACTCCCGCTCGACGGGGGTCACCTGCTGCTAATCGCTATAGAGAAGGTGATCGGGCGCCCCGTAAGCCAGCAAACCATGGGCAAGATCGCGTTCGTGGGGCTCGCCCTGATCCTGACGCTGTTTTTATTCGCAACTTACGCAGACGTTAGTAAACTAATTCAAGGCCAGCCGTTTATCCCGGAGTAAAATTACGGTACAAGAGATCGACGAGGAGCTATTGCATAGATGACAGAGACAGCGGTAAAGGAGCGCCCGGTAACGAGCCGGCAGATCAAAGTCGGTAGCGTGCCGATCGGCGGCGGGGCCCAGATCGCCGTGCAGTCCATGACCAACACGATGACCAACGACGTCGAGGCGACCGTCCAGCAGGTCTACGACCTGAACGCCGCCGGGGCAGACCTGGTCCGGGTGTCGGTCAACGGCTCCAAGGCGCTAAACGGTTTTCGGGAGATCGTGTGGCGTTCGCCGGTACCCCTGATCGCCGACATCCACTTCGACTACCGGATGGCCCTCGGCGCGGCGGAGGCGGGGGCGGCTTGCGTCCGCATAAACCCCGGCAACGTCGGCAACGACGACCGCTACCGGCAGGTGATCGAGAAGTGCCAGGAAACGGGCGTGGCCATGCGGATCGGGGTGAACTCCGGCTCCGTCGAAAAGCGCTTCTGGGACCTGCCGAAAGCAGAAGCCCTGGTGGCCAGCGCCGTACATAAGGTTGAAATCGCCGAGGAGATGGGTTTCTACAACTTCAAAGTCTCGCTCAAAGCCAGTCACGTTCCCGAGATGGTCGAAGCCAACAGGAAATTCCGCGAGTACTCCGAAGCCCCGCTGCACCTCGGCGTAACCGAGGCCGGAACCAAGTTGCCCGGCGCGATAAAGACCGCCGCAGCCCTCGGCCAGCTATTGCCCTACGGCATCGGGGACACCATCCGGGTCTCTCTCGCCGAAGACCCCGTAGAGGAGATCCCGGTGGCCTACCAGATCCTGTCCGCCCTCGACCTCCGCCACCGCGGCCCGAACGTAATCGCCTGCCCGAGCTGCGCCCGCACTCTAGGCTTCGACGTGATCGGTATGGCAGCGAGGGTCGAAGATGCCCTCAAACACTACGAGGACCACTTCACCGTCGCCGTGATGGGCTGTATCGTCAACGGCCCCGGGGAAGCCCGCGACGCCGACTACGGGGTCGCGGGCGGCAAAGACGACGGCGTTATCTTCGCCAAAGGTGAGCCCCTGCGCAAAGTAGATCGGGACGAAATCTTCGATGCGCTCTTCGAGGAGATAGGGAAGGACGGCTGGAAGTAGCACCCGCCGGAAAGCGGGAATCCTCGGCCCGTCTCGCGGGCCAGGTGCCTTGTAACCTACATCCTCTACTGTATAATCAATGTGGTGTGTTGGAGCAAGGGGTCCCACCGGACCCGTTGCTTTTTTAACGTCCAAAATGAGGTGAGCACCGACGGCACGGTTGGAGAAATTAGCGCGATTGGTCGAGGACAGCCTTCCGGCGGAGGCGGAGCTTGTAGAGGCTCGCTTCTCCGGGGGACCTCTCCTGACCCTGCTCGTGGATCGGGAAAACGGCCTTGTAGACCACGAGTTCTGTTCGCGGGTGGTTTCCGCCGTGTCGCCCGTACTCGAGGATGAGGGCTACGACGGCATGGTCGAGGTCTCGTCGCCGGGTATCGAGCGGCCTTTGACCAAGCCGGATCACTTCCGGCGCTTCGTTGGCCACGAGGCGAAGGTGCGGGTTGCCCAGCCCATCGACGGGCAGCGCAACTTCACCGGCTCCATCACCCGCGTCGACGAAGATAGTTTTGCACTACAACTCTCTATGGGGGAGGCGGAAGTGGAGCTGCCGTTTAGCTCCATTACCCGCGCGCACCTCAAGGAGGAAATATAGAAAATGAATGCGGCATTACTTTCAGCGTTACACGAAATAGAGCGCGACAAGGGCATCCCGTTCGAGACGGTAAAGAGCGTACTCGAGGAGTCGCTACTCACGGCGTACGAGGGTCGGGAAGAGGCCCAGGAAGGGGCCGAGGTCGAGCTGGACCAGGAGACCGGCGAGCTTCGGGTCGTTAGGGACGGCGAAGACATAACCCCGGACGACTTTACCCGCATCGCCGCCCAGGTCATGCGCCAAAACTTCATGCAGCGCCTGAGCGAGATCCACAACGAACAGCTGCTCGAAGAGTACGGGGAGCGAATGGGAGATGTCGTTACCGGCATCGTTCAGCAAGCCCACCGCCGGATGACGCTGGTAGATCTCGGACGGGTCGAGGCCATACTGCCCGCCAGCGAGCAGGTGCCCAACGAACGGTACGAGAACGGACAGCGGATCAAGGTGTACCTCTCGGAGATCCGGGAGCCCGGTCGCGGGCCGAGCCTGGTGGTCAGCCGCCGGCACGAAGACCTGTTGAAGGAGCTGTTCCGGCTCGAAGTGCCGGAGATCTACGACGGCCTCGTAGAGGTCAAGGCCGTCGCCCGCGAGGGGGGGCTCCGCTCCAAGGTCGCCGTGTGGTCCAACGAGACCGGTATAGATCCGGTCGGCGCGTGCGTGGGCCCGAGGGGCAGCCGGGTGCGCGCGGTGGTTTCCGAGCTCCGAAACGAAAAGATCGACATCATCCAGTGGGACCCGGACCCGGCGCGGTTTATCGCCAAGGCGCTCTCGCCGGCGCGCGTGCGGGAGGTCTATCTGGACGAAGAGGAGCAAATGGCGGAGGTGATCGTTCCGGACGATCAGCTCTCCCTCGCAATCGGCCGGGAGGGCCAGAACGCCCGGCTCGCCGTGAAGTTGACCGACTGGAAAATAGACATAAAGCCCGAGAGCCAGGCCATAGAATACGAGGACGAAGAAGAGTGGGAGCCGGCCGAAGACTCTACCATGCACCGGTGCCGGGCGGTACTCTCGAACGGGCGGCGGTGTGCGAACATGGCGTTGCCGGACTCCCTCTTCTGCGGCATAGCTTCGCACCAGGCGCAGTCTGCGGAGTTCGAGGGCCTGGTAGAGGGCTCGCAGGGGGTAGTGGATGAGTAAGCGCGTATACGAGATAGCCAAAGAGCTGGGCCTGGATAACAAGGAGGTCATCGGCCGCCTGAACGATGCCGGACACGAAGTCAAACACCATTCCGCATCCGTGGAAGACTCGGTCTTCGAGCGGGTCTTCGGCGATGGTTCGTCGACGGAGATGGCGAACGGCCGCACGGAGGCGCAGGAAGTCGAGGCCCGGGAGGCCCGCGAGGCGGCGGAGAAGTCCGGCCACGAGGCCACCATTACTGGGGCGCCGGCCGAAAAACCCGTAGTGGTGCCGGATGAAGCCGTCAAGAAGCAGAAGAGCGGCGGGAAAAAGCGCCGGCGGGTCGTGATCGACGCGAGCGCCACCAATCGTGGGCCCCGGCCGAGCCCCGCTCCGGCCCAGCCGAAAGAGCCCCGCCAGGCTCCACCGGAGCCCGTGGAAGAGCAGGAGCCTTCGGCCGTGCGGGTCGAGCCGGGGGCGACGGTCAAGGATCTCGCCGACGCCGTGGGCGTTCCACCGACCCGGATCATCACGGTTCTAATGGGGCTCGGCGAGATGAAGACCGTTACGCAGACGCTCTCCATCGAGGAGATCGAGCTGCTCTCCGAGGAGCTCGGCGTCGAAGTCGAGGTGGGCGTCCTGGAGGAACCGGCACCGGAGGAGGTGCTGCCGGAGGATGCACCGGAGGACCTGATCGAGAAGCCGCCGGTGGTGACGGTGATGGGCCACGTGGACCACGGAAAGACTTCCCTGCTGGATTACATCCGGAAGGAGAACGTCCAGTCCGGGGAGGCAGGGGGCATCACCCAGCACATCGGCGCTTACCAGGTCGACAGCGACGGCCGGAGCATAACGTTCGTAGATACTCCGGGCCACGAGGCGTTCACCGAAATGCGGGCCCGGGGGGCGAAGGTCACGGACGTTGTCGTGCTGGTAGTTGCGGCCGACGACGGGATCATGCCGCAGACCCAGGAGGCCATCGAGCACTCCCGGGCCGCCGGGGTGCCGCTGGTGGTCGCGCTCAACAAGATAGACGTACCAAACGCCAACCCCGACCGGGTCCTCGGGCAACTCGCCGAGCGGGAGCTCATACCCGAGGTGTATGGCGGCGATACGGTTACCGTACCGGTCTCGGCCAAGACCGGCGAAGGTATCGACGAACTGTTGGAAAACATCCTGATCGTGGCCGAGCTAGAGGAGTTGCAGGCGAACCCGAATGCGCTGGCCAGCGGTTACGTTATCGAGAGCGAGCGGGACCCGGGCCGCGGTCCGGTCGCCACGCTGCTGCTGAACCGCGGCACGTTGAACAAGGGCGACGCGGTGCTCGCCGGCACCGCTTACGGCCGGGTGCGCGCCATGCTCGACTACACCGGCCGGCGCGTCGAGAGCGCCGGACCGGGGGACCCCGTCGAGATCCTGGGCCTCTCGGGTGTTCCCGAGGCCGGAACCCGATTCGAGATCGTCGAGCACGAGCGGCAGGCCCGGGACAAGGCCCAGCAGGCCGAGGCGGCCCTGCGCCGCCAGGAGCTGGCCGAAGGCGGCACCCGCCGGACCCTCGAAGAACTCCTCGGCGCGGGCGGGGTGCAGGACCTCAACCTCGTGATAAAGGCGGACGTCGCCGGTTCGGTGGAGGCGTTAAAGGAGTCGCTCGCCAAGCTTTCGACCGAGGAGGTGCGGGTCAACATTGTCCGGAGCGGGGTTGGTGCGATCACGGAGAACGACGTGATGCTCGGCTCTGCGAGCGACGGCATCTTGCTCGGGTTTAACGTGCGGCCGACGAGCACGGCCAAGCAGGTTGCCGAGCGGGAGGGCGTAGAGATCCGGACTTACGACGTGATCTACAAGGCCCTCGAGGAGATCGAGGCCGCCATGCGCGGGCTGCTCTCTCCGGAGTCGGTGGAGAACGAGACCGGCACCGCCGAGGTTCGCCAGATTTTCCGGGTTCCAAACGTCGGGGTCGTGGCCGGTTGTTACGTGACGAGTGGCGAGATCTCCCGCAACGACCGGGTCCGGGTGGTCCGGGACGGAACGGTGGTCTACGAGGGCAACATGGCGTCTTTGAAGCGGTTTAAGGACGACGTTCGCTCGGTGCGGCAGGGGTTTGAGTGCGGTATCGGCGTGGAGAACTTTAACGACGTCAAGGAAGGCGACGTGCTGGAGTTCTTCCGGGTCGTCGAGGTTCCCCGGTAGCTAAAGGTAGGAGCCCGTGTTTTGCACCGTGAGGCTGGAACTGGAGCTGCCGTACGCCACGAGCCTCAAGGATAAACGCCAGACCATCCGGTCTCTAAAGGACCGCCTGCGGCGCAAGAACGTCTCCGTGGTCGAGTCGAACCACCAGGACCTGTGGCAGCGGGCGACGGTCGAGCTAGCGGTAGCGGCCGCCTCACCCGGCGCGGCGGAAGAGAAGCGGGAGGAGATCCGGCGTTCCATACTCAACTACGAGGAGCTCTCCGTTGTCGAGTGGCGCGAGGAGTTTGTCAAGCTATGAGCGGGCGTACCCGCAAGATAGAGTCGCAGCTAAAGGAGATTGTCGGCGACGCAGTGGCCGAACTGTCCGACCCGCGGATCGACGGCCTCGTAACCGTAACGGCCGTTCGGGTGAGCCCGGACCTATCCCACGCCACGGTCTTCTACAGCTTGCTGGCGGGCACCGACGAGGCCGATGCTCACGAGGGTCTTCAAAGTGCCGCGGGCAGGATCCAAAGCGTGGTAGGCGCCGAGACGCGCCTCAAGCGTACGCCGCGGCTTTTCTTCGAGCCGGACCCGGTGGTGGAGCACGCCAGCCGGATAGAAGCAGTTCTGAGGGAGGTAAACGATAGTGACGACCCGCACGGTGGGTAACACCACCGCTGAAACAGCCGAGTTTCTGAAAACCCTGGACCGCGTCGCCGTGACGACGCACGTCGGGGCGGATGGCGACGCCATCGGAAGTTCTGCGGCCTTGATCCACCTGATGCGCAACCTGGGTTCCGAGGCCGTCTTCTGCCACGCCGAAGAGGTTCCCAATTACCTGCAGTGGCTCGTTCCCGACCCCCGGCGCGAGGTTCCCGAGGGCTTCGACTTGCTCGTGGTCGACACTTCCAGGGAAGATCGGGCCGGCGCCACCAACGGCGCGCCCCGGCTGAACCTGGACCACCACGAAGACAACCCGAACTACGCCGAGTACAACCTGGTGGACGCGACCGCCTCGGCGAGCGCCGAAATCGTTGCGCGGCTATTTGCGGAGCTGGAGGTCCCGATCGACCGGCCGGCGGCCGAGGCGATCTACACCGGTATCAGGACCGATACGGGCGGTTTTCGTTTCCGGAACGTCTCCCCCGAAGCCCACGAGCTCGTGGCGGATCTGCTCCGGGCCGGCGTGGTGCCCGCCGAGGTAGACGACCGGATCAACCGTACCGGCACGATCGAGCAGCTCAACATCGTGGGTGTGACCCTGGCCAACGCCGTTCGGTATGGCGAGGCTATCATCGCGACTGTGGACAACGACGATTACGACCGCACCGGCGGCTCGGAGTTGGACTCCAAGGAAGCCATAGATAGCCTGCGCACGGTTGCGGGCGTGGACGTGGTCGCCCACCTGCGCGAGGTTCCGGACGGCACCAAGGGCTCGCTCCGCTCGGAGCGGATGGACGTCGCCGAGATCGCCCGCACCTTCGGCGGCGGGGGACACAGGCTCGCCGCTGGATACACGGCCCGCGGCAAGCGGCCGGCCGAGGCCCGGGAGGATCTCCTAAAAGCCCTTTCCGGAGCCGTGGACCTGGGAGAGGACCGATAAAGCCCGACACCCCAACCGGCGCGCTCCTGGTGGACAAACCACCGGGTATCACCAGCGCCCGGACGGTAGCGCTGGTCAAGCGGCTGCTGCCCAAGAAATCCAAGATAGGCCACACCGGCACGCTGGACCCGCTGGCAACGGGATTGCTGATCCTGCTCTTGGGCCGCGCCACCCGGCTCTCCCGCTACGTCACCGGCCTGGACAAGACGTACGCGGCGACCGCCCGGTTCGGCCAGGAGTCGGACACCCTGGACGCGGACGGTGAGATCACCCCCGTGGACGCCCCGATGCCGACGGAAAGCCAAATCCGGGAGCTGGCGGAGACCTTTACCGGAGAGCTCCAACAAACCCCCCCGATGGCCTCCGCCGTAAAGGTCGGGGGCGAACGTCTCTACAGCATTCACCGCCGGGGCGGGACGGTAGACCGCGACAGCCGTGCCATAACCGTAAACTCCCTCGAAGTAACCTCCTACGACGCGGCCCAACAGCTCGTGACCTTCGATATTTCTTGTAGCAGCGGAACCTACGTGCGGAGCCTCATCGCCGACCTCGCCGACGCCCTCGATACCGGCGCCCACCTGATGGCCCTGCGACGCACGTCCGTTGGCACCCTTCACCTCCGGCAAGCCGTCTCCCCGGAAACCCTCACACCCGAAAACCTCCGTAACCGCATAATACCTCCGGCGAGGGTTCTTTCGCACCTGCCGGCTTTGGACGTGGGGGGCGGTAGAGGCCGGGTGTGGCAGGCCGTGTGCCACGGGCGCGAGATAGCGGTTCCGGGCTTGAGGGGCAGCTTCCGGGTAGAAAGTGGCGGAGAGCTATTGGCGGTCTACGGTGGGGATGGCAAGGGCGGGCGTCCCGAGGTGGTGTTGTGCGCGGGAGGGTAGTTGCTCTCGGCAACTTCGATGGGGTGCACCTGGGGCATCAGAAAGTGTTGGGCCGGGCGGCGGAGGTGGGAAGAGAGGAAGGGGCTGTGGTCGTGGCGGCGACCTTCGACCCCCATCCGCAGGCGGTTTTGAGGCCCGGCTCGGAGCCTCGTTTGCTCACCCCGCTGGAATTGCGGCGGGAAGTATTGCTCCGCTACGGGGCGGATGAAGTGCGCGCGATCCGGTTCGACAGGAACCTTTCACGAAAAGGCCCGGAAGACTTCGTCCGGGACGTGTTGATCGGGGAGCTTCATGCGGGCGGCGTCGTAGTCGGCGAGAACTTCCGCTTTGGCCACAAGGCCCGCGGGGACACCCGCCAGCTCCGATGGCTCATGGGAGATTTCGGGGGCGTGGTTCACGCGGTTCCGATTCGGGAGGAAAACGGGGAGCAGGAGATCAACTCGACCCGCATCAGGGAACTCCTTGCCGTCGGCGAGGTTGGCCCCGCGGCGCGGCTGCTCGGCCGGCCGTACCTCCTCCGGGGCGAAGTAGTCGCCGGAGATCGCCGGGGAAGAACCATCGGATTCCCAACGGCCAACGTGGTGCCGGACCCCCGGGTCGTAGTGCCCGCGCGGGGCGTTTACGCCGGGATCGTCCGGGTCGGAGCCAAGGAGTACGCGGCCTGCACCAACGTTGGCGTCGCTCCGACTTTCGAGCGCGGCGAGAACCGGGTAGAAGCCCACCTGCTGGACTTCGACGGCGACCTCTACGGAGAAACGGTCGACGTGACCTTTACCGGCCGGATCCGGGAGGAAAAGAAATTCGCCGGCATCGAAGAACTAAAGCAACAAATAGCGCGGGACGTAGAGGAGGCCCGGCGGCTCGCGAGCGATGGTGTTTGATGTGTGTGTTAGCATATGATCGAGAAAATACGGATAAAGAACAAGGAATGAACAAAGAGGAGCGTAAAAGAAGTTGGCTGTAGCGGAAAACAAAGCAGAAACCATTCATGAGTACCGAACCCACGAGGACGACACGGGCTCGCCGGAGGTCCAGGTGGCCGTTCTCTCGAAGCGGATCGCGCACCTGACCGAGCATCTCCGGGAGCACAAGCACGACTACCATTCGAGGCGGGGTCTGCTCCAGATGGTCGGCAAGCGCCGCCGGTTGTTGAAATACCTGCAGAAAAACGACGTAGAGCGTTACCGGGCGCTCATCGCCAGGCTCGGCTTGCGCCGCTAGACGTCAAGAACCCCCGCTCGAAAACAGAAGAGGAGAAACAAATATGCGTTTAGAGATCCCCGTAGGAGAGCGTCCGATCGTGCTCGAAACCGGGAAGTTGGCCAAGCAGGCTGGTGGGGCGGTGCAGGTCCGGCTGGGAGACACGACGCTCCTTTCCACGGCGACCCGCTCGCACAACCCGCGGGCCGGGGCGACCTTTCTACCGTTGAGCGTAGATATAGAGGAGCGGATGTCGTCGGCCGGCAAGATCCCCGGCGGCTTCTTGAAGCGTGAGGGCCGGCCTTCGGACCGGGCGATACTGACGGCCCGGCTCACGGACCGCCCCCTGCGGCCGCTCTTTCCAAAGGGCTACCACCACGAGATACAGGTCATAGGAACGGTGCTCGTCGCCGACCAGGACACGCCGTACGACACCGTGAGCATGGTCGGGGCGTCCGTGGCGCTCGCGCTTTCGGACATACCGTTTGACGGCCCGATCGGGGCGGTGCGCGTCGGGCGCGCCCTCGACGGCGAGTTCATCCTGAACCCGACCTACGCCCAGATAGAGGAGAGCGACCTGGACCTGGTGGTTGCCGGTACCAAAGAGGCGATAACCATGGTCGAAGCCGGGGCGAACGAGGTGCCGGAGGACGTGATCGTCGACGCCCTACAGGCTGCCCAGGACGCCATCCGCATCCAGGCGGAGGCCATCGAAGCCTGGGCTGCCGAGCATGGCAAAGAGAAGCAGCAGATCGAAGACGAGCAAGAAAACCCGTATCTGGATGAGCTGCGGGACGAGTATCTGGCCCGCATAAAAGAGAGCATCGTCAGCACCGACCGGCAGGCGCGCAACGAGGAACTCGACGAGCTGAAAGAAAAACTCGTCGAGGATCGCGAGGAAGAAGAGGTTCCGCAGATCCTGGCGGCGATCTCCACGCTCCAGAAAGAAGCATTCAGGCAGTTGCTGCTGCAGGATCGCAAACGGACCGACCTGCGGGAGTTCGACGAGATCCGGAATACCACCGCCGAAGCGGGGGTGTTGCCGCGGGTGCACGGGACCGGGCTCTTTACGCGGGGCGAGACGCAGGTTCTAAGCTCGCTGGCGCTCGCGGATCTTGGGCTGGCCCAGCGGCTCGACACCCTGGAGCCCCAGACCGGCAAGAGATACATGCACCACTACAACTTCCCACCGTACTCGACGGGCGAGACCGCTTTCCTCCGGGGACCGAAGCGGCGGGAGATCGGGCACGGCGCCCTCGCCGAACGGGCGCTCCTACCGGTTGTCCCGTCCGAAGAGCAGTTCCCTTACGCCCTGAGGATAATCTCCGAGGTGCTAGAGTCCAACGGTTCGTCCTCGATGGCGAGCGTCTGCGGCTCGACCCTGGCGCTGATGGACGGCGGCGTGCCGATAAAGGCTCCCGTCGCCGGGGTGGCGATGGGGCTCGTCAAGGAAGGTGACGACCACGTCATCATGACCGACATCCAGGGGCTCGAAGACCACCTCGGGGACATGGACTTCAAGGTGGCCGGGACCCGGGACGGCATCACCGCGCTCCAGATGGACATGAAGATCACCGGCGTCTCCGCCGGGCTCTTGCAGGAGGCGCTCGGGCAGGCCCGTAAAGGCCGGTTCGAGATACTGGACATTATCCACGAGACGCTCCCCGAGCCCCGGAGCGAGGTCTCGGACTACGCCCCGCGGGTCGAAGTGCTCCAGATACCCACCGAGAAGATCGGGCTCCTCATCGGCCCGGGCGGGAAGACGATCAACGCCCTGCAGGACGAGTACGGGGTCAACATCTCCGTAGAGGACAGCGGCACGGTCTACGTGGCCGGGATCGACGGCGTCTCCGCGAAGGGTGCGGTCTCCGCGATCAACGGCATGACCAAGGACGTGGAGTCCGGCGACATCTACAACGGGAAGGTCGTCAAGACCACGAACTTCGGGGCTTTCGTGGAGCTGACGCCGGGCCGCGACGGGCTCCTGCACATCTCGCGCCTCGCCCCCGGCAAAGAGCGGGTCGAGCGGGTCGAGGACGTGGTCAACGAGGGCGACGCGGTCAAGGTGCGGGTGCTCGACGTGGACAAGCAGAACCGCATCTCCCTGGAGAAGATTGAGGAGTAGCAGCTTGGCTGACAAAAACGTACGGAGCAAGGAGTTTCCGGGGGGGCTGCGGGTCTTCTCGGAGCCTCTGGATGAGGCGACGAGCGTTTCGCTCGGGGTTTGGATCCGGGCCGGTAGTCGGGACGAGCGCGGTGAGGTAGCCGGTATCACCCACCTCATGGAGCATATGCTCTTCAAGGGAACCCCCGAGATGAACGCGCTCGGCATAGCCGAAGCCTTCGAGAGCATCGGGGCCCAGGAAAACGCCGCCACCGGAGAAGAGTACACCGTGCTCTACGCCCGCTTTCTCCCGGAGCACCTCGGGCGGGCGCTGGACATCATGGGCGACATGGTACTCCGGCCCACGCTGGCCGACCTCGAACGGGAACGGGAGGTGATCGTAGAGGAGATCAAGATGTACGAGGACCGGCCGGACCAGCTGGCCGACGAATACCTCTCGTCCCTGATCTTCCACGGCGACACTCTCGGACGCCCGATCATAGGGTCGGCCGACACGGTCCGCGGCGTGGACCACGACACCCTGAAGAGCTTCCACCACGACACCTACACGGCGCCGAACGTCTTCGTCGTCGGTGCCGGCAAGCTCGACCGCGACGAGTTCGAGGGCATGGTCGGGGAGAAGCTGTCGGGCTTGCCCGGCGGCGAGCCTTTCGAGCGCAACGCCAGGCCCGGCATCCCCGAGAGCCGCATCTTCTACAAGTTCAAGGAGACGGAGCAGTATCACGTCTCGATGGGCTGCCAGGGGATCCCGGCGGGCAGTGAGGACCGCTACGCCATGGCGGCGTTAAACAACGTGCTCGGCGGTGGCATGAGCAGCCGGCTGTTTCAGGAAGTCCGCGAAAAGCGGGGGCTCGCCTACGCCGTGTTCTCCTACCACCAGGGTTACTCGGACGCCGGGGCCATAAAGACCTACGTCGGTTCCACGACCGGCAACGTCGAAGAGGCCGTAAAGGTGATCGCCGACCAGCTGGCGAGGGTGCAGGCGGAGCCCGTTGCCGACGAGGAGCTGGAGCGGACCAAGCAGCAGCTCAAGAGTTCCACGCTGTTGGCGCTGGAAAGCACGGCGGCCCGGATGACCCGGATCGGGCGGAGCACGATAACCGGCGCGGAGCTGCTCTCACCGGAGGAGATCTCCACCCGCATCGAGGCGGTTACCGCCGATGACATCCAGCGACTCGCGCGGCGACACCTGGATCCGGACAATATGTACCTTTCCGCGGTCGGCCCCGAAGAGCTAGACCTCGGCAAACACCTGAGCAGCAACTAGGATTCGGCAGCCCACAAGGCTTGTAAAGGAGGGAATCGCACTGTTAGACAATCAGACCTTGCAGGTCGTGCCCCTGGGAGGATTGGGCGAGATCGGCAAGAATATGACGGCCGTACGCCAGGACAGCGGCATTATCCTGGTCGACGCGGGAATGTCGTTCCCCGACGAAGAGATGCCGGGAATCGACGTTGTCTTGCCGGACTTCACCTACCTCCGGGAGCACGCCGGCGAACTCAAAGGAATAGTCCTGACCCACGGCCACGAGGATCACGTCGGGGCGCTCCCATACGTGCTCCGGGAGTTCAACGTGCCGGTATACGGGACGAAGATGACCCTCGGGCTCGTGAGGAGCAAGCTCCAGGAGTTCGGGATCGGGAAGGGGGATCTGCGGGAAGTCAAGGCCGGAGATAAGCAGAACCTTGCCGGTTTCGGATTGGAGTTCATCGAGGTTAACCACTCGATACCGGGCGCGGTCGCAATTGCGATCCGCACGAACGCCGGTCTGATCGTTTTTTCCGGCGACTACAAGATAGACCTCACGCCCATCGAGGGAGCCCCGATGGACCTTGGGCGGTTCGCCGCCCTCGGCCAGGAAGGCGTGCTGGCGTATTTCGGTGACTCGACCAACAGCGAACGTTCCGGTTACGTTCCCTCCGAACGTATAGTCGGCGACACTTTCCGCGAGATTTTCGACCGGGCGGAGGGCCGGATCATCGTTGCCTCGTTCGCCTCCCACATCCACCGGGTGAAGCAGGTCGTGGAGGCGGCCAAAGAGCACGACCGGCTCGTGGGCGTAACCGGCCGCTCCATGATCCGGAACGTCCAGATCGCCCGCGACCTCGGCTACCTGGACCTGCCGGAGGCTATGCTCGTCGACCAGCGGGACATCCACCGGGTCCCGGATGCAGACATTGCCATCCTGACTACCGGCTCCCAGGGGGAACCCCTGGCGGCCCTCTCCCGGATCGCCAACGGGACCCACCGCACCATAGACGTTGGTCCGGACGACACGGTGGTCATCGCCGCCCACCCGATACCCGGCAACGAACGGGGCGTGTCGCGCACGATCAACAACCTCATGAAGCGCGGCGCGGAGGTCTATTACAGCCCGCACGAGGCGGTCCACGTCTCAGGCCACGCCGCCCAGGAAGAGCAGAAGCTCGTGCTCTCGCTGCTGAAGCCGCGCTACCTGGTCCCGGTACACGGCGAGTTCAAGCACCTCAAGCACCACGCCGATACCGCCCAGACTATGGGGATGTCGGAAGAGGACATCTTTATGCTGGAGAACGGCGGCCGCATGGAGTTTCGGGCGGGAGGCGCCCGCAGGCTGGATAACGTCTCCGCCGGTATGTTCCTGGTAGACGGCGGCGGACTCGCGGATGACTCGTCGGGTGTTATGCGGGAACGCCAACAGCTCGCCGGAGACGGCATGTTCGTCGTGGTAGCCCGGATCAACGCCCAGAGCGGAGAGTTGCTGGCGCCACCGGACGTCATATCCCGGGGCTTCGTTAGCCCCGAGGGTGCCAACGGAATCGTGGAGGATTCGATCGCGGTGGTCAAGGAAACCGTGGACCGCACCTCGAGGCAGAGGATCACCGACTGGACCGAGCTGAAGAACGAGATCCGCAAAGACCTCTCCGGCTTTCTCTCCCGCCGGACCCGGAAACGGCCGATCATCCTGCCGCTAATCGTTGAGGTGTGAGCTATAGGCCATACCATATGGTGGGCTTGACGTTCAAGTAGAGCGTTATGCGCTAGACTTAGAACATGGCCACGAAGAAACGTGCCCCGAAAAAGTCTCCGCGCAAGACTTCCCCCGGCAAGCGCCGGGGTTCCAGGGCCTCCAAGAAGGGTGCGCCCTGGGCCTTGCTAGGCGCCAGGTTCCTCTCCCGGGGGGTTGTTGGTGGAGCCCTACTCGTATTGGGGATATTCTTCACCGCGGCCTTTCTGAGTGGCCGGGGGGCGTTCCTGGGAGATATCGGGCTGGCGGGGGCTACTTACTTGCTCGGGGCTGTTGGGATCTTCCTGGCGCCGGTGGCGATCCTGGGGGGTATCTTGATCCTCCTGGGCTACACCGCCGGCCGCCGGGCGCTGGGCGTGTTTTTCCTGCTGGCCGCCCTCGCGACCACTTACGCGGCTTTCATGCCCCGAAACCTCCCATTCGACGAAGAATTGTATCGAGAGTTCGGCGGACTCTTCGGCAGCGCCATCTACACCACGGTTCACTGGGCCGGCGGGGTGGTGGGTGTCGTACTGGCGCTCGCGGTGCTGTACATCGTTGCCGCATTGCTCCTCACCGGCACCACTTTCCGGGAAGCCCTACAGGGTATCCAGGGGTTTCTCCGGGATACGCGTGGGAAGCTGCGAGACCAGCGCCAGAAGCGGGCGGCGAGAAGCGCCCGGCCGCCGAAGGAACGGGTTTCGGACCGGCTGGTAGATAAGGCGCGGGAGCCGGAAGAGCTTCCGGATCGAAAGCCCGAGGACACGATGGAGTTGGAGGTCGTATTGCCCGGCCAGGTCGAGCCGGCGGAGTTTACCGCGCAGCGGGAAGCCGTCGCCGGCGAGTACACGTTGCCGGCTATCTCGCTGCTCAACGGCGGGACCGGTGGCCCGCAGCACGACGCCGAAGAGACCAGCCGGCGGCTTACCCGGGCTCTGGCGGACTTCGGGGTTGAGGCCCAGGTCCTCCGGGCGGTCGTGGGCCCCCGGGTAACCCGGTACGAACTACGCCTGGGGAGCGGCGTCAAAGTGGGCAAGGTTCGCAATTTGCAGCAGGATATCGCCTACGCCCTGGCGGCCACAGAAGTCCGGATACTGGCCCCGATCCCCGGCAAGAGCGCGGTAGGCGTCGAGGTTCCCAACACCCGGCCGGCTACCGTTACCCTCGGGGACATTTTCCGGGAGCTTCCTGGGGCGAACGACGGGGCGCTCCCGGTAGGACTCGGCAAGGATATTTCAGGGCGGGCTGTTTTCTTCGATCTGGCGGAGATGCCGCATTTGCTGGTGGCCGGGACCACGGGCAGCGGCAAGAGCGTGATGCTCAATTCCCTGCTCACATCCCTCCTGCTCACGACCGATCCCCGACGGGTCAAGATGGTTCTCGTCGACCCGAAGCGGGTAGAGCTGGCGCCGTTCGGGCCGATACCGCATCTCATAACCCCCGTCGTGACCGACGTCAAGAAAGCTGCCAACGCCCTCTCCTGGGCCGTGGCGGAGATGGAGCGTCGCTACGAAGTCCTGGAACGGGTGGGTGCCCGCTCTCTAGACGGGTACAACGAGAAAAACGAGACCCCGATGCCATACGTGGTGGTCGTGATCGATGAGTTGGCAGATCTCATGATGGCCGCGGCGGCGAAGGTGGAAGACGCCGTGATCCGGCTCGCCCAGAAAGCCCGGGCCGTCGGAATACATCTGGTCGTCGCGACCCAGCGGCCGAGCGTGGACGTTATTACCGGCATGATCAAGGCAAACATCCCGAGCCGCATCGCGTTCGCGGTGTCCAGCCAGGTCGATTCGCGGGTCATCCTGGATACCCCCGGCGCGGAGGCGCTGCTCGGCATGGGCGATATGCTGTACAAGCCGGTTTCGGCTTCGAGGCCGTCCCGGGTTCAGGGCGCGTTTATTACCGAGCCCGAGGTGAGCCGGGTGGTAGCGGCGTGCCGGTCCGGTGAAAGGGTGGAGCCGAGCTACGTCGAGGAAGTCACGGAACCCAGGTCGGATCCCAAAGACCACGAAGAGCCGGAAGACGACCTCTTGCCCGAGGTGGCGGGTTTCGTGGTTTCTACGCAACAGGCATCCGTTAGCGCGGTGCAGCGGCGCTTCAGGGTTGGATATTCCCGGGCCGGCAGGATTATCGACGCCCTGGAGCGTAAAGGCGTGGTCGGCCCCTACGAGGGTTCCAAGAGCCGGTCGGTGCTCGCTTCGGAGATGGAGCTCGAAGACCTCTTCGGCGACGCGCGGGGTCCATCGGGGGAGGACAAACCCGCTGCATCCTGGTAACCTTCGGAAAATACCCCCGGGAAACATGAGCGGAGATAGAGAGAATTTTCACGCGCAGGATGGATCTATACAGATAGGGCCCACCCTGGAGAAGGCCCGGCAGGATTTCGGCCTGTCCCACGAGGACGTGGAAGAGGCCACGAAAATCCGCGTCCGCTATCTGGAAGCCATGGAGCGGGACGACTTCGAGGCCCTGCCCGGCGCGGTCTATGCCCAGGGTTTCTTGAGAACCTACGCAAACTACCTGAACCTCGACGGCGAAGAGCTCTCTCGGCAGCTCGGAACGAGCAGACCCGGCCAAACGGGAGGCCCGGCAAAGAATGTTGTCCGCGAAGACGACAGTACCGGGTTGACCGAGCCCCCGCGGCTTCTCCGGCGGCACCGGAGGACCCGGCGCAGGGGTTTCTCGGGTTTAGGTATCCTGGCTTCCGTCCTCGGGGCTTTGCTTTTGGTGGGGGTGGTCGCCGGCCTGTACATCGTCGGCCTCCAGGCGATAAGGTCTTCCGAGGAACCTCAGGAGGGTCCGGCGCGCGTCGAAGAACAGCCTGCCCCGGAAGAACCTCCCCCAAACGACGA
This sequence comes from Rubrobacteraceae bacterium, assembly GCA_050331175.1. Classification (GTDB taxonomy): domain Bacteria; phylum Actinomycetota; class Rubrobacteria; order Rubrobacterales; family Rubrobacteraceae; genus SIRX01. The sequence continues at coordinate 2,870 of JBHJHC010000065.1, read as the reverse complement.
ACCCCGGGACCCTGCCGCCACCTCACCGGAGAAGGAGGCGAAAGATGAAGATCCCCCCGAGAACGCGGGCTCCGGCGAGGCTGGCCGGCAGAACGTAGACACCGGTTCGGAAGAACCTCCCGCGCCTCCGCCGCAGAACCTAAAGCTCACGGTGAGGGTTGAGAACACTGGTTCCTGGCTAAACATCGAGACCGACGGTAACGTCGTGTTCGAGCAGCTAGCCCAACCGGGATTCTCACAGACCTTCGAGGCCGAAGAGAGGGTATCCGTCTGGTGCGGGGACGCGGGGTCCGTGTTCATCGAGGTCAATGGCCAGGACTACGGCCGGCTCGGAGAACCCGGAGAAACCAAAGTGCAGGGGTTTACCCTCAAGACTGCCGAGAGCTGATAACGAGCCGGCTCGCCTGGTTCGGCGTTCGCTAGGCTCTGGAAGCCGAACCGTCGGGACCGTCTTAGTCGGTGATGGTCGTTACCTACCTGCCCGCCACCAGCGGCGCGCCGGAGGACTCGACCATCCGGCACGGCTCAAGACCCGCCGGTACCGGGGAAAGTCCTTCTCCTGCTCCAGATCCCCGGGACGGATCGTGGTACCAAAAGTAACCTACGCTTTCCTGCCCCCAATGGGGCTATTTCCTGAAGGTACTTGACAGCCGTCGTAACAGCCTCTATGGTCCATTCCGCTGAACAAAATAATAATTCCGTGTTTTGGTAGTGGTAGAGCAGGTGTCAGTTGGGAGGTAAGTCGCGGGGATGAGGTTTAGCGCGAACGTGTCGATTTTGTTCAAGGAAGTGTCGTTTCTGGAACGCTTTGGACGGGCTGCGAAGGCCGGGTTCGGGGCCGTGGAGTTTTGGTGGCCTAAGGGGGAGGATCTCGGAGAGGTAGAGCGGGCCATAGGGGATGCGGGGGTGGACGTGGCGCTCTTCAACTTCGATGCCGGGGACATGCCGGGTGGTGATCGGGGACTGGTAAGCGATCCCGACCGCCGGGAGCAGTTTCGGGAGAACGTGCCGGTTGCGCTGGAGCTGGCCCAAAGTCTGGGGTGCCGGACGATGAACGTGCTACTGGGACACGAGAAAGATGGCCTGGACCGGGAGGAGCAGCTAACGCTCGCCCGCGAAAACGTGCGCTTCGCGGCTGACAGGGCACGAGAGGCGGGTGTTCAGGTCGTGGTGGAGGCGGTCAACACCTTCGAGAACGGGCCTTATCTCATCTACACCACGCGAGAAGCTGTGGAGTTCGCGAAGAGCGTTGGGGAGGACGTAAAGATCCAGCACGACCTCTATCACATGCAGCGGATGGAAGGTAACCTGGTAGCCAACCTGCGGGAGCAATTCGGAATGATTCGGCACGTTCAGATCGCAGATTCGCCGGGGCGCGGGGAGCCGGGGACGGGTGAAATCCGCTACCCATACGTGTTGGCCGTTCTGGAGGAGCTGGGATACGACGGCTACGTGGGCTTGGAGTACAACCCGACCCCGGAGACCACCGAGGAAAGCCTGGCCTGGCTCCCGGAGAGGTTACGCGGCGGAGATGCACACGTCCAACAACTCGAACTTTGGAAGAGTAAAGAGTATTCGGGTGCAGAGGAGGCTTAGCGTTGGCTGAGAGAATTGGGTTTATCGAGCTGGGGATCATGGGCAAGCCCATGGCACACAACCTCGGCGAGGCCGGCTACGAGATGGTGGTGCTCGACCATGGTCAGGAGCCGATGGACGAGTTGGCGGACGAAGGGGCCGAGACAGCCGAAACCCCGAGAGAGGTCGCCGAAAAGAGTGACATCATCATCACCATGCTCCCTGACTCGCCGCAGGTGCGGGAGGTAGTAGCCGACGAGGGCGGCATCCTCGAAGGCATCAAAGGCGGGACGCTTGTCATAGACATGAGCACCATCTCTCCCGGAGTCACCGAGGAGTTGGCAGCGGCTATCGAGGAGAAAGGGGCCACGATGCTCGACGGCCCGGTCTCGGGCGGCGACGTCGGCGCCATCGAGGGAACCCTCTCCATCATGGTGGGCGGCAACGTGGAGGACTTCAAACGGGCGAAGCCGCTGTTCGACGTAATGGGGGGAACGGTAAATCACGTCGGTCCCACCGGCGCCGGGCAGGTTACCAAGGCTGCCAACCAGGTCGTGGTGGCCCTCACCATAGAAGCAGTAAGTGAGGCGCTGGTTCTCGGCGCCCGGGGTGGTGTGGCACCGGAGAAGATCCTGGACGTCCTCGGTGGGGGGCTCGCGGGAAACAAAGTCATGGAGGTCAAGCGGGAGAAGTTCCTCTCCCACGACTTCTCGCCGGGTTTCCGCTCCGAACTGCACCATAAAGACCTGGGAATCGCACTGGCGGCGGCCCGCGAATACGGGGTGGCGCTGCCGGTTACGGCGATCGTGGACCAGATGCTCTTGACGATGAAAAAGAAGGGCTGGGGTGGAGAGGACCACTCGGCGCTCCTGAGGGTCATCGAGGACCTTTCGCAGGAGAAAGCGAACGAACTGGCTTAGGAAGGGCCGCTGCTCGTTTAGACGTGAGCAGTTCTTAGGAAAGGAGAAACACGCATGACCAGGATGGACGTAATGGAAGCTGTAGTGGCGGTTATGGAGGATGAAGGCGTAGAGGTAGCTTTCGGGGTGCCGGGGGCGGCGATCCTGCCACTGTACAAGTCCCTGAGCCGGTCCGAGCAGATCAAACACTACTCCGTTCGGCACGAGGAGGGCGGTACCCACGCCGCCGACGGCTATACGCGGGTAACGGGGAAAGTAGGTATCAACATAGGCACCTCGGGGCCGGCTGGGACCAACATGATCACCGGCCTCTACACCTGCCTGGCAGACTCCATACCCCAGATCTGCATCACCGGCCAGGCCCCCACCACCGTG
>JBHJHC010000064.1:0-72913 GCA_050331175.1 Rubrobacteraceae bacterium | reverse complement strand
CTGCGGGGAGGATCTGGGATAAGAGGTTCCAACACTTCCCACTGCTCGTTGGTGAGATCCATACTCTTCTACTCCTGCCAATACTGGGATGCACCAAAGAGCCACTATATCCTCACTCCCACATTTATGAGATAGCCTCTATACACCTTCCCCTCAGTTCCGCGAGGATCGGTGCCTTCTCCACGCACACCGCTCACCCTGAGTTCGTGAGCATTATGGGAGGCGTTCTCTCTACTCTCCTGGACCATCCCATCAGGATAGAGAACCCCTTTCTTTACAAGACTAAGGCCGAAGTGGTGGCGGCCACGGTCGAAAGGCATCAACCGGTCATCGCGGGCACGGTTAGCTGCTGGAAGGCCGCGCGCGTAAGCGGAGAAGAAAAGCATTGTGGCTACTGTATTCCGTGTCTCTCACGGCGCATCGCTTTAGAGACGCACGGTTTGGAACTCTCGGAGTACAAGAGAGACGTACTGAGAGAACGAGTGTCCAGCTTAGAGCCGAATGACGAAGGCAAACGCAACCTCGTCGAGCTCATCGAGTTCGTTAGTGTGTTCGGAGAACCGCGTCCGCAGGCAGAGTTGGAAATAGTGTACCCGGAGCTATTCAACGAAGAGATAGATGCGTCGTTAGCTATAGAGATGTACCGACGGTTTGCCGAAGAGAGCCTCGACGTCTTCAACCGGTACCCATCGGTTAAGGCGATAGTGAGCTAACCATGTCGCCTCGTCTGCCGCTCGGCGACTTGAGGGAGGCCAGTGCAGACCCTGCTCAGTATCGTGCCAAGCTTCTCGGCCCACCAAGGCAACGCGGAGGACCAACCTACTTCAACGCTCTTAGGGACGCGATCTTTCGCTTTCACCGTCTCGGGGAAAATGTTGCCGAAGTAGAAGATTACCTCAGGGAGCGTCTGAGCCGTTTTCGCGATACTTCAAGAAGAGACGACACAGTGGATCAGTTCTGGTGGTACGTGGAAAAATATGCGGAATATACGAGCCTCGGATGGGCCATGTTTCGCACCAGGCTCAATTTGGGCGTATCTCTTCCTCCTTGGGCGCCCGCCGATCTAGAGTGCTCCGGTCAGATCGCACGGGCCGACATTGCACCTTCCGGGTTTGCCGGATGGATATTCTTGAGTGGCGGCACACGTAGGTGGCGCGACGATCCCCGCATGCCCCTGATCCAAGAGGCGCTGGCGCAAGAGATGGCGGTGATGGCCGACGAGGTAACCGTGGGTGTCTACGCTTTCCGGGAGAGGCGCGTAGAGCATACGAGCTATTCAGCAGCCGAAATAGAAGAGGCACATTCTTCAGTCGAAGCGTTGCTAAGAAGACTCCGCTTGTAGCAACAGTCTGTGCCGCCGACGCCCATGCAGGCGAGGAGCAATCTACCTGGGTTCGCCTCTTCTCATGGCATCGAGCGCCATCCGGCGCAACTCAGGTGTGATTTTCATGTCGGCTTCTTCGAGCAACCGCAGATCCTCTTCGAGGCTCCGTGAAGCAAGCCCCAGACGGTGCAATCTCAGGAGGACACCCAACGTGCCGGTTAGCCGCAAACCTACCTGCCGCGCATAGCTCCGCGCCCGCTTGTCGTCGAGCACTATCAAGGCAGAGAGATCCAACGCAAGCGCGATAGCTTCCTTCTCACCTCTGCATTCGGTCATCTCATTTTCGATCTTCCGCAGAGTTTCGATTCTCGGCGCCCGCCGTTCGACCCATTTTTCCTTTGGTATTCCGCTACCGGGTTCTCCAGGCAGCGCGATGACTTCTTCCACCACGGCCGGGGGCACGAGGATCTGGTGGAGTTCGGGCAGCAGGTCGGCGTAGCCGAGCACACCAAAGAAGACGAGAGGGCTCGCGTCGAAGACAGCCGGTTCCTTCTCCAAAGCTAGGTTGTAGGTAGAACTCACGCAGGAGCGAACGGCTGGCGGTCTGTCACGACTTCAAAGCTTTACGAAGAAGCGTATTTGAGGTCGTCGGCGAAGTCTTCTTCGGAAAGGTCGGGGTAGGGGAGACCGTGCCCCGTGTACCAGCGTATGGCTGAGAGCCGGCCCTTGAGACCAAGTATCTCTCCAGCGCGGGCTACGCTCATCTTTCCCTCACTCACCAGGAGCAGCAATACTCCCTCAAGCACCTCGCGTTCGGGCTCTGGTCCCAATGCCTCTAGTACCTCGTCGGGAAGTGTGAGCTTCACATCCATAACTCTTATTCTATCTTGGAAGAGCAAACCGGGCGAACGAGGATCACACCCTACTCGTCTGAAAAGAGCGGAGTGTCCGATTACATGCTCCGGGGCCTTTTCCTGTACTCTGGTTTTTGCCTGCAGAACACCGCTTTTTCTTGGTGGGCGATGCTGGGTTCGAACCAGCGACCTCTGCCGTGTGAAGGCAGCGCTCTCCCGCTGAGCTAATCGCCCGATAGAGGGGGAATATACCATCCGGCGGAATGGTTGTTAAGGCGTTTGGGTAAGAGAACGGGGAGCTTATCGGATATAATGGCTTGTCTAGAAGAACATTCTGGCCGACGGGAGGATAGTTTGTGACAGAGCAGAACGGTGGAGGTGACGCGAAGAGCCTCGAGCAGGTACTGGACCGGCTAAGATCGCTTTCGGGAGATATGGATTCGTGCGCTGTTCTCGACCGTGACGGACGGCTCCTGTCCTCCCGGCACGAGGAGGGGGTGGATCGGGAACGGGTAACCGCCATGCTGGCCGCCCTCGTAAACCTGGCGCGGCGGAAGGCCCGAAACGATGGGAAAGAAGATACGGAGCAGGTCAGGGTCAAGACTGACCTGGGGCATGTCTTGATCGTGCGCCTCGCGAACGGTGCTCTGGCTGCTACTACCGGTCCGGAGGCCCGGGTCGGGCTCGTACTCTACGATATGCGCAACGCGCGCGGCGAGGTAGACAAGGCTTTGCAGGGAGAAGGAGAGTAGTGTTGGGGAAGATGTTCCGGCGGCTGGTTTTTTTGGGAGTACTGGTTGGGGTCGCTGTGGCCTTGCGGAGCTACCTGAGCAACTCCGAAGCTCCGGGCGAGGAGGCTGTACAGATCTCCTTCGACGACGGCTCTACGCAAGTGCTGACCTCCCGCTCCGTAGAAGCCCAGGAGTTTACGGACATCGCCCGGAAGATAGTGGAGATCGGGCTCTAGGACAGAGCGGTCTCCGGCGGAATTCCCCGGGCTTCCAGAAGGTGCCCGACGGCGAATCCTATCTGCGAGTTGGGAGTCGAAGCCCCGGCGGTGAGCCCGACGCGGACCGGGCCTTCCGGCAACCAGTCTTCTTCCTCGATTTCTTCGCTGGCGTCCAGCGGGGTTCCCGCGGGTTTGTGGCGAATGGTGCTGGTTCCGATGCGGTCACCGCTCGCTATGTGGTAGGTCTTGGGCACCCGCTCCTCGGAGATTATGGCCAGGTTGTTCGTGTTGGAGGAGTTGTAGCCCCCGATAACGATCATCACGTCCAACGGGTGCTCTAGCAGATCGAAGAGCGCGTCTTGCCGGTCTTGGGTGGCGGAACAGATGGTGTCGAAGAGCTCGAAATGGTCCTCGACGTTCTCTTCGCCGTATCTCTCGGCCATCGCTTTGCGTAATTCCTCGCCGACAGCCAGCGTCTCGCTCATCAGCATCGTGGTCTGGTTGGCGACGCCGACCCGCTGTAGATCCTCGTCCGGCTCGAAGCCAGGACTCATACCGTGGGCGAGCTTGTCTCTTAGCTCATCAGCGTCCATCCGCCCCAGAACGAAGTCCACGACGTAGCCGGTCTCGAGGAGATTGCGCACGATGAGGTACTTGCCGTTGCCGCCATCTTTGTGGGTCTGGGAGGCGGTAGCTTTGGTCTCCTCGTGATAGTACTTGCCGTGGATGATGCTAGTAAAGTCTTTCTGGGCGTAGCGGGTTACGCGTTTCCACACCGAGAGCACCGAGCCACAGGTGGTATCCACGACTATGCACTCCCGCTCGCGGAGCTTGCGAACCCAGTCTACCGGTGCGCCGAAGGCGGGCAACAGTACCACGTCCTCGGGGCCGAGGGTGTCAAAGAGCTTGTCCGGATGCCCGTTAAAGCCCTCCGAGAGGAACTCGATGCCCATCTCCCGCAGGCGATCGTTCATGGAGGGATTGTGGATCATGTCCCCCGTGATAAAGATCCGCCGGTCCGGAAACTTCTCGCGGGTCTGGAAAGCGTAGTCTACCGCCCGATCTACCCCGTAACAGAACCCGAACTCGTCGGCCAGCCGCAGCGTGAGGCCGCCGGCCTCGAAACAGTTGCCGTTCTCCCGGATTTTCTCCACCACCTCGGAGCGGTAGTCTCGATCCAGCAGATGCTGGACGTCGCCCCGCATCTTGAAGCCTTTCCGAAAATACTTCTGGTCCTGCACGTTCACCTCTCGAATCCGGCGTTTGCCACGGCGGGCGCCCAAGGGCACCCGCCCAAGAGTTTAACCCATACTATGGTTCCCGTCGGTTTCTGGCCAAAGCTTCGTTTGGGTGTACAATACGCGGGCTGTGGATTTCAGGCCTACGGTAATGTTCGCTGATGATGACCCGGAAACCCGCAAGGTGGGTGTCGAGGCCCTGGAAGCCAGTGGTTTCCGCGTCGTAGAAGCCGCTGACGGCCAGCGGGCGCTGCAAGAGGCGCTGGGCCGGAAGGTGGATCTCATCGTCATGGATATTTCTATGCCCCAGGTCGACGGCCTGGAGGCGTGTCACTGCCTCAAGGCGATGCCGAAGACGGCCAGGATCCCGATAGTCCTTATGGCGGCGAAGAAGGATCCCGCAACCCGGATGCTCGGCGAGCGGATGAACGGCTCCGTCCGCATCTTGCGTAAGCCTTTTGCCCCGGACGAACTGGTCTCTACGGTGCGGAAGCTCGTCAAGAATAAACCTAAATCTCTGCTTTAGATTTTATCCTGGCGCCCCGGTAGCCAAAAGGTTCACTGCGACGCCTACCCGGTTGGTCTAACCTGAGCGTGTACCAGGAACAATGCTCTGGGAAGGATCGGCAGGGTGAAGGCCATCGTCGTTGGTGGCGGTATCGGAGGCCTCGCGGCGGCCGCGGCGTTGAGCCGGGTCGGCGTAGAGCCTGTAGTCCTGGAAAAGACACCGGAACTGCGGGAGGTGGGGGCCGGCGTCGCTTTGTGGGCCAACGCGACAAAGGTACTACGAAGACTCAACGTCTACGAGAGGATTAGGGAAGCCGGGGCGGAGATCGGGGGCGAAGCCCGCTCGCGGCGGGGGAGGAAGCTGTTCTCGTTTTCTGCTGCCGAATTGAGGCACCGGTTCGGGGAGTCCAACCTCGCCGTGCACCGCGCGGACCTTCACTCGGCACTTCTGGCCGCCTTGCCCGAAGGCGCGGTTCGATTGGGCTCGGAGCTGGTGGGTTTCAGGCAAAACGGTGGTTACGTGGAGGCGAAGGTTTCCGATGGCCGGGAGGTTACGGGAGACTTCCTGGTTGGGGCGGATGGTCTGCATTCGGTAGTCCGCGCCGGAGTGTTGGGGGACGGTATGCCGCGATACGCCGGGTTTATGGCCTGGCGCGGCGTTATGGAGGACGCTGCCGGGATCGTACCTGGGGGGATCGGCTTGAACGTCTGGGGCCGGGGCGCGGAGTTTGGCCTGACGAGCCTGGGTTGGGGCCGGGTTTACTGGTACCTCACAAGGAACGCGCCGGAAGGAGAGACCGAAAAGCCTGTCGGCCGCAGGACCGAGGCATTGGAGACCCTGGAAGAGCAAGAGCTTACCTGGGATCCGGCGCCGTCCGTGGTCGCGGCCACGGAACAGAAGGACATCTTGCGGACGGACATCTACGACCGCCCGCCGGCCCGACGGTGGGGTGCCGGCAGGGTGACGCTCCTCGGCGACGCCGCCCACCCGATGACGCCGAACCTGGGACAGGGGGCCTGCCAGGCGATAGAGGACGCCGCGGTGCTGGCCGATGCCGTGCGCGACGCCGGGCGCGAGAAGAGTTCGGTGGCCGGAGCCCTGCGCCTCTACGAGCAGCGGCGGATCGGACGCACGGCTGTCGTGGTACGCCAGTCGCGCCGCATGGGCAGGATCATGCAGTCGGAGAACCCGGTGGTTTGTAGCCTGCGGGACGTCGGGGCCGCTGCGGTTCCGGCGGGCGTGCGGCTCCGCGCGCTAGAGCCTGTAGTAGGCTACAAGGCCTGACGTCTACTGAGGAGTAAGAGGGTCTTGGACCGCCCGGATCGCGAACTGCGCCTGGAAGAACTGCCGCATCCGCCACTGTTCAAGTTGGTGGACGGTAACGGGCGAGACGTCTTCGAGCGTAAAGAAGTCGGCGGCGAGCTTTCTTCCTTGGGGATACTCTTCTCGTCTCGGGACCTGGCAGAGGAGTTTTCGGAGGGTGCCGCGGAGCTCGGCCTCGAAGCAATGACGGGCCTGGATCCCGGCCAGCTGCCGGATTGGAACGCCGTCGAGGACTACGCCTCGGGAGGGGAGGACTATCTTCTGGTGATCTCCGAAAGAGGAACCGGGCTCTTTTTCGCCGATGATGTGGCACACCACGCGTCCCGGAAAAAGGAGGAGCCGCCGTTTCCCCTGTACGTGTTTACCAACGAGCGGGGCGAAGCGCCCCTGATCTCCGTCGAAGACGCCGGCGGTGAACTGCTGGTAGCCGTACTCTTCAGTTCGCCGGAGAAGGCGCATGGGTTCAGAGAGCGGGCTGCGCACCTGAACCTGCCAGAACTTCTCGCAGCCATAGACGATGCCGAAGGTCTCCGGCGGCACGCGCTCATTGCCCGCCGGGCGGGGACCGATTACGCTGTCATAGACCCCGAAGCCGGCATGACCGAGGCGATTCCGCTGGAAAGTTGGATCTCCTAGCCACCACTCGCTCCGGATCCCACCTCTGCTGCGGGATCCTGGGCGTCGCGATCTCAGGTGGTGTAACCTGGGTCCAGGCTACCGGAAGGCAGGGTCACGTTGGAGAGCGAAAGCGGAAACAGGGGGATCAGGAGCGAGGCGCCGCAGATCTCCGGCTTCCTGGGACGTGGGAAGTTTGTCTCGATTTCCGCCCGCATCGGCAACGACCTGAACGGATATGTCTGCGACAAAGACGAGACGGGCCTGTTGCTCGACGCCCGACATCCGAGTGGAGATCCCGCCGGCTACGAGTTTCTCCCGTGGGCCAGCATAGAACGAATAGGCGCAGAGGAGTAGCGCCGCTTTCCCCCGAAGCCGACCGCTTTAGCCGGGTTTCTTGAAGTACACGAGTTCGGGGTCTCCCTCATCCAGATTCTCGATGTAGCCGCTCCGTTCGAACCCGAGCTTTTCCAGAACGCGTTGCATGGCGGCGTTGGAGCGATTCGTGGACGTAAAGAGCTTCTCGCCGGAGCAAGTCGCCTCGATGCGCCGGATGAGAGCGGTAGCCGCTCCCCGTCGCCGGTAGGCGGGATCTACCACGACCAGCGATATAAACGCCTGGTTGTAGAACGAGCGCTCCAGGATCGCGAAGCCGACAACGAATCCTCCGGCTTTTGCAGTCCAACACTGGTTCCTGCAGACGGCTCCGGCGAGAAGCTCCCGCCTGCTGGAGTCCCCGATCACCGTAGAGTCGAGGGAGCGTATGCGGGCTAGATCTTCTCCGGTCGCTTTCTCCACGAGCATCGGAGGAATTCTATTTCCCGACCAGCTTCGTCAGCGCCTCGAATAGCCTTGGTACGTCGGATTCGGTGTTGTACAAATGGGGCGAGACGCGCACGCTGTTGCCCCGGACGCTGACGTGAACGTCCTCTGAGGCCAGTCTGGCGGCCAGGTCTTTTGGCGCCGCGGGGCCGAGTTGGAGCCCGATCATGTGCCGCCCCCGGCGTCCGGATGGCGTAGTCCGGATACCGTGCTCCGCCGCCTGGCGCTCGATCTGGCCGGTAAGATTTCCTATGGTCTCCGAGATGTTATCTACGCCCCAGTCGAGAACCTGTTGCATCGCGGTGTTCGCCATCGGGAGCAGGACGAAGTTGCTCCGCTCGCCGACGTCGTAGCGTCGGGCGCCGGGCTGGTAAGCGTCCCGGTAGTCCACCAGGCGGGCGAAGTCCTCGCTGTGCTCCCTGGCGAGCCAGTTGTGCTCGACCGGCACCCCGGCCCGGTACGAGTCTCCCACGTACATAAACCCCAGGCTGTAAGGCCCGAGCAGCCACTTGTAGGCGGCCGAGACGAGAAAATCCGGCTTCATCTTCGAGACGTCCAGCGGGTGGGCCCCGAGCGATTGGGTGGCGTCCACGACGAGCGCCGCACCCACCTCGCGGACACGCTCCCCGATCGGGATCAGGTCGACCAGCGACCCGTCCGTCCAGTGGCAGTTCGGCACGGCTACGAGGGCGGTTTCCTCGTCGATCCGCTCCAGGATGGCAGCGGTCCAATCATAGTCGGCGGGCCGGGGGACGGTAACGAGGTTCGCGCCGCGGCGCCTGGCGGCCTCGCGCCAGGGATAGATGTTGGAGGGGAACTGGTCTTCCAGCACGAGGATGTTCTGGCCTTCTTGCAGGGGCACGTTCGCCGCGGCAACCGCCATGCCGTAGCTGACGGAAGGAAGGATCGCGACGCCGTCAGCGTCGCCACCGGCTATTCGGGCGAACAATTCCCGAGACCGCTCCGGTTCTTCGAAGAAGTCCGGGGTTGTTATCCGCCAGGGCTGGGCTTTGAGTGCGAGCGCCTTTTCCCCGGCGGCGCGTACGGAATGGAGCTGGGGCGACATGTAGGCGCAGTTGAGGTAGCAAACGTCCTCCGGAACTTCAAAGAGATGGCGTTTGGACGAAAGCATCATCCCGAGGGCCTTCCTATCGTGTCGAGTAGCCGGTTCACGGAGATCATGGCTCCCCCTAACACCGCGGGGATACCGCCGCCCGGATGGACCGAAGCCCCCACCCGCCACAACCACGGTCTCCGGCGGTCGGAGTATCGTGGACGGTGGAACGGACCGCTCTGCCAGAACGGCCGCGCCGCACCGTAGAGCGCACCACCCGCCCCGCCCCAACTACCGAAGTACCGGGGGTGAAGAACCGCATGTTCCGTAAAGTATGTATTGGCGGGCTTTTCCAGGCCGATCTCGCGCGACACCCGGTTTATCTCCTTCTCCACGAACTTGTCTTCCAGGGCGTACTCCCGGCCGTTTGGTGGGGCTGTAAGTAGCAGCCCGAGCGTCGCCCCGGCGTTCGGGTATACCTCACCGGGGGCGTAGTAGTTTGCGAAGGCCATTGTTTCGGCAGGCTCGACGCCGGCTTCGAGGCTCTCGTACAGGTCTTTGGGACTCGTGGGTAGCACGACGGAGTGGGGCGGCAGGTCTACCTTATTCTCCAGCGCGGCGTATACGGCGATGCCGGAGCAGGAGAGTTTCTTGCGGGAGGTTTTCTCTGCGGGATCCAAGAGGTTCTCGAGCCTGCCCGCGTCCAGGCTGCCCACCACGACGTCCGCCGCGTATTCGAACTCCGGGGTGGTCACCCTATCCGATTCTATTACCATTGCGGGTTCCTCCGTCTTTATCTCCACCCCGGCGTGGCGCGCCAGTTTCTCTAGCGCGAGCACCACTTCGTAGATACCGCCCTCCGGCGCCCACACGCCGTCGGCGGCCATTATGGCGGGCATGCTGGCGTACAGGGCCGGGCTCCGGGAGGGGCTTACGCCGGCGTTCAGGGTGTGGATGGCGAGGATCTCCCGCAGCCCCTCCGGCAGCCACGGAAGGCTGTCCAGGTAGCCGCGGGTGGTGAGCCTGGCACCGTAGGTTCGGAGCAGTCGCTTGAGAGCCGGTAAAGCCTCCCGGCCAAGAGGGTCCGCCGTCAGGAGCTGCGTTACGTCCGGCCCGAGCCCGCCGTGTATTCGCGAAAACCGCTCCCAGGCTGGATACCAGGGGTGTTCTTCCGGGACGGGTAGCGAGACCTTCGCATCCCGATAGTGGTAGGTTCCGACTTCCGGCATGCGCCGCAGTTCGAGGCCGGCGACCTCCGCGGCGGGTTCTCCGCTGCCGGAGGTGTCCAGCCGGCTCAAGAACTCGTTCCACACGCCGGGGAAGGTGAAAAGGGAGGGGCCGGTGTCTATCCGCTGGCCGGAGAGGTGTATTCTGCGGCTTTTGCCTCCGAGATAGGAGTTGCCTTCGAGCAGCGTGACCTGGTGTCCCGCGTGCCCGATCAGGGCCGCCGCCGTTAGCCCGCTGATGCCGCCGCCAACGACTACCACCCGGCTCATGGATACGCTCCCAGGCTCAAGGCGGCGACGAGCTGCACGCCGGCAACCGTGCCCGCCACGTAAGGAAAGGCGATGGAGAAGGGGTAGAGCCGGTGTCCGGTGTCGGGCCGGGGGTCGCGGTAAAGGACGAGCAGAAGAGTTCCGGATATGGCGGCGTTCACCAGGGCTACGGGAAGGTTCACCGCCGCGAAGCCGGCGGTCGCCAGAACCCACCAGAACCCGCTCCAGAACACCACGCCCCGCGCCCCGAGCTGCACGGCTGTCGTCCGGATCCCGGCGCGCCGGTCCTCCGGGATGTCCTGGACGGCGTCGAAGGTGTGCTTGGCCGCGCTCCACGCCATCAACCCCCCGGCAGCGGGCCACACCACCGCCCCGGACACCGCCAGCGGCACGAAGACCAGCGGAAAGGCGTAAGCGGCGTTCGATAGCGAATCCAGAAAAGGCCGGGCTTTGAAGCGGAGTGGCGGCGCCGAGTAACCGACGAACAAAACGATGTAGAGCAGCACCCAGAACGTGGCGGCGGGCGGAAAGGTGACGAGGAAGTAGGCCAGGAACGGCAGATTGCTCAGGAGAATGGCCCACCAGATGGGCCGAACTTCGTCCGGCTGGATCCGGGCGCCCTCGAGGGAGCCTTTGCGGGGGTTGTCGGCGTCGGTCTCCTGGTCGAAGATGTCGTTGGTACCGTAGATCAGGAGGTTAAAAGGTAGCGTGAGCCAGAGCAGCAGGGGCAACGCCTCCCACATCCAAAGGTGCCCCGCGAGCCAGACCCCGATCACGGCGGGACCGACCGTGTTGACCCACAGTACCGGCCGCGAGATGTGGAGCAGTCGCAAGAGCACGGCGCTAATATACCAGCCTGCGATGTGGAGGCTGCGTTAACATACGCGGGTGCTGACCGGCATTTTCAAGAACACGCCGGGAATCCTTTTCCTGGTCTCTGCCGCGTTCTTTGTGCTGTCCTTTTTTCCCGTTTACCTACAGGATTCTCCGGGCTCCAGCCCGGCGTCGTATCTCGCCACTTTCTTTATAGCCTTGCCGGCTTTCACGGCGCTGGTTCGCTATCTGGGCCCCAAGCGGGCAGGGCTCTCGCTCCTGGCGCTCTCGGCCTTTGCCTACACGATAGAGACCGTAGGAGTCGCAACGGGCTTCCCTTACGGCACTTTCTACTACGGCGACTCTCTCGGCCCCAAGGCGCTCGGGCTCGTGCCGTACCTGTTGCCCGTGACCTACCTGCCGCTCGTGATAGGGGCCGTCGCGGCCGCGTGGGGAGCCCGGGGCCGCGCCTTACACGTCCTCGGGGCTGCCCTGCTGCTCACCCTGATGGATGGGGTCCTCGACCCCGGCGCCGTGGTCCTCGGGTTCTGGACCTGGCCCGGAGGAGGCCTCTACTACGACGTCCCGCCCGGCAACTACCTGGGCTGGTTGTTCTCCGGGGTTCTCGCCGCCCTCATAACGCTTTTCGTCGGGCGGTGGAGAGAGCCGCCGCTTCCCGGCCTGCTCGACAGCGCCGTAATCGCCGGGGCCTTCTGGACCGGGGTGGCAACTTTCTCTCTGCTCTACGGGCCGGCTTTGGTGGGGGCAGGGATCTTCTTCTACCTGCTCTACCGGCGTTCGAGGCTTCTGGAGGCGCAATCCGCTACGTCTTCTAACACCGGGTATAAACTAGAGGCCGGATGAAGTGGACAACGGCGATATCACGCAAGACTTCTATCGAGAATGCTTTCGAGGAGTGCGCCGGAGAGGTCCGCCGGCAGCTGGGTCCCGGTCCCGTTTCGCTGGCATTGGGGTTCGTCACGCCCCACTTCGCAGCCTACTATCCGCGGGTGCCGGATCTCGTAACGCGCTATGTGGAGCCGGAGACGTTTGTCGGGTGCTCGGGCGGCGGGGTTATCGGTGGCGGGGAGGAGGTCGAAAAGGGGCCGGCGGTAACCCTCGTGGCCGCCCGGCTTCCCGGCGTAAACGTCAAGGCTTTTCGCGCCGGCGAAGCGTTGCCGGATCTGGACGGACCACCGGAGCCCTGGGAAGATCTCGCCGGCGTCCGGGCCGCGGAAGAACCGCAGTTTGTTTTGCTGGCCGACCCGTTCTCGGTCCGCGCCGGGTCCCTGCTCGCCGGACTCGACTACGCCTTTCCGACATCGGTCAAGATCGGGGGCCTTGCCAGCGGCGGAACGTCACCCGGCCTTAACGCCATGTTTCTCGATGGTGAAGCTTTTTCGGACGGAGTGGTCGGTGTAGCCTTGAGTGGCGATATCGCCGTTGATACCGTCGTCGCCCAGGGGTGCCGACCCGTGGGAGAGCTGATGCAGGTAACGAGCTGCGAGGGAAACCTGCTCTTCGAGCTGGATGGCGAACCAGCCTTCAGCGTCTTGCAAGAGCTCTTCGCCGGGCTCGATGAGCGTGACCAACAGCTGGCCCGCACGGCGCTCTTCGCGGGGTTCCTCATGAACGAGTTTAGCGAGAAACCGCGCGTGGGGGATTTCCTGATCCGGAACCTCGTCGGCATAGATCCCCAACGCGGCGCCCTCGCCGTCGGGGAGAACCTGCAAGAGGGGATGCGGATCCGGTTCCACGTTCGGGACGCCGCAACTTCCGCCGAAGACCTGCACGCCATGCTCGCCGGCTACCACAAAACCACCCCCGGGCCCTCCGCCGTCTCCGGGGCACTGCTCTTTTCCTGCCTAGGCCGCGGCGAAGGCCTCTACAAAGAACCCAACTTCGACACCAAAGTGTTCCGCGAATACTTCGGAGATCTGCCGGTGGGAGGCTTCTTCTGCAACGGGGAGATCGGCCCCGTCAGCGGCTCCACATTCCTCCACGGCTACACTTCTTCTTTCGGGCTGTTCCGCCCGACAAATACCTGATGCACATACCCCCGGACTTTCGTATGTAGCACCGGGTATGTAGCACCGGTGTAAATTTTATTAAGAATTCGTTAAAAAAAGCTTCCAATGATGAATCTGTTGTGATATATATAGCATTACGGTCACTAAAACGGGAGGGGTGCAATGATCCGTGGGCGGGATGTGGAGCAGGCGGAGGTTTCTCGGGAGAGCCGGGCCTACCGGAGCGGATGGGAGGACGGGCGTTTCGGGGGACCGGGGGCTTTCTCCTCCAATGCCGACCTCTCCAGTTTTACTGACCTCGAACGTCTCGCCTATTATCGGGGGCACCGCGAAGGCCGGCGGGTTCGGAAGATGTTGCGGGGCAACAAGGTTTTTGCCTGACCGATCCCGAGTCGCCCGGATCCGGCTCCCGAAACCCACAGCGGCACCAGCCTTTCGCGGGTTAGGGTGCACGGAACGTCGTCCCAAAGTGTCCCTCTAATAGCGAAACCCCGATAGCGGAGTATTGCCGAGCCCGACCGGATTACGCTCCCGGCGCCACCTCCGTTTCCGACCCTCGAACGCGCCGGCTTGCGGACGCAGGCTTGTGGACCTTCGCCCTTCGCCAGGCAGCGCAACTCCGTGCCGGGACTCCTCCAGAGAGACTTCCAGGCAAAGGAACGGGATCTCCTGGAAGATTGGGACAAAAGACCTAGTGTGTTTCCGTGCACCTGCGGCTACACTGGTGCGCACGGGATACAGAGGAGTGCGGCGCCCGCATGGGTGATGGGTGGGAAAGGGAAAGGAAGGAGTACGCGGACGCCGAGAATTTGATTTTTACTCCAAATGGGAAGAAAGTCAAGTGTGGTGGCTACAAGATCCCGTTTGCCAGTTCCTCTCAGAGGAGTTTCGCCTCATCTCGATGCTCCGGAAGCAGCTCCCCGCCCCGGGTCCTCCAGCGGCCACATTTCGCCTATAAACCTCAGTAGGATCGCAATATTCGAGATGCCAGCGCCAGCTTCCTCACCAAATTCTACCAAGCGTCACATAGATTCCGCTCACACTCATAGGAACTCTTCAAAGGTTCCTACCACATTTACGTGCAAAGCCTCCATACCGCTTGACGGCATGGAACATATGTGTATACTGCATATACAGACAGGTAGCAACCACCACGGAGGTATCCATTATGATGGCCAGCAACCAGCATTCCGAGAAAGCCACCAAGGCCGCCGAGCAGATGGCCCAGGCCACCAAAGACTCCTACATGACCTTCATCGACCACGCCGTTGGCTTGCAGGAGCGCAACGTGCGCTTTGTCCAGGGTGTTATGGATGAGGCTGTAAAGGAGGTACGCCAGCAGGCGGAGAGCAACCGGGCGCTGGCCGAGGAGCTGGTAGATCGGGTTCACGGCCAGCGGGAGATAATTCAGAAAATGGTAGGCGAGGGAGTAGACGCCTACATGGAGATTGTGTATGCTCCGTTGAGCTACTACAAGGAAGGTCTTGAGGCTTTCCAGAAAGTTGCCCGGTAGCTGAGCCACCGCTCCGAGGGACATTAACCGGAAAAAGGCCGGACCCAGAGGTCCGGCCTTTTTCGTGCCCCGGAGGGTCGTTTGGGAGCCGGGTTACGAAACGCGAATCTTCCCGGTTGAACTATCGAACGTGACGGTCTCGTTTTCGGAAGGCACGGTAACGACGAACTCTTCACATTGGTTCGATGATTTTTCGCGGACGGAGATAGTTCCACCGCCCACGTCTTTCGGTAGCCCGCTCTCTTCGGCCCGGAGTGTGGCGGCGGTAAAGCTGCTGTCGCAGAAGTCTCTGGATGGATCCCCGGCCCGCCACGTTTGGGCCGCCGTTGCGTAGTTGCGGGCCGCTGACTTTGCTTCGGCTTCCTCAGCCCTGTTTCGCTGGGCCAGAAACGTCGGGACCGCGATACCCGCGAGTATTCCAATTATGACCACCACGATCAGCAATTCGACCAGCGTGAAGCCCCGCTGGCCCCTCTTTACTCTTTGCAGACTACCGAGCCCTATCGAAAAATAGTGAAGCATTTCTCCCTTTCCTCCTTTAACGCCCCGGCCAATCATACCGGTTTTCATGCTTCGGCACACTTCCGGCCGGATCCTGGAAGACTTCAGCGGGGCTTGGATACTTTCTGTAGCAGCGCCAATTGCCTTGGGGAGCGGGTTTAGAGCCGGCCCGAGCGTATGATGCCGACGAGCAGGGCGAGGCCGAGGATGGCGGCGAAAACGAAGCCTGCGAGGCCGAAGACGCTCACGCCCAGCAGGGTGGCGCCGGTTCGAGAAAAGATGCCGAGCATCGAGGAACCCAGGATCAGGGCGGCTATGAGCACGGCAAAGACGAGCCGGTTGGCGAGTATGTCTACTTTGGAGATGAGATCGTCCAACCCCTCGTGGCGGAACTGGACCTCGACCTCGCCGTCCTTGAGCTCGTTGAGCAGGGCGTGAAGCTGGCGCGGATAATCCGCGTAGGTGTCGGGTTGGGCCAGGCGGCGGGCGGTGCGTTGGACCAGGTATGCCGGGTCCCGGAAACGGGAGATCACCTTCTCCGCCCCTTCGGCGGCGGCGGGCGTACCGACGTACCGGGAACCTTCCGGGATCTGGCCGAGCTTCTCCGCCGCGACGAGCGACTCCAGCATCTGCGGCAGCTCCGAGTGGAGGTTGACGCTTCCCCGGCGCAACGCCTCCAGGCCGCTGGCCCGGATCTCCTCCAGCGAGTGTTCGGCCCACAGCGGCCCGCCCAGCGAGCCCAGAGATTCGCGCAGCTCGCGCCGCAGGTCGGAAGGTTCTTTCGGAACAACGGCCCCGACGAGCGGCAGGGAGCGGACGAGGCCCTCCACCTCCCCGCGCCGGACGGCGGCCAGCACCTCGGCGAGCCCTCTCAGGCGTTCCGGGTCGAGGGCGAAGACCTCTGTGGGATCGGAGAGCCAGACGCCAGCTTCCCCGAGGACGAACCTCGCCGCGGAGGTGTCGGCGAAGAAGACGCCCTCCTCCAGGGCGAGGCGCACCAGCGCTTCGGAGACTTCCCGGTACCGGGAAGTCTCCAGCGGCGCCAGGATGGTGGGCGCTTCGAGGGTTATGCAGCTACCCGTGGAGTAGTCCCGGTACACCTCCGGAACGCGGAGCGGGAAATCGTCCATCTCGCGGAGACGCCGGATCGTCTGGGCGGCGAAGTGCAGGTCCCGGCGCTGGGCCGCCTGGGCGGCGAACTCCGACAGGATCTCCGAGGGGTTGGCCGGGAGCCGGTCCCCGATCCTGCGCCGCGTTACCTCGGCTACCGGCCGCATCGCCAGCAGGTCCCGCCGGATGCCGGGCCGGTTTACCACCACGAGCGCCGGCCGGTCTCCCGGAAGGGTCGCCCGGTGCGACTGGGTAAACACCCCGACCCGCACCGGCGTCTCCTCGAACTCTAGAAACAGACGCTTTAGCTCGTTGTTCAGCTCACGTTCGAGGAGGGTGCGAACCTCCGGCGGGGAGATAGGTTTCAGGGGTACGGAGGCCCGGCCCAACTCGGCGGCCACGTCCCGGGGTATGAGATCCCGGCGGGTAGAGAGAAAATGCCCCAGTTCGGCGTAGTTCGGGCCCAACTCCTCGAAAGAAAGCCGCAGCCGGGTCCCGACCCGGCCCGGGTCCGCCCGGCGCCGGTTCTGGAACAGGCGTCGCCGGAACACGAACCCGAACCCGTAGCGCGCCCCAACCCGGGCCACGGCCGCCGCCCGCTGCGCCGCCCCTTCCGGCAGTCCCCGTGTAACCCGCTGGAAAACCACTCCCAAAAGCATAGCAGAGAGGCGCGGGACCCCCTCGGGACCCCCTGTTAGAATGCGGTGCGGCAGTACGTTGGGGAAAAGGAGGAAGAATGCAGTACGTCCACACCTGCTATCGGGTGCTAGATCTCGACGAGAGCATAGAGTTCTACCGGGACAAGCTCGGCCTGGAGCTGGTCCGTAAAGTGCCCGTCGGGGACGACGCCACCAACGCCTTTTTCGGTGTCCCGGGAGACCCCGAGCCCAGGCTGGAACTCACGCTGAACCACGACCGGGAAGAGCCCTACGAACTCGGCACCGGCTACAGCCACGTCGCCTTCGCCGTCGAGGATCTGGATGGCCTGGCGGAAAGGCTGGAACGAGCCGGCGGCGTAGACTTCGAGAGCAAGCCGCACGCCATGAGTGGCGGCACCCGTCTCTTCTTCGTGAAAGACCCCGACGGCTACCGGATAGAGTTCATCGAGCGGAAGTAGGCGTTCCTGCTCCGGGAGGGCATGAAGAAGTGTTGGGGTTGAGGGCCAGGCTCTGTAGAGACGAAAAAGGTTTCACCCTGCCAGAGTTGCTGGCTACCATCGTAATCCTCGGAATCCTGGTGACCATAGGCGTGATCATCTTTCTGGCACTTCTGGAGCGGTGGCGGGTCCATACCGCGACCGACCAGCTCATCTCGGACATGCGCCTCGCCCACGGAAGGGCCACGAACCAGCTCACCGACTGGCGGGTCGTGCTCGTACCGGAGAACGAGGAGAAAGACCAGGGCGCCGACTACTACCTGGTGAAATTGAAGGCCCCGTACAACAAATTCTCACCCCCACCGGAAGTGGTGAGCAAGGCGCCGCGAACCTTGCCGGGCAACGTCAAGGTGGTGAACACCTCTGGCAACCTAGACAAGCAAACCAAGAGCGACTGGATCGTCGCCCCGTCGCAAGCCGGCATTACGCGCACCCTGGAGTTCGACGCGCCGGGCACCATGAACTTCTATCAGGCGGTCACCGGCGGCACCTGCGTTACCGTCGATGCGAGCCCGGCGAACAAAATTACCGTCATATCCGCTACGTCCCAGACGACGGTCGAGTCGTTGGACCCCGAAGAATGTCCCGAGGTGGAGACAGGGGAAGAGGGCGATTGATCTATCGGCTGAAAAACCAAGCGGGCTACTCGTTGGTAGAGGTGGTGGTGGCTATCGTGCTGCTCGGCCTCGCAATTATCCCGATGGTGGGGATGTTCGATGCGGGCCTGCGGGCGGCGGTGCTCGGCGGTAGCTACGACCGGGGCCGGGCGCTGGCGGGTGAGGAGCTGGCCGAGATCCGGGCGTTGCCGTTCGACCGGCCCGGCACGACCGCCCCGGATAGCGTGGCCGAGATCTACCCGCCGGCTGCTGCATCGAGCCCGTGTACCGAGACCCCGGCGGACCCCATAGATACCATGTTCGATTGCCGGGTCGAAACTGCTTACGTCCGGCTGGCGGACTCCGGGATCGTCGCCGACCCGGAGGCTCGCACCTTGATGCGGGTCGAAGTTACGGTTACCTGGGACGATAACTCCTACACCACGATTGGGCTGGTCGCGAAGGACTCCGGGTGAAGCACCGGCTCCTAAGAGAAGAGGGCGGTTTCACGCTCCCCGAGGTACTGGTCACCATGATATTGATGGTCCTCGTGATGTTCGCCTTGTACTCCATCTTCGATATGAGCGTCCGAGTCTTCAGCTTCGGCAACGACGAAGTGGAGGCCGCGGAGAACGCCCGCATCGGGCTGGCCAGGATGGAGCGGGAGATCCGGGCCGCCTACCCGCAGAACAAGCCCGCAGGCGACGAGACGCTGTTCCTTTCCGATACCGGTGACGACGCGATCGCTTTCGGCAACGACCTAAACGGCGACCGGGCGGTGGGGCCGGGGGAGGAGGTCCGGTACACGCTGGACGGCACCACGCTGAAGAGAAACGGCCAGCGGGCCGTCGGGTTTGTCGAATCTCTCCAGCTCGACTACCTGGACGAGTTCGGCGATACCCAGAGCGACTCTGGGACCCGGATCACGCCGAACACCGCCAGGCTGGTGCGGGTAACGCTCGTGATCGACAAGGACGGGCGTACGCAGACGCTCTCCACCGACGTATTGCTCAGGAACAGGGATACCTGATGTTGCGGAAGCTCATCAGAGACGAATCAGGAATCGCGATGGGGCTGGTGGTGATCGTGATCCTGCTGATCGGGGTCATGGGAGCCGGTCTTCTGGTCTTCGTCCGCAACGACCTCGAAGCCGTCGTAGCGGTCAACCAGGGCCAGAAGGCTTTCGATATAGCGGATTCCGGGTTGCAGGTTGCGAAGCGGCAACTCCAGGGAAACAAGCTGCCGGACTACTACGACGTGGATACGAGTTCGGACCCGGATTACGCGGCGGGCTGCGGCGTGGAAGATGAATCCGCGGACTCTGAGTGGTCACTCGAAGGCGAAGCCGGGGAAGAAGGCGTCACCAGGGACTTCGCCGGCGGCCGGTTTACCGTAACCATCCAGTGGCTCGCCCGGGACCTCCCGGACGGCAGTCCTTGCGGGGCGCCTGAGATGGACCAGGACCCCGCCGCGGGCGTTGACTACTTCCGGGTAGTTTCCACCGGCTATTTCCCCCGAGACGGGACCGGGGCCAAGCGCAAGATCGAGGCTATATACGGCACCTACGACCTGGACGTGCCGCGTAGCTTCTACACACCAGACGACATCGCGGTGACGAACACCGCAAACGTAGAGAACACGAGCCTGTTCTCCAGAGGCGACGTAACGGTCGGGAATGGGGCGACCATCGGGGGTAGAGATCTGGCCTACGGCAACTGGAAGGACACCATCAACCCCACCGCCCGTTCTACGGAAGCGGCGGGTATCGGGGCCCTCGGAACCATAACCGGCTCTTCCAGGAGAGGCGAGCGGGACTTTGACGGCGGAACGAACCCCGCGATGGTGATGCCATCCAGGCTCGACGGTCCTGGTGGCTCCAGCGACAAGATTACTTTTCCGTTCGATCCCGGCCAGCAGCCCGACCTGGATCTCCTGCGCGAGCTCGCGAAGGCCCAGAACAACTACTACGAGGTTTCTACGGGCAGCACGGACGTGGGAGATGGCCCGGGCGCCGGAGTAGAGTGGCCGGACAACTCCTCGGTCAACACGGTCGTCTTTGTCGAGTACACCGGAAGCGGTACCCACGAGGTTAGCTGGGATGCCGGCAGTAGTTGCGAGGAGGACCCCAGGAAAGGCGTGCTGGTAGTCAACAACGGCAACTTCAACATCTCCGAGAACACCGCCCCCCTGGAGGGTGTGGCGATCGTGCGGGGAGGAAGCGCGGCCGTCGGAACGGCCACGGCCGCCGGGGGCGGCGCTTGCCTCGCCGGGTTCGTCCACGCAACCGGCAGGATCGAGCTATCCGGTGACGTAAGCCTCTCCCCGCTTGACGGCGCGTATGAGCATCCCGGCTTCTACGGCGTGCGGCAGTGGAGCTGGCGGGAATGTTACAGCGAAAGTTGCGAGGAGGACATTGGGAGCTCTGCCGAAGGTAGCTTTTCTGGCGTGGCACGCCTACCTGCTCTCCTTCCGTTCGGCTCGGCGGGCGGGGCGCCGTTATTGGCGCGGGCTCCCGGAGCCGCGTCAGGAACGTTAGAATAGGGCCGTGGATCAAAGACCAGATCAGGGGAGCGCCGTCAAGGTCGGCATGGTATGGGGGACTTTGGGGGGTGTTATCGGGTTTCTGGTGGCCCTTATCGGGGGCGCGCTGGCGGGGATCTTGTTCTCGATATTCGTGGGGTTCTCCTGCGGACGCCGGGCGGCCGCGGCTGAGGCCGGAAAGAGGTCCGGGGCTTCGTCGGGTTTAATCGGGGGGGCTCTGGCAACGCCCATCTTCGTGCTCGGGGCCTCTGCTGGATCGGTGGTGTCGGCGCGGAGCGTCAGCACGGCCGAGATGGCCAATATGATCTCGGACATGTCCGGTATCGAGGTCTCCTCGCAGGGAGCCTGGCAGCTTTTTCTGCTGAGCCTGGTCTTCGCCGCGTTTATTCAGGCCCTGATCCTGATCCTGGTCGCTACGGCCGCCGGCGCCTGGACCATGAGAAAGAAGTGAGCGCCCAAGATGGAAGCGCCCGGGCCCGGAGGGCTGACTAGCTCTCTTTCGCCGCCTCTGCTGCGCCTTCCCCGAAGACGAGGCCGCCCTCAACGGGACGTTCGACACCGGCTTCTTCCAGCTGCTGGTCTTTCTGGTATTTGCGGATAGCAGCTTTAAGGGTGCCGAGGCCCAGGGTTGCGCACTTGGGCCTGGAGGCGACGATCTGGCGGCCGAGCTGCTCGATCATCTCGTTGTAGTCCATCTTGAGAACCTCGTTCATCGTGAGGTTCTCGGCGTGGACTTGCTCCAGCAACATGCTGGCCGCCGCCATGCTGATAGTACAGCCCTCGCCTTCGTAGGTGGCATCTTCTATGTGTTCGTGGTCTTCGTCGCCTTTGAGGTAGACCGTGATCACGTCCCCGCAACCGGGGTTGCCGCCCGGCATCGTGACGTCGGCTTCCTCGACCACCCCCCGATGGCGGGGCTTCTGGTAATGATCCAGCAGAATCTGTATCTGCAACTGCCTGTCCAAAGCTGGCCTCTCCGTAATACTCCTGGGAAACTGCCCGCACGATTCTACCGCACGCCCGCGGCCCCAATTCGTTTGCTACCGTTTGATACACTAGCGCACATGAAGGTCGGTATAGTAGGGCTTCCGAACGTCGGCAAGTCCACGGTATTCAACAGCCTAACCCGGGCCGGGGCTGAGGCGCAGAATTATCCGTTTACCACGATAGACCCGAACCTGGGGGTCGCGGTGGTGCCGGATGGACGCCTTACGGCCCTGGCGGAAACGATGCGCAGCAGGAGCGTCGTGCCCGCCACGGTGGATTTCGTGGACATCGCGGGCCTCGTTCGGGGCGCGAACGAGGGCGAGGGATTGGGCAACCAGTTCCTCGGGAACATCCGGGAGTGCGAAGCCGTCGCGCACGTCGTCCGCTGCTTCGAGGATGAGAACGTCGTTCACGTCCACGGCGACATCGACCCGGCGGGCGACATCGAGACCGTCAACACCGAGCTCTTGCTGGCCGACCTCTCCACGGTCGAACGGCGCATGGAGCGTACCGGAAAGGCCGCCAAGGGCGGCGACGCGAAGCTCAAAGCCGAGGTCGTAGAGCTCGAAAAGCTCCGGGACCACCTCTCGGAAGGGAAGCCGGCCCGCACCTACCCTGTCTCAGAGGTTATCGCGGAGGCTAGGGGCACGCTCATTACCGCCAAGCCGACGTTGTACGTGGCAAACGTGGACGAGGAATCGGTGGCGGACGGCAATCGCTACAGCGCGGAGGTCGAGCGGCTGGCCGGGCGCGAGGAGGCGGAGGCCGTGCGGCTCTCGGCGAAGTTGGAGGCTGAGGTCGCGGAACTGCCGGAGGACGAGGCGCGGGAGTACCTGGCGATGTTGGGTCTGGAGAGCACGGGGTTCGAGGAGTTCGTGCGGGCTGCGTACCGGTTGCTCGGCCTGATCACGTTCTTCACCGCGAACGAGAAGGAGAGCCGGGCGTGGACCGTGCGGAAGGGCTCGACGGCGCGCCGGGCAGCAGGGCGTGTACACACCGACATGGAGCGCGGGTTTATCGCGGCGGAGACCGGCAATTGGGAGGACCTCGTCCACGCCGGTTCCTGGGCGAAGGCCCGCGAGGAGGCGAAAGCCCGCCTCGAAGGCCGCGGTTACCTCATGCAGGACGGGGACGCCGTCCTCTTCCGGTTCAACGTCTAGTGGTAGCGTTTGCCAGGCCCGGCAAGCCGCTCGCCGGGAGCCGGCTCGCGCTGGTAACCACGGGGGGCGTACACCTGCCGCAGCAGGAGCGCTTCGACATAGACGACCCGGCGGGGGACTGTTCGTACCGCGAGATCCCGGCGGGTGCCGGAGAGCTTACCTGGACCCACGCTTACTACCGTCCGGAAGACACCTCGGACCTCGACGCGGTATTTCCTTTGTGGACGCTCCGGGAGCTGGAGGCCGAAGGTTTCGTCGGAGAACTGAACCACCGGCACTTTAGCTTTATGGGTGCGATCCACGACCCCGACCCCCTCGTCGAAGACACCGCCCCGGAGGTTGCCGGCAAGCTGGTGCGGGACCGGGTGGACGCCGTTCTCCTCACCCCTTCCTGACCGCTGTGCCACCGGTCCGTCGGGCTGGTAAGTAGCGCCATAGAAGACCGTGGGATACCGGGCGCTACCCTGGCGATGGAGAGGGGTGTCGCGGCGCCGCGGGTGGGCTACGTGCCGTTCCCGTACAATTTCCCGATGGGGGAGCCAGACGATAGGGAGCGCCACCGGCAGGTAGCGCTGGCGGCGCTCGACCTGCTATACGCGCTCGAAAGTCCCGCCGAGGTTGCTCTGCCGTTCGACTGGCGGGGATGAAATACTTAGCCCTCCGGATCTAGATCCAGGTTATACTCTTTGTAGATAAAACCTGTATCAAAGGCGGTAAAGTGGCTTTCATACTTCTCTTTTTCCTGGCGTTCGTTTTTATAGCGTTCCTTTTCGTGCTGCCGATCCTGTACTCATTACAGGCGGTAGGGAGTTTGTTCGTATATCCGAAGCAGCTAAAGGCGATGTTCGGGAACAAGATCCTGCGCCGCAACCACGCCCTGGAACACGCGACCATCGTCGTGATGATGGAGCGTCAGCCGGGCCGCAAGTTCAACGGCTTCTCCACCGACGACGGGTTTTTCGTCCAGGGTGTACGGTCTCTCGAAGAGGTGGATAGCGCCGCGCGCGAGGCCATAGAACGCCTGAAGAACGGGGAACACAAGCTCGCCATCCACCGCAACTGCGGCACGACCATCGTGGCCGCGAACCTGCTCGCCGCGGTCTTCTTCCTGGCCGCTTTGGGCGTCGGGTTGTACCTGAGCCTATCTCTGGGCAACTTGTTCCTGCTGGTCGTGGCGGCCATGCTGCTGTCGTTTGCGTTGCGGGTGCCGTTGAGCCTGCTGCTGCAGCGGTTCGTGACTACCGAGCAAGACCTCACCAACGCCGAGGTCGGCTGGGTCGAGGCTGCCAAGCCCAACGAACTCCGGGGCGGCATCCTGGGCGTGCTGCTCGCCGCCTCTACCGCCCAGGTGCGCGTCTTCCACACCGATCCGGAGGCCGTCGAGATCCTCCGCGACGACGGAGCCGTGGTCCGGTAACTTCAGGTTGGCCAGCATCCAGATCATGTACAGGACAGAGGCCGCCGGGCGCCATCTGTAGCAGGCCGAGCCAGAACCCGAAGACGATGGGCCCGAGCATTGTCTCCGGCCATATACAGAACGACGAATACAGCTATCGTCAAAGCGTCGTACCTGGCGCCGGCGGAGTCCCGGGTCTCCACGACGCACCTCCCTGGCTGGAATAATGTAGTTTTCTCGGGGGCGCCCAGCAACCGGGTAATATTCGCGCCGCCCGGCACGTCTGGAAAACTGTGGCGTGCTTTCTTACATAGCGCGGCATCCGCGGCCGTGTAGCATGGGCCGGGTACACCGAGACTACGAGAGGAATACAAATGGCGAACGGAGCTGGCTACGACGTCCTGATCATCGGCGGCGGGCAGGCGGGTATTCCGCTGGCCTACGGCCTGGCGGCCGAAGGAAAGCGGGTCGCGCTCGCCGAGCGAAAAAACCTTGGTGGCTCGTGCGTGAACTTCGGTTGTACGCCCACCAAGGCCGCCATTGCCTCGGCAAAGGTGGCGCACCAGGCCCGGCGCGGCCCCGAGTACGGCGTGGAGATACCGGAAGTTCGGGTAGATTTCCCCGCGGTGATCCGGCGGGCAAAAAGCATCGCCGAGACAAGCCGCAGCGGTATCGAGAGCGGCTTTGCGGGCTCGGAGAACCCGGGTTTGATCCGGGGGCACGCCGCTTTCGAGGGCCGCGACGAAGCCGGTTTCCGGGTGCGGGTCGGAGACCGGACCGTGCTCGCCCGGGAGGTCGTGCTCAACACCGGGACGCGCACGCTGGTCCCGCCGATAGCCGGCCTCGACGAGGTCGACTACATAGACGCCGGAAACTGGCTGGACCACACCGAGCTTCCCGGGCACGTAGCCATAGTCGGGGGCGGCGTCATCGGGCTGGAGATGAGCCAGTTCTACCGCCGGATGGGCAGCCGGGTCACCCTGATCGCGGGCAGCGCCGGCCGCGTGGCCCCGCAGGAGGACGAAGAGGTCTCAGAAGCTATCCAGGACATCCTCGAAGGCGAAGGCATCGAGTTCCGCCACAACACCCGGGCTGAGAAGGTCGAGAAGTCCGGCGGCGGGATCAAGCTCACCCTCGGCGGCGACAACCCTGCAGAGCTGGAAGCGTCGCACCTGTTTATCGCGACGGGCCGGATGCCGAACACCGACGATCTGGGCCTGGAGAACGTCGGCCTCGAGCCCACCCGCAAGGGCGTCGTCGAGGCCGACGCCCGCCTGAGAACGGCGGTCGAGGGCGTCTGGGTCGGCGGCGACATCCGGGGCGGCCCGCAGTTCACCCACACCTCCTACGACGACAACCGGGTCCTCCTCTCCCAGATGACGGGCGACGGTTCGCACACGACCGAGCGCATCGTCCCCTACGCCATCTTCACCGATCCCGAACTGGGCCGGGTAGGCATGACCGAGCGTGAGGCCCGCGAGGCCGGTTACGAGGTGGAGGCCATGACCTACGAGGTGGCCAACAACGGCAAGGCCGCCGAGATCGGGGAGACCCAGGGCTTTATCAAGGTGGTCGCCGACGCCACCAACGGGCGGATACTGGGGGCCGCCGTGCTCGCTGCCGAGGGCGCGGAGCTGGTCCACGCCTACATAGACTTGATGAACGCCGGCGCCCCGCTCGACGTGCTCCGCGACGCTGTCCACATCCATCCGACGCTCGGAGAGGCTGTCCAGAGCGCTGTTTCCTGAGATAACGCGACCCCGCCGCCTCGAACCGACGCGGGGTTCGGACGGCGGCGGAAGACGCTCTAGACTGTAGCTTGGCCCGAGAGTGGCTGAACCGAAACCCGGAGCAACTCTTTTCGGGTCCGGTATACGTTCCAGAAAAGGCCTGCCGTGAGCCCGACGATGCCCAGGGGCAGCAGAAAGTTCTGGAGGCTAATGAGCGTCAGCGCCAGGTTCGCGCCGAGCACGAGGCCGACCGTCGGCACGCAGCAGGCGAAGCCGGTGAGCAGTGCCGGCAGGGAGCCGAGCAGCCCGGTCCAGGAGAGCCGGCGGCAGGAGCGAACGGTCGCCAGAGCGTAGGCGGCGGTCGCGACGTTGAGGGCGATAAGCCCGCCCAGCACGAGCCCGATCAGCAGGTTCATCGGGGCCAGAAAGAGCGCAAAACCGTCGAACAGGTAGAGCGCGGCGACCGGCTCGAAGGTGTAGCCCGCTATGGGATCCAAGAGCTTCGAGAACCAGTTCGGGATGACGGCGAAGGACGGACCGTCTCCGGGAGAAGCTACTCCCCCTATAGCGAGGTGCCTCACGGCGTACAGGTAGAACACGAAATACAAGAGCCCGGCGGCCAGGGCCAGCCGCCGCCGGCCCCTTTTCCGTAGAGACCAGCGCAGGATATCCGCGTAGGTCGGTTCCTTGTTCACGACTTCAGGCCCGTTTCGGGATAGAAGGCGTACCAGGCGAACCACATGACCTCGAAGAAGTCGGCCGCCGGGAGTGTGGCACCATCCGGCCCGGAGAGCGTGAGGCTTTCCCGCTTCCAACTCCGGCCCCGCTGGTCGACGAGCCGGCCACCGGCGGGCGAGAACTCCAGCTCCTCTCCGTCCAGGGTGCGGTCGAAGATCCAGACCGTCTCCAGATCCGGTTCGGCGAAGGCTACAACCCGCTTGCCGTCCAGGTTCAGGTTCCAGGCTCCCTTTCGAAGAACGGAGCGCTTGGATATGGCGTAGCGGGACCTGCCCGACTTGATACCCAAAACGACCTCTTTGGGGTCTAGCCTATCGCTCTCGGCCAGGACCTCGAAGAAGGTGTCCGGGTTTTCGTAATAGCCTTTGTCCGCGCTGGAGTACGAGCCGTAGGGATCATTGCCGTAACGGCGGAAGTGTCCGGTGTCGGTCGAGAGTACGGGGGAGTCTGGGCCTCGCGCCTTCCACTGCTCCCAGGTGGTCCACACGAGCGGTAACGCCGTCAGGGATGAGCCCCGCAGCTCTCCGGAGATGGATCGGCCCAGGATCTGGGGCCACTCGCTGTCCGTCGCCCGGTCGTACATCAGCAAATTGGAGTTCACCAGCCGGCCCGTAGTCCCGAAGGTGAGCGGTTCCCCGCCGGGCGCGCGGCCCTTGAAGGCGATCGCAGAGCCGGTAAGCGGGCAGTAGGTGATCGAGAGCTTCTCGCCGGCAACCTCGTCGTTGGCGATCTCGTGCCACACCAACACGGGTTGCGGATAGACTTTCGTCTCACCCCCGTAGTTCAGGACGAATACCCTGTCTTCCGGCTGGAGCAAGTCGTCCATTTCTCCGGCGGAGACGAACTTGGGATCGTCGATGGGCGGTATGCCGTCCTTGCCCGGTCCCCCGGAGACCACGTTGTTCTCCAGGCGATCCAGGCTCGGATTCCGGTCCGCCCGGTTGCCGGAGCCATCACCTTCCGGCGCGTAAGTTCCGCCGCTGGAGGAGCACCCCGCCGCGAGTCCCGCTATCCCCAGGCAGGAGAGCGTTAGAAACCGCCGGCGGGTAATTGCCTCTTTCATATGTTCGTAAAAGTACCTCAGCTGTGTCTCCGGGGGTGGTGACGTGCCTCACCGGACGCCCGATCGCCGGCGCTTGAAACGGCGTTCACAATGCACTAACCTGTTGCAATTCTTGTCCGGCGGGCAGCAGCTACGGGAAGGTGATCGAATGGAAGGGCAACAAGAATCTCAGGTTGGCAAACTCGGTATCGTATTTTGGGTTTCTGTTTGCTTCTCGGTGGTGTTCCTTCTCTGGGGTGCGATCTTTACCGGGAGTCTTTCCGACGTGACGGCGGCAATTTTGAACTTCGTGCTCAACAATTTCGGCTGGTTGTACCTGGTGGCGACTACCTTGTTTCTGGTTTTCGTGATCTATCTGGCTTTCAGTCGTTTCGGGAGCGTCAAGCTGGGCAAGGACGACGAAGAGCCTGAATTCGGCCGGTTGTCATGGTTCGCCATGCTGTTTGCGGCGGGGATGGGAATCGGCCTGGTGTTCTGGGGGGTTGCAGAGCCCATGTCACACTACGGCACCCCTCCGTACGACATGGCGCAGGCGGGTACCCCGGACGCCGCCGAGTTAGGGCTCCGCTACGCTTTCTTCCACTGGGGTTTGCATCCCTGGGCGGTGTACGCGGTGATCGCCCTGTGCCTGGCCTACTTCAACTTTCGCCGGCAGCAGGGTGGGATTATCAGCTCGATCTTCCGGCCGCTGCTCGGCGACCGGGTTGACGGGCCTATCGGGAACGTAATAGACGTACTGGCGATCGTCGCCACGCTGTTCGGTGTCGCCGTCTCGCTGGGGTTGGGCGCGCTGCAGGTCAACGGCGGGCTGAACTTTCTCTTCGACGTGCCCAACACCGCCACGGCCCAGATCATCATAATCGCCATCATATTCGTGTTCTACATGACCTCGGCGGCTACGGGCATAGACAAGGGTATCCGCTACCTGAGCAACCTCAACATGGTGCTGGCCTTACTCCTCGTTACCTTCATATTCGTTGTGGGGCCGACGGCCCTCATTATTGGATCGCTCGTCCAGGTGGCCGGCTCCTACACGGCCTCCCTCGTGCCGATGAGCTTCGAGCAAAACGTTTTCGCGGAGGGAACGTGGGCGAGTGATTGGACGCTCTTCTACTGGGCGACCTGGATCGCCTGGTGTCCGTTCGTCGGCACCTTTATAGCCCGGATTTCGAGGGGACGCACGATCCGAGAGTTCGTCATCGTCGTGCTGCTCGTGCCGACGGTGGTGAGCATGTTCTGGTTCTCGTCTTTCGGGGCGGCCGGCATTCACGCGGACCGTCAGACGGGGGGAGAGATCACGAGCGCCGTATCGGAGAACGTGACCAACGCGTTGTTTATCACGTTCGAGCAGTACCCGTTGGCGATCGTCACGTCCCTCATCGCGATGGCCCTGGTCAGCGTGTTCTTTATAACTTCGGCAGACTCGGCCTCGTTTGTTTTGGGGAGCATGTCGACCGGCGGAGCTTTGAACCCCAGGGTCGCGGTCAAGTTCACCTGGGGCTTTATCATAGCCGCCTTTGCGGCGGTGGTGCTACTGGCTGGCGGGCTCGACGCCTTGCAGAAGGTGGCCATCATAGCCGCGGTGCCTTTCGCGGTCATCATGATCGCCATGTGCTTGTCCCTGTACGTGGGATTATCTCAGGAGGAAGCCCCCGAGGAGGTCCCGGGTTGGGTGGACGACCTCAGAGAACGTCTGGCAGAAAACCCCGAAGGCCGTCCGGCGTCAGACCCCGACGATGGGTAGTCGGGTAAGGAAATACAAGGCTCGGAGAACGGAGTAGCCCTATGCGACTGGCACGCAAGATCTTGTTACTGGCCGCCCTCGCTTCGGTCCTGGCGGTCTTTACCGCGGGCTGCTCGGGCGGAGGGAGCATTGGAGAGAACTACAAGTTGAGTGGCCCGCAAGGCAGCGTCCGGCTGACGGTGGGCTCCAAGGACTTCACCGAACAGGAGATCCTGGGTCAAATCACCGTCCAGGCTCTTCAGGCCGCCAACGCGGAGGTCAGAGATCGGACGGGGATGGGGGGCACCGAGCAGTTGCGACAGGCGCTCGTCTCCGGCGAGATAGATATGTACTGGGAGTACACCGGCACGGGATGGCTGGTCCATCTAGCCAACGCACAGCCCGTACCTGATGCCCAGAGACAGTTCCAGGACGTCGCGGAGCAAGACCTCCAGCAGAACAATATCGAGTGGCTGGAGCCTCCCGGGCCGGCCAACAACACCTACGCCATCGCCGTCCGGCAGGGGGCTTACGATGGGGTCGAGAGTATTTCCGACCTCAAGCAACTGGTAGAGGAGCGCCCGGATGAGGCGACCCTTTGTGTCGGGCCCGAGTTCAACGAGCGAGCCGACGCGCTACCGGGTTTGGAAGAGGCTTACGGCTTCGAGTTCCCTGAAGAAAACGTCTCCGTGGTCTCCCCCAGCACGGTCTACGGCGCCGTCGAAAACGGCGAGAAGTGCAACTTCGGATCGGTGTTCATGACCAACGGCCGGATCCCGGAACTGAACCTGCGCCTCCTGGAAGATGACGAAGACTTCTTCGCCATTTACAATCCGGCGCTCACCATGCGCGAGGAAACTCTGGAGCAGTACCCGGAGCTGGCGGAGATTTTCGCCCCCATTTCCGAGGAGCTCAATACCGAGACGTTGCGGGAGCTGAGCGCCGCCGTATTGGTGGAGGGTAATTCCCCGGAACAAGTCGCCGAGCGGTGGCTCCAGGAGAACGGATACATCGAGTAGAGCCGCCCGCCGGTGCCCGGGGTGAGCGATGCGTAAATCAGGGTATGATACCCGAAGACCTTTGGAGTTCTCGGACGCAGAAGGAGGCGCGTAGTGTCCAGACCATTACACGGTTTCATGGACGTGGTGCACGAAATGAAACGAATCCAGGATCGGATGTACGGCGAGGGCGGCGGTCCGGAATACGAGCAGAAGCCGCGAACCTACGCGGACGCCTGGACCCCGACCACCGAAGTGTTGTCCAAAGGCGGCGACCTCATAATCCGGGCCGAGCTCGCCGGGGTAAGACCGGAGGATATAGATATCACGTTCACGGGCGGGACGCTGACCATTTCCGGCCAACGCGAGCGGGTCGCGGGGGAAACGGAGGAAGATGAAGGGGCGAGCCACTACGTCCAGGAACGCTACTACGGCTACTTCCGGCGGAGCATGGCCCTGCCGGAAACCGTAAGCGACGATGACATAAGCGCCAGCTTCCAGGACGGCGTTGTGGAGATCACCATCGCAGGAGGGGCCACTACCCCGCCGGAGCCCAAACGCATCCAGCTCAAGAGAATGGGCTAGAAGCCGGGCTAGAAACCCCCGGGTCTCGTCAGAGGTTCTGGGCGCGGCCTCCCTGGCGGGCGGACTCCAGGAGGGCGCCGACGGCGCGGGCGTTGCCCAGGATCTCGGCGGCGCCGACGGCCGGCTCTCTCTGCTCCCGGACCGCCGCCGCGAACTCCTCCAGCTCCGCCAGGTACGGGTCGCCGGCCTCGAAGCTTTCGGTTTCGACTTCATCGCCCCGCGTTATCTCGATGGCGCCTCCGGCTTTGTCCGCCCGGAAGGAGGCTCCGAGGGTGATTCGGCCTTCCGTACCCACGATCTCCATCCGTTCCCGGCGGGCGCTGGAGATGCTGCACGAGACGATGCCGAGGCCCCCATCGAACTCCAGTACCCCGGCGAGCTCTCTGTCGGCCCCGTCCTCGTCGAATCGGGCGAAAGCCGAAGCCCGCCGCGCTTCGCCGCCGAACGCGAGCCGCACCCCGCTCACCG
The DNA here is from genome assembly GCA_050331175.1 of Rubrobacteraceae bacterium. Classification (GTDB taxonomy): domain Bacteria; phylum Actinomycetota; class Rubrobacteria; order Rubrobacterales; family Rubrobacteraceae; genus SIRX01. The sequence continues at coordinate 41,622 of JBHJHC010000064.1, read as the reverse complement.
CGTAACAGCCCACGTCTCCGAGTGAACCCCCACCAAGCGAGCCGATCCCGCGGACGTCTTCGGGGTCGTCGAGGAGGTGGCCGAACTGCGCCACCACCTGCCGCACGGCGCCGATCTCGCCGGCCCCGAGCAGCTCCCGGAGCCGGAGCGTCTGCGGGTGCAGCCGGAACATGAAACCCTCCATGAGCGTGAGGCCTGCCTCGCGGGCGGCCTCTACCGTTTTCTCCGCGCCCGCCGCGTCCAAAGAGAAGGGTTTTTCGCAGAGAACGTGTTTTCCCGCGTCCAGCGCCTTCAGGGTCCACTCGACGTGCAGGGAGTTCGGCAGCGGGACGTACACGGCTTCTACCGCGGCGCTCCCTACGAGGGATTCGTAGTCGTCGAAGAGCCGGGCGTCGGGAACGAGGTCCCGGATCTCCTCCGATCTCTTGCCGCCCCGGGTTGCTACGGCGGCGACTTCGACCGCGGCCGTTTCTGTGGCGGCGGGGATGATCGCGCCGCGCGCGATGTTGGCGGCTCCCAGGATTCCTAGCTTCAACGGTTCGTTCGCCACGTCTCCTCCTGTACTCGTTTAAAGCGGAAATTCTACCCAATTGCGAGTTTGAATGGGATAGGGGTGTGGGGTAAGGTCAACGTCCAGATGTCCCGTGAGAACCTCGAAAACACCCACGTCGAGTTCCCCGAAGACTGGGAGATCCTCGAAACCGGAGGCGCCGGTAGCTTTACCACGCGGGTGGCGTACCGGAAGGCAGACGGCTCCGAGCACGTCTGGACCTCCCGGCGACACCGCAGAGGCCGGGGCAAGTCCGGGTCTTACCGGGGTTCGCCGAGGCTCGGAGTGTGGGACCCCGACAGCATCTCCTGGTGGGTGGCCGTTGGCTTCGTGGTGGGCTCGGCGCTGTGCCTTCTGGGGGCGAGCTCCTCGATATGGTTCCCAGGTCTTACGAGCGAGGGGGGCGCCACCAGGATCGCCAACTGGTCGTACTTCCTCGGCGTGCTCGTCTTTACCGTCGCTACCTACCTCCAGATCCTCGAAACCATCAACACCGATCCTCATCCGAGCCGGGCGTCCTCACGTCCGGACGGGGGCTTCCGCTGGTTCGCTTGGCAACCGAAGCGGCTGAGCTACATGGAGGCGTTTGTCGCCTTCGTCGGCCTGATACTGTTCACCGCAGAGACCAGCCTGGTGGTCATCGGGGTACCGGACGGGGAGGAGATAAACCTGCTGCTCTCGGTGCCGAGCGTGCTTGGCGCCCTGCTTTTCGTAATAGGAGGCTACATGCAGTTCGTGGAGACCTGCCACCGCTACCTGTGTTTCAGGTTTCTCAGCATCTCGTGGTGGAGCGCGGCGCTCAATTTCCTGGGTTGCGTCGGGTTCCTGGTCGGGGCTACCGCAAGCCTCGGAGTTCCCGGCCTCTCCATTCCCCCGGATCCCACCCTCGTAAAGGTGGCCTATCTACAGGGATCGGCTTTCTTTTTGGTCGGCAGCTACCTTATGTTGCCGGAGATGTCTTCGGAGTAGACCCGGCGAGGTTCTCTATCTCCACGACTACCCGGTCCAGCTCCTCGACGAGCGGCCCCTGCCCGGTCTCCCGGAGCACCTCGACCAGCGAGCGGTAGTACCAGAGGGTTCCGGCTCTGCCGCCCGTGAACCGGTCCCAGAGGGCGTCCCCGATGGAGCGGAGGTCCGCCAGGATCGCGCGGGCGTTGTGCAGCTTGTCCGCCGCGGAGACGAGCCGCGCGGCCGGGGACGCGTGACGGAGGTGCTCTATGTACTGTTCTTTGCGCTTTCGCCAGGACGGTTTCGGGAAGGCGTCGGCGTCGGAGCATTCCTCTACGATCCCTGCTACTCCATCCCCGAAACGGGTTGCCAGGTCTTCTCTGGTCGCCGGCGTATCTTCGATGGCGTCGTGCAGCAGCGCGGCGATAACTTCGTCTTCGGTACCGCCGTTTTCGCCCACGATGGACGCCACGGCCAGGAGGTGGTTGACGTAGGGTATGTCAGTTCCCTTGCGCTGCTGGCCGCGGTGCAGGCGCGCCGCGTAGAGGAGCGCCTCCTCGAACTTCTCTCCGTAGCTCACGGCTTTTCCTCCAGGAGGTGGGGGTCCAGGATCCAACCTTCCAGGGGATCACACACCGCGGGGACCCCGTAACCCGTTTCCCGCCGCGTGTAGGCCCACGCAGCCTGTACCGCGCACAACAGGGAATCCAGGGCGTCTGCGGCGGGCTCCCGGACGAACTGCTCCCGCCAACCGTTGTCCAGCGCCACGACGAAGCCGTACTCCTTTTCCAGGGCCCCGGACTCCAGGCCTTCGACCAGTGCTTCCCGGGCGGCCCGGTGCTCTGAGGACTGCTTCCGGCGCTCGTCGCTCTTGTAGCTCTTCCGGCCCAAGAACCGGCGGGCTACCACGGCGGGATATGCCTCCACAGCGACGCGCCCGGCCTGATTTCTCCGGCAGGGCACGACGTTTACGCCCGAGGCCAGCAGCCGCGGCGCGCCCTGGAAGAACATCTTGCCGACCGGCACCCGGAAGAGCATCATCGCGCTGCTGGAGCCCGAACGCCGGTCGGCGAGCCGGTAGCGCCACTTGTGGCCTTTCGGCCGGGTGGCCATATCGGACCGGATGGCATCTTCGAACGCTTTTTTCGGCAGACCGGCTACTTTGCCGACGTAACCTTCCCAGCTCGGGGGCCAGCCAAGCGCTTCGACCAGCGGGCGCGGCTGGCCGAAGGGGAAATCCATGCCGCAGATCCAGGGTCCCGGAGAAACCAGAAAATCCTCAAACTCATCGAAGCTCGTCATCTCGCGCGAGCTTGCGACCCGCAACACGTCTCCGTGAAACTCGCACCCGAGCGCTACGAGCGGCTTGCGCTTGCCCGGCGCGCTGGTGAAATCGAGGCCGTAGATCCTCACCGGAGTATTCTACAGGACCTCCGGCCATACCCGGCGGTAGGTCGGGATCTAACGCCCATTTGGCGGAAAACTATGATCCGACAGCAGTTCTATCCGATAGCAGCTCCGCCGCCTGGTTGGGCGTGGGGATCTCGTTGACCAGCGTCACCTGCCACCGCCCCCGGTCGGACACCTCAAACCAGCAATCGCCGGTCACATGATCCCAACTGTAGAACAGGACGCAATAATCGCTGGTCCACCCCATCAGGATAGGTATCTCTCCGGGTCCCGGGCCGATCTCCCAGCCCTTTACCTGAAAAGCCTCCGCAAAATCGTCGAAACATCGTCTCAAACGCCATTCCCAGACCATCGTGTGTCTCCTTTCTTGCACACGAGGTTACAAACCCCTGTAAATGTGTATACCACATGAGGGGACATTGTGAAACCAGCGGTCCTGGTCTTGCTATGTACGGGTGACCAAATATGGCCTGGCCGGGAGGATCCGTATTGGGCCCGGCGCACGGGTTTCCCAGGGGTTGGGAGTCTTACCGGACCCTGCCTTCCAGATGCTCGACGAGGGTCTTGCGATTCTCGTGCTGTTTCTCGTAGGTCAGAATTTTCTCTATCTCCTCGACAGAGAGCCCCTGTATCTTGGTCTTTACCTCTTCGACGCTCAGGTTGTCATAATCGTTTAGGGGCAGGTCTTTCTGCGCCTGCCGGCGGGCCTGTTTGGCCCCTTCGGTGTTGTCGGCGTACTGCTGGCCCCGGCGCGAAGCTTCCCGCTTTTTCTGCTCGGTCTCACGCTTTTCTTCTTCGCCCAGGTTCTCCCAGGCCTCTTTCGGCAGGTAGCGGGCGGTCTCGCCGTCGCCGCGGGCCCGGGCGCCGCCGTCCTGGGTCTGCCACTCCTCCTCGGTCCACCGCTCCAGGTTCTTCTGGTCTTCGTCCTGCTCGCCCTTGTAGCCGCCGCCCCGGCGTTCGTACTCCCGGGTGAGGAGTTGGGATTTCCGGGCGCTCCACTGGCCCGGTTCGCCGCCTTTGTCCGAATGCTTAATCGCTTCCTTTATTTCCTCCCGCATCTCGGGGTGGGTGTACTTGTCCTCGTAATCCCTTTTAGCCACGGGATCCTTCCTCCTCGTAGGGGCCGGTGCTGCGGCCGATCACGGCGTACAGCGGATCGCTGAAAATGCGCCGCGGGCTCCGGTCCAGGCTGTGGATATCTTCCCAGTTGCCCGCTTCCCGGAGGTACTGTTCCACGAGCCGGGTGTGTCCCGCGTCGTCGAGTGCCTGCCAGACGGCTACGGCTTTGGTTGGGAAACAGCGGTTGCTGAAGGTGATGACGGCCGGGGCTCCGGGTTTCAGGACCCGTCCGAGGTCGCGTAGCACTTCCACGGGCTGGATCAGGTAGTCGACCGAAACGCAGATCCCGCACCCGTCGAACTCCGCCTCCCCGAACGGCAGGCCCGGCTCCCGGTTGAGGTTGTGGATCACGTACGCGTCCAGGCGCGGGTTCTTCCGCAACTCGACCTCGTTCATGCCCAGGCCAACGACGCGGCCGTATCGTACCTCCGACGGCAGGTGGCTGACCCAACTGCTCATCAGGTCCAGTATCGCGCCGTTCTCAGAGAAGTATTCCCGGTAGAGCTGGGTAACGGCGGCTATCGCCCGGTCGTCGATGTGGGTGACGAGCCGCGGGAAGCTGTAAAACTCTTCGTCTGGGGTTTCGTTGTAGCGCTTAAATGCGTCCGCTGGGAACTGTGACATTCGTTGCTCTCTTCTGTTCTGGTTCTGTTGCAGACGATCCTACCCGCGGAACTCATGTGTTCTGTAATATCATGCTCGTTTTCGTCTCCTTACCAAGTTTCCTACCGTCTCATTGCTGGTCGAATGTTCGAGGTACATGAGAGGTGAAGTAAACAGGAAACACTGTCATTGGCCTTCGTCCAAGTGGCGGCAGATGCAACGGCGCTGCACAGCTTCGACGATTTTCGATGGTGGTGGAGAAATCAGCAAACCGGAGTCTCTTTCTGATAGAGCTTATCCTGCGGTGCAAAGCGTGCTAAATTTAATACAAAGGATTCACTGAAGTGAGGAGGGAAACCTTGAGCCGGTTTGCATACGAGGCACGCAAGAAGTGGGTGTACGCTTGCGGGGCTTTGCACAAAAACCCGTACCATGCCGCTAGATGTTGGGGTTTTGAGAAATTTTCTCTCAGCCACTTGTACCGTCGAGGGACTTTTGGTGCAAAGTCCGCTTGCGGGTTACATCTTCCGTCAGCAGATGGCTTGGAGTCGTGAGGCTCGAAGAACTAAAGAGCGGGATGCTCGTCGAGGGCGTTTCACCCGACGGAGCAGTCACACTGAAGTTTGTGGAGTCGGATGGGAATGACGCCGTGGAGGTGATCTTCAAGGATGCCTCCGGGGGCATTGGTGAGAGGTTGCTCTTCCGTTCGAACGAGCCAAAGCTGAAGGTTGTTCGGGAAGATAGCGGTTGGCGCTTTGACGGGGACGGAGCTCAATTTCGGCTGGCAGCGGAGGCGCGGAGGATCGGCTCGGCGTACCTCTTCGACCCGCTGCTTGCGGTGCATACCTCGCTCGTGGATCCGTATCCGCACCAGATCTCCGCCGTCTACGAGCGGATGCTGAATCGCCAGCCGCTGCGTTTCTTACTGGCGGACGACCCTGGAGCTGGGAAGACCATCATGGCGGGGCTCTTGATCAAGGAGCTTATAGCCCGTGGTGACCTGGAACGGTGTCTGATCGTGTGCCCTGGTAGCCTGGTCGAGCAGTGGCAAGACGAGCTGCAAGGCAAGTTCAAACTGCCGTTCAAGATAATCGCCCGCGAGCAGATCGAGGCTTCTATGACCGGCGATCCGTTCTCCGAGGAGCCGTTCGTGATCTGTCGCCTGGACCACCTCGCCCGCAACGAGGCCGTGAAGGAGACATTGGTAGAGACCGAGTGGGATCTGGTCGTGGCGGATGAGGCGCACAAGATGAGCGCGTCTTTTTCTGGCGGCGAGGTTGACCGGACCAAACGCTACCAGCTCGGAGAGTTGCTCTCCGGGATTACGCGGAACTTCTTGCTGATGACGGCGACGCCCCACAACGGAAAAGAGGAAGACTTCCAGCTCTTCATGCGCCTGCTGGACGCGGACCGTTTCGAGCTGTACTTCCGTGGTGGCCGGGCGAAGAAAGCGGATACGGACGACGTGATGCGGCGCATGATCAAGGAAGACCTCAAGAAGTTCGACGGCTCCGACCTGTTCCCGCCCCGGGTGGCCCATACCGTTCCGTTCGAGCTCTCACCGGAGGAGCACCGGCTGTACGAGGACGTTACGGATTACGTCAGGACACAGTTCAACCGGGCCGAGCAGGCGGTAGACGGCAGAAAGCGTACAGTAGGCTTTGCTCTGACCGTTCTCCAGCGCAGACTCGCTTCTTCGCCGGAGGCGATCCACCTTTCACTCGTTCGGCGCCGGAAGCGGCTCGAAGAGAAACTCAAGGAAGCTCGCAAGCAAGGGGGCGTCGCACAGGACTCCTCTCTCGAAGATCTTGTATCAAAGGTCGAGGATTATGAGGACGAAATCGGGGCTTCGGAGCGCGAGGTTCAGGAGTTCGACGAGGCCGACGAGGTGGAGGAAACCGAAGAGAAGGTGCTCGACCTCGCCACGGCGGCGACTACGATCTGGGAACTGGAGACGGAGATTTCCACCCTCAGAACCCTCGAAGAGCAGGCCCGCAAGCTGCGTAACGGACACCGGGATCGCAAGTGGGTGCAGCTCAGCGACCTGCTCAATGACCAATACCTCGGCATCGGACGGGAGAGTGTCTCCGGGAATGGAGAGCCCGCACCCCGGAAGCTCATCGTCTTTACGGAGCATAAAGATACGCTCAATTACCTGGAACGGAGGCTCACGGCGCTCCGGGGTGAGGACTGGCTCGTGAAGATCACGGGCGGCATGAACCGCCAGGCGCGCAAGAACGCCCAGGAGAAATTCTTGAACGACCCGAACACGACCTTACTCCTCGCCACCGACGCCGCCGGGGAAGGAGTGAACCTTCAGCGGGCCTCCCTGATGGTCAACTACGACCTGCCGTGGAACCCAAACCGTCTGGAGCAACGCTTCGGGCGTATACACCGGATCGGCCAGACGGAAGAGTGCCACGTGTGGAACCTCGTCGCCGAGGACACCCGCGAGGGCCAGGTTTACCGCCGTCTGCTAGAGAAACTGGAGGCTGCCCGGAAGGTCCTCGGCGGCAAGGTGTTCGATGTCTTGGGAGAGATGTTCCGGGAACACTCCCTGAGCGAGCTACTCATGGCTGCCGTCCGGGAAAGAAATCGCGGGACGGTGAGTCAGAAGGTTACTGGCGACCTCGACTTTCTGATGGAACAGGAGCGCCTGAAGGAGCTTGTTGCAGGGCAAGCCCTAACCCCCGAGGCGATGGACCCGGCTGTCCTCGGGAGTATGCGAGAGGAGATGGAACGGGCGGCTGCCCGCCGGCTGCAACCACACTTCGTCGCCTCGTTCTTCCTCGAAGCGGTGCGGCTCTTCGGCGGAAAGCCGACCGAGCCAGAAAAGGGACGCTTCAAGCTCGGCAAGGTTCCGGACATGATCTACGAGCGGGCGCGGCGTCTCTCCGGCAGCAGCGGGATACACAACGTCTACGAGCGTGTGACGTTCGAGAAATCCTTGCAGAACGTCAAAGGGAAGCCTCCGGCGGTGTTTCTCTATCCCGGCCATCCGATCGTGGACGCCGCCGGGCAGCTCGTACTCGAACGCTGTGGCGAGAACCTCGTCCGGGGGGTCCCGCTGGTAGACCAATCCGACTCCGGTACCGAACCTCGCGTCCTCGCGCTTCTCGAGCACACCATCCGTGATGGTAGAAAGGGTAAGAATGGCGAGAACCGCCTCGCCGGGCGCGGGATGCAGTTCGTGGAGGTGTTGCCCGATGGGACCACCCACAATGCGGGTTTCGCCCCGCATCTGGACTACCGCCCAATCCGGGAAGAGGAGAAGACTGTACTGCGCCACCTCGGAGAACTTCCGAAAGATGCGGCGGAGAAAGCCCACGGCTACGCCTCCGGGGTGCTGGCCAGAGATCATCTGCAAGAGTTGAAGCAGCAGCGAGAGGTGCAGGTCGAGAAGGTGCGTAGGCTGGTGCGCGAGAGGTTGACGAACGAGATCGGCTACTGGGATCGCCGGCTCGGGGAACTCTGGGATGAGGTGTCCCGCAGGCCGGACGTGCGGGTCACTATCAACGACTTTACCCACCGTCGGGACGTCCTGGCGCGCCGGCTGGAGCGCCGGATGGAGGAGTTGGACCGCGAGCTGAACCTCATCCCCGCGCCGCCGAATATCATCGGGGCCGCGCTCATCATCCCCGCGGGGATGCTCGCGGGGGCCGGAGGCGCGACATCCGCTCCCGCGCCGACCTTCGCCACGAACCCCGAAGCCCCTTCGACAAAGAGCCTGGCTTCACCGAGGTCAGCGTGAACCACGACCTGAAGAAGCTCCTGAACCTGTCTGAGCCTCCGTCCTAGTGCTCAGCTAGAATGCGGTTTGTGGGAGAGCCGCGAACAGACAGGACCGGACTCTTTCTCTACGATGGGAAGACCCTCGATGAGTGTGTGCCGGAGGCCGTCGGGCGGATCGTGGAGGGTTTTGATCCGCTCAAGATCATCCTCTTCGGTTCGCTCGCCCGCGGCGAGACGAATTACCACAGCGACATAGACTTGCTCGTGGTGTTCCCGGAGGTGAAAAGGAAAGACAAGCACGATCTGACGGTCGAGATCCTGCGCGCCCTGGCCGACCTGCCGGCGCCGAAGGACGTGGTGGTCACGGACCTCGATGAGATCGAACGTCGCGGCAACCTCGTGGGGACCGTGCTACGTCCCGCGCTGCGCGAGGGCAAGGTTCTGTATGAGCGAGTCTGAACGTTTGCGGGAAACCGGGCGTTGGCTACGCTTCGCCCACGACGACCTGCGCGGCGCGGAGGCGTTGCTCGAAAGAGAGGACGTTCCTCCGCGCCTGTCATGCTTCATTGCCCAACAGGCGGCGGAGAAAGCCATAAAGGCCGCCCTGATCTTCTTGCAGATAGAGTTTCCTTTCCGCCATGATCTAGACCTCTTGCGCACCCTCCTGCCGGACGGTTGGACGCTCAAGGAAACTCCTGAGAGCCTCGGCTCACTGTCCGCCTGGGCAGTACGAGGCCGCTACCCCGGCGACCTGCCCGACGCCACGGAGGAACAAGCCGAAGCCGCCATCCAACAGGCCCGCGAGGTCTACGAGACTATCTTGAAAGACCTCGAAGCCCACGGCTACGGATTCCAAGACGTAGAGGTACAGGATGAATCCGCCGAAGGAGAGACCAGTTGAGATACTGCGCGAAGGGCATCCAGCAAGACTTTCATCTGGTAATCCTGCAAAATCGAGACCTAATGTCTACAATTGTAGACAGATCACTCCCGTTGCTTCGGTGGCGGGACGCGGGGCCACCTTCCGGTGGTCCCTGCTTTTGCTATCGGTGGAGGAGATGAATGAAACCAGCGAATCTCCGCAAAATGTCATGGAAGCCGACATGAGCAATTGGGCCGCGATGCCTCTTGGGGACGATGCCGATAGCGTTCTTTCTTCTCTGGAACAGGGTCTGAGCGTAGGTTTAATAACTACGTTTGATCCCTGCTGCTGCGAAGTAGATGATGACCTCGAAGAGGTGGTCGGGCGCGAGGATCTGCGCGAGTTCGACTACCTGCCAGTCAAGGAGAACGGCGAGGTCGTGGGTTTACTGCACAGGGCCGAGTACGACGCGAAAGACGCAACAGGATCAGTGAAAGAGGCGATGTGCAACCTGCGCGGTGACCTCGTTATCGCCGCCAGTGCCGGCATCCTTTCGTATATCACTGGCGCGAAAGAGCGTCCGTGCCGGTTGGTTCTCCAGGGAAGCAGACTCAACGGCATAGTAACCTTATCCGACCTTCAAAAACTCCCGGTACGTCCGGCGCTTTTCCTGCTGATTACCCATGTTGAGCTATTGATGGCTGAGTGGCTTCGGGCGAAGAAACTTAGCGAGAAGAAGGTGCTTAACAATCTAATCCCAAAAAGAAGAGATGGAATCAACGGCAAGTGGAAGGATCTACAGAGGCGTAATCTGGCGATAGATATTCTCTCCGCAACGGAGTTCGTTGATAAGCGCGTTCTGCTTCAAAATCTGTGTTTCCCGGCTGACGATGTGGCGATGGAAGAACTAGAGGCTGTTGGCTCTCTGCGCCACTCAGTAGCCCACGCCGGTGACTACGCCCTTAGCCCGGACAATGCAGAGAAGACTATCAATGCAGTCACGTATGCGCGCGACTGGATCAAACGCCTCCAGAACACCCTGGAAGACAACAAGGAGACCACTTGACCTACCGCAAGAAGCTCATAGAGGTGGCGCTGCCGCTGGACGAGATCAACGCCGAGTCCGCCCGCGAGAAGTCCATCCGCCACGGCCATCCCTCTACTCTCCATCTATGGTGGGTGCGCCGGCCCCTCGCCGCCTGCCGGGCGGTGCTGTTCGCCTCGCTGGTTGACGATCCATCGAACGACCTGCCGGAAGAAGAGGAGCTGGTAGAGCGGGAGCGGCTCTTCGACATTATCCTAAGCAGGTTGGAGGTTAGCCAAAAAGCCAAGAATCAACGACCAAAATCTGACCGCTCCTGAGATATCCTTACCGCCACGGAACGTGAAGAACGGAGGGATGAATCTCGTGGCGACTCTGGCTGGAGTCCTGACCCGCGGGGCATTGGTCGAGCTTGCGGGAGAGCGGTACTTCGAGCGCGGCGAGCAGTACGATCGGGATGGGCTGGCGCGCATTTTTGCCGAGCACGATGGGACCGTCACGGCGCGGGTCGCCGGGACGTACGAGTACCGCGTCAAGCTTCAGGCTGCCGAAGACGAACTGCGCTACTCGTGTACCTGCCCTCTCGGGGCGGACGGGGAGTTCTGCAAGCATTGTGTGGCCGCCGGCCTGGCGTGGCTCGGGCAGGCGAGAGGTTCGGGCGCGGCGGCGGAGCCGGTCGGCGCCACGACGGATGAGGTGCGGGCGTACCTCGGGCGGCAAAGCAGAGAGGCTCTGGTAGAGATCCTTCTGGACCGGGCGGAGGAGGACGAGCTTCTACGCGAGCGTCTTCTTCTGCGGGCCGCGTCTGAAAAACCGGGAGGTCCCGACACTGCCGCCTTCAACCACGTCATCGAGGACGCGCTGGACCCGGGAGGTTTCCTGGACTACGGCTCCGGGTGGGAGTACACGCAGCGCGTGGATGGGGTTATAGAGTCCCTCTCCGGGCTGCTTGACAGAGGTTTCGCGGATGAGGCTGTGGGTCTTGCGGAGTACGCACTCGGGGTGGCCGAGGGCGCGATGGAGTACGACTCGGGCGGCCATGTGAGCAACGTCGCGCGGGACCTGGAGGATCTGCACCTCGCGGCCTGCGAACGGGCGAGGCCCGAGCCGGAGGCGCTCGCCCGCCGGCTATTCGAGTGGGAGATGAGAGGCCCTTACGACACCTTCTTCGGGGCGTCCGAAACCTACGCCGGCGTGCTCGGGGAGCGGGGCCTCGCGGAGTACCGGAGGCTCGCCGGGGAGGAGTGGTCGAGCGTCTCCGGGCTCGGTCCGGGCGAAAGGGACCCGGAGGGTTACGGCCGGCGGTCCCGCATCGCCCGCGTGATGGAGACGCTCGCGCGCCGCTCGGAGGACGTGGACGAACTGGTGGCGGTCAAGAGCCGAGATCTCTCGCGGGACCACACGTACCTGGAGATCGCGGAGCTCTACCGGCAGGCCGGCCGGCGTGACGAGGCTTTCGGGTGGGCGGAGCGCGGGGTGGTGGAGTTCCCCGACCCCGATCCCCGGCTGCGGGAGTTCCTCGCGCGGGAGTATAGCGAGCGCGGCCGGCCGGAGGAGGCCATGGAGGTCATGTGGGAGGAGTTCGCCACGAGACCCCACCTCGCGAACTACCGAAAGCTGAAGTCCTGCACCGAACGGCTGGAGGACTGGGCCATCTGGCGCGAGAAGGCCCTCGACCGCGTGCGCGAGCAGACCGCCGCGCTGAAGGAGAGCCGGTGGTTCCGCGCGGATAATTCGACGCTGGTCGGCATCCTGCTCTGGGAGCGCCACTACGACGAGGCGTGGCGCGAGGCTGTCGAGGGCGGCTGTTCGCCCGGCCTCTGGCTGGAGCTTGCCGCGGCGCGGGAGAGGGATCACCCCGAAGACGCCATCTCCGTGTACCGGGACCGCATCGAGGATCTCATAGACCAGAAGAACAAGGAGTCTTACCGCGAGGCGCGCGACTTCATCCTCAAGGTGCGGGAGCTGATGCGCCGTACCGGCCGCGAGCCGGAGTTCGCCGCCTACCTCGAATCGGTCCGCGCCGCCCACCGCCGGAAACGCAACCTCATGGCGCTCCTCGAAGGCATCGAATAGACTACATCACCCCCGGCGCTCGCAGTCGAACGAGAACTCGTCGCCGTAGTGATACCGCAGTTCGAACGTCAGGCTGTCCCCGTTCAGCGTCGCCTCGCCCATCCCGTTCACCTCGTCCATCTCGTCGTTGCCTTCGAAGCTGAACGTGAAGAAGTTCGCCCCTTCCGGTACAGTCCCGTATACGCCCCCGGCCTGCAACCCCACCTGATACTCCCCCGTAACCCGGCCGCCCGTCTGCCGCAGGGTAACGTAAGGCCGCACGTCCATGCTCAGGTAACCGTAGTCGAAGTCCGGGCTCGATACGACCTCGTAAGTGCCCGTGAAGTCCATGGCCGCTCTCCTTCCCATGAGCCTACAACTACATGATACCCGGGGACTGCAGAGAACCGTTGCACCGGATGCTCGTCACCGGGTCGCTCTGCGGCTCCCCGGCTTGGAGACATACCCTGCCGTCTGTCCGTACGAAGATGTATCCTGAAGGCACCTACCATTCATAAGCTGGAGCAGGAGGATGCATGGCGCTCAGCAATAGAGCCAGGATAGACAGAGAACTCAAGAAGATATCGTCCTTTGACCACAGTACATTCTACCCACCACACTGGTGTACCCTTTTCCACTATGGATCCTCGACAGGGTAGCAGGCATTTTACCGTGGCGGTCTTCGTGGTCCTGGGCCGTAGCGTGCTGCTCCACTTTCACGGCAAGCTCGGGATGTGGCTCCCGCCGGGCGGGCACATCGAGCCGGGCGAGCTGCCGGATGAGGCGGCAGTTCGCGAGGTGCTGGAGGAGACGGGTGTAGAAATAGAGCTGAGGGGGGAGAAGCGGGAAGACATTTCAGACCCGGTGCAGCTTCACCGGCCGGCGGGGGTGCAGTTGGAGTACATCGGGCCGGGACACGAGCATATAGACCTGATCTACTTCGCCCGCCCACGAGGCCCCGTCGAGATCGGAGCCGCTTTCGAAGAGGATAAAGTCGGTTGGTACCCGCCCGAAGAGTGGGACACCATCGGGGTCAACGCCGAGGTCCGGGGCTGGTGCGAGCGTGCGCTCGCCGCCCTCGAAGGTGCTTAGAGCGCCCGAATACCCCTAGCCTTTCAGGGTCTCCGCGTGGTGACGGATGTGATCCCCCATGAAGGTGGAGATAAAGTAGTAGCTGTGGTCGTAGCCTTCGTGACGCCGCAGCTCCAGCGGTTGTCCGGCTTCCTTGCAGGCTTCCTCGAATACGTCCGGGGAGAGCTGCTCTCCCAGGAACTCGTCCTCCAGCCCCTGGTCAACGAGGATGTGCCGGTCGTCGGACTTCTCCCGCACGAGCTCGCTGGCGTCGTACTTCGTCCAGTCTTCGTCCGGGCCGAGGTAGTTGGAGAAGGCCTTTTTTCCCCAGGGAACGCGGGTCGGGGCACAGACGGGGGCGAAGGCGGAGACGGACCTGTAGAGGTCCGGGTTCTTGAGGGCCAGGGTTAGCGCCCCGTGGCCGCCCATCGAGTGTCCGAAGACGCCCTGGGCATCCTCGCGGGCGGGAAAATGCTCCAGGACCAGGTTCCTCAGTTCCGCCGTGACGTAGGTGTACATGTTGTAGTTCTCTGACCAGGGCTCGGCGGTGGCGTCGAGGTAGAAGCCGGCGCCGGTCCCGAAGTCGTAGTCGTCGTCTTCGCCGGGGATGTTCGCGCCGCGGGGGCTGGTGTCGGGGGCCACGAGCATCAGGCCGTGCTCGGCGGCCAGGCGTTGGGCTCCGCCCTTGATCGTGAAGGTCTCCTCCGTACAGGTAAGGCCGGCCAGATAGTAGAGCACCGGGACCGGACCGTCCGCGGCCTGTGGCGGCTCGTAGACGGCGAAGTTCATGCCGGTGCCGGTTGCCGCCGAATCGTGGCTGTAGAAGCCGACCGTCCCGCCGAAGCAGCGGTGGGTACCGTTAGTCCTTGGTTCAGGGTTCATTCGGGCCTCCCTAGAACGTGACGACGCTGCGGATGGACTCCCCGCGGTGCATCAGGTCGAAGGCCTCGTTTATGTCTTCCAGGGGCATGGTGTGGGTGATGAGAGGGTCTATGTCGATCTTGCCCTCCATGTACCAGTCCACGATCTTGGGCACGTCGGTCCGGCCGCTCGCGCCGCCGAAAGCGCTCCCGCGCCAGGACCGGCCCGTAACGAGCTGGAACGGGCGGGTGGAGATTTCCTCTCCAGACCCCGCCACCCCGATAATTACCGACTCGCCCCAGCCCTTGTGGGCACATTCGAGGGCCTGGCGCATGACGTCCACGTTGCCGATGCACTCGAAGCTGTAGTCCGCGCCGCCGTCCGTCAGGTCGACCAGATACGGAACCAGGTCGCCCTCTACCTCCCGCGGGTCGACGAAGTGGGTCATGCCGAACTTCTCGGCCAACTCCCGCTTCGCCGGGTTGATGTCTACGCCCACGATCCTGTCCGCCCCGACCATCCTCGCGCCCTGGATGACGTTCAGCCCGATGCCCCCGAGCCCAAATACCACCACGTTCGAGCCGGGCTCGACCTTCGCCGTGTTGATCACCGCCCCGATGCCCGTTGTCACGCCGCAGCCGATGTAACAGACCTTGTCGAACGGGGCGTCCTCCCGGATCTTCGCCAGCGCGATCTCCGGCACAACGGTGTGCGTGGCAAACGTAGATGTACCCATGTAATGATACAAAGCGTCGCCGTTCAGGGATAGCCGGCTGGTTCCGTCGGGCATAAAGCCCTGGCCCTGGGTCGCCCGGATCGCCTGGCAAAGGTTGGTTTTGGGGTTCAAACAATACTCGCATTCCCGGCACTCCGGGGTGTAGAGCGGTATCACGTGGTCCCCGGCCTCCAGGCTACCGACCCCCGGCCCGACTTCCACGACGACGCCCGCGCCCTCGTGGCCGAGTACGGAGGGGAAAAGCCCTTCCGGATCGGCGCCCGAGAGTGTGTACTCGTCCGTGTGGCAGACGCCGGTCGCCTGGATCTCGACCAGCACCTCGCCTTCTTTCGGGCCGTCTAGGTCCACCGTCTCGATGCTGAGGGGTTCGTCCGCTTCGAATGCTACCGCTGCCTTTACTTCCATGCTCGCTCCCTTGCCTTTCCAGTGGCTGTACAATCCTCGTCATGGTCAAGGCACAGCGGATTTGCGTCAAGTCAGGTGCGGGAAGAAATTGTGATGCGGGTTAGGGATCCGAGCAGTCGCGCCGGTAGCCGCAGTTGGGACAGACGAGTTTACAGTGGAGCCCATACATCTCCGAGCTACACATCTCGCACTCCTCGCCGGAGGGTTCTGTAGATACCGGATCCTGCGAAGCTTCTCTTACGTGGGTCTCATCCATAGTTCAATTATACTGGTGTGATGGTCCTAGAACACCGGGTATTCTTGCTTCGCTGGGATTCTACTCGGTTTCCGGAGGGTTTCTGCGGGCTCCCGGATTGTTTGGTCGGGTTGGGATCAGGCCCGCTATCCGGGCGGCGCTGAAGGTCTTGAGGCCCGAGTACGAGAGAACCCGTTGGGCCTGGGTCAACGAGACCGCGAGGGTCCGGGTCAAGATACGTAGCGTGGTCAGGTTCTCCTGCAGGCGGGAGATCTGGACCGGAAGCTGTTGGGCGCGGGCATCCAGCGCGGAGACGTTTTGTTCCAGCTCGACGGTACGGGCGGCAAGCTGGGCAACGTCCTCGGAGAGTTGCCGTTGAAAGGATAGGCGGACGCGCCGGAAACTGAGCCAGGCCCGCAGCGCGACAACGCCGGAGATCAGGGCGAGTAACGCCCCGAAAGCTATGAAGATCAAGAACCAACCGTTCATCTCGGAGGTTAAAGTAGCACGTACCCGGGGACCTTTACAAACGTTGCAGCGGTGTTAAAATTTTGGCTGCGACGCGGGGTGGAGCAGTCTGGTAGCTCGTCGGGCTCATAACCCGAAGGTCGTAGGTTCAAATCCTACCCCCGCTACTACCGGCCCGGCTTTTCCGCCGGGCTTAGTTCTTGAACTTGTCGTAGATGGGCCAGTCGGGCAGGACGTTGAAGGGATAGTTCGGCTGGTGGATGATCGACACTGGCTTCTTGACGCGAGGCTTGGGCGGCTTGGCTTTCGGCTTTCTAACTACGAAGGACCATTTTTTCGTCGTCTTGAGCCCCTGGCCGTCGCGGGCTACGATCTCTACCGGGTGGCGACCCGGGGCTAGCTTTCTCTTGGGAGTGAACGAGAGCCTGTCGCGGGCTACGTTGTATTTGAAGTTGATTCTTTTTTTGTTGTCCAGGATCAGGGTCAGCCCGGATTTCTTGAGGTTTGTTTCCCGGTCCCGGACGATGGCGGTTATCTTTGGGGTACGGTCTCTCGTCTTCGAGCGGGGTTTGGGGCGGGGGTTCAGGATCCTGGGCCGGGTGTTTCGGACGCCGGCCGCCGCCGCGGCGTTTACCAGGCCGCGGCCGTAGAGCCTGTCTTTGCCTCTGGGACCTAGATCCCCGGCGGTCGAGTTTATTCTGCGCTGGATCCCGCCGGCGGCCCGGCCCTGGCCGGCGAGCAGCCCGGCTACGCCCGCCACGTAAGCAGTGGAGTAGCTGGTACCGTCGTACTTGCCGTAGCCGGTGGGGTAGCTGGTAGATGAAATGCCCTCGCCGGGGGCGGCCACGTCCAACCACGCGCCGGTACTGGAGAAGGTGGCCCGCTGGTTGCTGCGGTTGGTGGCGGCAACGGCTAACACGTTGTCGTAGGCCGCCGGATATACCTCGCCGAAACCGGTCCCATAGTTGCCCGCCGCCGCCAAGACGACCACGCCTTTCCGGCGGGCCTGGTCTATGGCATCCTCCACGACCGGCGAGTCCGCGTCCGGGCTGCCCAGAGAAAGGTTGGTTACCTCCGCCCCGTTCTGCGTGGCCCAGGCGATACCCTGGGCTATATCGTCAGCCGTGCCCGTGTTGTTGGCATCCAGAGACTTCGCGACCAGGAGCCTGCATTCGGGGCATGCTCCCGCGATGCCAAGCCGGTTGCCCGTGACCGCGGCTGCTACCCCGGCCACCTGCGTGCCGTGGCCGTTGTCGTCCTCGGCGGTTCCGGGGCCACCCGCACAACCCGGGACACCCGCCGGCTCGTTCGTGCAGTTGGCCTGGCCGGAGATCTTCCGCCGCAGGTCGGGGTGGGCGTTGGAAATGCCGGTGTCGACTACGGCGATGTCGATACCCCTGCCCCGGACCTTGTTCCACGCGAGGGGAGCCTGGATCTTCCTGAGTCCGTACTGGCCGCCGAACCCGCGGTCGTTCGGGGTGTAGGCGGCCTCGTAGATGTAGTTGTAGCTTGCGGACTCTACCGCAGGATTCTCCTCCAGCGCTTCCTTTTTCTGCCGCAGAATCCTTTCCCGCTGATTCTCGGCGGGGTTTCCCTTTACTTCGGGAAACTCGACGACCTGGGTGTCGAGCGTTGGGATCTCCTCTTCCACTTCACCCTCTACCGCTTCCGGCACCCGCTCTGCTGCTGGAGTGTTAATCCCGGCCTCGTAAGAAA
Source organism: Rubrobacteraceae bacterium (assembly GCA_050331175.1). GTDB lineage: Bacteria > Actinomycetota > Rubrobacteria > Rubrobacterales > Rubrobacteraceae > SIRX01. The sequence continues at coordinate 23,809 of JBHJHC010000064.1, read as the reverse complement.
CTAGCAGTTCACCGGCCACGTGGGGCGCAACCCCCGCACCCTGGTCTACGTTTTCCTGGACGTTGCCCGCCGCATCCGGTACGAGCAGGACCGCCGCCAACAACGAGCCCAAAACCCCCGCCAGAACTACTTGTAGTCTAAGACTTGTTATGTCGCCCCCTCCGAAAAACCAGGCTTCCAACGCTCTTCGTACAGAAGCTGGCCTCGCATCAACTGGTGCCATTATGCCCTACGTTATCCGCAGGAGTAAACACCCGGAGCCAGAGTTTTTCGGGCAAACTCCTTCGCTGTTCGACTAAACTCTCTTTCATGAGCCCGGATCGCTTCCGTGAAATGGTGCTGGAGACGGCGCGCAAGTACGGTATGGATCTCTCCCGTCCACTGGTCCTGGTTTCGGGCGGCCCGGACTCGGTGGCACTACTACGGGTGCTCGGTGAGATCGGGGCCGAACCCGGGGCCCTGCACGTGGAGCACGGGATGCGGGGCCGGGAATCCCTCGCGGATGCCGGGTTCGTGCGCGGGCTTTGTGAAGATCTGGGGGTCGTTTGTGAGGTGCACCATCTCGACCTGGAGAAAGGCTCCAATTCTCAGGAGCGGGCGCGAACGGGACGGTACCGGATCGCAGAGCAGGTCGCCGGCGAGCGCGGATTGAAAGCAATCGCCACCGGCCACACCGCCGACGACGTGGCGGAGACGGTTCTCATAAACCTGGCCCGCGGGTCGGGGCTCCGGGGGGCGGCCGGGATCCCACCCGTCCGGGGACGGCTGGTGCGGCCCCTGATCCGGCACTCCAGAGAAGATGTTCTGGCTTACCTGAAGCACCTGGAGCAACCATACCGAGTAGACAGCAGCAACCTTACCGGGGCCTACGCCCGCAACCGGGTGCGGCGGGAGGTGCTGCCGATCCTCGAGGAACTTTATCCCGGGGCCGGAACGAACATCGCCCGCGGCGCCTACCTCGCGCGCGAAGACCTGGAAGCGCTCGAAGACCTGGCGGCGGACGTCGTCCACCAACGGGCACAAGAGCACGTCATGTTCTTCGACGAGCTACGGGCTTTACCCCACGCCCTCCGGCGCTACGCCGTCCGGCAGGCTTACTCCAGATTGCTGCCCGGTGCGCCGGGGTTGGATTACACGCTGGTAGAGTTGGTGCTCGGGTTGCTCGGAGGAGGAGAAGGGACCCGGACCCTCGACCTTCCGGGCGGCGTAAAGGTTGCGGCCCGCCCGGGTGGAGAGCTGGCGTTCTACGTCGCTGAGGCAGCGGAGTGCGGGGTCGTTGGTTTGCGGAACGGGAGCGTCACCTTTGGGGGGTGGGAGATCGAGGTTCAAGAAGACGCGGAGTTCGACGCCCGGGACGCGGCCCGCACCGGGGTGGCGTACCTGGACGCCGGCGCGGGGCCGTTCTTCGTGCGGACGATGCGGGAGGGCGATAGTATTCGTCCCCTGGGTCTCGGCGGGAGCAAGAAGGTGTCCCGGGCCCTGATGGACCGGGGGGTGCCGAAGGACCTCCGGGGCCGAGTGCCGGTGGTCGTGGACGAGCGCGGTGCCGTGGCCTGGGTCTTTGGCGGAGAGCTCAGCGAGGAACACAAGGTAAGCGGCGGAACGGAAAAAACGCTCAGATTGGAGGCAAGAAAAAGCCGTGGAAATGTCTAGCATGATGCCCGACGTAAAGGAAGTGCTCATACCCTCCTCAGATATCCAGGAGAAGGTGCGCGAGATCGGGGAGCGCATTACCAACGATTACAAAGGCGAACATCCGCTTCTGGTCGGTATCCTGCGAGGGGCCGTCGTGGTACTCGGAGATCTCATGCGCAAAGTCGACCTGCCGTGCGAGCTGGATTTCATGGATATCAGCTCTTACGGAACCGGCACTACCAGCAGCGGGGTCGTCCGCATCCTCAAAGATCTGGACGAAAACATAACGGATAGGCACGTTTTGATCGTCGAGGACATAATAGACACCGGCCTTACCCTCTCTTACCTCCGCCGGGCCTTGCTCCAGCGGCATCCCGCGTCGCTAGAGATCTGTTCCTTTCTGAGCAAGCCCGAGCGCCGGAGGGTGGAGCTGGAGGTGAAATACCTCGGCTTCGAGGTGCCGGACGAGTTCGTCGTGGGCTACGGGCTGGATTACGCCGGAGCCTACCGCAACCTGCCCGACGTTTGTATCCTCAAGCCCGAGGTGTTTGCCGGGTCTTGAGAATCCCGTTTCAGGGGGCGTGCAGGCGCCCCGTGAGCGGGGACACCGTTCTTTGGAGCGTAGGTAGTATAATCCCAGTGTTCCTAGAAATATCCTATGAGAGGTAAAGACAGTTGGGCAGACTTTTGAGGAGCGGAGGATTTCTTTACTTTATCATTCTGATGGTGTTCGCGGTGATCCTGGTAAGGGTTCTCTCCGCGGGCAACCCGGATGTTAGAGAACTCAACTCCCAGCAATTCCAGGAGGCCGTGCAGGACAAGGCGTTCGTCCTCAAGCCGGAAGACCCGGAGCAAAAGCTCACCGTAGAAGACGAGCAACAGACCGTCACCGGGCTTCTGAAGCGGGATAACGGTGGGCCACAGGAGTTCGAGTTCTCCTATCCCACCGAGTACGACATCGCCGCAACCTTCAACGAGGCGAACATACCGTTCCTCACGGAACCCCCGAGCAACAGCTTCTGGCTGACCTTGATCGGTACGATAGCCCCGATATTCCTGATCATCCTGCTCTTCTTGTTCATCATGAGCTCGATGCAGGGCGGCGGTAACCGGGTCATGAGCTTCGGCAAGAGCAAGGCCAAGCGCATGAGCAAGGACTCTCCGAAGGTCACCTTCGCCGACGTGGCCGGCGCCCAGGAGGCGGTCCAGGAGCTGACCGAGATCAAGGAGTTCCTCGAGAACCCGCAGAAGTTCCAGAAGCTCGGCGCCCGCATACCGAAAGGCGCCCTGCTGGTCGGGCCGCCCGGCACGGGTAAAACGCTCCTGGCGCGGGCCGTGGCCGGTGAGGCCGGGGTGCCGTTCTTCAGTATCTCCGGTTCGGACTTCGTCGAGATGTTCGTCGGCGTCGGCGCGAGCCGCGTCAGGGACCTCTTCGAGCAGGCCAAGCAGAACTCGCCGTGCATCATCTTCATGGACGAGATCGACGCGGTCGGCCGCCAGCGCGGGGCCGGCATGGGCGGCGGCCACGACGAGCGGGAGCAGACCCTGAACCAGCTCCTCGTCGAGATGGACGGGTTCGACGCCAAGAGCGGCATCATCATGATCGCCGCCACCAACCGGCCGGACATCCTCGACCCGGCGCTCCTGCGTCCGGGACGGTTCGACCGCCAGATCACGGTGGACAGGCCCGATCTTCCGGGCCGGGAGAAGATCCTGAACGTCCACACCCGGGGCAAGCCGCTGGGCGACAACATAAACACCGAGACGCTGGCCCGCAGCACGCCCGGTTTTACCGGCGCGGACCTGGCCAACCTGGTCAACGAGGCGGCGCTCCTCGCCGCCCGCCACGACAAGGACCAGATCGACATGTCCGAGATGGAAGAGGCCATCGACCGGGTCATCGCCGGACCCGAGCGCAAGACGCGCATCATCTCCGACAAGGAGAAGGAGATCACGGCCTACCACGAGGCGGGACACGCCATCGTCGGGGCGCTGTTGCCGGAGGCGGATCCGGTGCACAAGATCACCATAATCCCTCGCGGCCAGGCTCTGGGCGTTACGATGAGCCTGCCGGAGGAGGATCGCTTTATGATGAGCCGCGGCCAGCTCATGTCGCAGCTGGCAATGATGCTCGGCGGCCGGGCCGCCGAGAGCGTGACGTTCGACGAGATCACGACCGGCGCCTCCAACGACCTGGAGCGCGTCACGCAGACGGCGCGGCAGATGGTCACCCGCTACGGGATGAGCGACAAGCTCGGGCCGCTGGCGCTGGGACACGCCCAGGGGCAGGTTTTCATGGGCCGGGACTTCAACGCCCAGCCGGACTACTCCGACGAGATCGCTTTCCAGATCGACAAGGAGATTCGGCGCATCGTGGACGAGTCGTACGACACCGCCGAGGACCTGCTGGTCCGGAACCGGGATCTGCTCATCAAGCTCTCCAAGGACTTGATCGACTACGAGACCGTGGACTCCGAGCACCTGCGGCGTCTGGTCGAGGAGTACGCCGTAGATAAGGTTCACCTGGGCGAGCCGCATCGTAACGGCCACCAGGAGTAAGTGACCGAACAGGCGCAGATCCGCAGGATCAGGGTCGGGGACCGGACTCTGGGTCCCGGCCCGGTCCTGGTGGGTATCTTGAACGTTACCCCCGATTCCTTCTCCGACGGTGGAGACCACCCGGACCCGGAGGCTGCCGCGCGCCGCGCCGCGGCCATGTTGGACGAGGGGGCGCACATCCTGGACGTCGGAGGAGAATCGACCCGCCCCGGCTCCGAACCCGTATCGCCCGGAGAAGAGCTGGACCGGGTGATCCCCGTTATCCGGCGGATCCTGGAGGAGCGGCCGGACGCGGTAATCTCCGTGGACACCTACCGCTCGGCGACCGCCGGGGCCGCGCTCGAGGCCGGGGCCGCACTCGTCAACGACGTAACCGCGCTGCGGGGCGACCCCGATATGGCAAAAGTGGTGGCGGAGGCCGGTTGTCCGGTAGTCTTGATGCACATGCAGGGGGCTCCGGAAACCATGCAGGAGGAACCGCGCTACGAGGACGTGGTGCGGGAGGTGCGCGAGTTCCTGGCCGAACGCGCCGCGCACGCCGAGACCGCCGGCGTCGCGCCGGAGAACGTAATCCTCGATCCCGGCATCGGGTTCGGCAAGACGCTGCAGCATAACCTTCTGCTCCTCAGCGACCTCGACGCCATCGGGCGGCTCGGTTATCTGGTACTCGTCGGCGCTTCGCGCAAGAGCTTTATCGGCAAGATCTCCGGTGTCGAAGAGGCCCGGTACCGGGTCTCCGGTACGCTGGCGACCAGCGTGCTCGCCTACGAACGGGGCGCCACGCTCTTCCGCGTTCACGACGTCCGGGCTAATCGAGAAGCGTTGGAAGTCGCGGAAGCTATTCTGCGATCATGAACCGTTACCTTCGCGAACCTTCCAGGAGGCGGGTCTTTTTGAGCCTCGGCAGCAACCTCGGCGACAGGCCGGGTTATCTGCAACAGGCGCTGGAAGCTCTCGACCGCGGGCCTGGCGTGAGAATAGTCGAGGTCTCGAAAACTTACGAAACGGCTCCCGTCGAAGTCGAGGATGCGCAGCCAGACTACCTGAACTGCGTGGTGGAGCTGGAGTGCGGGTTTTCCGCACTGGAGCTGCTGCGTTACTGCCAGGGGGTCGAAGCGGTCCTGGGACGGGAAGACAAAGGTGAAAAGGCTCCCCGCACGGTAGATATAGACGTGCTCCTTTTCGGGGAAGAAGTTGTCGAGGAGCCGGATTTCGAGGTGCCGCACCGGGGAATCATGCGGGCGTTCAACCTGCGGGGGCTCGCGGATCTGGATCCGGGCCTGTATATTCCCGGGCGCGGCGTAGTGGGCGAGCTTCTCGCAGGAGCCGACCTGGATGGTGTTCGTGAATTGAAGGGGGCGGAACACAGGTGTTGATGGCGGTTAACGTAGGGAACACCCAGACGAAGCTCGGGGTGTTCGAGGGGGAGTATCTGAGGGCCCGTTGGCGGATGACCACCGAGGCGCACCGGACCGCGGACGAGTTGGGGGCCAGCATCTCCTCGTTAAAGAGCCTCCGGAACATGCGCCTGTCGGACGTGCGCGCGATCATCATCGCGAGCGACGTGCCGGCCCTGGGACGTTCGTACCGCGAGCTCGGTGACCTGCTCGACGTCCCGTTCTATGCGGTAACCCGCGAGATGAAGACCGGCTTGCCCAACCTCTACGACGATCCCGAGGCCGTAGGTTCGGACCGTATCGTCAACGCCGTCGCGGCCAAGGAGATCTACGGTACTCCGGCCATTATCGTGGACTTCGGGACCGCCACGACGGTTTGCGCCGTCGACGGCGCCGGGGCTTATCGGGGAGGGGCGATCATGCCGGGGGTCTACGTCTCCCTCGACGCCATGATCTCCCGGGCGGCGAAGCTCTCCAGCGTGGACCTGGAAGAGAAAGAGACCCAGGCCATAGCTACCAACACCCCGGATTCGATCCGCAGCGGTTTCCTCTACGGGTACGCGGGGGCGATAGACGCCCTGATCCGGCGCTTCAGAGAAGAGTTGTCGGCGGAAGGCTCTTCTGAAAGCCCCCGGGTTATCGCGACCGGTGGCCCGGCTTCCGCTATCGTGCGGCACTGCCGGGAGATAGAGAAGCTCGACCCCGACCTCACGCTAAAGGGTTTGAAGGTTCTCTACGCCCTAAACGCCCCAGGCTAGGACAAAAGCCCAGAAAAAAGCCACAACTTATCGTTGACACTCCATAATGCCAAACGTATACTCACCGCTCTTATGACGGAGAAGAACGAGGAGCTGATCACCCCGGAAGGGCTCGAGAAGCTCCAGACGGAACTCGAACATCTAACGGAAACTCGCCGGCGGGAGATCGCGGACCGCATCCGGCAGGCTCGGGAGTTCGGCGACATCTCGGAGAACTCTGAGTACGATGACGCCAAGAACGAGCAGTACCTCCTGGAACGGCGCATTAGCGAGCTCCAGCGACGGGTCCGCAGCGCAAAGGTCGTGGATCCCTCGGAGGCGACTTCGGACTCTGTTGACCTGGGAACCCGCGTCACCCTGCGGCTCCTCGACAAAGGCGAAGAACGGACCTTCCAGATCGTGGGCGCCAACGAGTCAGACCCGCCGGGCGGCAAGCTATCTCACGCATCTCCCGTGGGCCGGGCGGTTCTCAAGCGCCGGGTCGGCGAGAAGGTTTCGGTCGCCACGCCCCGCGGCACGACGGAGTACGAGATCGTTAACGTCGAGGCCGCCAGCTAGCACAGGCTTGCCGGGGCTAACCTGATGTGGAGCACCGAATGAGCGTCACGCATACCCCTTACCCGCACGTACCCGATTGGGCGAAGAAGGTGGCTGAGATGCTGGGGAACGGGCCTCACGTCGTCGTCAGCGGCATTAGCGTATCCGGCAACATCCATGTAGGGAATTTCCGTGAGGTTCTCGTCGCCGAGGCCGTTGCCTCTGCCTTGAGGGCGCGCGGCGAAGAGGTTCGCTTTATCTTTCACGCCGACACCATAGATCCCCTGCGGAAGATCGCGCCCGGCATTCCGGAGAGCTACAAAGAGTATCTCGGCCACAGCCTGTCCCGTGTGCCGGATCCCGCCGGCGGCCACGCTTCTTACGCGGAGCACTTCCTCGCCCCGTTCGAGAAGACGCTCCGCGACCTGGATATGGATATCGAGGTGCTGCGGTCTCACGAGGTTTACGAAGCCGGCGTCTACACGGAGGTAACCCGGGAGGCTCTGGAGCGGACCGGGGAGCTGCGGGAAATCCTCCAGGAGACCAGCGGGCGGGAGATGCCCGAGAGCTGGTCTCCCTACCTGCCCCGGGCGGCTTCGGGCGACCTCACCGGGAACCTCGTGGTGGAGCACCGGCCGCAGGAGAGCGAGGTCGTCTTCGTGGATCGGGAGGGAAACGAGGAGGTTGCGGATTATTCCCGGGGTGAGGGCAAGCTCGGCTGGCGGGTGGAGCTCGCCGCCCGCTGGAAGGCGCTCGGGGTTACGTTCGAGCCTTTCGGTAAGGACCACACGAGCCGCGGGGGCTCGACGGACACGGCGGACCGGATGGCCCGGGAGGTCTTCGATTATCCGGTACCGGGCCGCTACGAGTACGAGTGGATCCAGCTAAAGGGCCAGGGTGCCATGAGCAGCTCCAAAGGTATCGTGCTCCTGCCCCAGGACTTGCTCAAAATAATGCCGCCGGACGCCCTGCGGTCGCTGGTCCTCGGCCGGGATCCGGCCCGCGCCCTCGACCTCGATCTGACCGAAGGTTTCCCGCGTTTTATCGAGGAGTATCTGGCTGCTGCCGGAGTTGGAACGGTCCCGTTTAATCATCTCGTTACCGTGGCGCAGACCTCTACGGACCCGGCGATCGCCGCCGGCATGCTCCGCCGGGGTGGCTACGAAGCGGCCGCGGAGGCCCCGGACCTCGAGGAGAAACTACGCCACGCCCGCAACTGGGCCGAAGAGTGGGCGCCGGAGTCCCTCCGGCTGCGGATCCTGGAGCCGGAGGAGGCCGAAGAGGCGGCGGGCAAGCTCGATGAGGGACAACGCGAGTACCTCCGCACGGTTGCCGGGAAGCTGGACCCGGCGCTCGGCGGGGATGAGGTGCAGGACCTCCTGTACTCCACGGCCGTCGAAAGCGGGGTAAAGCCTCGTAAAGCATTCGCGGCGATCTACGCGGTTCTGCTGGGCGCCAAGCACGGCCCCAAAGCCGGCCCGTTCATTGCCGGGCTCCCGACCGAACTGGTCCAGGAGAGGTTCTCGCCCTGTGATACAGAACACCCCGTTCACGACGGACGCGGATAGACTAAACGCTTACAGAGGCACCTTGAGGGTGTGCAAAGGAGTGTGCGGAGCATCGGCTTGGCGCCCTGAGCGTAAAACGGTACTCCAGAACCACTTTCGGCAAAACCTTTGTATACTTTAGTCAGGCGCCAGAAAGAGATTTTATTGTTTTTCGGGAAGCAGGATTCAGAATTGTATGATCCAGTACTATTTAAGCAGCGTATAATAATCACAGCCACTGTTCCCCAACGTCGTGAAGGACCCTCGAAGCAGGGGAGGCTTTAGCAAATGTTTGAAAGGTTTACCGAACGGGCCCGCAAGGTGGTGGTTCTCGCCCAGGAGGAGGCCCGCCACTTCAACCACAATTACATCGGCACCGAGCATCTCTTGCTCGGGTTGCTGAGAGAGGACGAGGGCGTCGCCGCCCGCGCCCTGGCCTCGCTCAACGTTACGCTCGACGAGGTGCGAGAACAGGTCGAGAGCATCGTCGGCTACGGAGAAGAAGGGAGCGGGGGCCAGGCGCCGTTTACCCCGCGCTCCAAGAAAGTATTGGAGCTCGCGCTGAGAGAGGCGTTGCAGCTCGGGCACAACTACATCGGCACCGAGCACATCCTGCTCGGGCTCGTTCGCGAATCCGAGGGGGTGGCCGCGAGGGTTCTCTCGAACCTGGACGTGGATCCGGACAAGGTTCGCCGCGAGGTCGTGCGGATGCTCGGCGGCGGCCGTTCCGGCCGGGGCCGGGGCGGAGGCGGTAGCGGCGAGGGAAGTTCGTCCCGCGGTGGAGGTGGAGGGACAGAGGCCAAGCGGCCCAAGACCCGTCAGCTCGACCAGTACGGCCGCAACCTGACGGCCTTTGCCGAGGACGACCAGCTCGACCCGGTGATCGGCCGCAGCGAGGAGATCGAGCGGATCATGCAGATCCTCGTGCGGCGCACAAAGAACAACCCGGTAATTATCGGGGAGCCGGGCGTCGGCAAGACAGCCATCGTCGAGGGCCTGGCAGAGGAGATCGCCGAAGAGCGGGTCCCGGATCTGCTCGGTGGTAAAGAGGTCTACACGCTGGACCTCGGGGCGTTGGTAGCGGGATCCAAGTACCGGGGCGAGTTCGAGGAGCGCCTCAAGAAGATCATGAAAGAGATCACCGACCACGGCGACATCATCCTGTTTATCGACGAGATCCACAACCTCGTCGGGGCGGGTGCCGCCGAGGGTGCCATCGACGCCGCCTCTATCTTGAAGCCGGCGCTGGCGCGCGGTGAGATCCAGGTGATCGGGGCTACCACGATAGACGAGTACCGCAAGTACGTCGAGAAGGACAAGGCTCTCGAACGCCGCTTCCAGACGATCCAGGGGGACGAGCCGTCCGTCGAGGACACGGAGCTGATCCTCAAGGGCCTGCGCGACAAGTACGAGGCCCACCACAACCTGAAGATTACCGACGAGGCCCTCAAGGCTGCCTCGGAGCTCGGCGACCGGTATATTGCGGACCGCTTTTTGCCGGATAAGGCTATCGACCTCGTCGACGAAGCCGCTTCCAAGATGCGGATAAAGACCATGTCGTCGCCACCGTACTTCAAGGAGGTGGACGACGAGCTCGCGGAGGTCCGGGCGGAGAAAGAGTCCGCCATCGACGGCCAGGAGTTCGAGAAGGCTGCCCGTTTGAGGGACGACGAGAAGAAGCTGGCCCTCCAGCGGCGGGAGATCGAGAAGAGCTGGCGCGAAGGTGAGGATGGCGAAGACCGGGTCTCCATCGGGGAGAACGAGATCGCCGAGATCGTTTCCATGTGGACCGGCATCCCGGTCAAGAAGATGACCGAGGAAGAGTCCGAGCGGCTCCTGAAGATGGAAGACTCCTTGCACGGCCGGGTCGTCGGCCAGGATCAGGCCATAAAGGCCGTTTCCCGGTCTATCCGCCGCACCTCCGCCGGCATCCAGGATCCGAACCGTCCGAGTGGCTCGTTCGTGTTCCTCGGGCCGACCGGCGTCGGCAAGACCGAGCTGGCCCGGACGCTCGCCGAGTACCTCTTTGGCGACCAGGAGTCCATGATCCGGCTCGACATGTCCGAGTACATGGAACGCCACACGGTGTCGCGGCTCGTCGGTTCGCCTCCGGGCTACGTCGGCTACGACGAGGGCGGGCAGCTTACCGAGCAGGTGCGGCGCAAGCCCTACAGCGTGGTGCTCTTCGACGAGATCGAGAAGGCCCACCCGGACGTCTTCAACATCCTGCTCCAGATCCTGGAGGACGGGCAGCTAACGGACGCCCAGGGCCGGCAGGTCAACTTCAAGAACGTGATCCTGATCATGACCTCGAACGTCGGGGCCCAGACCATCAACAAGACCAAATCGCTCGGCTTCGGCACGGACGAGGAGGGCCTCTCCTACAAGGAGATGAAGGCCCGGGTCCAGGGCGAGCTGCGCAAGATCTTCCGCCCCGAGCTTCTCAACCGGATCGACGAGACCATCGTCTTCCACAAGCTGGAGCGGGAGGACATGCGCCAGATCATCGAGGTCCAGGTCAAGCGCCTGCGGCAGCAGATGGCCGAGCGCGACGTCACCGTAGAGTTCACCAAGGCCGCCCTCGACAAGCTCTCCGACGCGGGCTACGATCCGGCCTACGGGGCGCGCCCGCTGCGCCGCGTCCTGCAGCGCATGATCGAGGACCCGATGAGCGAGATGATCCTGCGGGGCGACATCCCGACGGGCTCGAAGGTAACCGTCGAGGCCAACGAAACCGCCCCCGAGGACGTGGCCGAGGACGAGTCCATAGTGGACATCCTGGTCTCCCAGCCGAAAGAGGTCGTCAAGGCCGAGTAGGGCAAGCCAAGAAGCTTTCGAGAGCCGGGGCGTGAGAGCGTCCCGGCTTTATCTTTGCGCAGGTCGAGGTTGGTCTATTGTTGAGACAAGTTCCTCATAGCCTGTTCGTATTTCTTCGTGAACCGCGCCGCGAACTCAACCGCTGCGGGTGATGGTTGAGGTATTGACGACTCTACCCGGATTGTGTCTTCTTCCGATGTTAGCAGAACCTCCTGCCCGACCTTGAGTCCCAACTCTTTTAGCATCCCCGAAGGGATCGCAACCATCACTGATGCGCCTACTTGTATCAATGGCTGTCGCGTCTGCCTCGGCCGGAACCTCCAAAGATTATCTTAGCAACCCAAGCGTAAATCCGAACTCTATATTGCCTGGTTCGCCTGGTTGTGAGATTTACAGGACTTGCAACTGCCGTAGATTGTGGAATATCCTCATCTGCGCATATCGTTTCGAGAGAGAACGCATCCGGATGAAATAGAGAAGGTAAGTTATTGGCAGATTCAGGATCTACCGAGTCGCGGATTCAAATAATCCTCTCAACGCGCTTCGAGCCTGGCGCGGATACCGCGCTGGCGTTCGCGACGGCGATTTTATTCTCGTTTATTTACTACTTCGGTACTCATGCCGAGAATATACTCGTCGTCTTCCTCGTTTTTACGGTGCTTGGCACAGGGATCGTATGTGTCATACTTCCCGCTTTCTATATGCTCGTCGTGAGAAGCGAGCCTTTAGAGTCTCTCGGCATAACGAAACGCAGATGGCTGCTCTCTTTGGTAATTTCGTTCGTCTTCGCGGCAGGATCACTTCCAGGAGCATTCCGAACGGCGGAGCAAGTGCCGGGCGCTGACCTCGCGCCGCATCTCTTGGTTAACGGCCTCACATTGTGGGAACCGTTCTTCGTTTTCGGCTGGCTGCAGCTTCGCTTTGAGCGGGCGTTCGGTATCCTTCCCGGTATTATTCTCGCCGCGCTCTGCTTTGGTGCGTACCACCTCGGAACCTTTCCTCTTCTCGCTGTCTTCACTCTGGTCGGCTTCGGCATCTTATATGCGAGCATCTTCCGGGCTGTCGGTGCGAACCTGCTCGTGCTGTGGCCTCTAACGTGGGCCGTGGGAAGCGGCATCGGTACGCTTCAAGGTGGTTTCACCTTTGGCTGGGGATTCGTTCCCGGTGCGGTGGTGCTACTCGCGGTACAGATCGCCGCTATAGCGTTATTCGTCCGCCGAAGATAGACTAGAGCTCCAGATACAAAGCACGACCACGTTCAGTGTGGGCGCCTTTTCGAGGCACTTTCGAAACCATCCCGTACAATTAGCCTATGGCTACTAAAACACTTTACTTTTGCTCCAACTGCGGCAACTCCTCTCCGAAGTGGCTGGGGCGTTGCCCGGATTGCGGAGAATGGAACACGATGGTCGAGGAGGTCCAGGAGTCCAGGAAGGCCGTCGGGTTTGCAGAGCGGGCGGGTAGGGCAAAGAAGGCTTCGGGCAAGACCCTGACGCTGGGCGAGGTCCGGGCTGACGGAACCGAGAACCGCTTCTCGACCGGCGTCGGGGAGCTGGACCGGGTTCTGGGCGGCGGGGTGGTACCGGGCTCGCTGGTGCTCGTCGGCGGGGAGCCGGGTATCGGCAAGAGTACGTTGTTGCTGCAGGTCATGGGGCACGTCGGTGAGGCTTGCTTGATGGTCTCCGGTGAGGAGTCTCCCCGGCAGGTCGCCATGAGCGCCCGGCGGCTGGGGGTTGGTGACGCGGGGTTCTCGGTGCTCTCGGAGACGGACGTGGACGTCATAGAGGCGACGATACTCGAAGAGCGTCCGGCGGTCGTGGTAGTTGACTCCATCCAGACGCTCTTCTCGCCGGAGCTCTCCGGGGCGCCGGGCGGCGTCGGGCAGGTGCGGGAGTGTGCCGCCCGGCTCATGCGGCTCGCCAAGAGCGAGGGCATAGCGATCCTGCTGGTGGGACACGTGACCAAGGAGGGCTCTATCGCCGGTCCCCGGGTACTGGAGCACATGGTCGACACGGTGCTCCAGTTCGAGGGGGACCGCTTCCAGGCGTTTCGGGTGCTCCGGGCGTTGAAAAACCGCTTTGGCTCGACAAACGAGGTTGGGGTGTTCGAGATGACGGGCGCCGGGATGCGGGAGGTCGAAGACCCGTCGGCGTTCTTTCTCTCCAACCGGGAAAACGAACCGCCGCCGGGCGTCGTAACGGTGTGCCTGCTGGAGGGCACCCGGCCGATGCTGGTCGAGATAGAGAGCCTCGTCGCCCCGACCCCGCTCTCGGTTCCCCGCCGGGTGGCCAACGGGGTGGACGCCGGAAGGGTGAACATGCTGTGCGCCGTGCTGACCCGGAGGGTCGGGCTGGAACTCGGGGGCCAGGACGTGTACGTCAACGTCTCGGGGGGCGTGCGGATCGAGGAGCGGGCGGCGGACCTCGGGGTCGCGCTGGCCGTAACCTCGGCGCTCCGGGATAAACCCGTTGGGGGCCGGACCGCGTGTTTCGGGGAGGTTGGGCTGACGGGGGACCTGCGGTACGTGCCGGGAGCTTCGCGGAGGGTGGGCGAACTGCTGAAGATGGGCTTCGGGCGTATAATAGAACCTGAAGGTGCATCCGACGTTTCGGCGGATGGAGGACGAGACAGCAAAGGAAAAAGCTTGGTCGGAGTAAAAACCCTCGAAGAAGCCGTGGCGGTGGCGCTGCTGTGACCACCCGGCGCAACCTGCCGGCCGAGCTGGCTGACGCCCTGGATCTCGTAGCCCCCGGCACGGAGTTCCGGGACGGTATAGACAACATCATTCGGGCCAGCAACGGCGCGCTCGTGGTCGTCTCCAACCCCCAGAAACTCGAACGCCTGGGGATCATCACCGGCGGCATAAAGATGGAGCTGAAGTTCGCGCCGATGCGGCTCTACGAGCTGGCGAAGATGGACGGCGCCATCGTAGCTTCGCCGGACCTCTCGACCATTCACTACGCGAACGTCCAGTTGAGCCCGGACCCTTCGCTGGTTTCGGAAGAGACCGGTATGCGCCACATCGCGGCCCACAGGACCGCCCAGCAGACGGGAGATCTCGTGGTGGCGGTCTCCGAGCGCCGGCGGGTCGTGAGCCTTTACGAGGGACCCTACGGGCCGCACGTCCTGGAAGATATCGGGGTAGCGCTCTCGAAGGCCAACTCGGCGCTGGCCACGTTGGAGAAGTTCACGCGGCGATTGCGGGAAGAGGCGCGGCTCCTGACGATGCACGAGTACGATGGATCGGTGGCGCTGCGGGAAGTAGTAGGGGCCATCGGCACCTTCGAGTACACGGTCCGCATCGCCGATGAGATCGAGGCTTACGTCCGGGAGCTGGGCCGGGAGGGCCGGCTGGTGAGGATGCAACTCGAAGAGGCGTTCAGCAATGTCCCCGAACAGTACCTGGCGCTCTTGAAAGACTACGTCGAGGACGACGTAGACGAGCGGGAGGTCCTGAGGAGGCTGCACGAATGCGACTCCGACGTGCTTTCGGACACGGTAGAGGTGGCGCAGCTTCTCGGGTACTCGTCCGTAAGCCGGTCCGACGACTTTTTCCTGAAGCCCCGGGGCCACCGGCAGCTGGAGGGTATCCCCCGGTTGCCGCGCAAGGTGGCCAATAGCCTGATCCAGGAGTTCGGTTCCCTAAAGGAATTGCTCGACGCCTCCCAGGACGAGCTCGACGACGTGGAGGGGGTAGGGCAGGCGCGGGCGCGGGCCATCCGGCGCGGCCTCGAAAGACAGAAAAACCTCGAACCTACGGGCGAGATCCTATAGCGATGGCCGGGAAAGAAGATACTTTGGATAAGGACAATGGAATACAAGCCTTCGCCGAGGGAGATATCGTCGTGTACCCGAACCACGGAGCGGGGTGTGTGTCGGGGATCGAGGAGAAGACCGTGCTGGGTGAGGAGCGGCGCTACTACGTCATCTACATCAAAGATACCGGCCTCACCCTGAGCATACCGGCCAACGGCGACTCCGGGTTGAGGTACTGTGCCAACGAGGCCGGCGTGGCCGGGGCGCTCTCCGTGCTGGGGAGCGGGGCGGTGGAGATGCCCGCCAACTGGAACCACCGGCTCAAGCACAATCAGAAGAAGTTGCGGGAGGGTGACATAACGCAGGTGGCAGAGGTGGTGCGGGATCTGAGCGCCTACAGTAAGGACCACGGGCTCTCCACCGGCGAACGGAACATGCTCATGAAGGCCCGCCAGATCCTGGCCTCCGAGATCGCCCTGGTCCGCGAAACGAACGCCCGGGAGGCTGAAACGCTGGTCGATGGAGCCCTCGCGGGCGGGGGAGAAGAGGCATAACCCCCGCCGGTGCCGCCGTGGCCCTGGTGCTCGCCGGCGGAACCGGCAGCCGCATGGGCCGTCCCAAGCAATTCATAGACCTGCTGGGCCGGCCGGCTCTGCACCACACGCTTAGGGCCTTCGAGGACGCTCCCAGCATATCCCGCATCTACACCGTGGGTGACGGGGAGAGAATCCGGCAGCTCGTCTCGGAATCCGGCATCCGGAAGTTTGGCGGTTGCGCCGAACCCGGCGAAACCCGCTCCCTCTCGACCCGCAGCGGGCTACGGCTGTGCGGGGAGGACGAGGAGGCCATCGTCCTGATCCACGACGGGTCCCGCTGTCTGGTTACGCCCCGGCTGATCGAGCGGGTCGTGGAAGCGGCGCGGGAGGAGCCGGACGGTGTTATCCCGACCGTGCCCGTTTCGGACACCATCAAGGTCGCGGAGAACGGTTCGGTAAAGGAAACCCTCGACCGGAACAGGCTGCACGCGACCCAGACACCGCAGGCCTTCCGGCTGGGGCTGCTGCGCGAGATCTACGCTGCCCCGGAAGAGCGCCTCCGCGCCGCCACCGACGATGCCTCGCTCGTGGAGAGCGCCGGTGGCCGTGTCGGCATCGTGGCGGGAGAGAAGACCAACGTAAAGCTCACCTCTCCGGAAGACCTCGTGCTCGCCGAGGCGATCCTGCTTTCCCGCGGCGAGGAGCGGCGCTGAGCTTCAGGGTTGGTCTGGGGGTGGACGTCCACGCCTTCGCCACCCCGGAGGCGGGACGCAAGCTCGTAATGGGCGGCGTGGAGATCCCCTTCGAGAGGGGGCTCGCCGGCCACTCTGACGCCGACGTGCTGGCCCACGCCATAACGGACGCCCTGCTCGGGGCGGCCGGCCTGGAGGATATCGGCCACTACTTCCCGGATACCGACCCGCGCCACAAAGACGCCAACTCCGTAGAGCTTCTGGAAAACGTCTGCGCCCTGATCCGGGACGACTGGGAAATCGCCAACGTGGACGCGGTCGTGGTCTGCGAGCGGCCGAAGATCCGGGACTACAGGGAGGAAATGCGAAAGAATATGGCCGGCGCTCTGGGCGTCGAGGCCTCGCGAGTAAGCGTCCGGGGCACCACCTCCGAGAAGCTGGGTTTCACGGGCCGCGGAGAAGGAATAGCCGCCCAGGCCGTGTGCCTGTTGGAGAAGCGTTGAGCGGCGTCCGGGTAAGGTTCGCGCCGAGCCCAACGGGCATGCTCCATCCCGGAGGAGCCCGCACCGCGCTCTTCAACTACCTCTTCGCCCGGCACTACGGGGGTGAGATAGTTTTCCGGGTCGAGGATACGGATCTCAGCCGCAGTAGCCGCGAGTTCGAGGAGGCGCAGATTGAAGACCTCTCCTGGCTCGGCCTCTCTTTCGACGAGGGGCCGATACGCCAGAGCGAGCGCGGGGAAGCCTACGGAAAAGCAGCCGCGGAACTGTCGGAGAAAGGCCTGGTCTATGAGGCGGCGGACGAAGAGGGTCGCCGCGCACTGTACCTGCGCCCTCCCGCCCGGCAGGGCAGCTTCCGGGACGGGCTCCGGGGCGAGGTCCCGTTCGGGGGGGTTGGCGACTTCGTGATCGTCAAGTCCGACGGCACCCCCTCATACAACTTCGCGGCCGTCGTGGATGACCTGGAGATGGGGATCAACCACGTCATCCGGGGCGAAGAGCACCTTCCGAATACCGCCCGCCAGGTGCTGCTCTACCGGGCGCTCGGCGCAGAGGAACCGAACTTCGTCCACCTCGGCCTCATCCTCGGGCCGGACGGCAAGAAGCTCTCCAAACGGCACGGGACCGAGAGCATCACCGCTTACAGGAGCCAGGGTTACCTGCCGGAGGCTATCGTCAACCATCTCGCGCTCCTCGGCTGGACGCATTCCGAAGGAAAAGAGGCGTTCACCGGCCTGCCGGAGTTGATGGCGGAGTGGGATCCTTCGAGGCTCCGGGCCAGCCCCGCCACCTTTGATCCGGACCGGCTCCTTTCTCTAAACGCCCACCACATCCGCGGGTTGCCGCCGGAGGAGCTCCGGTGGCGTCTGGAACCCTTTTTGGAAGAGCAGCTCCCGGAGGGCCGGGAGAACCTCGCAGTGGAGGCGGTCCAGCAGGAAATGCGGTTGCTCTCCGAGGCGCCGCGGCTGCTGCGGGAGATCACCGGCCCCGTCGATGCCGCGAGGTTCGCCGGCAGGTTGCCGGAGTCCGCTGAAAGGGTGTTCGCGCACACCGGCGAACTGCTCGAAGAAACCAGCGTCGAGGATCTGGAGTCTGCAAGGGAGTTCGTCAGCGAGTTGCGGGGCTGGGCGAGAAGAGAAGGAATAAAGACTCGGGACCTGCTCCACCCGTTGCGGCTCGCGCTCACGGGGCGTGACCGGGGGCCGGAGATGGCGTATATCTTCGCGGTGCTCGGCGGGGAAGAGGCGCGACGGCGGATAGTTTCGGCCAGAGAGGCTAGACTACACCTATGAGCGTGCGGGTACACGACACTTTGAGCGGCGGGCCGGTCGAGGTCGGGCGGGATGGCAGGATCGGCCTCTACGTCTGCGGCCCGACGGTCTACAACGACGTTCACATCGGCAACGCCCGCGCGCCGCTGTTTTGGGACGTGGTGGCGAGGTACCTCAAGAGCCGGGGCTACGACGTTACCTTCGTCCAGAACATAACCGACATAGAAGACAAGATCATCGCGAAGGCCAACGAAGAGGGTGTTTCCTGGAAAGAGGTGGTAGAACGCTACACGGGTTCCTTCCACGAGCGGCTGGCGCTGATGGGCGTCGGGTTGCCGGACGTGGAACCGCGGGCGACCGAGCACATACCCGAGATGATCTCCTTGATCGAAAGCCTGATCGAGATCGGCCACGCCTACGCGCCGGGCGGAGCCAACGGCGACGTCTACTACTCGGTCGAGAGCTTCCCGGAATACGGTGCGCTCTCCCGCCAGCGCGCCGAGGAGATGCGCGACTCCGAGAAAGCGGATACCGGATATAAGAAGAGCCCGCTGGACTTCACGCTCTGGAAGGCTTCGAAGCCGGGAGAGCCATCCTGGGAGAGCCCGTGGGGCCTGGGGCGTCCGGGCTGGCATATAGAGTGCTCGGCGATGGTCGAGAAGCACCTGCCGGACGGGGCGGATATTCACGGCGGCGGCACCGACCTGCGCTTCCCGCACCACGAGAACGAGCTGGCCCAGAGCGCCGGGGCCCACCCGGATCATACGTTCGTCCGGGCCTGGGCGCACCACGGGATGGTCACGCTGGCCGACGATAAGATGGCGAAATCCGTGGGAAATGTTCTGGACGTGAAGCAGGTGGTGGGACGCCACGGCCGCAACGCCGTGAGGATGTGGCTGTTGCAGAGCCATTACTCCCAGCCCATAGATTACTCGGAGGAGATCTTGGAGGAGAAGCGCCGCTCCTACGAGCATTTGATGCGCTTCTACCGGCAGATCTCGGCCTCTTCGAGCGCCTCGGAACTGTCGGCCCAACTGGCGACGGAGCTCCGCGAGAGTTTCGACGCGGCGATGCAGGACGATTTCAATACTCCGGAGGCCCTCGCCGCCGTCTTCGACGCCGCGCGCCGCGCCGGACAGGAGATCTCCGCCCGCCCTGAAGCCGCCACGGAGTTCGCGTCTTTGAAGGATGCTCTTCGAGAGCTACTCGACGTCTTCGGGTTCGACCTGGTAGAGGACTGGGCCGTAGAGATCCAGGGCGTAAAGGTCCGCTACGACGAGGATCCCGGCACCGAGGTCCTGGAGAAAACCGCCGCCCGGGAGCTGGCGCGCCGGGAAAAGGACTGGGCTTCGGCGGATGCCCTCCGGGACGAATTGGCGTCGGAAGGCTGGGCGGTCGAGGATACCCCTGAAGGCCCCCTCCTGAACCGCAGGTAACTTGAAACAGGAGGTCATCTACGGCCTCCGGCCCGTAGTAGAGGCATTGCGGAGCCGGCGCCGCGAAGTATTGGAGGTCCTCGACGCCTCGGGGAGCGGCGAGGTTTCCTCCGGAGCCCGCAACCGGGGCGTTTCGCTAAGAGAGGCTTCCAGGAAGCATGTCGAAGAGCTGGCGCGGGGTGCTTCGCACCAGGGCGTCGCGGCCCGGGTGGGCCCGTATCCCTACTCGGGGCTGGACGAGATCCTGGCTGCCGAAAACCCTCTGGTACTCGTCCTGGATAGCGTTACCGACCCGCGGAACCTGGGGGCGGTGTTGCGGATAGCCGACGGGGCCGGGGCGAGCGGCGTGGTGATCCCGAAAGACAAAGCCGTCGGCGTCACCGCCGCGGCGGTCAAGGCGAGCGCCGGGGCGAGCGAGCACGTCCGGGTGGCGCGGGAGACGAACCTGCGGCGGGCGGTGGAGCGTATGAAAAAGGCCGGTTTGTGGGTTTACGCCGCCGATGCCGGAGGAAGCGAGTATACGGACGTAGACCTGGCCGGGCCGGTCGGGCTGGTGCTCGGTAGCGAAGGGCGCGGGGTGCGGCGGCTCGTGCGCGAAGCGTGCGACGGGACGGTCTCGGTCCCCATGCACGGCTCCGTAGCGTCGCTGAACGTCTCGGTGGCGGCGGCGGTCCTGGCCTACGAATCCCGGCGGCAACGCGGATGACCCTGATCCTGGACGGCTACAACGTTATCGGGGCGCTGGACCGCTACCGGAACGCCGGCAACTTCGAGGCGACCCGGGATCTGCTGATAAACGACGCCGCAAAAGCCGCCGGCTGGACGGGACGCGAGATCCTGGTCGTCTTCGATGCCCACCGGAGCCCGGAACCGGAGAGAAACGTGCGGCTCGCCGGGGGCGCGTTAAGAGTGGTATATACCTCATTCGGCGAGTCTGCTGACGACGTGATCGAGCGGCTGCTAGAGGGTATCGAGGGGCCACGGACCGTCTACACGGCGGACTTCGCCCTGCAGCGGACGGCTCTCGCCCGCGGCGCCGTTCGCGCGGCCCCCAGGGAATTCGGTGAGCTGCTCGACGAGCTACCGGCCCTCACCCGCCATCCCGAGACCCGTCACCGCTTCAGCATCGGCGACCACCTCTCGCCCGAGATCCGCGCGAGGCTGGAGGACATCCGGCGCCGGGGACCGGGAGCCCGGTAGATCGGGCGTTTCACACCCGGGCGCGAGGCTGGGATGGGCGCCCGAATCCGTATTGTGCTAGATTCGGGTCATACGCTGGCGCGGGGCTCTTGATAGTCGAGAAAGGGGAGCGGCATGACCTCTGAAATCGTGTCGGACAAAGGGCGGCTGACGGATGTTCCCGGCCTTACGGTGGGCCACGCCCAGGACCCGGAAGGCATCACCGGCTGTACGGTGGTGCTTTGTGGCGAAGAGGGCTTTACCGGCGGGGCGGACGTTCGGGGCGGGGGTCCGGCGACCCGCGAAACGGACGCGCTGCATCCCGACTGTCTGGTAAACAGGGTTCACGCGGTAACCCTCTGCGGTGGCAGCGCCTTCGGGTTGGCCGCCGCCCAGGGAGTAGTGGAGCACTTGAAGAACGAGGGCGTCGGCATCGACACGCACATTGCCCGGGTGCCCATAGTCTGCGCGGCGGCGATGTTCGATCTGCCGGTAGGAGAGCCCTACGCGTACCCAACACCCGAGATGGGTCAAAGAGCGGCCGGGGCTGCGCGGGTGGACTTCGAGGAGGGTTCCGTAGGTGCGGGCCTGGGGGCGACGGTAGGAAAGTTTGCGGGCCTGGAACGCGCAACGAAGGCAGGTGTGGGGACTGCCTCCATAACCGTCGGGGATCTGGTAGTCGGCGCCATAGTATCGATCAACGCTTTCGGGCAGGTGGTCAACGAAGATAGGAGCGTCCTGGACGGCGCGCGCGGCGCGGACGGCGGGTGGTTGGACGTGCAAGAAGTCCTCCGGTCGAACCCGCCGGAGGCACGCCCGATAGAGAACACCTCGCTGGCCGTGGTAGGAACCAACGCCCGGCTGACCAAGGCGCAGGCCAAACGGGTAGCGATGATGGCCCACGACGGTCTCGCACGCTCCATCTACCCTATTCACACCATGTTCGACGGTGACTCGGTCTTCGCGTTGGCCTCCGGGGAAGTAGAGGCCGAGCCCTCGATGGTGGGAACTTGGGCGGCCGATATCGTTGCCGAGGCCACGAGGCGTTCGGTGATTTTGGCCACCGGAACCGGGGGTATTCCGGCTATCGGGGAGATCCGGGGACCTTCGTAGGCGTTCGGCTTATTCCGAGGGGTTGGGAATAGCGCCCAGCTGCTGCATCATGCGCAACGTATCCATCTCGTGCCAGTGCTCCGCCACTTTGCCACCGGAGATCCGATAGATGTCGATGCCCGAAACCTCTATTCGTCGCCCCGTGGGTTCGAGGCCCATAAACTCTCCTTCATGGGTCCCGTGCATCGTCCACCGGCTAACCGCCTTGTCCTCTCCGGAGATCAGGTCTTCGAGGTCGTAGTGAAAGTCCGGGAATGCGCTCCGCAACATGGATACACGTTCTTTCAGGCCATCCACCCCCGTTGCCTGGTCTGAAAGAGGAGAATGCTCGACGTAATCGGGAGAGATCAGCTCTTCCGCGACGTCGGCGTTGCCGCCGTTGAGAAGCTCGTCGAAAACGCGCCGGATGACGCGTTCGTTCTCTTTGTTTGGCAAGGACCCGTCCCTTCGGCTTGTTTGTGGCTCCGCGAACTCCAGTCTAACTGCCGGCCAGGCCTGCCTCAAACGAGGAGAGGAACAGGCGAGCTGGTGATCCGCGGCTAGGTTATACTCACCGGGCCGATACGTTTTCGGGCCCGGGTAGCTCAGAGGTAGAGCAGCCGCCTTGTAAGCGGCCGGTCGGGGGTTCGAATCCCTTCCCGGGCTCCGCTCCGGTTCCGTTGAAAAGTTGTAGCTGTTTGTTACCATAATCGGGCGTTTCGGGGCGGAAGTCCCGGTCGCGGCCGGGGGTGTGCCCGAGCGGCCAAAGGGAGCAGACTGTAAATCTGCCGGCTTCGCCTACGGAGGTTCGAATCCTCCCGCCCCCATAACCGAATATGCCCCTGTAGCTCAGTGGTAGAGCACCTCCATGGTAAGGAGGGGGTCAGCGGTTCAAATCCGCTCGGGGGCTCTGGAACCGGGAATACCCGGTTCACAACATAGACGTGGCGGTGTAGCTCAGTCGGTCAGAGCAGCGGAATCATAATCCGCGTGTCGCAGGTTCGAGTCCTGCCACCGCTACTCTGCTGTGCGTGAAATAGTAGCGAGAAAGGAACCCCAGGATGTCCAAAGGAAGGTACGAGAGGACCAAGCCACACCTGAACGTCGGCACCATCGGACACGTCGACCACGGCAAGACCACCCTCACCGCCGCGATCACCAAGGTCCTGGCTAAGAACGTCCCCGACGACTCCGCTAACCACGTCGTCGCTTTCGACCAGATAGACAACGCCCCCGAGGAGCGTCAGCGCGGCATCACCATCGCCACCTCCCACCAGGAGTACGCCACCGACAACCGCCACTACGCCCACGTTGACTGCCCCGGCCACGCCGACTACGTCAAGAACATGATCACCGGTGCGGCCCAGATGGACGGGGCTATCCTGGTGGTCAGCGCCGCCGACGGCCCGATGCCCCAGACCAGGGAGCACATTCTGCTCGCCCGGCAGGTAGGGGTACCCTACATAGTGGTGTTTTTGAACAAGGCCGACATGGTAGACGATGAGGAGCTCCTTGAGCTCGTAGAGATGGAGGTCCGGGAGCTATTGACCGAGTACGAGTTCCCCGGAGACGACATCCCGGTGATCACGGGCTCGGCGCTGCAGGCCCTAGAAGGCGAAGAGGGCGAGCAGGGCGAGGGGGCTATCATGGAGCTGATGGAGGCGGTGGACGACTACGTTCCGGAGCCCGAGCGGGCTATAGACCGGCCGTTTCTGTTGGCCGTGGAGGACGTGTTCACGATCCAGGGCCGGGGCACGGTGGCTACGGGTAGGGTAGAAGCCGGGGAGATCAAGATAAACGATGAGGTAGAGGTAGTAGGTATCCGTCCTACGCGCAAGACGGTAGTGACGGGAGTAGAGATGTTCAACAAGAGCATGGACAGTGCGCAGGCTGGGGACAACATAGGAGCGTTGCTGCGGGGAGTAAAGCGGGACGACATAGAGCGGGGTCAGGTGTTGGCCAAGCCGTCGACGATCACGCCGCACACGAAGTTCAAGGCCGAGGTGTATGTGTTGAGTAAGGAAGAGGGAGGCAGGCACACGCCGTTCTTTTCCAATTACCGGCCGCAGTTCTACTTCCGGACGACGGATGTGACGG
>JBHJHC010000063.1:0-8506 GCA_050331175.1 Rubrobacteraceae bacterium | reverse complement strand
ACGGTGTGAGGGCGCGTTTGGCAGCGAGGGTAGCGTTGCACAACTTCTGTATCTGGCTCAACGGACAACTCGGTCGTCCTCGACTTTCCTTCGCCGACTTGCTGGGATGGTAATCTCCACAACTCACACCAAGCGTTTAACGATGATCGGCTGTATCTTGCCTTTCTCCAGCAGGTCGAAGAGCCTTTTCCAGTCCTCCTTGAACAGCTCCACTCCCAACCGGTGGGTCCCGTAGCCCTCGATCTTCTTGCCGTTCGGCAACAGGTTGTAGAAGGCGAGCTTCGCCACGAGCAGCAAGAAGCGCGAAAAGCTCTGCGGGGCGCCGTAGGCCACCAACACGCCGTCCCGGCGCAGCACGGCCAACCCGCGCCCGAAGTATTCCTCGCCCATCCCGTTGAAGACGTAATCGAGGCCGGCCGACTCTGCGTCCCGGATCACCTCAACGAAATTCTCTGCCTGGTAGTCGATCGGCGTGGCGCCGTAGTCGGCCAGAACGCTATGTTTGCCGGAAGATGCCAGCCCGTACATCTTGATGTCCGCCACCTTTCCCAACTGCAGGAACGCGATTCCGACCCCACCACTCGCGCCGATGATCAGCGCCTTCTCCCCCGGCTCTACCCGAGCAACCCGGTGCAACACCTGGAAAGCGACCAGGTAGTTCAGGATCAGCACGACGGCTTCCGCCGGGTCCAGGGTCGTCGGAACCTTCACAACCTTCTCCGCCTCCCACAGGATGTACTCAGCGTGCCCACCGTAGTTCGTAAGGGCCGCGACGCGGTCGCCCACGGCGACTCCTGCAACGCCTTCACCGACCTCGTCCACGATGCCCAGGATGCTGTAACCGGGGGTGAACGGAACTCTTGCCAGAAAAGGCCGGTTGCCGGCCCGGATCGCGATGTCCTCCTGGACTACTGGAGAGGCAAGGACCTTGATCCGTGCCTCTCCGGCGGATGGCGCGCGCAGGTCTTTCTCGGCGATCCGGATAACCTCCGGTCCGCCTCTTGCGGTTACGACGACGCTCTTGTACTTCATGATTCCTTCCTCATTCGCAGGCGGCGCCAGAGCAGGGCGACCATTCCGATCACTAGGAGCGGCGAAAAGATCTGGGGTATCCGGTCCGCGAACCACTTGGGCAAGAAGATGTCGGTAACCTGCCCGCTCTCGGCCCCGAAGTCCTCCGCCACCTTGGTCAGCGGGCAGCGCCAGCCGTTGCCCGCGAAGATTGCGCTCTCGCCCAGCGCGACGGCGAGGGAGATCCCGGCCCACCGGGAACTGCGACCTGTTACGCCGGCGTAGAAGACGTGTACTATGCTGGCCGCTATGCCCAGAAAAATCACTAAATGGACCAGCTTCACGCCGAAAACTATTGCTTCGTCCCGGCTACGGCTCCGGCTCCAGCGGGGCCTGTCGCCGGTTCCCGGTACCACCCGGAACACGGGAAACCGGGCAGCTATCTCCTCGAACTCGGTGAGAGGCGCGTCCTTGTCTACCGGCAGATGCGGCCTGGCACCGGGCGCCCGCTGCAGGTAAGCCTTCAGTATGGCCGCCCGGTGTTCCGGCGCGACCTCATCCAGGCGCACGTTCTCCCGGCGGCCGTGACGCAGGGTGGCGTCTCCTCCCGCGGCCTTGGCGTTCCGCACCCAGTTAACCTCCTCTCCGAGCATGGACACCAGGTAGCGCTCGTTCCCGACGACGGCCATGACGAGCGGGAAGCTGATGATCCGGCCGGACTTGCGGCCCGGCACCTCCAGGGTAACCAGATAATTCGGAGCGATACCGAGCGCGAAGGCTGCAGCCCCTCCCCGGTTGAGGATGCGGGCCACCAGATTGGGACGCCCGCCACGGTAGAACCAACGCGCCAGGCTCACGACTCATGCTCCTCCCCGACGCTTGGTTTCCTTCTCAAGCTACCCGCCTCCTGAACGGTTGTCGCGAGAGGTGTCCGCCGTTCGCCACAGCAACCGCTGCAATGACGACCCACAGCACGGCGGCCCATACGATGTCATAGGCCACGAGGGCTACTCCTGTCAGT
This sequence comes from Rubrobacteraceae bacterium, assembly GCA_050331175.1. Lineage (GTDB taxonomy): Bacteria > Actinomycetota > Rubrobacteria > Rubrobacterales > Rubrobacteraceae > SIRX01. The sequence continues at coordinate 6,474 of JBHJHC010000063.1, read as the reverse complement.
GTCAGTGGAGGCAGGATCAGCGTGCTGGCTACGAGGCTGGTGTGCATGAGCACCGTCACTGGCAGACTCCCGGTACGGTCGTAGACCCACACCATGATCACCCTGAAAGCCGGCAGCCAGGTGAAGAGGAGTACGGCGAGGAAGAGGACCAGTGGAACCGCTCCCGAGGTAGTGCCGCTTCCCCAGAAGAACAGAGGGAAGTGCCACGCTCCCCACACGAGTCCTACGATGATCCCCGTACCCAGGACGCCGTAGCGCAGCCTTAGCCTGGGAACGGCGAACCCCGTCCACCCTATCTCCTCGAAGATGCCGACCATAAGCCCCGCCACGATACCGACCAGCAGAACCGGCAACAGGTTGTCCGTAGTGAGTATGCCGGGGAGAAACCTCGGGGAGGTTAGCGAGAGCCCAAGGAGAACCACCGTCACCAGGAGTGGGGTGGTAAGGAGAGCGACCGCGTACCAGCGGACACCCACCCGCCACCTCGTCAGGCTGGCGAAGATGTCGCGCAAGCCCGCCCTTCCAGAGACGAGGCCGGTCAACAGGACACCTGCCACGCCGGGGCCGAGGAGCATTGCCGGGTACAGGAGCGGCACCAGCGCCTCGGACGGCTCGCTGTTGGCCGAGATCCCGCCGGGGCCGGCCAGGATAAGGATTCCGACCCACGATATGGCGAACGCCAGAACGAAGTAGGTTGCCACCGGATACCTTTCGACAAAAGTCCTGATATCCGTCATGACACCTCCTTTTTCGCTCCGGTCTCATCGTACGCCCGGAGCAGCGTCCTGCCTTGACACAGGTTGATCAAATTCATGATCAAATCGCGCCATCTGGTTTGCGGAGTGGTGTCCAAGGGATCTCGCGTTGCAGTTCGCGCTGGGCCTACGCCTTGATCGCGATCCGGGTGATGCGGTTCAGATATTTGTAGAAGTTCATTACCGCCAACCTTTCCGGCGAACTCCCAGCCCGAGTACGACCATCACCAGTCCGAGGACAAAGTAAGAAACTTCGGTCCACGTCCATGAGGGCTGGTTGAGGACCAGAACCTCCCCGGCGATCCAGCCCATCATGATCGTACCGGCCACCACCGAGGTTGATCCGCCGATCTCCTTGTTACGTAACGTGGCAATAGCGGCGACGGTCGCGCTTCCACCGACCGCGCCGGCCAGGATCAGGCCCGGCGCCACGTAGCTGCCAAACGGTGTCCCCTCCAGATACTCGGGCGGGAATCTGTCACCCTCCAACCCGGTCGCGAGCGCGATGCCCCCGCCGACCGCCGTAAGCCCCACGAACGCGTCGGCGACAAGGAGCGCGATGCGCGCCTTGCTCTTCTTCATCTGCGTGCCTCCTTAGCGACTACACCGTAACCGAGCCTGCCGGCAGTAGCGACAACGAGGACCACGACGGCGAGCAGCAAAGTAAGGTCTTGTACCACCAGAAGCGTCACGTACACTTCTCTCTGGAGAACTGCGAAAGGCGTTGGAAACGCGCCGGTGGCGGTGTTGAAGCTCCCGTGCAAAAGCATGACTAGCAGTACACTCTGGGTCGCGTTGTAGATCCAGGTGTAGAAAAACGCCATGAGCGCTATGCCGATCAACGTAAGTACAGCCATGAGCACCAGTGGTGCCAGCGTGGTGTAGCCGTGCGGGAACCTGGGATCCACGAGCACCAGCGGCAGGTGCCAGGAGGCCCAGAGGGGGCCCAGGATCAAGGTAGCCACTACCGGGGCGAAGCGGGTCTCCAGGCGCGGTAATGCGAATCCCCGCCAGCCCGGCTCTTCCCCGAGACCGGCGATCAGGGTGAGAAACACCAGCGACGGGACGAAGCCGGCCAACGCACCCGGGACCCGGGACAGATCAACGGGGTTACCCAGCGAGCTGAAGACGATGCTCTCGACGGCGATGAACAATACGGGCAGCCCGATGGCGACCGCATACCACCAGGGCGCCACCCGCCAGCGGACTATTGCTCGGGCCCAACTCTTGAGTGAAGCACCCGACAAGAGGATCACGACGAGCGCGGCCAGGGCAGGTCCGAACTGGGCGATCATAAAGAGTAGCTGCCCAAAGCCACCCTGGTAGTCCAGTATTATTAAGGCGAAGGCGAACCAGCTAATGGTGTATGCGAGTACGAAAAATGAGACGACCGGATGGCGGTCAACCCATTTGCGAATACCCGGTGTACCCATAATCTCCTTACCTCCAGTCGGGATAGAAATGCGGGCTACTCTTCACGCACGATGCTGATCACGCCCGTTTGTACGGACAACTCCAGCGACAACTGCCGGTCGGCCTGGGCGTATCCTTCTTCCTCGAAGTCCTGCTCGATGCTTTCTCCGGTCGAGGTGCGGTCGAAAAAGCTGACCGCGCCGTTCTCGACCGCTGCATCCGCCCGCACGGCCACTCCTCGCGGCACCACCACCGTTAAGGCACCAGTATCTCCACGAGCCCGAATCTCGGTCGTGCCCTCGGGGAACTCTACATTGGCCAGGTTGACCTCCAGCGCGCCCGAATCGAACTCGTAGCTGTCTTGTAGCTCCTCGATGCTCGCCGGCTGCTCGGTACGGAAAGCTACGTCGCCTTCCCCCTCGCTCACCGCGCGTACGACAAACCCGATAACCAACCCCGCAACCACGGCTGCTATCGCGAGCCCGAACACTACGGCCACCACGATTCCAACTATTAACCCCCGGTGGTTCGGATTGCTCATCGTGTATCTCCTTTGCTCGTATACACCTAAAGCTAGCGGCCCAGAGCAAGTTTGCCCTGAGCATCCTTGCCTATTTCCTTGATCAAGGTTGATCATTTGCCCGTACCCGAAACGGAGATGGCGAGAATTGCCCATAGAAATGATCAATTTGGAGGATGTCCCATCTCCCGGCTCCTTGCTAGTGTTTCCAATAGACAACTGATGAAGGGAGTAGCAAGATGGGTGTGCGAGCGGCTTCAGGAGCATCTTCCGGAGGCGACTACGATCTCCAGAACCCGTTGGGTAGCTTCGTGGATGTGGTGCGTCGGGTAGTCGTGCAACCGGCGGACTTTTTCTCCAACATCCCCCGGCGCGGCAACTACCTGAGCCCCCTGGTATTCGGTCTTATCTGCATAACGATCTCTACCATACTCGGCGGGCTTCTGAGGCTCGCCTGGGACAACCAGACAGGTGGGGGCGTCAGGTTCCAGGCGGAAAACTACGGCTTCGGTGACTTCGTTCTCTCGGTGATCTTCGCGCCTATCGGGGGTGTAGCGAGCCTGTTCGTGCTGGCCGCCATCGCGCACTTGCTGGTGATGGCGTTTGTCGGGACTAGCAACTCAGGCTTCGAGTCTACCTTCCGGGTGGCTGCCTACGTTTCGGTAACGAACCTGGTTAACTGGATCCCCTTCATCGGGGGTCTCGTCGCACTTTACGGGCTCTACCTGGCTGTTGTGGGCATAAGGGAGATACACGTGACTACCACGGGCAAGGCCGCGTTGGTGGTGCTGGTGCCGGTTGCGGTGATCCTGTTTCTGGTACTCCTCATTCTACTCGTGGCGGGCGCTTTCCTTATCGGCCGCTTCGCGTAGGAAGCTTTGGCCGGATCTGGAAGCGGAGAGAGGAACCGTAATATGTAAAGAACGCCGGCGGGGAAACCTCGCTGCTTACCGGGCTACACCATGCTGACCTCACCGGGACACAACGGGCAACCTGGAGAAGATATGAAGGCATGGCGCGGAGGTGACAAAATGAACTACACGGCCCGCAAAGAACTGCTGAAGACGCTCGAAGGACGTTTTGGGAACCGCTGCAAACCACACAGGATGCATCCGGGGCCGCTGGCCACGGTGTTGCCGGTGGATGCCGGCGACGTCGGCTTTCTGGCCAAGACCGTTCGCAGATACTCTGTAGCGTACTCGGTAACGCTCCGTCCGACCGGCATGGGCACGGACCCGGACCTCCCGGAACCCACGAAGAACGCTGTGCTGGTAAGCACCGAGATGATGCGCGCCATCCGTTTCCCGGACGACGAACGCAGCCGGGTCGAGGTAGAACCGGGGGTTCTCTGGCTCGACCTCGAGGAAAAACTCCGCTCCTCACACCGGGCGCTCCCCATGTACCCGACGAGCGCACCCCGCGCGACGGTCGGGGGTTGGATTGCCCGTGACGGCGTAGGGGTAGGCTCATTCGCCTACGGCTGGCTTCGGGAAAGCATCGCCTCAGTCGAGGTGATCCTGCCCGATGGGCGGCTGCGCACCATCGAAGACGAAAGGCTCGGCTTCGTGGTGGGAGCATTAGGGACAACCGGCGTGATAGTGCGGGCCGCGCTGCGGTTGCGGAAGTCCAGAGGTGACAGGCTCTTCGCCGCCGAGTTTGCGGGTGCGGAAGCTTTGAGGCTTGCCACCAGCTTCTTGATGGAACGAGAAGTTCCCATCTGGCACCTCGGCGTTATGAACCCGGCGATGTCCCGAGCGATCCGATCTCGGGGACAGTACTTGGCCTTCGGTGCGTACCCGGCAAGCGGCGGGACGGTTGAAAATGAACTCGAACGGGCGCTAAAGAAGAGCCGGGGCACCTTGCTCGACGCTGCTGAAACCGCCAGGATCTGGGACAACAGGTTTTTCCCCGTAGTACCCGACCGGCCGCCACCGGCTCCTGGCCGGGTACTCGTTCCCGTTCCCCGGGTCGGAGAGGTCCTGGATCTCCTCAGAAGCGGCCCCACCGAGCCGGCCATCCTGGGCTCCGTAACCCGCGATGGCTCCGTCCTCCTACTGGCATTCAAAAGCTCCGGAACTGAAGGTGTACTGCAAAGCCTCGACGGCGGAGATGAGGCCGGGCTCGTCGGCATAGCGCGCAGCGTCGGCGGAGATCTCTACCACACGGCCCTCAAACGGCGCGCGAAACAGGCACATCGCTTTTGCCCACAGAATCGGCGGTACCGATAACCGTGCGTACCCTAAACCTTCGTGTGTCTGCCCCACCTCCCGGCCACCCCCCTCGCTGTCTCCGGAGCCCGGACAAGGCGCAAATGAGAGTTCTTCAACCGGGGTCTACTTTCGGCCGGTCCGTGAGGCTTGTACGCCATGAGCCGGGTTGGCACCTCGTTCGAGCCTTTCTCCGGCAGCGGTTCTGTTCAGGCGGAGCGCGTTGACCATGCCCTGGTAGTGGTCGTCCGCGAACTCCCTGAGATCCGGGTGTCGTTTCATCCTTCTTCCACTTTTCGAACGGTGCCGAGCCGCAGTGGACCTCGCCTCTGGTGGACGGTGAGATAACTGAAGTCATCCGAGCTACTGCGAATCGCGCGCCGGACTCCGTTTGGAACGAGCACCAGAACTCCGGGGTACACCTGGTGCTCCACACCGTTGACTGAGATCACCCCGGATCCCGCCATCCCTATGAGGAGCACGTCCACCTCGGTGTTGGCGTGTTCTCCCACTCCTCGGCCGGCCCGGAAGCTAACCAGGTTGGCGTTCAGATCGTCGCTCGCCTCAAGAGTCCAGAGCGCACCCTCGTTGTCGGCTGCGGTCGCTGCGATCTTGATCAGATCCGCCAACTGTGTGGCGCTCATCCTGTCGCCACGCTGAGCAGGCATACTGTATCTTCCAGAGCTTCTACCGTATGCAGTACACCAGCGCCGCAGGAGATCAGGGTTTCCGTCCCAGCCTCGACATCCTCGCCTACCGCCGTAAACCGGACACGCCCCTCGCGAACGTGCAAGCTGATCGGGCCCGGAGCAGAGTGCTCTTCCAGCCGGTCGCCAGCCCTCATGACCAGCAAAACTATGTTGAACCCCTCTCCCTTCTTGAGGGTGATGGCGTTGCGCCGTCCCCCTCGCCACTCTTCCTCTGCCCGCAACCGCGCGACCTCCTCATCGAGATCGAATCTCAGCAACGAACCGCTCAAAGGCCTCTCGGTCTCCGGTCTCGGCCTGTCAGTCATGGCATTCTCCTCCACCTTGGCGTTTCTCCTACAGTTTATATTACTCTTTTGGTAATAGTACTGCGGTTCCCCGGAGTAAGTTGCCGGGTTGGAAGCCTCGATGCAGCAGGTACCGTAAAATGGGCTACGGCGTCCCGAATAGGTGTATAACAGACCTCGCCATGAAAGGTGGCTCTGGCGGGCTCTTGGTGATTCGAGAGAACCGATGGTCCAAACTTAGCCTCTTCTGAACCCAGCGCGTTTCAAACGGTGGTACTTGATTCAAAGGAGATAGCAGTTCGATCTGCCTCTTATCTTTTGTGCCGTATTTGACAATCTTCTCTTGATCTGGAATTATGTGTCTTGATACGAGCTAGCGGTGGGGTAGTTATCGTATGAAGCTTATAGGTGTTTCTATAGTGATAGTAGCTGTGCTCGCAACGATACTAGAGGCTATCTCATAAATGCAGTAGGGAGGTTATAGTGGCTCTGTCATGTACGCTTTCGGCGGGAGAATCAGAGCATGGACCTCACAAACGAGCAGTGGGAAGTGTTGGAGCCACTTATTCCAGACCCTCCCCGCAG
>JBHJHC010000062.1:0-36581 GCA_050331175.1 Rubrobacteraceae bacterium | reverse complement strand
TAAAGTGCGGTGAGGAAGGTGTCCACGTCGAGCATGAGGAGTCGGTTCCTTTCCCTTCGGGATCGGTCAGCAAGCCGACTTTAGAGCGTGGACACCTTCCGCTCAAATCTCGTACAGATAATTCACACCAAACGTTTAAGGGAGGAGCGTGGTGGCTCAGCCGAGGGTTCCAGAGGATGTTCCCGTACCCAAGTACTACCGGCTCAAAGAGAGCATCCGGGCCATGATCGAGGACCGACAGCTCGGCGAGGGGCATATGATCCCCTCGGAGAGGGAGCTGTGCGAGAGGTACGGGGTCAGCCGCATGACCGCCCGGCAGGCCGTCACGGATCTGGTCAACGAGGGAATTCTCTACCGGGAACAGGGCAGAGGCACGTTCGTTGCCGGAAAGAAACTCCGCCACGAAACCACGCGGTTGACGAGCTTTACCCAGGACATGCAGGAACGGGGCATGGAAGCCTCCAGCAAGGTCCTGGAGATCGAGGTAGAGGGCGCGGGTCCCGCGGTGGCCCGGATGCTGCAGGTGGAGCCCGGTGAAAAGACGGTCCGGCTGCGGAGGGTTCGGAACGCGGACGGCGAGCCGATGGCCCTGGAGACCAGCTACCTCGTCTACGAGATCGCCGGGGACATCTTGAAGGCGGACCTCGAAAGATCCTCCCTCTACCAGGAACTCACCAAACAGGGCGTCGCCATTACCCGGGCGGAGCAGAGCTACGAGGCAACCCTGGTAAGCGAAACCGAAGCAACGCCCCTCCAGGTGCCCGCCGGCAACGCCGCCCTGCTCGTCGAACGCGTGACCTTCGACGAAGAAGACCGCCCCTTCGAGTACGTCAAGAGCGTCTACCGGGGCGACCGCTACCGCGTTACAGCCATTCTCCACCGCTAATAAATCCTCAGAAAGGCCTCTTGCCCCCTTGCGCGAAAAATCAGTTGCTGGTACGGTACTGGTATAGTCAACATGATGCCTAGTCCAAATGGAGGAAGGACTGCGTGATCCGGGGTAGACAAAGAGGAGGCGGTTCGCCAACCTGCGTCGGGGGTTGGCGATAGTGGGCCGGCGGAGGGTCTTGGTTGGAGAAGCGATTATCCCTGGTGGGGTCCGGCGCCGGGTGGGCGTGGTTATTCGGGGGGGCGTTATCACGGAGGTTTTACGGGAACCCCGCGACGGGGACCTCCCCCGCGAGCACCGGAAAGTTTCCGGGGTAATGTGTCCGGGGTTTATTGACCTCCAGATCAACGGTTCCTTCGGCGTAGACGTCGGGGCGGACGAGGACGGGCTCGGGACATTGGCCGCCAAACTACCCTCTACCGGGACGACCTCGTTCCTGCCCACGGCCATATCCTGGCCCGTTGGCCGGTACCGGGACTTTCTAGGGCGGCTGGAGGGCGCCGCTCCGGTATACGGCGCGCAGATTCTGGGCGCCCACCTCGAAGGGCCGTTTCTCGCGCCGGCCCGCAAGGGGGCGCACGACCCGGCCAACCTCCGGACCGTGGATCCCGGCCTGCTCGAGGAGATTCTGGAGGCCGGACAGGTGAGGATGATGACCGTGGCCCCGGAGCTTCCCGGGGCGGAGAAAGCCGCCAGAATCCTGCAGGAAAACGGGGTCGTGTCCAGCATCGGGCACACCGACGCAACCTACGAAGAGGTCTTGCGCGCGCCCGACCGGGGATTCTCCGCGGCCACCCACCTGTACAACGCCATGAGCCCCTTCGGGCACCGGGCGCCCGGGGCCGTAGGGGCCGTGCTGACCGACGACCGGCTCCGGGCGGGCGTCATCGTTGACGGGGTGCACGTTCACCCCGGAGCCCTCCAACTGGCCTACCGGGAGAAAGGTCCCGAAGGCCTCGCGCTGGTAACCGACGCCATGGAAGCCGCCGGCATGGAAGACGGCGTGTACGAGCTCAGCGGGCGCAAAGTTCGCCTCAGCAGCGGCTTCGTCCGGCTCTCCGACGGCACGCTGGCCGGGAGCGCGTTAACCCTGGACGCCGCCGTGCGCAACGCCAGCGAGTTCCTGGGCGTCCCGCTGGAGAACGCGGTTCGCATGGCCTCTGAGACACCGGCCGAAATACTGGGGTTGCCCGAGAGAGGAAGGTTGGAGCCGGGCGCCGACGCCGATCTGGTGGTTTTGAATCCCGGGGGGTTTGTCCAGGAGACGATCGTGGCCGGGAAGACCGTATACCGGCGGGGAGGAGCCGGCAGTGACGCGTAGCAAGATGCACGAGGAAATCCGGGAGCAGCCGGAGGTCCTCAGACGCATCCTCGAAGATGGGTGGAACGAGGTAAAGTCGGCCGGTCATACCTTGAGAGACAGGGGCTTGCGTTCCGCCATGATCTCGGCCCGCGGCACCTCGGACAACGCCGCCTGCTATGCCAAATATCTCTTCGAGGTCCTATTGGGCATCCCCGTGAGCCTGGCAGCTCCCTCCGTCTTTACCCTCTACGAGAGCCGGGTGGATCTTGGAGAAACGCTGGTTATAGGGATCAGCCAGTCGGGCGAGAGCCGGGACATCCTGGAAACCGTCCGCCAGTCTAAGGCCTTCGGTGCCACGACCCTGACCATAACCAACAACGAGGACTCTTCGATGGCCGGGGCCGCCGACAAACACCTGTTCCTCCGGGCCGGCGAGGAGGAGAGCGTGGCAGCCACAAAGACCTATACCGCACAGCTCCTGGTCCTCTACCTGCTCGTGGCTGCCCTTAACGGCGAAGAAACCCTCGGAGAGGAGGTAATGAGCCTACCGGAAGAGGCCGCAAGGGTCCTGGAGTCAGAGTGGGAAGGGGTAGAACGCTACCGGTACGCAGACCATCTGGTGGTGACCTCCCGGGGCTATAACCTGGCCACGGCCCAGGAGGCAGCCTTGAAGCTCATGGAAACCACTTACGTAGTCTCCCAACCCTTCTCAGCGGCGGACCTCGAGCACGGTCCGATGGCCATGATCGGGAAGGACTTCCCCGTGGTTGCCATCGTACCTCCTGGTAAAGTGCGTCCGAGACTCGGGGAACTACTGGACAGTTTGAACGAAAAAGGAGCCGAGGTGGCCGTTATCGCTGATGATGGGAATCTCACGCAGGCGGCACCGGCGAGTTTCCTCGTCCCGGTTTCATGTTCCGAGGAACTCTCACCGATTCTGTACGCGATACCGCCGCAGGTACTCGCGCACGACCTCTCGATCTCGAAAGGCCTCGACCCCGACTCACCAAGGGGGTTGACCAAAGTAACGGAGACCTGGTGAACCCGAAGCGCCCGGCAAACGACCGTAGGGAAAGGAGAACAAGGTGCTAAGGCCTCTCGATATTGTGGTGATGTTGGTGTATTTAGCCGTCATAGCCGCATTCGGCATCTACATGAGCGGCAAACAGTCGAACACCAAAGACTACTATCTCGGTGACCGCAACCTGCCCTGGTGGGCGGTTTGCCTGTCGGTCGTGGCGACCGAGAGCAGCGCGCTGACCGTGATCAGCGTGCCGGCCATCGCATACCTCGGCTCTTTCACGTTCTTGCAGCTCGCCCTCGGGTACTTCGTCGGGCGAATTCTCGTAGCCTTCGTCCTGCTACCCCGTTATTACCAGGGCGAGTTGACCACGGCCTACACCTTCCTCGGGCAGCGCTTCGGAGGTTGGATGCAGACCACGACCGGGGTGACTTTCCTCATCACCCGGCTACTCGCCGATGGTGTCAGGTTGTTCGCCACCGCCATTCCCATAAAGGTGATCCTCGATGGCTACGGGATGAACGTCAGCTACTGGCAGATCATTACGGTCGTCGCCATCGTAACCGTTATCTACACGTACATCGGTGGCATCCGCTCGGTCGTCTGGGTGGACACCGTGCAGATGGGCCTCTACTTCGCCGGCGGGCTCATCGCGATAGCCTTTCTCGCCGGGGGTCTGCCCGAGGGTTTCTTCGCGCAGGCGACCGAGGCTGGCAAGACGCAGCTCTTTGACCTGGCCTCAAACCCGTTGACCAATCCCTACTCCCTCTTCACGGCGGTCGTTGGCGGCGCGATGCTGGGGATGGCGTCCCACGGCGCGGATCAGATCGTGGTCCAGCGGTTGCTCGCGTGCCGCACCCTGGCCGACGGCCAGAAAGCCGTCATCGGCAGCGCCGTCGTGGTCGGGATACAGTTCGCCGTGTTCCTCGTCGTGGGCCTGCTGTTGTGGGGTTACTACAACGCCCAGGACCCGGAGGGCCTCGGCCTGACCCGCGCCGACGAAGTCTTCCCGCTGTTCATTATCGAGGGGTTGCCGGCGGGGCTCTCCGGCCTTCTTTTGGTAGGCATCGTTTCGGCGGCCATGAGCACCCTGTCGTCGTCGCTGAACGCCCTCTCTTCGTCAACCTTGGTCGACCTGTACGAGAGGTTCTCCGGGCGGTCGCTCTCCGATGAAGCCGGTCTTCGCCTCGCGCGAATATTTACCCTGGTGTGGGCCGGGGTCTTCATCATCTTCGCCAACCTCTTCGAGAACACGGACAACCCGGTGGTCGAACTCGGCCTGGGTATAGCAGGCCTCACCTACGGCGCGCTTCTCGGGGCCTTCCTGCTCGGCTTGCTCGTCCGTCGGGCCCGGCAAAGCGACGCCATCATCGCCTTCGGGGTAACGATCCTCACCATGATCTACGTCGTATTCTGGACGCCGCTCGCCTTTCCGCTGTACACGGTGATCGGGGTGGTGGTCACCCTGGTAGTCGGCGGACTGCTCTCCTTGCGCCATTCCGGTCCGGACCCTAACGCCGGGCCGACAGGAAGCCAGCCCGAGGACCAGAGCTAGATAGGAAGGGGAACCATGAGAGTAATCGGGATAATATCCGGGACCTCGTTCGACGCGGTCGAGGTTGCCGCCGCAAAGCTGCACCTGGAAGACGAAACCGTCGTCATGCGGCCTCTCGGTTCGATCAGCGTGGACTACGAGCCGGATCTGCGCTCCGCGGTGGCCGGCATGTTGCCGCCCGCGGCCACCAGCGCCGAGGCGGTATGCAAGCTCGATACCCGCCTCGGGCAGGCGTTCGCCGAGGCTGCCGTGCAGGCTGCAAACCATCTGCTGGACGGTCCGGCGGATCTCGTCGTGTCGCACGGGCAGACGGTGTACCACTGGGTCGAGAACGGCAAAGCTCTGGGTACCCTGCAACTCGGGCAGCCCGCCTGGATCGCCGAACACACCGGTGTGCCGGTGGTCTCGGACTTGCGGGGCCGGGACGTGGCGGCCGGCGGCCACGGCGCCCCGCTCGTTAGCCTCTTTGACGTTCTCCTGCTCGAACGCGGCCCGGAGACCCGGGCCGCGCTTAACCTGGGTGGCATCGCCAACCTTACGATCGTGCCGGAAAAAGACTCCCCGTTCGCCTTCGACGTCGGACCGGCCAACGCCCTGATCGACGCCGCGGTCGACCACTTTTCGGGCGGCTCGGAAAGCTACGACAAGAACGGCCGGCGGGCTGCCCGGGGCGAGTCCCACCGGGAGCTGCTCCAGAGCCTGATGGAAGATCCCTACTTCGACCAGCCGCCCCCGAAATCTACCGGCAAAGAGTACTTCAACCTGTCGTATTTGCAAGAACGCCTGCGGTCCTTCGGCCGGATCCCGGACGATGACGTGGTAGCAACGGTCACCAGGCTGACCGCCGAAACGATCTCGCGGGACCTCCGCCGCCACGACGTGAAGGAGGTTGTGGCTTCGGGAGGCGGCACGAGTAACCCCGTACTCATGAGCATGCTGCAGGATTCCGCTCCGAACGCGTCGGTACGCCCGATCGAAGACTGGGGCATCCCCTCGGAGAGCAAGGAAGCCTACGCCTTTGCCGTGCTCGGGTTTCTTACCCTGCACGGCCTCCCGGGAACCGTACCGGCTTGCACGGGGGCGCGGCGGGCGAGGGTGCTCGGCAACATTACGCCCGGCGAAAAGCCGCTGGTTTTGCCGGATGCCCCCGAGAGCAATCCTACGCGGCTCCGGATCTCACCCCCGGAAGGATAAGCCACTTTGAAGAGACACTTTGAGCTGGAGGCCTCGCTCCGGGAGTCGCCCAACCCGCTCACCGCCCCGCCGGATTGGACACACGCCGAGGTGGCCACCGTCAACGACGCGGTTGTCCTCCACGCTGGTGGCGGAAGACTCCAGGGGGAGTGGCACCGCCAGGATAGCGATGAGGTTCTGGTGGTTCTCCGGGGAGAACTGAGGGTCGACTTCGATGATGAGCACATCAGCGTTGGTCCCGGCCAGGGCGTGTTCATCCGGGCGCACGAGCGTCACCGTACCGAAGTGCCCGAGGATGCCCTCCTGCTCTCGGTAGAAGCCACCCACATGCAACGTCTCGAACCCTGAGCAGCCCGGGTAGCGCTTGCCAGAGGGTAGAATGTACAGGCCTTGACGACAGGCACAAAAGCAAGTAGCTTCGAGGGGCTGGCTCTATGACCGAATCTCCGGACGCTGGCGAGGTTCTGAACAGCAGCATCTGGCGCCGCAACCACGAGCTCTCGGTGCTAAACGAGATCGCCCGGGAGTTGAATCGTTCGGTAAACCTGGACGAGACGCTGGAGTTCACGCTAGAGCAAGTCGCGGAACTGCTGGGCTTGAGGACGGGTTGGATCTGGCTCCGCAACACCTCCACAAACCAGTTCTATCTCGCCGCCGACCGAAACCTTCCTCCCGCGCTCGCGGAAGATCCCACGCTCATGGACGGCGGTAGCTACTGCTACTGCCTCGACACCTACAAAAAGGGAGATTTGAGAGGGGCGGCCAACGTCAACGTCGTCACCTGTAGCCGTCTCAAAGGTCTCGTAGACGGCACCGACGGCCTGCGACACCACGCCAGCATTCCCCTCTACGCCGGGGAAACGAAGCTCGGCGTCATGAACGTCGCCAGCAACAACTGGAAAGAACTCTCGCCGGAGGACTTGCAACTGCTCTACACCGTCGGCGATCTGCTCTCCATCGCCGTGGAACGCGCCCGGCTCTCCGAGGAGAGCGGCCGGCTCGGCGCGGTGGAGGAGCGCAACCGGCTGGCCCGCGAAATCCACGACTCGCTCGCCCAGGGCCTGACGGCTACGGCCCTGCAGCTAGAAGCTGCCGATGCCATGCTGGAAGGGGAACCAGAACCGGGGGCCTTCCGGCAAACCATCCGGCGGGCACTCGTCCTGACCCGATCAAACCTGGAAGAAGCGCGGCGCTCTGTCCTGGATCTCCGGGTTGCCCCGCTCGAAGGCCGGTCACTGGCACAGGCCCTGAGATCCCTCGTAGAAGATTGGGAGGAGCAGAACAACATCGAAGCCCGCTTCGAAGCCGTAAACGAAGGCCATCCGCTGCCACCGCGTCTCGAATCAGCCCTCTACCGTATCTGCCAGGAAGCACTCTCCAACGTTATGCGCCACGCCGCGGCAGACAAAGTAACGGTTAGCCTGGTGGTTTCTCCGGAGCGAGCCCGGCTGGTGATCGAAGACGCCGGACAGGGGTTTGCGAGGGCGGATACATCCGGGAACCACTACGGCCTCACCGGCATGAACGAGCGGGTAAACATGCTCGGTGGCGAACTAGAGATCCAGAGCGCACCCGGCAGGGGAACCCGCGTATCGGCGACGATACCCCTGGAAAGCTCGTAGCTTGGACGAGAAGATAAAGATCCTGGTAGCCGACGACCATCCTATGCTGCGCGAGGGACTCGTCGCGGTCCTCGACACCCGGCCAGATTTCGAGGTTGTGGGAGAGGCTGCCGACGGTGGCGAAACGGTGCGTCTCGCCCGGAAGTTGGAACCGGACGTCATACTCCTGGACCTCGAGATGCCCGGCATGGACGGCGTGGCCGTGCTGGAGGAACTGGGCGCCGGCGGCTCTGATGCCCGGGGCATAGTGTTCACCGCCTACGACACCGACGAGCGCATTCTGGGCGCCCTGCGCGCCGGGGCGCGCGGCTACCTGCTAAAAGGCTCCTCCCGGCAGGAGATCTTCGACGCGATCCGCACCGTTCACTCTGGCGGCTCGCTGCTCCAGCCCGTCGCGCTGAACCGTCTTCTGGAACACGCGGGCCGAACACCGGATCCGGAACCCCTCACCCCACGAGAACGCGAAGTGCTAAACCTGCTCGCCGAAGGCCTCTCCAACCGGGAGATCTCCGCCCGGCTCTTCGTTACCGAACGCACCGCAAAGTTCCACGTAAGCTCCATCCTGAGCAAGCTCGGGGCGGCCAACCGCACCGAAGCCGTCGCCGTCGCCGCCCAACGCGGGCTCGTTCAACTCACAGACTAAACCCGGAACCTGTCCTTCCGTACAGGATCAAAACTGTCCCCCGGCACGATGTAAACGGGCCCCCTCTGTTCCAAGCTAAACCTGGAGTATCTCGACGAGAAAGGAAAGACCTTGACGGAATCGAACACCCGGACCGCCCTGATCACCGGTGCCTCCCGGGGTCTCGGCCTGGCCCTCGCCCGACAACTGGCCCGGGATGGCTGGAACCTGATCGTAGACGCCCGGGGCGCCAAAGCCCTCGAAGCCCGGCGGGTCGAGCTTGCGGGACTAACGAACGTAGCCGCCATAGCCGGCGATGTAACAGATTCGGAGCATCGTCGCGAGCTTGCGGAAGCTGCCCGAAACTTCGGTGGCCTGGACGCGCTGGTCAACAACGCGAGCACCCTCGGACCCAGCCCGCAACCGGAGCTTCTAGACTACCCGCTCGACGCACTGGAAAAAGTCTACCGGACAAACGTGCTGGCGCCGCTCGCGCTCGTTCAGGAGGTTGGGGAAACGCTAAAGCCGGATGCGCGCGTTATCAACGTGACGAGCGACGCGGCGGTAGAACCCTACGCGGGCTGGGGCGGGTACGGATCTAGCAAGGCCGCCCTGGAGCAGCTCTCGAGGATTTTGGCCGCCGAGAACCCGGGCCTCCGCGTCTACTGGGTAGACCCCGGCGACATGCAAACACAGCTGCACCAGGAAGCCTTCCCGAACGAAGACATAAGCGACCGCCCACCACCCGAAGAAAGCGTGCCCGGCCTGGTCGAGCTTCTCACCGGAGATCTACCGCCCGGACGCTACAGGGCGCCGGATCTCATCACTGCCGAGGATAGAGGATAACCTGAAACAAAGGACCAAAGTGACGCGAACTATATCTACCGAAGACGAAAAGCCAATAACTCTAGATTCACTGGACTTCGAGCTGCCCCGCGACCTGGAGGCGGTCTCACCGCCAGAGGCCCGCGGCCTCCGGCGAGACGAGGTGCGCCTGATGGTTTCTAACGCGGGAGAAGACCATACGATCCACACACGCTTCTCCGAGCTCGGGGACTTCCTCGAAGCCGGGGACGTACTCGCGATCAACACTAGCTCCACGATAGAGGCCGCGCTCCCGGCTACTGAAGAAGCCGGAGCCAGCCTCCTCCTGCACCTTTCTACCCACCTGCCGGGTGACGTGTGGACCGTCGAGCTCCGTATCCCGACTCGGCCGGCGTCCGAGCCGTTCCTCGACGCCAGGGCCGGCCAGACGCTGCGCCTGCCGGGAGGAGCCGAGGCCACCCTGCACGCCCCGTATTCGGCCGGCCGGCGTTCCCCCGCGCCGAACGGCCGGAACCGGCTGTGGCTCGCTACGCTGAAGGAACTGCCGCTCCAAATAAACGACTACGTCGAGAGGTACGGCTCTCCGATCCGCTACGGGTACGTCGGGGAGGAGTGGCCGATCGGCTACTACCGCACGGTCTACGCCACCGAACCCGGAAGCGCCGAGATGCCTTCCGCGGGACGGGCATTTACGCCCGAGCTCATCACGCGGCTCGTAGCCCGGGGCGTACAGGTCGCGCCTCTAATACTCCACACCTGGGTGTCGAGCCTGGAGGACGACGAGCCTCCCTACGAGGAATACTACCGGGTCTCTCTAGAGAGCGCCCGGCTAATCAACTCGGCCCGCGAGAGCAGAAAGCGGGTGGTGGCGGTCGGGACCACCGTCGTGCGGGCCCTGGAGACCGTAGCCGACGGCGAGGGCACCGTACATCCCGGAGAGGGATGGACAGACCTGGTCATTACCCCCGAACGAGGCTTGAACACGGTAGACGCGATGCTCACCGGCCTGCACGAGCCGCGCTCCTCCCACCTGTGGATGCTAGAAGCCCTGGTTGGCCGCCGACACTTGCAGCACACCTACGCCGAAGCGCTGCGCGAAGGCTACCTGTGGCACGAATTCGGTGACCTTCACCTGATGATGCCGTAGACGAGACAGAGCGTACCGGGTCGAGCCGCCGGCGCCCGGTCCTTCATTTTCTCGGCCCCGCCAGGGGTTTGGAAGAGCAGGGAAACCTGGAATGTTATAGGCTTCTATCCTACTGAGAGGAGAATTCATGGAGAGACATGAACTGTGGATAGACGACCCCCCGGAGGCCTCTGCCGAAGTTTGGTCTGCGGTATGGTCCCGGGTCACCGGCCTGATGACCCCGGACGAGGACGACGCAAGCGAGGAAGATCAGCTGCTGGACTTCGTGCTCGGTGAGGCCCTCCGGCGATGCGCCTTCGAGGCTGAGGAACGCGAATCGGGCATTCTCGGAGATCAGGTTCAGACTGACATCGAGAGCACGCGGGCCTGGATCGAGAGATCTAGCACGTAGTTCCCGAGCTTTCGTCCGGCACCCTGCGCCTACGGCCAGATCCTGCCGACCAGCTCGAACGCCACCCAGGTTCCCCCCGCGCCGACCAGCACGCCGGCCGCCAGCTGTAGCTGCGTGTGCCGGCGCAACACCGTCCGGGCCCACCAGACCGGCGGGACCACAAACGCCGCGAGCGCTCCCCAGGGGCCAAAGACGTACGCCAGGCACACGGCAGCCCCGGAGACGCCGGCGGTGTGCAGCGAGAGGTTGGTAAGGGGTGTGAGGAGCGCGAAGAGGACCGTGGCGAGGGCGTAAGAGAGCAGGATGGCCTTCAACGCGGCGGGGGCGTCCAGGACGGCCACGGCCAGGAAGGCCCCGGCGTGTAGCCCGGCGACGACCCACAGGGGCCGCACCCGCTCGGACTGCGGGATCCTGCGGGCGTCCCGCACCTTTCCCGCCCCCATCAGGTACAGGAGGTAGAGGAGCGAGAGCCCGCTGGTAAGGAACAGGCAGAACAGGCCCCACAAAGCTCCCGCCACCCCATCGGTAGCAATACCGACCCCGAGAAAGAGCGGTGCGGCGATCAGGGGTAGCCGCGTCGCGGCGGAGAGGCGTTCGGCCCACTTCTTTCCGGCAGGTTCAGGACTCACGGTCCGGGGATTGTACAATGCAGCCTGTGCCCCAGGTACGCGAGATAGCGGAAGCCGTAGAGCGCCTAGCACCTCCGTCCCTGGCCGAGGCGTGGGACAACTGCGGGCTCCAGGTCGGAAACCCGGCGGCCGAGGTGGGAAGAGTACTCGTGGCGCTCACCCCGCTGCCGGAGGTCTTCGAGGAAGCCGAGGCCTCGGGCGCAGACTTCCTCCTGTTTCACCACCCCCTGATCTTCGGCGGCCTGAACGCCGTAGATACCGGCGCTTACCCGGGAAACCTGATACACCGGGCGATCCGGGGGGATCTCGCCGTCTACGCCGCCCATACGAGCTACGACGCCGCCCCAAACGGCGTCTCGGTCCCGCTGGCGGAGATCCTGGGACTCGCTGGTCCCCTGGAGGTCGTCGCACCCCGCGGCGGGCTGTGCAAACTCGTGGTCTTTACCCCCAAAGAGAACCTGGACGAGGTGGCCGGCGCGCTGGCCGGCGCCGGCGGGAACGGGGACTACGCCCAATATACTTTCCTTCCCGGTGATGCGGCGAACCCATACCCGGGAGGGCGGGGAAGACCGGAGGGAGCCGGGGGGTTCCGGCTGGAGACCGTTGTCCCGGCCTACCTGGCGAGCCGGGCGGCGGCCGCCGCGAGCGCCGCCCATCCCTCCGAGGAGATAGCGCTCGACGTCTATCCTCTCGAAGGACACCCGGAGGGTTGTGGATACGGCCGGATCGGGGACCTGCCGCGGCCGCTACTCCCCGGGGAGCTGGTAGACCACGTCTCAGCCGGTCTGGGCTTCCCGGCCCGGCTCGTCTCGGACCCCGAACCTCATCACCGGGTGGGGCGCGTCGCGGTTCTCGGAGGTTCGGGGGGCTCGTTTATGCGGGAGGTCGCCGCCTCGCGCGCGCAGGCTTACGTGACCGGCGACCTGGACTACCACGACGCGCTGCTCGCCGAATCGCTGGGCCTCGTCGCGATCGATGCCGGGCACGCCGCCACGGAGCTACCCTCCCTCGCGCCGCTCGCCCGGCGGTTGTCGGAGCTGGTGGACGTGCCGGTAACGGCCAGCGAAATCCGGCGCTAGGAGCCGCTAACCACCCTGCTCCATGAACTGTCCCAGCTCTTCCGCGGTCGGGAGCGCGCTCATCGCCCCGTAGTCGGTGCAGGCCAGCGCCCCGGCGGCCGTCCCCCGCCGCGACGCCTCGCGCACGGTTTCCTCGTCGAAGGCACCTTTCTCTGCGAGATGTGCCAGGCTCGCGGCCAGAAAAGCGTCGCCGGCCCCGGTAGCGTCCACCACCTCGACCTCGAAGACCGGTACGGCACCGCTAAACTCGGATGTGGCGTAGAATGCGCCGTCGGATCCCAGGCTGACCAACACCAGCTCGACGCCCCGGTCCAGCAGCACGTTCGCAGCTTCCTTCTCATCGTCTACGCCGAGCAGCGACGAGAGCTCATCATCGCTCAGCTTGACGATTCTGGAGAGGTCGAAGAGCGGGTCTACGGCCTCGCGGGCTGCCGCGACGCTCTCCCACAGGTGCTCGCGAAGATTAACGTCGAAGGCCACGGAAACCCCCATACCCGCGGCGACCTCCGCCGCCTTGCGGGTCGCGGCCGCCACCGGATCCTGGATCAGCGGGATGCTGCCGAAGTTAAGGAAGGAGGCTTCGGAGAAAAGATCCTCCGAAACGTCCTCCGGCGAGAGCAACTCGTCCGCCGCGGGGTCCGAACGGTAGAAGGTGAACTCCCGGTCGCCCTCGGCGTCGATCTCCACGAAGGCCAGCGAGGTGCGCGTGGGCGGCTCGCAGCGCCGCACGCCGCCGGTGTCGACTCCCTCGGCCTCCAGCGCGTCCAGAATGAAATTTCCGAAGAGGTCGTCGCCCACGCTCCCCACGAACGCCGTCTCCGCCCCGAGCCGGGACGCGGCCACCGACACGTTCGCCGGGGCGCCGCCGGGATGCGCCGTAAACGGCATCGCCACCGAAGAGTCACTCTCACCCCGGTAGATGTCCGCCACTACCTCACCCAAAGATACGATTCTTCCCAAAGCTCACTCCTAACGGGATCTCAAAAACAGCTAGATATCTACCTCTCCCAGGTGCTGGATCTCCTCGTCGGAATAACCCGCTTCCCGGAGCGGCGAGACCACATCCCGCCCGATGTCCGGCACGTAGCAGGCTACGAGGCTCGACTCTTCCTCGGGTGCGACGACAACCTCCCCGATAGCCGCCGGCAAGACACAAGACTCGCCGGGCGCCAGCGCCTCCACGCCGCCGGCATACTCGATGCTTACCGGGTCCCCGACGTTCGCGAGCGTCAGGCAGCGCCGGGGGTGTGAAGGTTCGACGTGGGGCCCGGCCAGGGTCCAACGTTCGAGGGCGAAGTATGGGCCGGCACAGCAGAGAACCCGGCGGTTGGTCCCGGCCTCCAGCACGAGACCGGGGTTCGGGCGCGGCAGGTAGTTTCTCTTCAACTCGTCCAGGGTGGCCTCGATGTTGGCGTCCCACTCCTCCTCGCCCAGGTGGTTCCCGTAGAGGTCTTCCGGCATCACGAACTGTCCCAGGTCGGAAGTCTGTTGAACCTCGAAGACCAGGGTGTCCGGGCCGAAGGCGTGGAGGATACCGGCCGGCACGTAGATAGTGTCGCCCGCCCGGATCGGGTACCGGAACATCACCGCGTCGTAGTCCTGGGCCTTGAAAGCCTCGAACAGATCCTCCCGGTCAAAGCCTTCCCTAATGCCGGCCAGGATCGTCGCGCCCTCAGCCGCCCAGAGGATGTGCCAGGCTTCGGTCTTGCCGTGCGGCTCACCGTGTTTTCTCCGGGCGGTTTCGTCGTCGGCGTGCAGGTGAACGGGGAGCATGTGCGAAGCGTCGATAAACTTCTCGAGCAGCGGAAAGTGTGGCCCGTGCCATCCCTCCCCGACCAGCTCGTCCGGGAACTCCTCAACCAACTCGTGGAGCAGGCGACCGGCATACTCACCGTTGGTGATCGTCCCCCGGGCCTCCCGGTAGTCGCTGATCTCCCAGCTCTCGGCTACGACGCCGTCGGGCACGCCGGTCTTTCCGATGAACTCCGGGATCAAACGCTCCCCGAAAGCGTAGGAGCGAACGTGGTACGTGAGTTTTATCGGGTAGGCGTTCATTGCTCCGTTCCCTTCTTTTCGGCTAAAGACTGCCCTCGAACCGAGTCTTTTCCCGGCTAAAGTATTTCATATCCTCCCGAGCGCTGCCCGGGAACCAGTATCCCGGGGTTTCGCCGGGTTAGACACCCGGGTCGCGCGGGGAGTAACATCCTCCCGTGACCAGTATCTTGAAGAGCGTTCTCTCGATGTCAGCGGCGACCACGCTCTCCCGGATCACCGGCTACCTGCGGACGATGGTCCAGGCGGCTGCGCTGGGCACCGGGGCCGTGGCCGGCGCCTACACGCTCTCGAACGCGCTGCCGACCCAGATCTTCGAGCTCTTCGTCGGCGGCTTGCTGTCCTCGATCCTGGTTCCCCTGCTCGTCGAACGTATAGCCCGGCACGGGGAGGAGGACGCCCGGCGGTTCACCAACGCGCTCCTCACCCTCCTGCTGCCCTTTCTGGGTCTCGTAACGGTTCTCGGCGTAGCCTTCGCGGAACCCGTGATCCTGCTGACCACCGACTGGGCGGGCTCCGGTTCGCTCGGGCAAGAAGCAGCCGCCCGCCGAACGGAGCTTGCCGTGCTGCTTTTCCGGGTCTTCGCATTCCAGATCCTCTTCTACGGGGCCGGCGCCCTCGCCACGGGGGTCCTGAACGCCCACAGGTACTTCTTCCTGCCAACCTTCGCCCCGGTGCTGAACAACCTCGTCGTGATCGCCTCTTTCGCCGCCTACTCCCTGCTCGCCGGGCGTAACCCCGAAGCCGCCGTCTACACGCTCGCCTTTGGCACCACGTTCGGGGTCGCGGTCATGTCACTCGTCCTGGTTCCTACCGCCCTCCGGCTCGGCTACCGGCCCGGTTTGCGGTTGGGGCATCCATCCCTCCTTCCGGCGGCCCGGCTCGCCGCCCCGGTCTTCGCCTTTATAGCGGCCACCGTTGCCGTGCAGGTCGTCGCCAACCGCCTGGCTTCCCGCTTCGACGGCGTGGACGAGCTCTACTACGCCTTCATAATCTTCCTGCTCCCCTACGGCGTCTTCGCGACCTCGATAGCCACGGCCCTGGTACCGGACCTCGCCGAGAAATTCACCCGCCGCGACACGGCTGGCTACCGCGAAACCCTGTCCTTCGGCCTCCGCGCGACCACGTTTATCATGGTTCCGGCGCTGGTAGCCCTGGCCGCGCTCTCCACACCCCTTGTCGGCCTGCTCTACCAACGCGGCGCGTTCGGGCCGGAAGCCACGGCAACAGTCGCCGCGGTTCTGGCGGCCTTCGCCGGGGGCCTGCCGGGCTACGCGCTCCAGCTCGTGCTCGTCCGCTCGTTCTACGCGCGGCAAAACTCCCTGACGCCGGCCTTGCTGAACATCGGGCTTCTGGTCCTCTTCGTCGGGCTCGCCTACCCGCTCTCGGCGAGGTTCGGCCTTCCGGGGGTGGCGCTCGGGTTCTCCGGGGCTTACACGCTGCTCGCCCTCGCCCTCCTCCTGGCCATGCGCCGGGCGCTGGAGGGTCTGGACGGGAAGCGCCTCGCGGGATCTTTGTGGAAGGCGGTTGTCGCGGGGGCCGCAATGTACGCTGCCGCCCGTAGCGGCATTTCCCTTACGGGGACCGGCGACTCTGTTCTCGAACGCGCGCTCATCCTTCTTGGGGTTGGAGGGACTTCGTTCGTGGCTTACCTCGGGGTCGCCCGGCTTCTCAAAGCCGAAGAGCTGGATCTCGTGACCTCGTTGTTGAGCCGTCGCCCCGGAGCAGGCCGCGGCGGAGCGTAAGAAACCCTGTAGTCGTTGCCGCGTATGTATTGGTAGCAGCAAAGAGCGACCAGGAGGTCCGGCGGTGGCCGAAGATCAGAGAAACTACGGGATCGAACCCGAACCCCGAGGATCCGGGACCGGGGGAGCGGGGCCCGTTAGCCCTTCCGCCATGACGGCGATGAGTCCGTCCGACGAGAATACCTGGTCGGCCCTGTCCCACCTCTCGATCTTCCTGAACCTCTTTACGGGCTTTCTGGGGCCGGTGGCGGCCCTCATCATCTGGCTCGTGTATAAAGACCGCTCGCCGCGGGTAGGATTCCACGCGCTGC
The DNA here is from genome assembly GCA_050331175.1 of Rubrobacteraceae bacterium. Classification (GTDB taxonomy): domain Bacteria; phylum Actinomycetota; class Rubrobacteria; order Rubrobacterales; family Rubrobacteraceae; genus SIRX01. The sequence goes on along the minus strand of JBHJHC010000062.1, from coordinate 20,196 downwards.
AGTCTCTGTGGTACCAGGTGGCGTGGCTCGTGATCCTGTCCGTAGGATGGACCGTCTCGTTCGCCCTGACGGTTGTACTGATCGGTTTCCTGCTGCTCCCGGTGATGCTCGTCGTCACCCTGGTTCCCTTCGTGCACGCCGCCTACGCCGCCTACAAGGCCAACGAGGGAGTAGACTATCGTTATCTCGACGTATTGGTGTAGATTTCGGGCCCCCGGAAAAGAAGGAGATCGACGTGATCGGAATGGGAATCATCAGCTGGATTTTGGTCGGGATCATCGCCGGTATTCTGGCGAAGGTCATCCTGCCGGGTAGAGATCCCGGCGGCCTGCTCCTGACGCCCCTCATCGGCATGGGCGGGGCCATCGTAGGAGGACTCGTATTCCGGCTCCTCGGCGGCGTGGGAGCCACGGGCTTTAACCCGTGGTCCATCCTGGTAGCCACCGTGGGAGCCATAATCCTGCTCTTCGTCTACCGGCTCTTCGCCGGCCGGAAAACCGTCTGAATCAGCGGGCCTGGAAGGATTCGAACCTCCGACACTTGGCACCGGAAACCAATGCTCTATCCCCTGAGCTACAGGCCCGCGCAGGAGAACCGCCCCGAGATATTATCGCAAGTTGCGGTCGCCAGCAATTTTGCTGACAGCCGGGATCCTACTGCTATACTACGCGGTCCAGCGCCATGTACGCGGTGATCTCCGACATCCACGGTAACCTGGAAGGGCTCGAAGCCGTCCTCGCCGACGCGCCGGAAGAGGTCGGGCGCATCTATTGCCTGGGCGACGTTATCGGCTACGGGGCGAACCCGAACGAGTGCTGCGATATCGTGCGGGAGATGGAGATGCCCACGATCACGGGCAACCACGATCTCGCGGTTATCGACCTCGGTACCGACCTTAACTGGTTCAACCCGGTAGCCGCCGCAGCGGTCCGCTGGACCCGGGAACGCTTGACGGAGGTAAACGCGGAGTTTCTCCGTTCCCGGCCCCGCATGATGCAAACGAACGAAGCCCTGTTTGTTCACGGCTCGGTCCGCGACCCGGACGAGTACATCCTGGATGGGGTTACGGCCGGCGAGAACCTGGCGGTTCTGAAAAGCCGGTATCCTGGCATACAGCTCTGCTTCTTCGGGCACACGCACGTAAAGGCGGTCGCGCCCTCCCCGAACGGCCCCGTGGCGGCTACCAGAACCTTGGACCTGGGATCTGACGGCCCGTACCTGGTGAATCCCGGCTCCGTCGGCCAGCCCCGGGACGGAGACACCTTTGCCTCTTACGTGTTGGTGGAAGAAACAGCCGTCACCTACCGGTTCGTCGAGTACGATATAGAGAAGGCGCAGGCCAAGATCCGGTCGGCGGGACTGCCGGGGATGTTGGCCGACCGCCTCGCCGTCGGCCGCTAGGGGCCTACCTGATATGGAGCATCCATTCCAGCGGCTCTTTACCGTAGAGGAAGCGAACGACCTCCTCCCCGTGCTCCAGGAGATCCTGCAGGAAGTCTACGCCCGGAGCGACGCCCTTCGCGAGAAGGGCTCGCACATGGAACCCATCCTCGAGGCCGCGACGTCGAACGGCGGCGGTAAGATCGGGTCCGAGTACGGCGTGGAGGCGTACAGGCTCTACCTCTCCTTGGAACGCATCCGGGAGCTCGGCGTTATCCTCAAGGATTTGAACATGGGCCTCGTGGATTTCCCCCACCGGCGGGAGGGCCGGATAGTTTTTCTCTGCTGGCATCCACCAGAGGAACGCGTCGAGTACTGGCACGAGATCGAGGCCGGCTACGCGGGCCGCCAACCCCTCTGAGCGTGCGAATAGTCCTTCAGCGGGTAACGAACGCCTCGGTCACGGTGGACGGAGAGCTGGTGTCCGAGATCGGCGCGGGATTGCTGCTCCTCGTGGGTGTCGGCCAGGAAGACACGGAGGCCGTAGCAGATTGGCTGGCCGAGAAGGTAGCGGGACTCCGGATCTTCGGCGACGAGCGGGGCAAGATGAACCTGGGTGTGCGTGAGACGGGCGGTGAAGTCCTCGCGGTCTCGCAGTTTACGTTGCTGGCCGATACCCGCAAGGGAAAGCGTCCTAGCTTCGTAAAGGCCGCCGGGCCCGAGAAGGCCGGGCCGCTCTTCGATTACTTCTGCGCAAAGCTGCGGGAATCAGGCGTCCGTTCCGTTGAGCAGGGACGTTTCGGGGCCATGATGGACGTGGCGCTGACGAACGACGGACCGGTCACGATAGTCCTGGAGCGCTGACCGGCGGAGCCCTAGCCGGTCCGCTCCTCCGGTGGCTTCTCTTCGTCGGGGTACTCCTCGCCCTTGTTCTTGCCGCCGGGCGCGTGCTCCTCTACCACCTGGTTCATCTCCGCACCGCCCAACACGATAGCCGCCGAGTAGTAGAAGTAGAGCATAAGGATGATGACGCCGGCCAGGGCGCCGTAGGTCTCGAACGAGCTCGAAGCGCCCACGTAGTACGCGAAGATCAGGGAGAAGATCAACCAGCACGCGAACGCCACGAGGGAGCCCGGGCTGATCCAGCGAAACTTCTGGTCGGCGGCCGGGGCGAAGTAGTAGAGGACCGCGAACGCGAAGAGCACCAGGAAGGTCAGGATCGGCCACTGCGCTATGGCCCAGAGCGTCTCGAAGACGGAGCCGAACCCCAGGGCCGCCGCGACCTGGGCCCCGATGCGCTCCCCAAACACCACCAGGACGAGCGCCGTGATCACCAGGGCCACGACGAACAGCGCGATAAACAACGAGACGACGTACTTTTTCCAGAACGGCCGGGTCTCTTCGAGGTCGTGCATGACGTTCATCGCTTCCATGACCGAACGCATCGCGCCCGAAACTCCCCACAGGCCGAGGGCCACGGAGATAAGAGCCCCGAAAGTAAACGACGCGGTAGCCTCGCTCTCGGCGATGCTCTGGAGCTGCCCGGTTACGAAACTCGAAGCCTCTTGAGGCAACGCGCCCGCCAGCTGGTTGGTAAACGCGTCCACCACCCAGGCGGCGTTGAACATCCCCAGAAGCGAAATCAGCAACGTAAAGAGCGGGAAGAGGGCGAAGAGCGCCTTGTAGGAGAGGTTCCCCGCGTAGGCGAAGAGGTGATCGTCGCTCACTTCCTGGCCGGTTTTCTTTAGAAGGTCCACTAAACCGAGTCCCTTGGTCATCGGGACCTCGGCCTGGTTGCCGGTCTCTTCTGCTTTCTCAACGTACTTCTTGCCGGGTATATTCATCCTCTAGTCCTTAAAGGGGTTGGTCCTCGAAACCAGCGGTCAACGGACCGCGCCTTCGCGAGAACCGAGGGCTTTTTCGGCTTCTTTGAGGGTCTCGTTCGCGCCCGGGAGATCCGCGGCCTCCAGCAGCCGGACAGCTTCCCGGATAAGGCAGCTTAGTTTCGGGTAGCTCTCGTTGCCCGGCCCCCCGGCGACCGCGCTGCGGGAGGTCTCGCCAACCTGCTTTCCTGAAAGAGCATCCGCCATCGTTTTCAGGTGAGGTCCTGCCGGTCGGCTTCCTGCTCCGCCGCCCGCCGGCCTTCTTCGATGGTCCGCTGCGCCCGCTGCCGGGCGTCCTGGGCGGACTGCTTGCCGCGCTCCACCAGGTTATCCCGCGCTTCGCCCATAACCTCGTCCTCTTTGCTGGTTCCGGGTACGGCAAAACCTACGGCAGCCCCCAGCCCCAAAGCCAGGGCTCCGAGCGCCAGAGGGCTCTCCTGCAGCGTGCGCTGGAATCCACCCTTGGCCCGCTGGGCTTTCTCCTGGGCTTCTCCACCGGCCCGGCTCGCCCGGCTCTGGAGCTGGTCGCCGAGCTCACCGGCCTTCTGGCGGGCCTGGTCGGCAGCCTCCTGGGCAGCCTCCTGGGCGCGTCCCCCGCTAGAAGTTCCCGGGGAGTCTCCGGTACTTCGCCGCTCCTCGTAGGTCGAAGAATAGCCGGCGTTGTAGTAGCCGGGGGCCCCGGAGCCTTGTTGCCCGCTACTATCCCGGCCGGCAGAGACCAACCATCCCAGCCCCACGAGCCCGAGCCCGGTAAGCGCCGCCGGTACGGGGTTGCCCCGGATGGTGTTGGCCAGGTTGGATCCGGCCTGCTTCGCCGTATCTTTCGCCTGGTTGGAAGCCTGCTCCCGGGCGTACTGCGGGTTGAGCCGTTCCTGGAGGGCGTAGACGGTCTCGCTCATTTGCGACCGGGTCCGGGAGAGTTCCAGCCGGAGCTCTTCGAGCTCGTCGTCGGCGGCTGCGGGGTTCGGGTTTACCTCCGCCCGCTCCCGCGAGAGCTTCTCGCGGACACCTTCGTCCGGGACGTCCTGGCCTCTTAGTTGGTCTGGTCTCTCATCCATTCCTTATCCTCCTTGAGAGTCTCTATAGTTCTTTGAGGCGCCAGCGACTCCTGTTGTAAAGTCTTGAGCCCGCTCCACACCAGCCCGCCGCCCACGGCGAGCACTATCAGCGCCACCAGGAAAGCCGCGAGCCACGTGGGCATGAACGCCGCCAGCGCCGCGATTACCGCGAATATCAGGGCCAAAAATCCCGCGTAGACGATGGCACCTCCGGCAGCGAGAAAGCCTACGTTCTTGCCGACCCGAGAGGCTTTCTGGCTCATCTCCAACTTGGCGAGCTCTATCTCCAGGCTGATAATGTTCGAGGCGCCCCGGTAGAGGTCTCCCAGAAGCTCTCCTACGGAATGATTCTCTTTACTCCGCTGCATTACCGTGGGTCACCGCCCCGGACCCGGTGGTAGGAGCCCCACTCTTCGGAACCGGACTCCGCTCCGGACTCTTCACCGGAGGGCGAAACGCTCTGGCGCAGTTCTTCTCCGGCTTGCTTTAGCTCGTCTTTCAGATCTCCGGTCTGGCCGGCAGAGCTCTTGAGGAACCGGGCCGCGGCGACCCCAAACACGAACGCCCCGCCCAGAAAGACCGCCGGACGGCTGCGGGCAAAGTCTTCCACGTCACGCAGGAGCTGCTCGGAATCTTTCTCGCCCAGGTATTCGGCGAAGCGCTCGAACTGTTCCGCGGCCTGATCCGCGTACCGGCCGATGGAGGCTTGATCTTCCTCGCGCAACTGCTCGCCGGTACTCCGCAAGGCGCGGGCTACGCCCTGCAGTTCCCCGGAAGCCCGCTCTTTTTGGGTGGAGATCTGCCCCTTAGCCTTCTCCCGTCCCTGGCTCGCGACCTCGGCGGCTTTCTCCTGACCCTGGTCCGCGATCTCGGCGGCTTTCTCGGAAGCTTCTTCCCGGGCCGGAGCATCTTCCTGATCCCGGATCTCTCCCCGGTCCTCGACCTCGGCGTGATCCTGGAGCTCCAACCGGCTCGAAGTTTCCTCCAAACCGGCATTCTCCCCAAGCCTCTGCTCTTCTAACTCTTGTAGCCGGCGACGGGCTCTGTCTTGTGCAGATTCCTCGCCTTCATACCCTTCCGTCACGGTATTCGTCCTCTCTGATCTACTACATAGAAGAATCTATTGCTCCATACCCGTAGACGCAAATAGTAAACCATGCGGCGTCAAAATATGGAATAATAAACAAAAGTAAAGTAAGATCTGATAGGACCGCTGTTCAACAGGGAGCATGGAGCTTTGGGCATTATGGGAAGAGACAACGCTTTTTCTGGGAAGGACCTCCATGACGTCGAGGAGGTTGCCCGGTACCTGGGGGTCAAGCAGACTACGGTGTATCGTTGGTGTCGTGAAGGACGAATGTCGTGCTTCAAGATCGGGAAATCGTGGCGCATCCGTTCGTCGGCGATCGAAGAGTTCTTGCGGCGAGGCGAGCAGTCGGTCACGCTGCCCAACCAGTTGAGGCAGTTTGTCGAAGTTCCGTCGAGCATTATCGCGATGGCCCAGAACACCGAGCTGTTGCACCGGCTGGACGCTGCCTTCTTGAGCTTGGGAGCTGAGCGCGGGGCGTTGCTCGTCAAGTTTCACGGCGCCGAGCCGGACTCCGAAGACGAGCTCCGCGACGACTTTGAGCGTCACGGGCTGGACGTCGCGCGCCTCGAGCAAGAAGGTCGACTGTCGTTCAGCGCCGAGAAGGATCCTCTGGAGGAACGTGAGGACGCGCTGCGGGGCCTCCTCGAAGAAGAGACCGATCGGGAAGTATGGGTCAGTTGTGACTGGGTTGAGAGAGATGACCCCGAACCCGTGCTGGAACAGCAGCGAAGGTTGAAGCAATTGGTTGACGACCAGCGCCTCGCCATCAAGACGGCCCTTCTCGAAGAAGTGGCCGACAACTGGCCGATGGCGGTGCAGCGCGAGACCCAGGCGCTGCACTCGGGGCTCGTGTGGGTTTCGGATTCCGGCCTGGCTCTGAGCCGGATGCTCCCGTTAAGCCAGAACTGAGAGATGAAGGCGTTACAGCATCTATACCCGATATTGCCCAAGAGCTGCGAAGCTAGAAAGGAGAGCGAGAGGTGGATATAGAACTCTCGAACGGGCTGGAGAGAAACTCTACGGCGCCCGGGGACGAAGCTACCCTGCGCTGGATCGAGTCCTGCATAGAGTCTGCCCGGCATCGGAGAAAAGAAAGGCTTCTCGCTCTTCTAGAAGTCGTAGAAGCAGAGCTAATCTTCGAAGCAGAGTTGGCCGGCCGGCGGGAAGAAAATCTCCTGCGATTTCGCGAAGATTCCTGCCAGGATAGCGCTGCAAGAAAAATGAAGAACCTCTAGGCTGGATCTGCCCCGGAACACGATAGTCTATGACCTGGTTATTTCTGAGCTGCGGCATTTTGCTGGTATTGGTCGGGCTCTTGGACGTATTTTTCGCCGTTCTAAACTACGACGGCTTCAGCTTCCTCAGCAGCCGGGTCTACCGGGCGACCTGGAGCTTCGTTCGCGTAATAACCCATCCACTGCCACCAAAAGTACGCCACGCCGGTCTATCAATAGGGGCGCCGCTAATGATACCGACGACCATGGCCCTGTGGATGACCATAGAAATCGTGGGTTTCGGCTTTGTCTACTACTCGCGGATGGATTGGCTATCCTTCACCGGTGGAGCGACACCGAACTTCCTGAACATGATCTACTTGAGCGGCATCACCATAACTACCCTGGGGTATGGTGACATAACGCCTCAAAATACCCTTTTCGGAATTGTGGCGTTCATACAAGCCCTCATCGGCTTCTCGATCATCACCCTGTTTATCACTTACATTCTGAACATCTACCAGGTGCTCCATCAGTGGAACACGATGTCTTCAACCATCTACCATCAGGCCGGAGGGACCGCGGATTTCATAAGTCTTTTGAAACCTCACTTCCCGAACGGTGAGCCACGAGGCCTGAACTCCACCATCGGCACCGTGCACCAGAATCTGGCGAGCTACTACGAAGGCGTCCGCCGCTACCCGCTGGTCTACTACTTCCACAGCCGCCAGACCAGCCGCTCCGTACCTTACGTATTTCGGGTGGCGAGCGAGATGGCCGCTGCCCTTCGCTGGGGTTTGCCGAAGGGACACTCCGCCGCCAGCGAGCCCGGCCTAACCACCCTTATAAACGGCATAGAAAAGATAATGGACGGCATGGAAGAAAGGTTCGTGTCAACCTACTCGGAGAAACAGCAATCCGACGTCGTTCCGTTCGAAGCCTTCGCTACCGCACTAAGGGAAGAACCTGACGATGACACCTGGCTCTCCAGGTTCATAGAATTGGAACGCGAAGTACGAAACCTAGCACACCTCGAAGAAATTCCGGATCCCGAAGAAGCCTATGAGCGCTACAAAGAGTGGCTCCCCTTCACTCTTCGCACAGACGCCTTTATCCGGGACGCCGCCTTAGACCTTGGCTACGACCCTCACCGGCTCTCGGGCAAAGACCTGGACAAAAAGATGAGCTAGTCACCGGCGACCCGTCCTTCCACGTAGAGCGTCGCGGGGCGCGAATATCCCTGGTGCCGGATCCGGTGTCTCAAAGCCTCGTGTCGCCCGCGGAACCTGTTGCGTACTCCAGCGGGTAGCAGGGACAGGCCTGCCGGCTCCTTCTCGGCGAGGGCTATCTTCTCGAAGTGCCGGATAGGATGTGGCGGCAGGACGCGCCAGCATACAGCCTCCAACAAACTCTCGTGCAGCGCGACGAGCCTCTCCGGGGGTCCGATGCCGTAGGGCCTGGCCCCCCGAAGTTCGGCCATCAATGCTCCCTGCAGATTTTCGTCCTCGATCTGGGCCGCCGGTATCGAGTTCACGAAGTCCGTCGTTGCGATCCTTCCGCCTCCGCGCACGACCCGCGCCAGCGAAGAGAGAGCCTCTCCCGCCGGTTTCTCCGCTACGTCCAGTTCGTGGAAAAGCCCCGCCGAATAAGCGAGATCCAGGGTCGAACTCTCCAGCGGGGGCGTGAAGACGTCCCCTGCTACCAGGTCTACCGGGGATGCCAGCCCGGCTCCGGGGAGCCTTTCGCGGGTCGCTTCGAGGGCTTCACTATCCAGGTCGAGGACGACGAGGCTGCCGTGAGGACCGATACGCTGGCTGAGGCCCTCGATCCAAAGTACTGAGGAACCACCAGCATATAGTACGTCCAAACCCCCGATGTCTCCCAACAAGTCCAGCTGTTGGTCGCAAAAAGAGATCAAGTCTTCCTCGAACTCTTCGCCCTCGCCTGCGCTCAGGGGATCTTCGTACGAACTCTGCGGCATCGGATTCTCACCGGGTAAACGCGTCTTCTCGACTCAACTCTCCGTAACCTCTCAGGGCCAAATCGAACAGATGAAACCGTTTCAGCAATCCTACTCGTATGGGAGAGTATAGCCGGTGCAATTTTTTCATCACCCCATTCACTCCCTTTCCCACCTGGCACCGGCTATGTCTCGCTTTCGCGGAAGATGATTCCAACCTGTGGCGGTCCGGCTTGTTTTCGGGTGCGGGTTGGAGGGTACAGCCTCCCCATCATGTTTGTCCTATAGGAGAAAGGCGGGAGGATGAGCGACAAGGCCCAGACGCGCCTGCTGACGGTGCTGACCATAATTCTGTTCGAGGTACTAGACAAACCGCTGAAGAAGCTCGTTTCGGAGCGGGTGCCGGAAAAGAGAGAGGCCAGAGACGATGTAATGGAAGCGGCGCTACAGGCCGCGGCGAGGATGGTCGCGGTTATGCTCGCCTCAGGGTTGATCCGGCACTTTGTGAGGCAAGGAAAGTAGAAGCCTCCACAGGAGGCTTCCAGACGAATCAGAAGGTGGCCGGGGCTCTATTCTAAGGCCCTGGCCATCCTCCGCCGATTGCTTCTAGTTGCCTTTCAGCTTCTTCTTGACCGTGTTGGCGGCTTTGTCGGTAAGGCCCTTTTCTTGCGCTTTATCTATGGCCTTGTCTACCGCACTCTTTTCCTGCTGGTTTTCTCCGCCCTGGTTTTCTCCGCCCTTTTCTTGCTGGCCTTTCCCTTGTTTGTCTTGTTCGGGCATGGGGTGATCTCCCTCCGTCGTCTTGGCCAGGAACCTCCAACTTGTTTCTCCGGGTATTTGTTCCTGTTTTTGCGCGCAGCTAAACATAACCTCGTCTGGATGAGTGGAGACCCCAGATCGAGCAACGTTCTTGCGGGAAAGCGCGACTTATTTTCGTAACGTGGTAATTTCAACGGCGTGAAAGTCGTTGTGGCAAAAGAGTTGGTGAAGTACCACGGCGGGGATTTGAAGGTCCTCTCCGGGGCTTCGCTTTCGGTTGAGGCTGGCGAGAAGATCGGGATGGTCGGCCGCAACGGCGTCGGCAAGACCACCCTGCTCAACGTACTCTCCGGTAACTCTGAGCCGGATTCCGGCGTCGTGGAGCGCCTCGGAGGATCGAAGGTCAGGATGACCCCCCAGGACCTCTACGCGGGCGAGAGGGGCCGGGTATCTATCGAAGAAGAGTTGCTCTCGGCGTTCGAGCCCCTGATCCAACGCGAAAAACAACTGACGGAGCTGGAAACGAAGCTGGCCGAGAGTCCTTCCGACGGTTCCCTGGAGCGTTACGGCAGGCTTCAGGCCGAGTTCGAGCGCGACGGCGGCTACGCTTATCGGGCGCGGGCGGCTTCGGCCCTCTCGTCCCTGGGGTTCGCCCCCGAAGACTGGAAGCGGCCGGTCGGTTCGTTCTCCGGGGGGGAACAGAGCCGCGTGGCGCTTGCCCGGCTGCTGCTGGAGGAGCCGGACCTCGTGCTGCTCGACGAGCCGACCAACCACCTCGACCTCCGGGCTATAGAGTGGCTCGAAGGGTTCATAAAGAACGCCGAATCTGCCGTACTGGTAGTTTCCCACGACCGCTACTTCCTGGACGCGGTGGCGGAGTCCGTCGTGGAGCTGGAGGATGGCAGGCTCGTCCGGTATCCGGGCAACTACAGCCGCTACGTCCGTGAAAAGGCCGCCCGCGACGAGCAACTTTCCCGCAAAGCCAAGGCGAACGCCGAGCGGCGGGAGCAACTGGAGCGGTTTATCGAGAAGAACCGGGCCAAGGCGAAAAAGGCCCGCCAGGCGAAGAGCAAGCAGAAACTCCTGGACCGGATGGAGAAGATCGAAGACCCCAAGAGGTCTTCTAAGAACATAAAGCTCGAGCTCGGCGAAGAGCAGCGGCGCGCGGGCCGCGTCGTCCTGGAGATGGAGGGCGTGCGCTACGCGTACGAAGGCGGCGAACCGCTGCTGGAGAACCTGGACCTCGTGATCGAACGCGGGGAGCGCGTCGCGCTTATGGGTCCCAACGGTACCGGCAAGAGCACCATCATACGCCTTGCAACCAGCGAGTTGAGCCCCCGCGGGGGTCTCGTCCGGCTCGGCCACAACGTCGCGCCCGCCTACCAGGACCAGCAGCTCGCCCGGCTCGACGACGGCAAGACGGTGTTGCAAGAGGCCATGGACGCAACGGGTTTCGACGCCCCCGAGGCCCGGGACCTTCTGGGCTCGTTCCTGTTCTCTGGCGACGACGTGTTCAAGAAGGTCTCGGCGCTGTCCGGCGGCGAGCGTAACCGGCTCTCGCTCGCGGAGATCGTGGTCAGCGACGCCAACTTCCTCTTGCTCGACGAGCCGACCAACAACCTGGACATCCCGGCCCGCGAAGCGCTGGAAGAAGCGCTGCTCCACTACCGGGGCACGATCTTCTTTATCTCCCACGATCGCTACTTCCTCCGCAAACTCGCAACCCGGGTCGTCGAGCTGGAAGAGAAGAAGCTCGTCAACTACCCCGGCGGTTACGACTACTATCGTTCCCACCGGCGCCTGGACGTCAAAGAAGGCAGCAAGAAGAAGCCCCGCAGGCGGGTCAGGCCGGGACTGGACAAGAACCAGAGCATCGTTGCCACCCGCCTCGTGGCGGTAGAGGGCGAGATAGACGCCACCGAGCGCCGGATAGGGCGCCTGGAGAAAGAGCTTGCCACCTCGGAGCTCTACGCTGACGGCGACCGCTCGCGCAAGGTAGTCCTGGAACATCGCCAGCTCAAAGGCGTGCTGGAGAACCTCTACGAAGACTGGGGTGCGCTGCTGGAAGAAGCTGAAGAAGCCGGCCTGTAGCCACCGGGAAACAAAACCCGCGTAGTCGGGACGAGAGGATTTGAACCTCCGACCTCCTCGTCCCGAACGAGGCGCGCTACCAGGCTGCGCTACGTCCCGACTGCGGGGGATATTATAGCAGCCGGCGTACCGAAATCTAAACGGCTATAAAGTTCGTGTCCCGGCTGGCGTAGAGTTCCAGGGCGCCGGCTATGGCTTCCGCGACGGTTGCGGGGTAGTAGGGATCCGAGGCTACTGCCAGTTCGCGAGGATGTGTGAGGTAGAGAGGTTCTAGCATGACGGCGGGTATGTTGGTCTCGCGGAGGATGCCGTAAGAGCGGCCAAACTCCCCGATGTCGCAGACGCCCAGGGTACGGCTCACCCCCCGCTGAATGTAAGTCGCTGCCATCCGCCCCCGGTGGGACTGGTACCCGAGCCGCTCGAAGTAAAAAGAAGCCATGCCGCAAGCTTTCGGGGAAGCATGCGCCCCGTGGCAAATGGAGACGACCATCTTCGCCCCCGCGGAGTTGGCGATCACGGCCCGATCGGTGACCGAGACGTCTTCGTCGCCGCTGCGCGTAAGCCGCACCTCCCGGGCCGGCAGGATCTGGGCCAGCTCGTGCGCCACCATCAGGTTCAAGTCCGATTCCGCAAGGCCCGTTGGTGCGACGTGCCCCCGGTCGCGGCCCCCGCAGGCGGCGTCCACCACGATAGTTCCCGAAAAGAGGTCTTCGGGAAAGTAACCCCCGCTCTTGTCGGGTAGCTGGTGGGTGCCCAGGCTCTGGGCGGCGTAGGTGTACAACACCTTGAAGATCTCGGTGTCTACCACGCCGTCCGGCACGAGTCCGGCGTTCTTCTGGAAATCCCGGACGGCCCGCGCTGTCCGCTCGTCAAACAGGCCGTTTACGGCGCCGGGATCGAAACCCAGATCGTTGAGCATCCGCTGGAGCTCCATCACGTCCGCACCCCGGAACGGCGGCTGGCGCAGATACAACATGCGGCCCCCGGGACGATAACCGGCCTCCACGATGTCGTTCCAGGTAGCTCCTCCTACCTCGCCGTCCGCGAGGATACTGGTACTCTGCTGGAAAGCCCGGACGGCCCGTTCGGTAACAGGCCCGAAAACGCCGTCTATACCCCGGTTGCCGAGATCAAAGCCCAGAACCTGCAGGCGAGTCTGGAGGTCTACGACCTCCCTGCCGCGATCTCCTCTTCTGAGCGTGCGCAAGGTCCGGAACGTTCTCCCGTCGATCTCCGGCTCTCCGGTTTACGCGGCGGCTTTCTGGATAAGAGAGGAGCGCCGGGACGCTACGGGGCGCCCGGCGCTCTAGAACGCCGCTATTAGAACCGGTAGAGCGCTAGTCCTCTACGACCCCGAGGATATCTTCGGCGTCCAGGATCATGTAGTCCTCGCCGTCGAGCTTGATCTCGGTCCCGGAGTACTTGGCGAAGACGACCTCGTCTCCTTCGCTGACCTTTACCCCGTTCTCGAACTCGCCGACCGCGACGACCTCGGCAGTCTGCGGCTTTTCTTTGGCCGTGTCCGGGAGCACGATCCCGGAGGTGGTCGTCTGCTCGCGCTCGACCATCTTGACCAGCGCACGCTCTCCTAGTGGTTTGAACTTCATTCGCTTACCTCCTCATCTTCTAGTACCGTTGCCTTGAACAATACCCGTATTTACGGAGCCCGGAAACCTGTTCCTGGGCTCTCCTTCAGCACGAGATTGTAACCGTCCGGTTTGTCCGTTTCAATTGCTGCCGGTCTACAGTCCGAGCTGTGATGAAAGCTGGTTCTTGGGTAGCGCGCCGACAGCCTTCTGTGTCTCCTGGCCACCTTCGAAACGGACGATCGTCGGGATGCTGGAGACGCCGTAGTTCATGGCGGTGGAAGGGTTATCGTCCACGTTCATCTTGACGAAGCGCACGTCGCTCCGGGCTTCGGACATCTCTTCGAGGATCGGGGAGATCCGGCGGCACGGCGTGCACCACGGCGCCCAGAAATCTACTATAACCGGCTTGTCCGCCTGGAGAACCTCGTCCTTGAAGTTGGCGTCTGTAACCTCACCAACGGCCATATTTGTAAACCTCCGCAGATTTCGGATGACTGCTTATGACGCTTGCATTCTAGCACGCGCCACAAATTATCCTGGTCTCTATCCTGGTCTCTATCCTGGTCTCCGAGGCTCTCCGGAACGGGTGTTAGACGCGGCCCGCTTCGAGGTGACTAGAGACTGTCTCGACATCTACCGCTTCCGCGAGTTCTTCGGCCCGGCGGGCCTCGAAGACCCCCGCTCCCAGGGTCTCGGCGTTCGCCGCCGCGCAACCGGCGGCCAGGCACACGGCCTCCCGGGACGAGAGCTTCCGGTGCAGCAATCCGGCTAGCAGTCCGGCCAGGTACGCATCCCCGCTGCCGACGGTGGACCGCGCCTCCACCTTCGGGGCCCGGGCGCAGATAATGCCCGGACCCGAGGTCAGGTAGGAGTGGCCTTCGGAGAGCGTTATGCAGGCCCCTTCACTCCCCAACTCGACCAGGCGCCCGAGGGCCCGCGGGAAGTCTTCCTCTTCGATGAAGTCAAAGCCGACTACGCTTTCGGCCTCGTGCTGGTTCGGGCTGATGAGCGAAGGACCGGCCTTCAGGGCCGCCTGCAATACGGTGGAGGTCGAATCCACTACCGTGTAGAGGCCCCGTTCACGCGCGCGCTGGACGAGGCTGACCAGAAAGCTCTCCTCCATGTTGGGCGGCAGGCTGCCGGCGAAGACCACCGCCGTGGCGTATTCCATCAGGTGTTCCAGCCGCCGGGAAAACTCGTTGGACTCCGCCTGGCTAACCTCGGGACCGTACTCGTTGATCTCCGTTTGCACCCCGCTGGTCGGGTCTATGATGGCGGTCGAGGTCCGGGAGTGGCCCTCGATCTCCACGAGGTCGAAGGGGATCGCCGCCTCAGCGAGCCCGTCGCGGATGGCATCCTCGTTGCGGCCGCCGGCGAGGCCGGTCGCCAGCACCGGGACTCCTAGAGCCCGCAGGCTCCGCGCCACGTTGATACCTTTTCCACCGGCCAAGGTTACGCTTTCCTGTACACGATGGCGGTGGCCGAGCGTCAAATTCGGAACGACCAGTGTACGGGCAACAGCGGCATTGAGGGTCACGGTCAGGATCATGGTCCAGTCCTTCCTTTACCCTAGACGAGCTTACTCGATAACTCCTTCTACGGTATACCATAACTTCTCTCCCAAGGAGGCTTTTTCGTAGCCCCGCCGGGCAACCAGCGGGGTCTCTCCTACCGGCTCCCCGTTGACTTTCGCGGTGATGGTTCCGAGCTGATCTCCGGGCCGCAGGGAGTCCGGCAGGTCCTCGTCCACCGCGACTTCCCGCTCGACTTCGGAGCTTCCGTCTACGAGGCCCGGCACGCTGTTTTTTGCTACCAGGCCTATCGTCTCTCCCCGGCGGTACGGAACGTCCACCCGGCCGTATTGCCGGTTCTCCAGGATCAGGGGCCGGCGATCGTAGGTCTCGAAGCCGTGATCCAGTAGCATCCTGGTGTCGGCAAAACGCTCTTCGTCATCGAGGACGACCGTTACGTAGGACTCGTTTCCGGAAGCTCCGGCCGCGACGAGGCTCGGGCCCGCGGCGGGCGTGGTGCCGGTTTTTACGCCGGTTGCCAGCTCGTAGGTGAAGAGCAGCTCGTTGGTGTTTACGAGCGGTATCGAGCGGTCCTGCGTCGTGAATTCGGCCTCGGCGGTGGCGACGATCTCCCGAAACTCCGGGTAGGCGAAGGCCAGCCGGGTGAGCTTCGCCAGGTCTCGGGCGCTGGAGTGATGGTCCGGGGCGTCGAAGCCTACCGGGTTTTCGAAGTGCGTGTCTTCCAGGCCGAGCGCTTTCGCCCTCCGGTTCATCTCCCCTACACACTGCTCTACGCTCCCGCCACCGAGATCCTCGGCCAACGCGTAGGCCGCATCGTCACCGGAAGCTATGAGTGAAGCCATCAATAGCCCTCGGACGCTAACGGTGTCCCCGGGGAAGAGTCCCACGTTGCTGTAGGGGGGCACCGCGAAAGATGCGGCCTTCCGGGAGACTACTACCTCTCTTTCCAGGTTCGCCTCTTCGAGGGTCAGGAAGGCGAGCATGATCTTGGTGGTCGAAGCCATAGGAAGCCGCTCATCGGCGTTCTCTCCGGCGAGCGGCTCGCCCGTGCGAAGATCCACGATCGTCCACGCCCGCGCCCCCACGTCCGGCACGGACGTCTCCTGCGCCCCAACCTCGGTTCCACCGAATAGAACCAGGACAAGCGCGGCCACCAGGACAACGGCTTTGATGTTTTGCAAACTCAAGAGAAGCTGAGATTATAGAGATTCGGCGGCTCGGGACAAGCGTTCCGGCCCGGAGTATAATTTCCGTGCAATGCGATTTCCTCTCAAATTTCGCCCGGAGCCGTAGTGAAACGTTTGTTTTTGGTGGGTTTTCTCGTCCTGATCCTGGCCGTCGGCTGGAGATCCTACGGCTCGCCGGAAACGGGGACCGGCAGCCTCACCCTTCCCCAACCCGCCCCGAACGAGGGGGAACAAGCCCCCGAGTTCTCGGCACAGACCCTCAAGGGTGAAGGGTTCCGCATCGAGGACGATGGTGTCTACGTCCTGACCTTCTGGAGCACGCTCAATCAAGGTTCCTACAAAGCGAAAGCGGGCTTTTCGAAGCTGGCGGAGGAGTACCCGGACGACGAAGTTTCATTCGGCGCCGTCTACGTGAGCAATACACCCGGGGATTACGGGGAGGTGCCCTACGACGTGATCCGGGACTCCAACGGACGGTTGACCTCGCTCTACAACGTCAAGCGCGTGCCCCGGCTGTTCTTGATCAAGGACGGCAGAATATTGGCGGTACAGAACAATCACTACGAGGAGAACGAGAAACTCCTCCGGGACGAGCTAGAGGAGATTACAGCGGAAGAGCCAAGTTAAAGCGGCACGAAACTGAGATAATAGGGTTGGGCAAAAGGTAAAGCCTTAGAAGGAGATCATGAACAGAGATAGCCTCGTACAGGTCTTTGGCGCATTGATACTAGTGGCGACGGTTGTGGTAACGATCTTCGCTATCCTCCACCTGATCACGGCCTGAGAAAACGCCGCCCGCAGGCTGCAACTTCCCGACAACTACGTCCGGGCGCCCGCAGCTTTCAACCGGTCGCGGGTATTTCGGGAGGCTTCCCGGGCAGCCTCCCGGTAACCACCGGTTGAGTGCTCGTAAGCGTAGAGTATTCCCCTACTGCTGTTGACCAGCACCCCCCCGCCCCGCGGGTCCAGCAAGGCCCGCACTTCGGAGGCACCGCCCCCCTGGGCGCCGTAGCCCGGAGAGAGAAAAAGCGAATGCGGGAGCAACGCTCTTACCCGCCGCCCGATCTCGGGCCGCGTCACCCCGACGACCGCGCCGGCATCCAGATACTCACCCGACTCCTGTCCCAAGTCCTTTACGAGCCGGGCCGCCAGTTCATAGAGCGGAGGTCTGGTCGCGTCCTGCAGCTCCGGGGCCGAGGGGTTTGAAGTGGCGACCAGCGCGAACACCCCGCCACCCCGCTCCAGGTGGCGCGCTTCCTGTAGAAAAGGGAGCACAGCGTCTTTTCCCATGTAGGGGTTGACCGTTACGCAGGTGGCACCGTAAAGAGAGAGCTGCGCCTCAGCATAGGCGGCGGCTACGGGGCCTATGTCGCCGCGCTTTACGTCGGATATAGTCGGGAGCCCCAGTTCGCCGGCGTTCTTTATGAGGTTCGCGTAGGCTTCGATCCCCGGCGGTCCCAAACGCTCGAAGTACGCCGACTGAAGTTTAACGGCACAAACATATTCCTCTACGGCTTCCAGGATATCCCGGCAGAATTCGTAAGCCGCGCGGGCTTCCGGAAGATCTCGGTCCCGAAACCCTTCCGGTAGTCGGCCGGGCGCCGGATCCAGCCCCGCCACCAAAACGCTCTCCTTGCGGCGGGCAGAATCGACCAGTGCCTGCAATGAACCCTCCCGCTATCGTAGGCAAGAAAGGGCCGCGGGTAGAGTTCCCACGGCCCTCGGTGGATGCTTTTCAGATTATCCGGGGGATCCGGCTACTTTATGGAATCCTTCAGGGCGTTGCCGGCGGTGAACTTGGGCACCTTCGAGGCCGGTATCGTCATCTTCTGTTTGGTCTGCGGGTTGATGCCCTCGCGCTGGTCGCGCTTCTGGACGTAGAACTTGCCGAACCCGGTGATCTGTACTTCCTCACCGTTCTTGAGGGCGTTTTCCACGGTGTCGATAAACTCCTGAACGAACTTCTGCGTCTCGCTCTTGGAGCCTCCAGTTTTGTTGGAGATCCTCTCGATCAGGTCCGTTTTGTTTAGTGCCATACTGTGTATACCTCCCTGTTTCTGTTCCTCTTACCTTTTCCCCGGCCACTTCCGGGAGACTATACCAGAGATAGCCGGGCGCCTCAATTACTACTGTCTACCCTCAAATCATCCATTCTAAGCAGCGCCTCGAACGAGAACTCGTCCAGATATCCCGATATATCCTCCCGCCGGTCGAGGACGGCCGAGATCTTGACGACTTCGACTCCGGCTTCGGAGAGCCGCCGGGCGGCCTTTATGGCCTGGGTTCCGGTGGTGACCACGTCCTCGATCAGGACTACCCGCTCTCCGGGCGAAAAGTTACCTTCGACGCCCCTTCCGGTTCCATACTCTTTTGCCGACTTGCGGACGATAACGTACGGAAGTCCCTTGGAAAGCGCCGCTGCAACTACCAGCGGCACCGCGCCGAGCTCGACGGCAGCGAGGCGGTCCACACCTTCCGGGACGGTTTCGGAGAGCGCTGCCGCCACATCCCGCAGCAACCCCGGCTCCGTGCAGAACAGGTACTTGTCGACGTAGAAGCTGCTCCGCTCACCGCTGGAGAGTACGAAGTCTCCCTCTAGAAGGGCCGCATCCCGCACGCGGGAAGCGAGATCAGGGGCCGTACTCACCGGGATCCCGTTCTTGCTCCTCCAGTTCTCCGAGAGCGGCGTCGAAAGCCCGGAAGTCTACCCGGTCCAGGAGGGCGCCGATTTCTTGCGACTCTTCGCCCAAAGAGCTCCTGCCGGCTTCTATGCCGGCGTTGGTCTCCTTCAGGAGCTCCACGGCCCGGCTCAACGTCTCGGCCAGCGCGGCGTCGGGCACGTCACCGAGGCCGTCGACGAGGTTCTCCAGCTCCCGCACGCGGGCCTCTAGCTTTTCGAAGTCCGGCGTTTCTCGGCGATCCTCCATAAGTCCAGGACTATACATCATTCCACCGCCGGGGTTTGGCGTCTCGGGCCTCGTCTTCCCCCGGGTCACCGGTCCTGCGCCGGCCACCCGCGGCCCGCCCCAAAAAGACCCCGATAACCGCCACGACCACCAATACCCCGACAAACGGCAGAACCGCCCAGACGAGCAAGCCATACCCGGCGCTGAGCAACAGGAACGAAACCACCCCGGCACAGAGCACGGCCAGCGGAACAACGCCGAGCAGAACCACCAGCAGCGTCTGCGGCTGAAGGTTCTTCACGGTTTATCTCCCGGACAACGGGTTCGATCTCCAACGAACAACAGCATCCCTATTTCGTCACCCGATCTATGGCCTTCGAAAGATCTTTTATCGTTTCTTCGAGGGCACCGTCTTCCAAGACCCGCTCTTCGACGTAGTCCTTGAGCAAGAGCGTGTTAATGCGCCGGATGGCCGAAAACACGGCGTTCGTTTGCTGGACTACCTCGGCATACGAGACGTCTCCTTCTTCGACCATCTTGACTATTCCCCGCACGTGGCCTTCGACGCTTTTGAGCCTTCTCACCACCTCGGTCTTGTTCTCTTTTTGCACCCTATCCTCCTTCTTTCCCGAGTTCTTCCAGAAGCTCCCGGACTACGCTGGCGTCGTGAAACGGCACGTCCCCGCCCGGCAGGTGCTGCACCCGCTCGTGTCCCTTGCCCGCCACCACCACCACGTCACCGGACTCCGCTTCCCGCAACGCCCGGCGAATGGCCTCCCGGCGGTCCAACGTTATGCTCGTCCGCTCCGGATCGGTCCCGGTAGCCACCTCCCGGGCTATCTTGGCCGGGTCCTCGGAGTATGCGTCGTCGGTAGTGATAATGCTCAGATCCGCCAGCTCAGCCGCCACCCGGCCCATCAAAGGGCGCTTGGCCCCGTCCCGATCCCCCGCCGCCCCGAAAACACAGACCACGCGTCCACCCTGGCCGTTCGAGCCTTCCCCGCCGGTCGCGCTCCGGGCGACCCTGCGGGCAACCTCCAGGGCTGCCGAGAGTCCGACGTCGGTGTGGGCGTAGTCCACGATCACCTCGAAGCCCTCCGCGCCCGAGATCCGCTCGAACCTTCCGGGAACCTGCGGCATCTCCCGCGTGGCGGACTCCACGGCCCCGGCGTCGACACCCGCCGCGAGCGCGAACGCCGCCGCCCCCGCAACGTTGAGCACGTTGTATCCGCCCAGTAGCGGCGACTCCACCTCCAGCGTTCCACCCGGGCTCCGGAGGGAGAAAGTGGTTCCCTCCGGGGTGTGCCGGATCTTCTCCACCCGATAGTCGGCATCCGCTTTCTCGCCAAAAGTTTCGGTCCCCGCTATCTCGCCGGCAAGGCGTCGGCCCCAGCCATCATCGGCGTTGGCGAGCTTCGGACCGCCGGCGACCTGGAACAACCTCCGCTTGGTTTTGTAATACTCCTCCATCGAGCCGTGAAGGTCGAGGTGGTCGCGGGTAAGGTTCGTGAAGAGCGCCCCGGCAAACCGGGTGCCGGAGACCCGCC
>JBHJHC010000061.1:0-7947 GCA_050331175.1 Rubrobacteraceae bacterium | reverse complement strand
CATAGACAACGTAAAGGTCATGGAGGCGATGGGCGCCCTGGGCCGCCGGGTGACCAACCCGGAGGAGATAGAGGAGGCGCTCGACTGGGCTGTCCGGGCCAGCGAGGAGCATCGGGTACCGGCGCTCGTAGAGATCCTCTGCGAACGGGAAACCAACGTCTCGATGGGGCTCTCGATCGACAAGATCAACGAGTACGAGCCCATTCTGGACGGGAGCCGGGAGCTGGCGGGCCAGGTTGTGGGAGGCATTCCAGATAGGGACTAGGATGTGAAAGCAGCGCTCGAAGAGATACTCTCCGCCGGCATCGCGGCGGCCAACCCCTACGAGGCCGTCACGCAGCATCTGGAGGTCGAGGGGAACCGCATCGGCGCCGGGGACAAGAGCTTCGAGGCGGAGCGGGTGGTGGTGCTGGCCACCGGTAAGGCCGCCGGGCCGATGGCCCGCGCCGCCCACGACCTGCTGGGCGACCGGATAGCGCACGGCCTGGTGGTTACCAAAGACGAGCATGAAGCGGGACCGGAAGGCTTCGAGACCCTGTACGCATCTCATCCGGAGCCCGACGAGCGCGGCGTCGAGGCCGCCCGCAAGGTCCAGGAGATCGTGGAATCGCTGGAAGAAGGAGACCTGCTCCTGGCGCTCGTCTCCGGGGGAGCATCGGCGCTGCTGGCGGACCCGGCGTCATCCATCGAGATCGAGGACTTGAAGCAGCTGACTTCGGACCTGCTCAAGAGCGGGGCGGGTATAGAGGAGATCAACGCCGTCCGCAAACACGTTTCGGTGCTCAAAGGCGGCGGGCTGATAGAACTGGCGCACCCCGCCCCCACCATCGCCCTGTTGCTCTCCGACGTGGTCGGCGACGACCCCTCTTCCATAGCCAGCGGGCTGACGGCCCCCGACCCAACGACCCTCGAAGAAGCCCGGAAAGTCCTGGAAGATTACGAGATCGAAGCGCCGGAACCCGTAACCGAACACCTCCGGGACGCAGCGGAGACCCCCGATCCTGGCGACGAGATCTTCGATGCCGGGACCACCGTGATCTGCGGCGGCGGGCGGCTCTCGTGCGAAGCCGCCGCGGAGAAAGCCCGCGAGCTCGGATACGCACCGCTCATGCTTTCTACCCGAATAACCGGAGATGCCGCGGAGACCGGGATCCTGTATGCGGCCGTAATCCGGGAGATCCTGGACAGCGGCAACCCTATCTCACCTCCCTGCGCCGTAGTAAGCGGCGGAGAAACCACCGTGACTATCCGGGGCGGAGGCACCGGCGGCCCGAACCAGGAGTTCGCCCTGACGCTCGCCGTGGAACTCGATGGAGTAGAGGGCTGGTCGGCGTTCGCGGTGGACACTGACGGCGAGGACGGTCCCACAAACGCCGCCGGCGGGCTGGTAGACGGGCTGACGGCCGGTGAGATCCATGCTGCCGGGCCGGATCCCCGGGACTACCTCGCGGATAACGACACCTACGCCGCCCTCGAATCCGGCGGTGCGCTGGTGTTTACCGGGCCGACCGGCACCAACGTGAACGATCTCCGCGTCGCCCTCGTATCCGGGGATCCGGACCAGTAGCGAACGAACCAGCTGCGCCCCGGTTTCCGGGGAGGAATAGCCCGGCGGCCAGAGAAGCATACCGTAGCCGGAGCACTGCCGGCCGGACGGATGCCCCGCAAGCGTTCCAGGCCAAATTGTGAGAGAATTCACCTATGCGCAGGATCAAGAGAATGCGATTTATCAACACGGATCACAGGCTCGCCAGGTTGACCCGACGGCTCAGGATCCAGGAGCACACGCTCGAGGACAAGCTCCAGGTACACGAACAGAGCCTCAGAAGATTCCTCGAGAAGTGGAGTGGCCGGTAGTTGTTCGTCCTGTCGGGCCTACGCCCGGACGGAGTAGCAGATCACCAGGGCCGTGTTCCGCGCTGCCCCTGGCAAAGAAGCCCCAAATATCGGGAAATCGTACCGCACCAGGCTAATCGTCCAGGAAGAAGTCCACTAACGGGTCGCGGGGCTATGCCCGGGACTCAGAGGAATTGAGGAAGACGCTCGGTGCCCCTTCGCCCGCCAGGCGGAACACATTTTGACCAGGACACCCTGAACATACCTCCTTGACCCAATACTACAGTATCACCATAATTGACCTCGCTACAGGCTAGCTTACGCGACGGAAGGAGAGGCGAGCATGAGTGAACCTACAGACGCAAACCCGGCAGGCAGTACTCCAGAAGAACTGCGCCAGATGCTGCTCCAGCGGAGCGTGGAGGACGAGGAGCTAAGGCAGAGGCTGCTGGCTGATCCCAAGGCGACCATAGAGCAGGAGACCGGAGCCCGCCTACCGGAGGAGATAGAGGTCCGCTGTGTAGAGGAGACGCCGGATACCATCCACCTGGTATTGCCTCCCAGGGTCCAGGACGCTGCTGAGAGTGGCGGGCTCTCGGATCAACAGTTAGACGCCGTGGCCGGCGGTTGGCGCGGGTCTGTAGAAGGCGGCACTCAATACGGCGCCACTTCTGGGTGCGCCAGTTGCGACGACCCGATCTGCTGAGAGCGGCGAACTCTGAGATAGGGAAGCGAGCTCTCCGAGCAAGAGCTTGAGGCTGTGGCCGGCGGCGAAATCAATTGGACCTTGGACAGCTTTGACTGTTGACTGTGGTATGGGTTAACAGCACCGAAACGTACGCTGACGCTTGCCTGACGGATCTCGTCTGACTCTTCGGGCCTTCGGCCACCAGTGGTATCGGGTGTAGGAACGGATGAACTCGGACTGCTAGCCCCATGACAAAGAAGCCCCGAATATCGGGAAATCGTACCGTACCAGGCTAATCGTCCAGGAAGAAGTCCGCTAACGGGTCGCGGGGCTATGCCCGGGACTCAGAGGAATTGAGGAAGACGCTCGGTGCCCCTTCGGATTCGAACCCAACCGCAAGACACCCGCTTTTTCACGGTGCGAAATCTGCTCTAAACTCCCCGGGCAACTGCCACTATGGTAGCCGTAGAACCTCTCAGGGAAGATGATGGCCGGAGACAAAGCGGATAGGGTGGCAAACGGGAACGTTATCGGGACGATGCGCGAATGCGGCCAGTTTCCCCCAGAAACACCGGCCGGTACGATTTCCGGCGGCTCGCGGGTAGCATTGGCAGGCCAGATTATCTATTATACGGAGCAGCAGGTAGCTTAGGAGGTGGCCCAATAGGTTGACGCGGCTGTGAGTTGAAGGTACTCGTTAGCGGGAAAGGGGAATATACTTGGACAGTATTGCGTTACTAAGTTTTCTGGCACTCGCACCAATTCTAACCATAGGAGTCTTGCTCGTAGGTTTCCGTTGGCCGGCGATCTGGGCGATGCCCGTGGGATACGTGGTCGTCGTCATCATCGGCCTCTCGGTGTGGCGGCTGAGCATAGCCAGCATAGCGGCCTCCACGGTGCAGGGTTTGATCATTGCTCTTACTATTCTCTACATAGTTTTCGGGGCGCTACTACTACTGGCGACCCTGAGCGAGAGCGGGGCGGTAGACACAATCCGCTCGGCATTCACTGATATTAGCCCCGATCGCCGGGTACAGGCCGTCATCATCGCTTTCCTCTTCGGCACCTTTATCGAGGGGGCTGCGGGCTTCGGCACGCCGGCGGCGGTCGCGGCTCCGTTGCTTCTGGCCCTGGGCTTTCCCGCGATGGCGGCGGTCATGACGGGGCTCATTATCCAGAGTACGCCCGTCAGCTTCGGGGCTGTCGGCACGCCGTTGCTCGTCGGGGTTCAGGGCGGTTTGCAGGGCGGCGGGCCGGTCCAGAACTATCTGTCCCAGCAGAACCTCGAACTCGCGGTGTACGTTACGGATACGATAACGCTCCGCGTGGTTCTCATCCACGCCATCTGCGGCGTCCTGATACCCTTGATCCTGGCCTGCATGATCACCGGTTTCTTCGGTGAGAACCGCAACTTCGGCGAAGGTCTCGGCGTCTGGAAGTTTGCCCTCTTCGGCGCCCTGGCGATGCTCATACCCTACGTGCTCTTCGGCTGGTTGTTGGGACCGGAATTCCCCTCGCTCTTGGGCGGGCCTATCGGCCTGATCATCGCGGTGTTCGCGGCCCGGCAGGGGTGGTTTGTTCCGGACGAACCCTGGGACTTCGGACCCCGCGAAAACTGGGAGGACGACTGGATGGGCAACGTCGACCCGTCAGACCTCTCCTCCAGAGTCGAGGGCGAGCATCGCATCGGCATCGTCAACGCCTGGGCGCCCTACGCATTGGTGGCGTTCTTCCTCGTCATAACCCGCCTACCGGCGCTCGGGCTCGTGGATTTCCTGTCGGGCCTGGCCCTTACCTGGAGTAACATTTTCGGGGTCTCCGGGATCGAAGCATCTTTCGCCCCGTTCTACCTGCCGGGCTTCATGTTCCTTCTGGCCATCGTCATTACGTATTTCCTGCACCGCATGAACTTCCAGCAGATAGCCGACTCGTGGAGGGTTGCGGGACGCCAGATCATCGGCGCGGGATTCGCACTCTTGATGGCGCTGCCGATGGTCCGGGTCTTTATCAACTCCAGCGGAGACTACAACACCTCCGGGTTGGAGAGCATGCCGGTAACGCTCGCGGAAGGCGCAGCCTCGCTGGCCGGTAGCACCTGGCCGTTTTTCTCGCCCTGGATCGGGGCGCTCGGCGCTTTCGTGGCCGGGAGCAACACGGTGAGTAACCTGACGTTCTCGCTGTTCCAGTTCACCACGGCGGTGAACATCGGCGTGGCGACCTCGGCGGCCGTCGTCGTCGCGGCCCAGGCCGTCGGCGGCGCGGCGGGGAACATGATCACGGTCCACAACGTCGTGGCCGCCTCGGCCACGTGCGGTCTGTTGGGCAAGGAAGGCGCCCTTATCCGCAAGACCATAATCCCGATGACTTACTACGTGATCCTGGCCGGCTCCGTAGCCTACATCTGGATCTACGGTTTCGGCTTCAACCTGGGCACGATAGCCCTGGTAGCCCTTATAGCCGTCCTGATCGCGCTGGGGGTCATAGGAAACCGCCAGGTCAAGCAACAGGAATCCCAGCAACGGAGCGAAACTACCGGATAGGCTTCTTTCGGAGTACCCTGTTCCGGACGTACCGGCCCGCCATCCCAGTCTTGAGGCGGGCCGGTCTTTCGCCCCGAATCGGAGCCGGGGTCCGATTACAGCCGGCAGGCTACCGGATGCGCTAAGATGATCTGAGCTAGCACAAGGTGCAGGAGGTCCACATGTACATACGAAAGTGCCGGGGTTAGGGCGATGCGCGTCGCGTTGTTCATAACCTGCTTTAACGACACGCTCTATCCGGAAACCGGCATCGCCACCGTAAAGCTCCTCGAACGCCTCGGCGTCGAGGTAGCCTTCCCCGAGGAACAGACTTGCTGCGGGCAGATGCACTACAACACCGGCTACCAGCGCGAGGCGCTGCCCCTGATCCGGCGCTTCGTCGAGGTGTTCGCCCCCTACGACGCGGTAGTCGCGCCTTCCGGCTCTTGTGTCGGGATGGTGCGGGAGCTCTACCCCCACGCCGCGGAGCTGGCGCGGGACGACGCCCTGGCCCGGCAGATCAAAGCCGTCGCCCCGAAGGTCTTCGAACTCTCGGAGTTCCTGGTAAACGAGCTGGGCGTCGAAGACGTGGGAGCCTACTATCCGCACCGGGTTACCTTCCACCCTACCTGCCACTCGCTCAGGATGCTCGGCGTGGGCGACGCCCCGGAAAAACTTCTGCGAAACGTGGGCGGGATGGACCTCGTGGAGCTGCCCCAGGCCGAGGAATGCTGCGGATTCGGCGGGACGTTCGCGGTAAAGAACGCGGAGACCTCTACCGCGATGCTCTCCGACAAGATGCGTCACATCCAGGACACCGAAGCCGAGGTCTGCTGCGCCGGAGACAACTCGTGCCTCATGCACATCGGTGGCGGCCTCCTGCGAGCCCAGGCCGGCGTGCGTACCGTCCACCTGGCCGAGATACTCGCCAGCGGAGCCGACGAAGCCCCAGAGGAGCCAAGATGAGCCTTCAAGCGCCGGATGCCTTCTCCTCCGGCAAGACCCCGACCTTTCAGGAAACCGCCAGCGCTTCGCTCGCCGACACCCAGCTCCGGCGCAACATCGGCAAAGCGGCGAAGGGCATCCGCGCCAAGCGGGCCGTGGCCGTCGAGGAGCTACCCGACTGGCAGGAGCTCCGGGAGGCCGGCCGGGCCATCAAGGAACGAACGCTGCGGCACCTGGACGAATACCTGCTCCAGCTAGAAGAGTCCGTGCACAAGGCCGGTGGCCGGGTCCACTGGGCGCGGGATGCGGATGAGGCCAACCGGATCATCGCGGGTATCGCGAAAGAGCACGGGGCGAACGAGGTCGTCAAGGTCAAGTCCATCGCCACCGACGAGACCAAGCTAAACGAACACCTGGAGGGCGAGGGCATAAAGGCCCACGAGACGGATCTGGCGGAGCTCATAATCCAGCTCGCCGGGGAAAGCTCCTCTCACATCCTGGTCCCCGCGATCCACAAGAACCGGGCGGAGATCCGGGAGATCTTTATGCGGGAGCTCGATATAGACGAGCTCTCCGACGAACCGAAAGACCTGACCGAGGTCGCCCGGCTCTACCTCCGCAAGAAGTTCCTCTCCGCGAAGGTCGGCGTGAGCGGGGCCAACTTCGGTGTCGCCGAGACGGGAACCGTTTGCGTCGTCGAGTCCGAGGGAAACGGCCGAATGTGCACCACGCTGCCGCCGGTCCTCGTAACGCTTATGGGAATAGAAAAGGTCATCCCCACCTGGCAGGACTTCGAGGTCTACATGCAACTCCTGCCCCGCTCCTCGACCGCCGAGCGGATGAACCCCTACACCTCGTTCTGGACCGGCACATCCGGCAAAGCCGGTGATGGCCCGCAGGAGTTTCACCTGGTATTGCTCGACAACGGCCGGACGGACGTGCTCGCCGACGAGGTCGGACGACAGGCGCTCAACTGCATTCGATGCTCGGCATGCCTCAACTCCTGCCCGGTGTACGAGCGGACCGGCGGACACGCTTACAACTCGGTGTATCCGGGTCCGATCGGCGCAATCCTCACGCCACAACTCGTGGGCATCGGCCAGCCCGGTTCGGATTCGCTGCCGTACGCGTCGTCGCTTTGCGGGGCCTGCTACGAAGTTTGTCCGGTCAAGATCAACATCCCGGAGGTCCTGATCCACCTGCGGGGCCGGGTAGTCCGCAAGAAGCAATCCTCCGGCCCTACCGGCAAGCTACACCCGGAGAACGTCGCCATGCAGGTGATGGCCCGGACCTTTTCCGACCCAAAGCTCTACGAGAACGCCCAGAAGCTGGCCCGCATCGGCCAGTGGCCGCTCGCCCGGAGCGGCGCCATCCACAGGCTCCCCGGCGAGTTGGGCGGCTGGACCCGGAGCCGGGACATCAAACCCGTCCCGGAACAGTCGTTCCGCGAGTGGTGGCGCGAGAGGCGCGGGCCATGAGCGGCGCGAAAGAAGTGATCCTGGCCCGCACCCGCCACGCCCTGCGCGACGTGCCCCGCGACGAACGCCCGGAAGACGTGACGATAGAGCGCGGTTACCGCAACAAAGACGAAGCCTCGCGGGAGGAGATCGTGGACCGCTTCGCCGAATACGTGGCCGAGTACGAGGCCACGGTCCACCGGACCGGCGAAGAGGGCCTGCCCCGAGCCATAGAGAACGCCCTGGAGCGGCGAAGCGTAAAGCGTCTGGTCGTTCCGGCGGACCTACCCGAAGAATGGCTGCCAGAGGGTGTGGAACTTCTAAAGGACCACCCGGACGACCCCCTCGGCAACGACGAGCTGGACGGTAGCGACGGCGTCCTTACCGGCTGCGCCCTCGGGATATCCCAAACGGGGACCATAGTTCTCGACTCGGGGGGGGGGCCCGGCCCCCCCGCCCCGGCCCCCGGGCCCGCCCACCACCACCGGGGGGGGTAGGAGGT
>JBHJHC010000060.1:0-16688 GCA_050331175.1 Rubrobacteraceae bacterium | reverse complement strand
CCGCATATCCTCTGGGTTCCCGCCGAGTATGCGGGCGGCCTGGTAGCGGGGGTTCGTTGCGGTTTTCGGCCAACGACGGACGAACTCGAAGTTCAGACATTCCGCTGTGTGCTGGTCGTAGATCCATGCCAGCCGACGGCCGAACGGATCCGGCCCGCGGTCGTCTATGATGAGATCCTCGTGACGGGCGAGCCACTCTGAAACCCACGTGGTCTGCTCGATAGCGAGCGCCTTCGTCCGCTCTGTGCCACCACGAAGCTCTTCGGCATCGAAACCGAGCAAGCGGTACCGAGACGGGGGTAGAGGCAATGCATCAACGGTGTCCGCGTCGACCACGCGGTCTGTCTGCGCCTGGTAGACGTGACGAGGATAGCGAAGCAAGATCACGGAATTCCTTTCAGCTTAGTCTTCTTCCGAAGCAGTTCCCCGGTTCTGATCGGCGTCTCTGAGGTTGCCGGGCAGCAAGAAAAGGATAAGTAGCGGGCCGGGGCGGACTCGCATCCGGAGCCACCCTCGCGCCGGACCGAAATACCACGCCCAGCCGACCATCAAAAAGACCACGTAGCAGCACCGCCGGAATTGGCGGAGCACGAAGTCTAGTTCTGGCGGGTAGAGACTGAGTATCTCTCCGACCAAACGCACCTCTCGCAAGAAAAGCAGCACCCACAAGGCGAGGAAGAAATAGGCGAGAGTTACCACACCAACCGTTGGACGCTGGAAGTGTCCTTTACCCCCCGCGAAAACGAACCGGTAGACCATCGCGCTAACACCAACGAGCGCCATGGTATTGAAGATCAGGTACGGTGCGTCGGAGAGGTCTGCGCCTTTGTCTATGTCGGTGCCGAGCAGCATTACGAGTGCTACTGCGGCCGCGCTCAGGAACGGTATCAGCCATCCTATGTAGCGGTTGATCGCAGCCATTCCGGCTTCGATGTACGGCCTCAAGTCTTCTCTACGCCCAGCACATCATTCAGTGCTTCGACGATCTCGGCTTTACCATCGCGGACTTTCTTTACTTGCTGTTCGGTGCGCACGGCATCCTCCTCTCGCAATCGTCCGTACTCGTTCATACCGACCTCGCGGAGCATCTTCGCCTGCTCGCGGTTTGTACGTGCCCGATCTTCCAGCGACGCCAGAGCACGCTCTTCGGAGCGCTTGCGGCTCTGATCTACCAGCGTCTGTACCTGCGTCACACATCCCCCGCCAAAGAGCCACCCTAGCAAACCAGCCATTATCCGCCCCTTCTGGTTTGGTCATCCCAGAACCGGCGGCGGTACTCTACGAGCTCTTCGCGGGCCCGGGCGCGCTCTTCCCTTAGCTCCGTCGTGAGCGTTTCATTCACGGCGTGCAACCGTTCGTTCTCGGTGGCCAGCATGCCCTGCTCTTTTGCGCAGTCGCGTCCGAGCCGGATCACTCCAGTAGCAAACAACCCGCCGAGGGTAAGCACGACGACGATAAGAGCGCCCCACCCCCCGAGCTCCAAGAGTCTCTCGCTAGTGGTAATCGCGGAATCGACTTGCAAGACCATCATGGCGCCACGCTTAGATTCACCGGTACGGGGCCGCCAGACGTTGCCATCCACTCTCCGGAGTTGTTGACGGTAAGGTTGGCCGAGTCCTTGTCAGTGTTTCCAGCCGCGTCGACGGCCCGGGCGAAGATCAGGTGTGTGCCGTTGGCCACCGTGGTCGTGTTCCACGGCACCGAATAAGTAGAGTCCGAGGTGTCAGAGTCCGTACCGATCAGCGTTCCGCCAGCGTCCGGGTCTCCCAAGTAAAACTCTACGCGGTCCATTTCGGTGTCATCGCTTGCGGTGGCCTGGAGTGTGGCCGTGCCGGAGAGATGATCGAAATTATTGGGTGTTGCGGTGTCCAGTGAGACTGTCGGCGCTGTGGTGTCCGCTTCGGTGTAGACGACTATGAGGCGGTGTTCCGGTAAGCCGTCGGTGTTCTCTACGGCTTTCGTAGATATAGTGTTTTCTCCGGTTGGGTTGCCACCGTCTACGTGGAATCGTACGGATGTCACACCTTGCTTATTAATAAAACTCGTGGAATCCAGGCGGACGGTGTTTACCTGGCCCTGTGTAAATGTGTTTAGCCGCTTCGGTGAGAGTACATCGGATGGTGTCGTTTCACCGTCGAAATAGTCACCGGAGGTTTCATCCCAGGCGAAAGAGTCCATCGTAACGTTCCGGTCGCCGTCATCGTCATCTATGCGGTGCGGATAGAACTCCCAATCGACAGTATCTACCGTCGCACTATCCGGTATAGACGATGTATCCCAGCGCAAAAGTCCGATGCGGATGTAGTCGTCTCCGTCCGCGTCGTCTCTGCGGGCGGCCTGGACAAAAGCAAGGTCCATGTAGTGGTTCCAGTAACCGTCTGGCGGCCATTTATTTTCGTGGAAACTCTGGCAAAAACCGTCATCTGCACCCGCAACATCGAAATTCGTGCTCGGGTCTATGATGTACGGGAACATGTGCGCCGGAAAGTCCGTGTCGTCTATCGTGACGCTCATCGTTTGGGTAACGCGGTCGAAAGTCCAGTCGTAGGTAAATACCTCGCCATCGTTCGCACCGATAACCGTAAGCGGCTTGACAGCAAAAGCAGCACTCTCTATGCGGCGATTACGAAGCTCCGGTACGGTAGCTCCACCAACCAGCTCTATCTGGAAGCTGTAGGTGCGCGGCCCGAGCGGGGCGGCTATCTCAGATGACTTTAGGGCCAGGCCGCGACGCGTGAGATGGTACGTCCAGTCTATGCCGTCGCGGCTCATCTCAAGACGGTTCGTTCCCTCTACCGGACGCATTCCGGCGGGTAGGGAGTAGCGCAGTCCCTTACCACTCCGGCGGTGGTGCATCTGGAGCCAGTTCTGCCCGTTCTGCCGGTAAGCGTGCGCGGCAAAGCGGTTTTTCAGGCACCGGTAATGGACGTCTGAAACCTTCTCCCAGCCGAGCACCACGTCTTTGAGACGGTCTCCGTCATCGGGGTCTTCGTAGTGCATGTCGCGCCCGATGATTGCTGTGGTTGTGCCGTCACCGTTATCTAGGTGCTTGGCGTGGCGTGTTCGTCTGTGGGCTATCTCGGTAGGCATTAGTAAGTGCGGACCAAATCTCCAGAGGCCAGGCCATCTCCCCCACTGGGTTCGCTCCCAGCAGGACAGATCCATATGATGGGACCGGAGTTGATCCTGAGATTAGAGACATCTCCGGATGAGAGCCCGGCGGAAGCGTCGTTTGCCTTTTCCCAGCGGGAGTTGTTCCAGCGGACGAAGGGAACCACGATCGCCGTGTCGATAGCCGGTGCGGGCGGCTCCCAGCTGGCTTCCGAGGCGCCTCCGTCATATGTCCACACGTCCCCGTCCTGGGGTCCTATGGTATCCCCCTCCGGATAGGTGCCGGTGAGGTCTACCGCGCCGCTCTGGCCGTCTACAGAGTTGACGCCGCCGGAGGGCCCCTGGGGTCCTTCTGGCCCCTGGGGACCGGTAGCTCCGGTAGGACCTTGGGGTCCTGTAGCTCCATCACTGCCGTCTGCGCCAGCGGGACCTTGGGGACCTTGAGGGCCTTCGGGCCCGGTATCCCCCTGAGGTCCTTGCGGGCCGGTAGCGCCATCGTTGCCATCCGCACCCGCAGGACCCGTAGGTCCTTGAGGCCCGGTAGCCCCGGTAGGGCCTTGGGGACCTGCTGGTCCGACCAGACTCGTTCCCGTCCCCCACGCCCCGCCACTCTTTGGGCCGAAGATAGTGTCGGTATCAGTGTTGATCCAGAACTCACCATCTACACCATCACCAGCGAGCGGATCGCGGGCGCCGGAGAGCACGCTAAGGCCTTGCGGACCGGTGTCTCCCTGTGGTCCCTGAGATCCCGTAGGACCTTGAGGGCCGGCCGGACCAACCGGCCCTTGGGGACCTTCTGGGCCGGTAGCTCCATCATTGCCATCGTCACCATCCGCGCCCGCGGGGCCCGCGGGTCCCTGAGCCCCTGTATCACCCTGGGGGCCTTGAGGTCCGGTATCGCCTTGCGGTCCTACGAGGTTTGTGCCCGCTCCCCACGCCCCACCACTCTTCGGTCCGAAGATGGTATTGGTGGCGGTGTTGATCCAGTAGTCTCCATCGCGGCCGTCTGCGGCTTGCGGATCGGCGCCGCTGCTGAGGACACTGTAGCCCTGCTCGCCCTGGACGCCTTGGGGACCCTGGGAGCCTGTAGGACCCGCAGGGCCCTGATCGCCTTGGGGTCCCTGCATTCCTTGGATGCCCTGGGGCCCTTGATCGCCCTGCGGTCCTTGCACGCCCTGGATCCCCTGGTCGCCTTTTTCGACCATGAGCGTCCAGTCGTTGCCTTCGACCGGGGTTACGCCCTGGACGGGCTGGAGGGCGCGCCACATGGAGCCCGCGTATCGTACGATAGAGCCGGTAGTGTAAGCCGTCGCCGCGTTGTAGGCGCCGCGGAAGTCTTCGCGTTTTACAACGTAGCGCTTAACCATCTTCGCTCTTCTCTAGATCCTCCAGGTCTGACACGCGAGCTTTCAGCTCTTCTATCTCGGCGTCACGATTCTGGATTTCGGCGTCGAGATACGGTAGGAGCCTGCGGTACAGTGTTAGCTCGTTGGCCTGGGCGGTCGCGACCGCCCTGCGTGCGGTTTGGAGCTTAGCTTCGCTGTCTGCAAAATCACGGTCCGGCATTAGACCTCCTCCGATATATTCCTAGAAACGTTTGATTGTCGAGCACAAAGGACTCCTCACTTTTCCACCGGTGGCATTCGTAAGAGCTGCCATCCACCACACGGGCCAAGATTAAAATGCTCTCATCTTGGCGATGCTCGTATAAGCGCCAGCTTCCAGGTGCTTTGCTGTTCGCTCCGCTATCCTTTGTCAGGGTCATTGAGATCGATCTCCCGTCGACGGAGGTGGCTGGCGACTGTGAGGAGGTCGCCGTAGGTGATCGGGTCGTCCGGGGACTTGTTTGCGACCCGGCCGTAGCGCAGAAGTGCTATCAGGGCCCACTCGCGGAGTCGATCTAGCGACTCATCGCCGCGGGGAATGCCTCGAATGACACCATCGTCTTCTATGACGATATCCGATAGCTCCTCCGGGTCGTCTCCCACGTCAGCCAGCGCAGCGTTATGCGCCTCTGATGCTGAGGCCGGTGTTACCGACACGGCCTCTTCTTCCGGTTCGAGCTCCGGTGGTTCGTTTTCGTTCTCTAGCCAGCGTACGAGACGTTTCGTGGCGCGGTTACGAATAGCTTTCATCTAAACCCTCCAGGCGACAACACGGAAGTAGTAACCATTGGCTCCGTTGTTGGTGAGCCGGAAACGGCGGGCGCCGCCGCCTGTAAGGAACAAGTCGAGTTTCAGGTTGTCGTTGTTGCCTATGTTGTAGGCGTCGTCGTAATTGGCGTTGGCCGAGTACCAACAACCTACGAGCGGCATGTAGGCACCGTGTGACTCTATGTTGAGGTTTTCGTCGTTTCCGGCACCGACCCAGACCCAACCGGAGTCGTATTGAGCCCGGAGGTCGCGGCCTTCAGCAATGATGAGATGGCCAGAAACATCCAGTTGGCCGTTTATGTCCGTTGGGCCATCTACTGTTAGACCGTCTACATCGAGTGCTCCGTTTATACTCGCCGCGCCCTGTACCACCAGGCCATCCTGACTGTATAGGCCGCCGAAGCAGCGCACGCCGTGCCGAGAGTGGTCGTCATGGCCAACGACTGTAAGCGCCGCTACATCGGTATCGCCAAACCCGGTAGCCTGGAGGGAGAGCTTCCCTTCCCGGCTACTACTATTGCCTTCAGCACGTAGGACGATCCCCCGACTGTGAAATCCAGCGCTATTAGTTCCCTGCTGATCGTTGAAAAAATAGAACGCGGCATATTCTCCGGTGTTCGAGATCTTTCTGTTCGCATCGGTTATGACTTGCTGTATCTCATCTACGTCCGGCGGCATCTTGAGCCCGTCCGCACCGGCAGAAATACCGTTGCCGAACTTTATCTTTCCTCCCCCGGCCAGGATAAAGTCTCCAGCGGTAAACGTCCCGGCCTGCAGTTTGTCCACCGCAAGATCGGCTATGATCGCGCTTTCGATCATCGCGTTTGATGCCCAGAGGTTGAACGCCGCCGCGTCCTGTACGGCCATCGCGCTTGCAAACACAATGCCGTCCCCGAGCTTTGTGGCGTCCTCGAGTGTTGCGAGGTTCTGGTTCGGTAGCTCGCCGTTGATCCGGTCTAAAAGCGCCATCTCGCCGAGATCCAGCGCTTCGAGAACGCCGCTAGAAAGTTGATCGGCTGCGTTTTGGGCCTTGGCATCGGCGGCCTGGGCTGCGGCATCGGCGGCCTGGGCTGCGGCGTCGGCGGCCTGGGCTGCAGCGTCGGCCTCCTGGGCCGTCTTGGCCGCCTTGCGCACCCTCTGGGCCTTCGCGGCTATCTGATCGGCGCTCTTCTGAGCGCGGGCGCGTTCAGCACTACCGTCCATGATCTCCCGCGCGCCGCGGTAGATGGTCACTAGCTACTCACCTCCACCCAGAGCCCGCCGGTATCCTCGCCAGCTTCCTCAGCGGCTTCGCCTCCGCCAAGATCCGGGTCTACCCACAGTCCTTGGGTGTCTTCTCCGGCGTAGTCTTCTTCGGATTCGAGGCGGAAGAAAACGCCGTAGGCGTCCTCGCCGAAAGCTGTCGCATACACGGCATCCGGGGCGAGCACGACGTAGGGGGAAGGAGCGGTGGGAGCCGTGCTCTCGGGGATCTCTTCCTCGAAGACGAGCAGGGCGTCGAAGCGCACATCGAAGCTCTCGGCCACCAGGTCCAGCTCGGTCTCGGTTATCGTGGCGGCGTAGTGCCGGCGGAGCTGGCTTCGCCGGTCTTTCGGGCTCCGCCAGTCGTCATCGATCACCTCGAATAGCACCGGACTATCCTGAAGGAGATCGGAGCGGGGTGTGGCGCCCGAGAGCTCGCCGGCGAACGCGTCTATCGTGAGAGCGCGCGCAGTAGATGCGGCGGTGCTCTGTGCTTCGGCCTGGTCGCCGTCGAAGTCATGGACCCAGTAGATTTCATTCGGCTTTGGCTGGTAAGTGGAACCTACTGCGACCGGCGCTTCGGCCCAGATCTCCTCGACGCCATCCTCACCCCGGCGGTGCACTACTACTTTTGCGTACGGGCCAGCTCCGCTACCGTCCGCGGGCGTGATCTTCGGCTGGCCTACGGGGTAGTCTGCGGCCGAGAAAACCGCAGCGTACTGGCCCAGTGCTTGCGGGCGGGGCCGGGGATGGACGAGGAGCCCGAAGCCAGGACGGTCGCGCATGACGTGGTCGAAGGCCTCGACAACCGCCTCGGCGCCCTCGCGCAAGGAGTCCTCGGGCGGGAGTACGGTGTCCTCGATTGTGGCGCCTCCACTGCGGACATCGATCCGGACGCGCGAATCGTAGAGTAGCGAGGAGATGATCCCGAAGAAGCCACGCAGGCTGATACCCTGCAGGGTCGTCGGGTCCTCGAAGTACTGGCGGCCCATCGCCCCGAGGACGCCGTAGGCTTCTACGTCGGTGATCCCCGACCTCCCGTCGTAAACGGGGCGGCCGAGGGTACCGGTAAAGTATTCGTGGTGTGCGCCGTCATAACCACACATCACCCGCACCGGCGCGCGGGCCATATCGGAGAGATCCGCCTCTGCCGCCAGCTCCAGTACCCCAGCGCCGTCTTCGTCGTAGGAGACGCGGGCACTCTCGGCGTGTGTGAGACGCATGGAGCCGA
Source organism: Rubrobacteraceae bacterium (assembly GCA_050331175.1). Classification (GTDB taxonomy): domain Bacteria; phylum Actinomycetota; class Rubrobacteria; order Rubrobacterales; family Rubrobacteraceae; genus SIRX01. The sequence goes on along the minus strand of JBHJHC010000060.1, from coordinate 8,951 downwards.
CCCAGATCTCCCAGCTCCAGATACGAACCTCCTCCGGGCTCCCTGACGGGCTCCCTGGGGCGGAGCCTGGAGCCAACAGTGTCTCGGTCACAGCTCGCTCACCTGCAAGACTTCGGCGCGAACGGCGTCGGAGGTGTGGACGTAATACTCTTCTGTAGCCGCATTGGATACGAATCGGCTCGCGCGGTCAGCTTTGAACCGCACGTTTGGCATCTGGACGAGCAGCCGCTTTCCCCACCCCTCGACCACAAACAGCCGGCTTCCGCGCGCAGAGTCAAACGAGACCTCCGACGCCGCCTCATCCAAGTAGGCGAGCAGGGAAAATTCGACTTCCCGGGGGGCGTCGTAGAGATGGCGCAAAGATGCCGAGCCGTCGGAGCGGCGCCGGATCTCCGCGTTATCGGCGTAGCCCACCGCCGGCAGCTCATTCACCAGCACGCCGCCCGGATACTCCGAACCATCAGCCCGGAGGAGCACCGGTGAGGCGGACTCGGCCTCGGCGAAAAGAGCCGAGACCTCCGGAGAGATGGCTGGATCACTAGCGTGCCGGTTTAGTGTCGCCTCGACCTCGATGTAGCGGTAGCGGGGCATGGTGGTGATATCCGCATGCCACGCGCTCCAGGTATCCCCCTCCGACGCGCGGCCGCGATACTGGAGCGTCACATCCGGTACGGTGCCGTCCTCGTACTCCTCATCGTAGACAGCACCACCCGCAAGGAGCCTGGGGGCGAACATTCCCGCAAAGCGCTGGGCCACGCCGGGCGTGCGGGTGTCGAAAGCCGCGCCAATCAGGCCCGAAGCTGCTACGTCGTTCGTCCAGGCGGTAGGAACCGTCCCATATTCGAGCTGAAAGCCCCACGCCCGGAGCAGGCCGCTTCCTAAAGTACTCTCTTCGATCTCGATGTATGCAGCATCCGAAGGCGTTTCGATCACGGTGTAGGCCACGCCTGAGGGAGCTTCGCTGGAGTCGCCATCACCGGAGATGCCCGGCAAAAGCGGCGCGGGCTGATCTTCGGTAGTCGGCTGCTCTACCACCTCGCCCTGGGCGTTGCGGATAACGACCGGTAGCGCCTCAGAGCCATCCTCGATTCCTTCGTAGAAGTATCCGGCCTGCAAACAGTAGACCCGGTTCCCTTCCACCGGAACCTGCAAGCCGCTCGCAAAGTACCGGCGGTCCAGGATCGCCCGCGGCGTGCCGTAGTACTCGAAACCGTTTCCTTTCCCTTCGGCCCACGACGGGTTTTCCACCACCCGCATGTAAGAGGAGGTCGGGTAGGGCTCTTCTTCGGGCTCTTCTTCGGGCACGGTCGTATCCGGCTCCTCAGGCTCCTCCTCGGGTGGCGGGCGCTTCCGAGGCGCACAGAGGCCGCGGAAAAGCCCGAGATGGATGAAACGGCCGATAAGAGAGCGGGCGCCGGAGCTGCCAAGCAGGCGGCACACCAGCCGGGCGTACTTCGCGCCGGCCGGTATCTCCACGTCGAGCCCACTGCCGACCGGCCCGAGCCGGAGCTGGGATATCTGCTTGACGGCACTGCTCACGTTCACGAGCGTCTGCGAGCCGATCTCTACGTTTGAGGCATTATCGAAGGCGACCCGCACCTCTGCGGCCCCACCCGAATGAGTGCTGATGTTTACCCCGCCGCGAAGGGTGTACTCCAGCGCGTCGCTGATAGAAAACCGGTCGAACTCCACAAGATCCTCGTCTGTTGTCCGGTTCGTGGCGTCGTCGAAATCCACGACGGATCGCAAAGCATTCACGATCAGGCTGGCGCTCGAAGCGAAGTTGAACGAGGTGCGCCGGGGCTTCTGCTGGCCAGCGCTACCCGGTTCAGGCTCCTGCTCTTCGAGTTCGCCGTTAGGTATAGCGTTACCCTCTTCGGCCAGCTCGCGAAAGTCCACGACCAGCGCCTCGTTGGCGCCGAGCGTGATCTCCACCGGTGCCGATGGCGGCCCCTCGAACGTGGAGCCATCCTCGCGGGTGTAGACATCGGTGACGCGCACGACCTTCTTCCCGGTAGAGATGCGCGCCTGGCCGAAGACGAGCGGCGCTTCTAAGGCTTCGTCCGGATCCGGCACGCCGGTCTGATCTACTTTCGTGCGCTCGGAGCCTTCGAGCGAGTAACCGGTGTGAGACTTGCTGCTGTTTGGTCCGCGCTGTCCTTTGTCCGGGACTTTCTGGGGGTCCGCCACGGTCCACCAGCCCCACTGGCCTTTGTTCAGCTCATCACCAGCCGTCCCGTAGTGGGCATCGTTCCACCCTCCATCGGGACCCTGGATCTGGAGCACCCAGCCACGGCCTAAAGACGGAATAGAGTGGGGCCGGGCCTCGAATCGGCGCCGCTTTTCGATGTAGCGGTGCCGGGCGCGGGTCGTCCCCTGCGAAGCGCTCCAGCCTCTTTGTGTGCGGAACCTCCACGAGATCAGGGCATCTGTGTATTGCAACGTGAGATGTGAGTGACGCTTTCTCACCCGCGGGCCCGGGTAGCGTTCGTAGCGGCCGATGTAGGTCTGGTTCGGAGAAAGTGCTTCGTTTGCCGCCCCGCCGGTCAGATCTACCTTCTCCGGAGCCATCCGTCCGAGCCGGAGGGGGCCGTCTATCCCCACTTTTTCCGGGGCGAAGTCCCCGATCTGTACGATTTTCTGGACGAAGAGCCGCTCGAAAGTGCCATCCGGCTCGGAATCCACAATCGCTATACCGTCTACTCCCTCCGGCACTTCCTGGGGCAGGGGCTGCTCGGTCTCTTGGCCCTCTACCGCAGTAAACGTTACCGGCGGGGCGGCACCCGTGAGCAGCCACCCCTGCCTAGCGGAGCTACCGGCCCGCACAGCCCAGCAGAAAGATCGCAGATAATCACCTGCGGCATAACCGGAGTTGGTTAGCTCATCGGCGTAGAGGGTAGGCGTCTCGGCCGCCGGGAGCTTGTACGGGCTACTCACCGGCGGCATCGGCGCGCCGTGGATAAGCGCGACGCTCTGTTTGTAGGACGCCTGCTCTCGGGGTAGCGGCGAGTCGTTCTGCCTGGTGTAGAGGTTCTGCGCGCCACCCGGTTCGCGGATGTAGACGTTCCGCCCCGTAGGGTTCGGGGGGGCTTCGAGGCGCGGCCAGTACCTGAGAGACCCGTCTGGCTCGAAATCAGAGAGCGTCGGGTCGGGGATGAGGTTTAAAGAAGCCAGGCGCGCCACACCGAAGATGTCGAGGGCTATATTGACCTTCCGGGCCAGCGCGAGCGCCGTACCGCTTTCGGCGGCGTACCGGGGCATTTACCCACCTCGCTTTCTGCGCTGCTCTGCCGTAGCAGCTTCGTAGACGTTCTCGTCGGTAGCCCACACGCCGTAGTCGCTGCGCATAAGGGCCGCGGCCATCCGGACGGCTTTCTCGGCGCTCTCTTCGGCTATCCGGCGGTTCTCCCGGCGGAGCTCGGCCATCTCATCTCGCACCGCTTGCGCTGTAGCCTCTGGCTCTCCAGAGGACACCAGGGAACCTAAGCCCGAAAGGGGAGCGGATCTAGGCCCCCTGGAGCCAGATCCCCCGGCCTTCGCGCTCCAAATCTCTATAGAGTTGGCCAACCGCTCGAAAGCCGCGTTATTTCTCTCCGAGAGCACCCGCTCACCAGCGTGCGCCTGGACGAAGACCTTCTCGCCTTTCACGCCGGGAATGATCCCGCCTCTCTGGTAGCCCCGGCTACCCAACGACGGGTTCATTGTTCCATCCCAGCGCGTGTAGCCGAAGAGCGTCCTGCCCTTGCCCTTCTTCGCCACCTTAAACGAGCCGTGAACCAGATCCCCACCCGCCGGAAAGCGGTTCATAAAGGAGGTTGCGAGGTCGAGCACAGCCTTGGGGTGGTGGCGCTCGTAGACGAAGCTATTCGGCCCGAGATCGTCCACTGAACCGCGGAGCGTCTTGCCGCCGATGGTTATATCCAGGAGCGAGCCGAGCGGGATTACCGAAGAGGCTACGGTGTTATTGCCGCGGCGCCCGCTAGCAGTCTGGAAATCGTTAAAGTGGGTGAATACCGTGTCGCCGTTACCACCACTACCGCCGAGCGGCAGCTTGGACTTTATGAAGTCCCACGCGTAGCCCAGGAGGTCTTTGCCAAAGCCTTTGAAACCAGCGCCCAGGAGCCCCAGCCCAATGCTTGGAGGTTTGGGCGCGTACTTTTTCCAAAGCCGTCGCGCCTTGCCGAGTACATCGAAAAACCCTCCGCCGCCGCCTTTTGCTCCTCCGAGGTTCTTTCCCTTGTCCATCGTGAAGTGCGGATGGTCGTGGTGGGAGCCGCCATATCCGGAATAGGGCCTGGACCTGCCCCAGCCGTGAATCTTACCGGCCCAGATGTAGTAAAGAAGGTCCTTTTTGTGACGGGAGAGCATGTAGTCCACGGCCTTTTGACCGGTTGAATGTCCGATAGGTCCGCCCCGGTATCCTCGCCAGAGGTCGAAGCTATGCTGTTCTCCCCAGAGCCCACGGCCGCCGTGGTTAGGGTAAGTGTTCGCCATGACGTTGCCGCCCAAGTAATTAGTAACGGCACGGGCGATCTTGCCGACCCACGGCACCCAGTTTGTCGTTCCGCCACTACCTTTGTACCCGCCACCAGAACGGGAGGCCTCGCTTAAATTGCGTGGCGGCCCCGTGCCGATTTGTGGCCGGTTCCCTCCAGGTCCTCTGCCTTTTCCATAGAGCGGCGTTCCGGCGTCGTAGGCTTTTTGTCCTCCGGGAGTCCAGCGGGTAAGCGGCATAAGCCCCTCTTCACCAGCCTCGCCACCTACCTGCACGGGAGAGTCGAGGACGCCCCCGCGATCTTTCTTCGCGATACCGCCACGGGCAAACTTGACCGGCGTCTTCATGCGCTTCTCGGCGTCTTTCATCCTCCCGCCGATGCCCTTTTTGCCGAGCATGTTTAGGACACTGCCGATCGCCCCCATAAGGCTGCCGAGAAACTTGCGGGCCTTGTTGATCCCGCGTTGGAACCTCGACCGGAGGATTTCGGCGAATGCGTCGCCGAAGTTGCGCGCCCCCTTGCGAATGTTGCCCCAAATGTTGCCGAGATTCTTGCCCAGTTGGCGTATATTCGTTGAGCCGCGCTTCTTGGCCTCGCGGGTCCTTTGGCCAATCCAGTCCCGAATGTTGGAGAACTTGTTATTTGAGTTCTTTTGATCCTTGTTCCAGCGGCCGAGCATAAAGGAACCCAGGCTACGCATGTTCTTAGAACCGCGCTTGTCACCCTCTCGGGTCCGCTGGCCGATCCAGTCTCGGATTCCCGAGAACCGCGTGTTTGAGTTCTTCTCGTCCCTCTTCCAACGATCGAGCATGTTGGAGCCGAGTTGGCGTATGTTCTTAGAACCGCGCTTGTCACCCTCTCGGGTCCGCTGGCCGATCCAGTCCCGGATACCGGAGAACCTCTTGTTGGAGTCTGTCTCGCTTCCCCTCCACTGCTTCGCCAGGCTCCCGCTGAGCGCTTTGTTGTTCTTGGCGCCCCGCTCCTTACCCTCTCTGAGCCGCCGGGTTATCCAGTTACGAACGCCCGAGAACTTCTTATCCGAGTCCTTCTCCATCTGGCCCCACTTGCCAGATACGTTGGTTTTCATTTTGCCGGTCTCGGTTACAGAGCGCTTCTTCGTCTGGCCGAACTTGTCCCCGAGCCACCCGAGCGCCTTGCGCACCCCGCCGGAAGCGCCTTTAGTGTCGGTCAGGTTCTTGCCGACAGTCTTCATACCTTTGTTGAATCCGGTAGAGGTATTCTTCGTGTCGGTCATCCGGTCGCCGAGCGTCTTTATGGCGTTACGGAAAGCCCCGGACAGTCCCTCGTTATCGGTTAACTTTTTCCCGAGAAAGCCGAGCTGCCTGCGGAACTCGCCGCTGGCGCCCTTTGTGTCTCGAAGATCCTCGCCAGCCTGATCCACCGTCTTGCGAAATCCAGAGAGCGGACCCTGCCCGTCGCGCATCTTTTGCCAGAGCTTGCCGAGACCCTTGTTCCACAGCCAAGACACGCCCTTGTTATCCCGGAGCTGGGTCCCGATCCGGACCATCGCCTTGTTGAACGGCGTCGCGGCTTCTGAGTTCCCCTGCATCTGCCGCTTGACTTTGCCGAGGTCCTCGGCCCAGAGTATGGAGATACCGCGGTTATCTGAGGCTACGTTGCCGAGGCCCTTCCAACCGTCTTTGGTGATCTTGGCGATGTTTTTCGAGCCGGTGAGCTTCTGGTTCAGGTTGTCGACGCCCTGCTTGAACTTCTCAGAGCGGTTGTAGGCGAGGAAAAACGCGCCAGCCAGAGCGCCAGCAACAGCCACGGGCCAGACGATAGAAGCGAGCCCTACTTTCGCTGCCGTAGCCCCTCCGGCAAGGGCGCGTGCTTTCCCGGCAGCACCCGCGAGAGCTGGCCCAGCTTTGGAGGCGGCAGGCCCCAACCCCATAACAGCCATCCCCGCAAAGCCTGCGGTCTCTGCGAGCCCGCCGAACGCACTGCCGGCAGCGCCGAGCCCGGAGTCGGAGATCATCACCTGTATCTGGCGGGTGGCGCCCTGCAGGCGGGTGGTGAAGTTGTTGTAAAGGGAGTCGCCAGTCTGCTTGGCAGCCCCGTCCACCTTGCCCATGCCCTGGGCGCCTTTTTGCATGGCCCGAAGACCCTTGTCGCCTATGTCCTCATACAGCGTTCCAAATAACGCAACCCCCGCCTGGGCGCGCTTTGCTGGGTCTTGTATGCTTAGTATGGAGGATACGGTACGCTGGAAGGCTTTCTCAGCGGTCGGGCCGCCCTTGGCGATCTTGGCGCTCATCTCCTGGGCGCTCAGGCCCGCCATCTTGAAGCCTTTTTTGGTCGTCTCTGAGCCGTCTACGGCCCGGACGGAAAACTCTTTTACGGCGTCTCCTAGGCGGTCAGTATTCCAAATACCTGCGTCCGCGCCCTCGGCGAACATCCGCATGGCCTCAGAGCCCGAGATACCGAGCCGGGAAAACATCGGGGAGTACTCACGTAAAGAATCCAGCAAGTCACCGGAGGTGTTGGCCCCGTCGCGGGCACCGGCGGCTACGAGGTCGAAGGCCCGCTCGCTTGAGATGCCGAAGTTCTGGCTCATGAGCCGGGCGGCTTCTACCGACTCGGTAACGTCCATCCCGAAAGCGTCGGAAAGCGTCATCGCCTGCTCCGTTAGCTTCTGGGTCTTGGCAGCGTCATCCATCGTGCCAAGACCCTGGGCCACGGTGGTGACCGCCTGGTTCACCTCGGCTAGAGAGCCGCCCCAGGCGCCGGCGAATACCTCCTTACCGACGCCGGCGAGGTCTGTTGCTTGCGACTTGCTCGCCCCGAGTCTGCCCTCGAAGCCGCCTACAGCCCGGCCGGCCTCCTGGAAGTTTTCAGCCAGGCCCGAGCCGACGTCTTCGAGTGCCATCCCGCCGGCAACACCCGCCGCCGTTTCCCCGATAGAAGAGAGCGAGTCCTTGACCGCGTTCAGGTTCGACTCGCTAGAGCCGGTATCTACCTCGAACGTGGCGCCGCGGCTCGCCTCAGAGCGCACACCGCCCATCTTTCGGGTGAGCGCGGCAAGGCCGCCGGCTTTCCCTTCGACCGAGAACGTGGCGCCCTTGTCGGCATCCTTACGGGTGCCGCGGAGCTTTGAGGAGATAGCGGAAAGTCCGCGCTCTTTTCCGCGGACTTCGAAATCCGTGCCCCTGGAAGCCGAAGAGCGAATCTTCGAGATCCCGCGCTCGAACTTCCCGAGGATGGAGGTGTCACCGCGCACCTTGAAGTCTGCGCCCTTATCCGCCTCCGTGCGGGCGCCCTTTATCCGGTTCAAAAGGCCCGAGAGGCCGCGCTCCTGGCCGCGGACGGAGAACGTGGCGCCCTTGCCGGCTTCGTCGCGGACGCCCCGGACACGCTTCAGGAGTCCCGAGAAGCCGGATTCTTTCCCGCGGACCTCAAAGTCCGCGCCTTTTGAGGCGTCGGAGCGGAGCCCCCGGATTGCGCGGCCTATCTTCGAGAACGCACCCTGGCTCTTCTTTGCGCTCTGCTGGGCAGCCTGGCCGCTCTTCTCTGTAGCCTGCTCCCACTGCTCCGTGGCCTTCTCGGCCTGTTGCATATCGCGCTTGTAGTTGCGGACGTTCGTCTCGAAGCGGATCGAGAGCTTTGCTAGCTCACCAGGCAAGTGTTATCTCACCTCCTTCTAGCTAAATCGGGGTAAAGCCTTGGGATTCGGTGCTGCGGTCTTCTTCAATTCGCGAAACGTTTTGCGGGCTTCGTCTATGTCTATGACCTCAGCTGGCTTTCGGTAGAGCCGGAGGTCTTCGGACTTGAGGCTCTTACCGCGCTTCAGTTGCGGTAAGAGCAGGTTCGCGGCGTGGTGGGCCATGAGTGCGTCCTGGTCTTTCAGGCGCTTCTCATAGCCCTCGATAACCAGGAGGACTTCATGGTCCGAAGCCTCCCAGAACTCATCCGGAGAGAGCCCTGCAGCTACGCCGCGTCTGAGGAACTCGTCCCAGTCTCCGAGGAGCCGCCGGAGCTCTTCTTTCTGCTCTTCTGTGGCGCCACCGGAGGCGCCTCCTCCTCCTGAGCTTCGCTTTCCTCGTCTTTTGGGGCCTCTAGGTTCCCTGGCTCCGGCTCTCCCTCAACCCGCTTCCGAACTACGTCCTTTGGCTCGCGTGTGTAAGCGGCGATCAGGGAGATCAGACACTCCTGGGCGCCCTCGGGGTCGTCGTCGAGGTCGTCCATGAGGTCGTCTACCTGATCTATGGTCGGGAAGTCCATCCTGTGGAATTTCCGGGTAGCGCCCCAGAAAAGACCGGTCATGAGCCGCTCGCCAAACTTGCCGGCATCGAGGCGGTCGTCGATCTCGGAACGCTCCAGGTCCAGGAAGTCCTCCATTGCACGACGTCCGGCGTTGGAGAATTTGAGGACCATATGCTTGCCGTCGTAGTCGAAGGCGATCTCGCCGCGGGATGGGTTACTCAAGTGTTTTCCTCC
>JBHJHC010000059.1:0-42776 GCA_050331175.1 Rubrobacteraceae bacterium | reverse complement strand
CCCCTTCCCGGGCCCCCCCCCCCGGCGGGCGGGCACCCCAAACACCCCCCCCCCCGCGCCCCCCCCCGGGGGGGCGGGGCAGTGGTGTTCGCCGGGAGCACGGTGATCATCGCGCTGGTGGCCCTCTCCGCCTCGGGGACGGCGCTGGTGGCGATGCTCGGCTACATGGCGGCGGTCGTCGTGCTGGCCGCGGTGCTGGGGGGTATAACGCTTCTGCCCGCGATCCTCGGGCTGCTGGGCAGAAGGGTGAACAGCCTGCCCCTGCCCGCCATGCGGAGGCGGCGCAGCGATGACGGGAGGCTCCACGGCTGGACCCGCTGGGCTACCTTCGTCGGTTCCCGGCCCTGGACGGCGGTGATCGTCGGGGTCGTCTTGCTGGTGATCCTCGCCACCCCGGTCCTGTCGCTGCGCCTCGGCCAGCCAGACAACGGGGAGATGCCCCGGAGCACCCAGTTGGGCCAGGCATATGACCTGATGACCGAGGGTTTCGGCGCCGGTTCGAACGGGCCGATGCTGATCGCCGTCGACCTCAGCAAGCCTGCCACGAACAACCAGAAAGAGCTTAACGAGCTTAAACAGCAACAGCAACAGGCCATCCAGCAAAACACCTCCGAGCAGCAGGCCAAGGCCGAAAACGAGATCCAGCAGCAGGCCGACCAGAAAAAGCAGCAGGCCAACCAGGAGATCCAGCAGCAGGCCGACCAGAACAAACAACAGGCTGCCCAGGAGATACAGGAGCAGGCCGACCAGCAAGCCCAGGGGCTCTCCCAAGAAGCCCAGGAGGAGATCGACCAGCAAGCCCAGCAGCAGATAGCCGCGGAAAACCAGCAGATTCAGCAACAGGCCGACCAGAAAAAGCAGCAGGAAGCCCAGTCCATCCAACAGCAGGCCAACCAGACGAAAGCTGAAGAGAACCAGAAGATCGAGCAGCAGGTCCGGCAGAGGGTGGAGCAGCAAACCGCCCAAAAGGAGAAGTTTCTGGAGTCGAAGGCTTCTGACCCGCGGCTCATGGACCTGCGGAGCGACCTGCAAAAGACCAAGGGCGTGGACAGCGTTTCGTTCCCACTCGTAGACAACCAGGGCAACGCCGCGGTCTACACCCTGATATCGAAGACGGCTCCTTCCTCGGCGGCCACGACAGATCTGGTCGACAGGCTCCGCGACAACGTTATCCCGAAAGATACCAGGGGCGAGCAGATGGACGCTTACGTCGGGGGCATCACCGCGGGCTACATAGACCTTGCGAGCGAGATCACGGCCAAGCTACCCCTGGTGATCGCGATCGTGCTCGTGCTGTCTTTCTTGTTGTTGCTGCTGGCCTTCCAGTCTTTGGTAGTCTCCATCAAGGCGGTGACGATGAACGTGCTGTCGGTGCTCGCGGCCTTCGGCGTGCTCACCTACGTTTTCAGCCACGAGTGGACGGCGAACCTCATCGGGCTCGACAACCCGATCCCCATAGTCTCGTATGTGCCCCTGATGATGTTTGCGGTGCTCTTCGGGCTCTCGATGGACTACGAAGTCTTCCTGATGACCGAGGTTCGCGAGCGGTGGAAGGCAACGGGAGATGCCCACCAGGCGGCGGTCCAGGGTCTCGCCGGAACGGGTCGGGTCATCGCCTCGGCGGCGTTGATCATGGTGTCGGTCTTCCTGGCGTTCGTTTTGAACGGCGATCCGACGATAAAGCAGTTTGGTCTCGGGATGGCGGTGGCGGTGGCCATAGACGCGCCGATCGTCCGGTGTACGTTGGTGCCGGCGATCATGACGCTCCTGGGCCGGGCGGGCTGGTGGATGCCGAAGTGGATGAAGCGGGTGACGCCGCAACTGTCGATAGAAGGCGAACAATGGTTCGCCGAGCGGGACGCCCAGGGCGCAGGGAATGCGGAGCCTGAGAAGAGACCCCGGGTACGCTGAAGTAAGTGAAATCGGCCGGTCTCCGAACCCCCGCGCTCCCGCTACCGGGGTGGTCTCCGGCAACGACCCGTCAATGCTCGCCCTCCGTTCCCGCGTTGTGACCGCGTAAATGCTGGCCATCTTTACCCAAGTCCTGGCTATGCTTGTTCCCTTTCTGCCGGTCGTAACCCGGGGGCTCCTGGTTGCCAACAGGTTCAGCAAGATGAATAACGAGGCACGAAGCGACTCGGGTTTAACGCCGAGCCAACAAACTCTCCAGGCTACCCTGGCCGGCTTCAGTTTCTCGGCGTTGGTGGCTGTAGCCATAGTAGAGGGACTAAGCGGCACGAGCTTGCCGCTGATGACCTACTACCTGATGGTAAGTTTTCTTGCCTATCTGTCTTCGATCAACCTCCAAAAGTACCTGACCAAAGAGTGGGTGCATCAGGTGGACGATACTCTAACTTCTATCGCTTTCCTGTCGCTGGTGCTCGCGATAGTAAGCGCCATTTTGATCGGTGACGATAACCTGCTTTTCAAATACGTGTTGGCGGCCCTGGCAGTGATGGTGTGGGTTGGTGACCATATCGTCGGCCTGGTGGCCTCCTGGCGGCGCTTGAGATAGAGCGGCGTGACCTCTACGAGGCGAAATCTGGGCGGATAAGATTCCACCCCTGGGCGCGGTTCGACGGCGATCCGTCCCTGACCGGCGGACCGGAAAGCAGGGCATAAAGCCAGCGAATCGGTTGCTGTGGCACGAACGCCGGGCTGTTGAACGAGGGATACAATAAACGGACTACCGGAGGTATCGCGATTTACGGGCGTTCCTCGATACTCCCCGCCGGGACAGCCACCGGTGGGCAGCCACCACCAGTAGCAGCCAGGCAGCTCCGAAGAGCCAGCCTCCCAGGACGTCGCTCAACCAGTGCGCCCCGACGTACACGCGAGAGAGACCTATCACCACAACCAATGCTGATGCGATCCCGAGCGCGGCGATCGAGACGAAACGCGGTGGCTGCTCCGACCAGATCAGGTAGGCGATCACGCCGAAGAGTACTATCGAGATCAGGGCGGTTGTGCTCGGGAAGCCGTAGTCCTGCGACGGATCGTAGACTTGCACGAGTTCGGCCGCTGGGCGCGGACGCGCCACGATCATCTTGAGCACCTGGCCCATAACCACGGCAATAAGAGTCGCCACGAAGACGAGCAGGGCAGCCAGCCACCGCCGGCTGAGCAACGTAACGGCGAGGGCTATTACCAGCAGAAGCCACACCGCGCTTTCGGCATTGGACAGTAGAACTCCGGCGACGCCGCCCGGCCAGGGCAGTCCTTGCAGGATCCGGGCCGAGAGCAGGTCGCCGGGCAACGGGCCGGCCCCGCGAGCACCGAACGCCAACAGTAAACCAACGGCTACGAGCAGGATCCAGCCGGCAATGATCCAGCGCACGCCTCGGACTCCCATTAGGAGACGCCTCCATCCAGCGGTTGGCTTGCGAGCCGGCGCTCGGGCTGCCCCGGCACCTCTCCGGCAGGGTCGGGGTCGAAGCTGGTGCTCTTGACGGCAGCCAGGATCAGCTCGATCCCACCAAACCGTTGTCTTCGTCGCTCCCTTTACGACCCATGTTCGCCCCGTACCCCGGTGAAACGGTCTTTTATGCTGCCAGCGAAACCATCGGTTCTACCCGCGATCCCTGGTGGGTTTGTGCTCGTTGCGGGGCCAGATGTCTACCAGGTAGCGCTCTGAAGCCTTGAGGTCCGCCATCCAGGCTTCGGCGTCCTGGTCTCCGGCTCCGTTGCTCTCCTGGTACAGGGTGACGAAGCTCCTTTCGACAGCCGGGGCCATTCTCCCGGCGTCACCGCACACGTAGACGATGGCGCCCTCCTGGAGGAGGTTCCACACCTCATCCCGCTCTGCCAGAATGCGATCCTGCACGTACATCTTGGGCTCCCCTTCGAGCCGCGAGAACGCGGTCCTTAGCTCCGTAATATCCTCCCGCTCGAACTCCTCGAGCTCGTTCTCGTAGATGTAGTCCTGTTGCGGGTTGCGGCAGCCGAAGAACACCATGGACGGGCCGACCTCTTCGCCCTGAGACTTGAGCGCGGCGCGTTCCTGGAGGAACCCTCTAAAGGGCGCCAGACCGGTACCGGCGGCGACCATGATCATGGGCGTGTCCGGGTCCTCCGGGGGCACGAACGGTACGCCCGGGGGACGCACGAAGCCCTCGACCACGCTGCCGACTTCTTCCCGCGCGAGGTAGTTGGAACAGACCCCCTGGTACCTGCCTTCCCGGGCGAGGGCCGGCGCGTCTACCACCCCGACGGTTATGCTGCACCGCTGCGGATCTACCAGCGGGGAGGAAGAGATCGAGTAGTACCGGGGCTTGAGCTTCGGCAAGAGCTCCAGGTAAATGTTGAACGGCAGCTCACAAGACCGGTTCTCCTCCAGAAGATCCAGCAGCGACTTGTTCGTGCCGAGTACCTCTTCCCGGTAGCGGTCGATGCTGTCCGGGTCGTCACCGGAGAGCGACAGCAGCTTCTCCTTTTCCGGGGGACAATCGGTGTACTCGGCCAGCACCGCGATATCCGGGCGCTTGGCGGCGACCTGCAGGCCCACATAGCTCGTCAAGAGCCGCGGCAGCAAGACCGGCTCGTCGGTCGGCAGAAAACTCTTGCCGGTGGCGTTCTTCCGGATGCGGATGTGGGCGTCTTCCGGAAGTTCGAACCGCTCTAGGACGCGGTTTACCAGCGCCTCGCTGTTGCGCGGGAGTATCCCCAGGTGATCCCCTTCCTGGTACGTCATACCTTCGGGCAGGGCGAACTCTATGTGCCGGGTCGAGCGCCCGGAGGGGTTTGGTCCGTCCTTGATCTGCAGTTCCCGGTTGGCCACGATCTCCATCGGCCGGGCGTCGAACTCGCTGATGAGCGGGCTGACCTCCGCAGCGTCGGTAACCATTTCCACCTGGTAGCGGGGACCCTTGTCGGCAGCTTCCGGGGCATCCACCGTGACGCCGAGCGCGCCCGACAGCGAGCTCCAGAAATGCTCGTACCATCCGCGGTACTGGCCGTCGAAGTCGTCGCTCTGGTCGCCTTCGCCCCGCTGATAGAAGGACTCCGCCCCGTGAGACTGCATGTGGCTGTCGATCATCTTGGGCACCCGCTGGTAGGTCGCCGCCCAGTCGTGATCCCCGCACCCGAACACGGTGTATTTCACGCCCTTTAACGCATCTTCTCCTAGAGAGTCGTTGCACAGCCAGTCGAAAAACTGGACCGCGTTGTCCGGCGGGGTGCCGTTGTAGGAGGAGGCGGTGATGACCACGGCCCCTTCCGTCGGCAACTTGTCCACGTATTCGTCTAGAGGAGCCACCGTTGTCGAGAAGCCCTGTATCGTGCCGTCCTCCGCGATCTCGTTGGCTATACCCTCCGCCGTACCCATGTTGGAACCGTACAGTACGAGCAGCGGAGTATTGTTCTTGACCATCACGGCCGGTTCTTCCTCGGGCTCTTCTTCGACCTCCGGGGCCGATTCGGCCGGCGCTGCCGTTACCTCCGGGCGGTCCGTGCGGGGCCGAACCTTGATGCGGAAATCAACCGGGTGGATGGTCAGGGTCTGCTCGATCTCCAGCTCGTAGTTTGTGTGGTTTATTAGCTCGAAACGTTGCAGGATCATGCCCAACACCAGCGTCGCTTCCTGCAGGGCGAAGTGGCGGCCGATGCAGGCCCGCTGCCCGGTGCCGAACGGTTTGTAGGCGTTGGCCGGCCGGTTCTGCTCCGCCTCGCGGGTAAACCTGTCCGGGTCGAACTCCTCCACGTTGTTACCCCAAATCTTCGGGTCCCGGTGGAGCATCGGGGTCAGGATCCAGAGCTGGTGGTCTTTATCTATCTGGTACTTGCCGCCGATCACCGTAGGCTCGTAGGCGTAGCGCGAGAAAAAGGGCGCGGGCGGATGGAGTCGCAGTGTCTCTTTGAGAATCTGGGAGACGTACTGGAGTTGCTTTACCTGCTGGATGTCCGGCGGGGTCGACAGGTCGCCGCCGAGCACCCGGTCGACCTCTTCGTAGGCCTTTGCCAGAACTTCGGGGTTGCGGAGCAGTTCGGCCAGCGTAAACGATAGCAGGCCGCTGGTGGTTTCGTGCCCGGCGAAGAGCATGGTAAGGACCTGATAGCGGATATTGACGTCGTCCAGGCTTTCGCCCGTCTGCCGGTCCACACCGGTCAACATGAGCTGCAAGAGGTCCTTCTTTTCCGATTGGTCTCCGCTGGCCTTACGCTCCTCGATAATGCTGTCCACCAGCGAGTACATCGCCTGGGCATCTTCATCCCCTCGCCGCTTCGCGCCTACCGCCAGGGTTTTTCGGATCGGCCCGCTCGTCATGGTCGTTGTGGCGATGTCCAGCGCGTCGAGCATCGCCGCCACGAACGGGTGCGGTTCGGTCCGGTAGAAGGAGTTGAGCCGGTAGTCAAAGCCGCACAGCGCGATCGTGTCGAGGGTAAGCCGGGTCATATCCTGCACGACGTTGATTTCTTCGTCGGGGTTGAGCCGCTCCCACTTCTCCACCAGCTGCGTCGCGATATCCACCATCTCGGGCAGGTAGCCCCGGATCTGCTGGGGGCCGAAGCTGGGGAGCAGTATGTTGTGGGCTTTGGACCAGTTGGGTTCCTGGGTCCAGGCGGTGAACAGGCCATCGCCGATATACTTCCGAGCCATGGTTATGCCCGGACCCGCGAACTTGTCGAAGCGCTCGTCGTCGCTTACCTCGTCTACGAAGTCGAAGCTGGACAACACGGTCGTGTAGTTTTGCCCGAGACGGATCCGGTAGATCGGGCCGTACTGGCGGGCCAGCTTCATAAGGCTCTCTATGGGGGTTTCTTCCGCGCGCAGGTCGAAGATGTTGCCCACCACCGGGTATCCTGGCGGCTGTGGGATCGGCTCGTAGGTGATCGGGCTATTCGGCTCGACGGTGTCCATCCGCTTTCCTTTCTGGTGTACTGAGCTTCTCTGGGGCCGGAGTTTATGCTACCCGCTAGACGGTGAAGGTCTCGCGCAGTTTTTCCTCCTGCTCCTTGGGCAGGTTGGTCGCGATGATCTCGAAGTCCATCCCCTCGATCTCGTCTCGAATACGGTCTACCACAGCCCCGCTAGAGAGGAGGAACAGCGCCGAGGTACCCTCCGTGACCTTCTCCCGCACCTCGTTGACGAAATCGTCGTCTATGCCTACATCGGTTAGCGAGCCTGCCAGGCCGCCCACCGCGGCACCCATCGCCATCCCGATAAGGGGTATGAAGAAGATCAGGCCGAACAAGAATCCCCAGAAGGCACCATCCAGGGCGCCGAGGCCGGCCAGATGGTTTAGATGGCGGGTCTTGGGCTTGCGCTTGCCCTCGGGCCAGGACACGATCGCCGCGTCCTCGATAGAGATCAGTTCTTGCGTCTGAAGCTCTTCTAATTTGTCGAGCATCCTGTAGGCACCATCGGCCTTCGGGAATTTCACGACTACCAGGTCGGCCATGTATACTTCTCCTTCCTGTTCCTCTCTACGATACATACCCGCACCCGGAATAATGCCGCCTCCCGGAGCGTAGCGCAACTTCCAGCGGATTATAAACCTGGCCGGCCCTGAAAATCTCCAGTCCAGGAGTTTCTCCTACGCTACTGTTTGCGCCGGGAGTTAGACGTAGTTCATTGCTCTCGCCGCGTGTTCCAGTTCGTCCCGGAACTTGGGATGGGCGATGCTTATGAGCTTGCGCGTCCGTTCCCGGATACTACTACCGCGCAGCTCCGCAACCCCGTACTCCGTGACCACGCAGTCCACAATGTTCTTGTACGTGGTGACCGCCGCGCCGGGATGAAGCTGCGACACGATCCTGGAGGTTGATTCGTCTCCGGTAGTCGAATGGAGCACGATGAACGCCCGGCCGTGTTCGGAGAAGAGCGCCCCGCGCGCGAAGTCCGGCTGTCCTCCCGACGAGGACCAATACTCGCTGCCGAGAGATTCCGAGGCGCACTGGCCCAGGAAATCTACCTCGATCGCGGCGTTGATCGCGATGAAGGTATCTTCCCCGGCAACGCTGGGTCCGACGTTGGTGTGGGTGACGGGCCAGAACTCGACGCCCGGGTTCTCCTCCACGAACTCGTAGAGCCTGCGGCTCCCCAGGGCGTTGGCCGCGACTACCTTGTTTCGGTGCGAGCGTTTGCGGGCGCCGGTGATGACGCCGCCCTCGATCAGGTCGACGAACCCATCCGAGAGCAGTTCGGTGTTGACCCCGAGATCCTGGTGATCCTCTAGTAGCCCGAGAACCTCGTTGGGAACGGCGCCGATCCCGGCTTGCAGCGTGGCGCCGTCCGGTACGCGCTCGGCGACGTACCCGGCGATCGTGCGGTCAATCGGCCGGGCCGGCCTCGCCGGGAGTTCGGCGAGCGGATAGGTGGCCTCGCACCACCCGGCTATCTGGCTCACGTGCACCTGGTTCTCACCGTAGGTGCGGGGCATCCGGTGGTTCACTTCAACGAAGAAGGGCGCGTAGCCGATCAGCGCCGCCACGTAATCGGCGTGGGTTCCGAGCGAGAAGTAACCGTGGCGATCCGGGGGTGAGACGGCGGCGAGCACCAGTGAGCAACGCGTGGTGCGGCGCATTAGAACCGGCACCTCGCTGAAGTTGTTGGGCACCAGGTCGCAAGTGTCGTTGTGAAAGGCCTCGCGGTCGGCCGGCGAGAGGAACCAGGAGACGTGGCGGAGCCCGGGAAAGTTCCCGTGCATGTAGCGCCGTTCGCGATACGGGAGCATCTGGTGGAGCCGGACGTTCGACAGCCGCTCCGCATCGGCCTCCAGGGCGTCGAGAACGGTCAGCGGCTCGGAGTTGAACATACCAACGACGACGTCATCTCCTTCGTCGACGAGCTCCAACACCGCCTCTGGCCGGGACTGTTTCTCGGCCAACGCCGCCCGGATCTTCGGTGGATGTGGTTTTGCCGGACTACCATCTGCCATCTAGGTGCCTCCTAACGTAGTGGGTTTCCGAATAGGCTGGGCGAAGTTGGGCGCGGCGGCCTGGTTCGGAGCGGATCACAGGTCGCGGTCCTTTCGGGTATCGTGGCCTGGAACAGACAGGTAGGCTACGGTCTGGTTGGGCCGGGGTGTCGGATGGTGGTCCGTAGCGAACATCGTGAGCTTCCCCGTCTCGTCGACCAGGAACAGCGGGATGTATCCCTCCTTTTCGTAACCGTTTCTACCCGGAAGCTCTGACCTCTCGATTTTGGCCCCGTTCTCGAAAAGCTCCGACAGGCGTGTGAAGGTGAGATCCTCCCCGAAGAGCAGCCGCCCATGCACATCGCCGGGCAGGGAGGCCTGATGATCTTCATCACCCGCATACGCAGGCTCGGGGACGAGCTGGTAAACGGAGGCGCGGCCGTGGGTTTCTATAAAGCGCATGGAAGCCAGGGAGTTGAACTCGTCGTAGGGGGTCAGGGCGAGCACCACGCTGACGTCTTCGAGCTCCGGTTCTCTCTCGGGCTCCTCGAGGAGTATGCTGCCCTCGTAGAGGGGTAGATCGTCCTCTTTCACGGTCGCCGCCCGTTCCGGTCCGTAAGCCCACAAGAGCACCGGCTGCCCCGCTTCTCGGAGCGCTTTGGCGAGGCGGTACGCCCAGTCGTGGGCACCGAGGATCAAGACCCGCCGCGGCTCGGGACGCGTCAAACCGAGCCAACGGGCCACGGGCTTCGCGCTCAGGCTGTAAACCAGAACGGTGCCGACGATTACCAGGAAAGCCAGTGGTACGAGCCGGGCCGCCCCGGTTGAGCCCGTTTCCCCGGAGAGCTGCAGGGCGAACGTCGAAGAGATCGCCGCCGCCACGATGCCCCGGGGGGCGATCCAGGCCACGAACGCCCGTTCCCGCCAGTTGAGCTGGGTGCGGATCGTGGAGAGCGCCACGGCAACCGGCCGGACCACCAGGATAAGCAGCGCCAAAAAGAGCAGGCTCGAAGGGTTAAGCACCCCTAGCAGATCCGAGAGCTTGGGCTGGGCGGAGAGGAGGATGAATATTACCGAGATCAGCAAGATTTCCAGCTTGTCTTGAAAATCTTCGAGGTGCCTCACGGACACCAGCCTCTGGTTCGCCAGGATTATGCCCATTACCGTTACCGCCAGGAGTCCTGACTCTTCCTCCAGGATGTTCGCCACCGTAAACGCGGCGACCACCACCGCCAGCGTCACCTGGTTTTGTAGAAACTCCGGCACCGAGTACCGCTTCAAGCGCAGGACCATGATCGCGGCGCCGAGGGCGCCGACGACCACACCGGCCAGCACGTGGAGGCCGAGATCTAGCAGCACGGGGACGCTCATAGCCTGGAAGCCACCGGATTGGATGACCTCGAAGACCAGGATCGCGAGTATGGCCCCTACCGGATCTACCAGGATGCCTTCCCATTGCAGGGTGGATTCGACCCTCCTGGTCGGCCGGACCTGCCGGAGCAGCGGCGTCACCACGGTGGGGCCCGACACCACCAGGATCGCGCCCAGAAGAACTGCCAGGGCTGGGTCCAAATCGAGCAAGAAGAAGGCGGCGACGGCGCTGCTGGCCCAGGTGACCGCGACGCCGATCGAGACCAGGCTGAAGACGGGTCTTCTTATCCCTCGGAGCTCGCCGATATCCAGGCCCAACCCGCCGCGGAAGAGTATGATGCCTACGAACAACGATACGAGAGGCGACAGCGTATCCCCGAGAAGCTCCTCCGGGTCGACGAAACCCGTGACCGGTCCTACGGCAAAGCCGAACAGGAGCAGCAGCAGAATGGAAGGGAGCCCGATACGCCACGCCAGCAGCTGCGCCCCGATTCCCAGGATTACTACAGCCGCCAGACCAACCAGTATCTCATCGCCCATTCGAATTCCCTGGAGCCCCGGGTACCCTCCAACTCAAGATATACGCCCTCAAGCTCCGCCGGTTTCGGACGGTTCTTCAACGCTAAAGATGAGTGCCACTACCCATCCGATGATCGCGCCGAAGATAGCCAGGGGCACCGTCTGGGCGGCGGCGGCTCCGCCGAGCAACACGGCGAGGAGCGCCCCGAAGAACGGCGCGCGCATCACCGCCGCCGCGCTCGCCGCCAGCCCGGTAATGACAGCGGGGGTCAACTCTAGCCCGGGAAGCACGAACGACGCGAGGATGCCAATGCCGACACCGAGAAACGTGCCGGGAAATATGGGGCCGCCGCGAAAGCCGGCGCCGAGCGACAGGCCGTAAGCGAGCGCCTTTTCGACTACCAGGAGGGCTACCACACCCACCGAGCTCAGGGCTACAAGCTGGGGCAGAGCATTGGTGCCCGAGAAAAGCACGAGGTCTATGGGTTGGTCGGTGAGGGCGCGGAATACGACGGCGAGCAGGCCGACGAGAAACCCTACGCCCACCAGGGTCGCCAGCTGGTATTGTCTCGCGACGTCCGCGACGGCGCGGGCGAGGCGCCAGGAAAGCACCACCGCCAGCCCGCAAACGACCGCGACGAGCAGGCACCAGAAGAGGTCGGCGATACGGACCGTCGGGTAATCCGGTAGCGGGGGGAGGGTGAGCGAGACCCTATCTATGCCCGGCCACGGGGCGATGCCGGTGAACAGCAGCGTGCCGGACCCGGCCGCCACGAGGCCGGGTACCAGGATACGGCCCAGCCTGGCCGAGGGTACTACACCCCGGGCGGCAACCATCTCGAACAGCATCAACGAAGCCGGCAGCGCCCCCAGCAGCATGCTCAGGACGGCGAAGGCTCCGGCGAGGGAAATCACCTTCGTCTCCTCATCTCCGGCCTTCACCGCCCGCGCCAGGACGAGACCGCAGGTGAGCCCGATCGCGAGTAGTGGAGCCTCGGGTCCGAGCACGAGACCGAAGCTTAGCGTGGCGAGGCTCGCGAGCAGCACGCTCACGAGCATTCGGGGTGTTACGGGATCTGTGCCGAGGCCCTGGAGTGGATGGTGGCCGCCGTGGCCCGGCAACCGCAAAGCCAGGGCGACGAGCAGGCCGCCAACGGCGGGCACCGCCAGCACGTACCACCAGGGCGGCTCTCCCCACCCGATAGCGCCCGGTAGGGTGCTCCACAGCAAGTTCTCCAGCTGGTGTACCAGGCTGTAGAAGATAACGGCAGCCAGGGTTGCCAGGAGACCGAGCAGCGCCGCGAGGAGTAAGAGGCGTACCACCGTGGACCGCCGGCGCCGGTCCCCGCGGCCGGGCCGGGCCGCTCGCCCTCTCCTACCGCCGGGCGCCCGATCTGTGTTGTTGGGATCAGTCAATAGTGGTAGCCTCCCCGTCTATCTCAGTTCCCGGGCGATGATCGAGCTTCTCCCTTCAACATCGATCGCAGCCCATTGTACGCTAGCAGGGTGTTTCGCATATTACTCGTAGTCGTCAAACCCTCTTTCTGAAAACCGCCCGTATCTACGGCAATATTTCCTCCGTAGCAACGTCTTTTCTACCTCCGGCCCATTATCCGGCACCGATTCACTTGGTGCATAAGGGTCCTCCGAGTATGGACCCGGGCTCGCCTGCCCGGGCTCGAAGCACCTACCCTATCCAGGATAGATCGTGTGGGATGAGCTATGGTAGTGCCATGAAGGCTCCGATTTTCCCGGCCCGTCCAACCCGGGGCTACCGGCTATGAGTCGTCGTGGGGTACTCCTGCTCCTGGCCTGCACGGCGGGGTGTGTTGACGCGCTGAGCTTCCTGGGGTTGGGAGGAGTCTTCACGGCCAACATGACCGGCCACGCCGTGCTGTTCGGCATCGCTCTCGCCCAGGGAAACACGGCGGCGGTTATGCGATTCGTTGCTGCATTTCTTGGTTTCTCTACGGGGGTCGCAATCGGGGGGGTGGTCATTGATCAGGGCCGGAAGGATGTGGTGTGGGCTCCCGTCCTCGTCTACACGCTGATTCTGGAATGGATCATTCTGGTGATCTTTGCGGCCGGCTGGTTGCTCACGGGCCAGACGGAGGTAACCGAATATACCTCGGTCCTGATCGTGCTGGCAGCCCTCGCCATGGGTATCCAGAGCGCCTTTACGATCCGCCTGATCAGAGAGGTCAAGGACATATCGACAACCTACCTGACCAGTATGCTCTGTAACGCGATCTTGACTCTGGTGTGGTGGAGAACGGCCGAACGCCAAACCGGCTCGACCCCGGGAGCCGCGAGCGTCAGCGACCGCAGGAGCGCGAACAAGCTGCGGGGCGCCCTGTGGTTGGTCTACCTGATCGGCGCGTTCGTCGCTGCTGCGGGAAACGCTCTCTGGCACCCTCTCCCACTCATGCTTCCCGTTATCTGTATCGCCGGCGCGATCGTTATCACCGGGCGGCACCTCCGCTAGGAGAACCTGTTTCCCAACTGTGTATCTATTCTCCCTGTTTTTCCATCAGCACGTCGATTAGCAGGGCCGCGCTCCAGGAAAACAGAGCCGAGCCGAGTGGGCTCCCATCAAAGGGATTGAAATACTCGTGGAACCCCTGGGTTCCGCACAGTTCGATAATGGTCTCTCGCAGCCGCCCGGCGTGTTGCTCGTAGCCGTAGCCCGCCAGCCCGTGCATCAAGAACCAGTCTATGTTGACCCAGACCGGTCCCTGCCAGTACCTCGCCGGCGAGAAGCCGAACTCGTGTATGCCGTAGGTCGGGATCGGCGTGATGTTTTCATCCGACAGACCGAACCCGTCGTTCTCCAGGGTGTCGATCATCTGTACTACCTGATCCTGGTCGGGTATGCCCGCGTATAGTGGTCCCGCGAGGTTTGGCCCGTAGTACATGTGGATGGGGGCGTCGACGGCGAGGTCATAGTCCAGATACGTGCCCCGCTCCTCGTCCCAGAACTTGTAGTTTACGGCGGCTTTTGTCTTCTCCGCCTGTTTCTCGTAGGGAGAAGGATCCTCGCCGATAACCCGGGCTATCTCGGCGAGGTCTTCACCGGCTTTCGCCAGTAGCGAGTTGAACAGCACGTCCTGCACCAGGAAAGGACAATCCTCCCTTATGCTGGCCTCGTCGTAGTTGCGGTCGCGGAAGAACTTCACGAGATACGCGAACCGGTCGTAGGCGGTGTTGATCGGACGGTCTAGAGCCGAGCCGGTGTGGGTGTCGACCCGGCGGTATTCGGGGATCTGGTCTGCCCTTAGGTGGAGCCGCCGCATAACGGTACCCCACATGGGGGAGTTGTCCATGCCGCTCTCCCAGGGATGCCGGATGTACACGAGGCCCTCATTTCCCGGATCGCGGTCACGATAAAGATGTTCGTGCCAGGCCGCCAACCTGGGTAAAGCGTACTCCAGGAACTCTTTCGCGCCTGCTTCGTCCCGGGCATTCCGGTAGATAGCCAGCGCTCCGGTGGCGTGGATGGGGGGCTGGACGACACCAGAGGTCTCGCGGTCTTTGGGGGCGTGGGGGCTGTCGCTGGCCCGCCAGAAGATTGGGCCCGGGAAGTAGTCGGTGAAGAGGGGGTTGAAGACTATCTGGGGCAGGAGCCCGTTCCCCCACTGGCTGTCGAGCAGGTGCTTTAGCTCCTGGATCGCCCGCCCCTGGTCGTAATGCGAGTAGCCGATGGCGATAAAGGCCGAGTCCCAGGACCATTGATGCGGGTAGAGCCTCGGGCCGGGCATCGTGTGCTCCCCGGTCCAGTTGAAGTCCAACACCGCTTTGGCCTGGCGAATGAGCATGTCGTGGTTGTTTTGTCGGGCCATGTCGTTCTATTCTCCTGTCGTTGATATTTGGCAGTTCTGAAAGGATACGGCGGGTGGGGGTAACCAGAGTACCCTGCAGCCGGTTCTTGCAGGTGGATTCTGGAAACCCGCGGGGAAGAATACGCTGTTTCACACAGGCCCGGATGATTCCGGACCCGCTCTAGGTTCGGTATATCGGCCATTGACTCCCCTCTCTGGACAACGCTCCCAGCCCGAGTATGTATGATGCTGCTTTCCAGGGCCCAGCGCAACTTCGCGAAACAACCTCGCTTCGCGCGCCTGTTTCAAATTGGTCGCGGAAAGGTAGAAGCGGCGTCTCGGGATAACTTCCGAACCCGAGGTACGAGAGCCGGCAAAACTGGCCGTTCTTCCGGGGTCATACTGCTCCGGGTGCGGTAAAAACAACGATTATGGAGATCTTCGAGAATTTACAGGCGAGCTCCCGCCTGGAGAAAGACGAGCTCGACGCCTACTCGCGGGCCGTTCGCGAGGTAACCGAAAGCCTGGAGCCGTCGGTGATCTCGGTCGGCACCTCGAACGGGCGGGGCGGTGGTAGCGGCGTGATACTCGGGGCTGACGGGGAGACGGCGACCGCGGTAACCAACAGCCATGTGGTGCGGGGTATTCGTCGGGCTACCAGCGGTTCGGCAGATATCCGGGCGACGCCCGCGAACGGGGCTCCGGTTTCGGCGGAGATCCTGGGGGACGATCCGCCGAGTGACCTGGCCGTGATCCGCTTTAGCCCGGAGGACGAGGCTCCGGTCGCGACGCTCGGGGAGGCGGAGAACCTGGTGGTCGGGCAACTGGTGGTGGCTATCGGGAGCCCGTTGGGCTTTCAGCGAAGCGTCACGGCCGGTGTGGTCAGTGCGCTGGGGCGCTCGATCAGAGGCGAGAGCGGGCGGCCCATCGAGAACGTTATTCAGACGGACGCCGCGATCAACCCCGGCAACTCCGGCGGACCGCTGGCGGATACTGCCGGAAGGGTCATCGGCATCAACACGGCTATTATCGGGGGCGCCCAGGGGATAGGTTTCGCCGTCCCGGTCTCGGCGGCGTTCCGGCGGGTGGTCTTCTCCCTCGTGACCGAGGGCCGGGTACGCCGCGCCTACCTCGGCGTGGGCATCGTAACCCGCCCGGCCCGCGGAGGCTTCGAGGGCGGCGCGGGTGTCGAGACCGTCGCGGCGAACAGCCCGGCGGAGAGGGCCGGCGTGAAGCCGGGGGACGTGATCCTGGGCTTCAGAGACCAGCCCGTAAGGTCCACCGACAACCTGCTAAACTTGCTGGACGAGCCGGCCATCGGCCGCGAAACTACGCTGGAAATCTTGCGCGGCAACCGGGAACTCCAGCTTCCCGTGCGGCCCCGAGAACAGCCTGCCGGTTAGAAGGAGGGTCACGTGCCGGACGTAACGCTCGTGGTGCAGAACGTAGCGGATACTAGAGCGGCCGGGCGTCTGGAGCGGGTGCTAAAGCGGCTGGAGTTTGTGCACGAGGCGAACGTAGACCCGGAAAAGGGCCTTGTGGCCGTCTCCTACGAGGGCGCAGGGTCGGAGCTAAACCGTCTCGAACGAGCCGTAAAGGAGGCGGGCTACGACTTCGAGCCGTCGCCTGGAGCCCGAAAGCTGGAACAGTAGCCCGGACAAACCGTGAGAACCTGCCCCTGCCGGCTCCTGGTTTGACGGTTATCGTACTCCACGTACCGGCTGACGACCATGGGTTTCGCGGGAGGGTTTCGCGGAGCTACTTGGTCCGCGGTTGGACGACCAGGCTCTGGCGTAGCTGGCGCGCCTTGTAGTAACCGTAGGCGACAAAAGCGCCGGCCCCGATAGCGCCGAGCAACCACCCGAGACCGCTGACGGCATCGCCCACGAAGTCGTGGATGATCTTGTCTTCGAGGAACATCTCGACGGCGACGTAGACCAGGATGCCGGAGCCCAGATAGACCAGCCACGGCATCCGGTCCATGAGCGACGAGAGGATCTGGCTGCCGTAGATTATGAGGGGGATGGTCAGGAGCAAGCCGAAAACGAGGAGCCAGAGGTTGCCGCCGGAAACACCAACCAGGGCGACCACGTTGTCGAGGGACATGATGAGGTCGGCGACGATTATGATCTTGATGGCTCCCCAGATGTTGGTACCGGCTTCGACGTCGCTGTGCTCTTCGTGCTGAAAAAGGAGTCGCCAGGCGATCCAGACTAGAAGCAAGGCTGCCAGCGCCTGCAAGAAGGGGATGATCAACAAGTAGGTTACGATCGCCGCGAAGACCAGCCTCATCCCCACGGCACCCACCGCGCCCCAGAAGATCGCGCGTCGCCGCGTCTTTCCCTCGAGCCGGCGGACGGCCAGGGCGATCACGACCGCGTTGTCGCCCGAAAGTATCAGGTCGATACCGAGCACGCCCAGGAACCTGAGCAAGATCTCCGCGCTTAAGAACTCCGGCAATCGTTCTCCTCTGGACCTCGCTTGCTCCCGGGCCGGAAGAGCGGAGGGTAGTCTATCTGGCGGCGCTTATACTACCAGGAACGCGGCGCTACATACTCTGGCCCGGGGAGCTACGATCGCCGCGGCGAGGATCGTCACCGAGGCTTTCTTCCCGAAAGCCGTTGCGGGTCTGGACGTGCTAGATTCTACCTTTTGGCACCGTAGGCTCGTCGAGAGGGGGAATGATCCGCGCCGTGAAACATCCGAACTCCCAGGGCTACCTCGAACGCATCCTCGCCGCCGTTGCGGGGGGTGAGATCTCCTCCGGGGCTGCCGCCGAACGTTTGCGGGCCGGCGAGACGCGATACCTGGATGGGTTCGCCGTCCTGGACCAGGGCCGCCAAACCCGCAAGGGCGTGCCCGAAGTCGTCTACGCCGCCGGCAAGACTCCTTCCCAGGTCGTCGAGATCTGCAAAGCCGTACTGGAATGCGGCGATCGCGTACTGGTCAGTAACCCTACTTCCGAGCACGAGGCGGCGTTCCGCGACGCCTTTCCCGAAGTCCCGCTGCGGCCCGCCGGCCGGGCTCTCGTCGCCGGGTACGGCGGAGCCGAGCCCTCGGGCGGCCGCGTCGGCGCCATCTCCGGTGGCACCTCCGACTTGCCGGCGCTCGAGGAGGCAATCGCCGTGGCCCGCGAGATGGGCGTCGCCGTCAAGAGTTACCCGGACGTAGGGGTGGCGGGGATCCATCGGCTCGTCGAGCCCCTCAGAGAACTGGAAGCCTTCGACCCGGATTGCCTCGTGGTAGCCGCCGGCATGGAGGGCGCGTTGCCGACCGTGATCTCCGGCCTCGTGGGCGTACCGGTCGTTGGGCTTCCAACCTCTACGGGCTACGGCCTCGGAGGAGACGGAACCGCCGCGATTCTCGGCATGCTCCAGACCTGCTCCCCGGGCCTCTCGGTCGTCAACATAGACAACGGCGTCGGCGCGGGCGCCACGGCCGCCCTGATCGCCAACCGCGCCGCCGCGGGCCGGGCCCGCAGAAAGAGCCCGGAGACCGATTAGGATCCTCGTTGCGAGCCTTTGTTGGCATTTTCCCACCGCCGGAAGTTCAGGAGGCCCTGCTCCGGGCCGCCCGAAGTGTCCCGGCACCGGAGAGCATCCGCTGGGTCCGCCCCGCGAACGTCCACCTTACGCTCAAGTTCCTCGGCGACGTCCGGGAGGAGAGCCTGGAGAGCCTTCATGCCATCCTCGACGGCGTGGCCGGCCGCCACGGGCCATTCCCGGTCCAGACCTCCGATCTCGGGGCTTTCCCTTCGTTGGGGAAAGCCCGCGTGCTATGGGCCGGTGTAGATAAAGGCTCCACCGAACTCTCTGGCCTCGCGGAGGATGTCGCGCGGTCGCTGGAAACCGCCGGTTTCGACAGAGAAAAAAGGGCCTACAAGGCCCACGCAACCCTCGGCCGGGTTCGGGGTCGCCCGGCAAGGTTGCCGGAAGGGGTCGGCTTGCGGGCCCCCGAGTTCGATGTTCGGCGGCTGGAGCTGGTACAGAGCAGGCTCAGCCCGGAGGGTGCGACCTACAGCACCCTGGAAAGCTACCCGCTACGTTTCGGCGGAACACGCTAGACAGAGAACAGAGGACCGATGGCCATAACGATAAAAAGGAGAATCAGGATCATAGCGACCATCATTATGAAATTGTTCCCGCTCATCCGACCGCACCTCTCGGGGAGTTTTCCAGTACAAACCGCATTCTAACTTCTGCTCGCCAGGGTCGCCAGCGTGCTAATACTGGAGCTCGTTGGCGTAGAACACCCGGCGCACCGGCCCATCCTCATTCTTTTCGTGCGCCGCCAGGCGCTTCCGGTGGAACTCCAGCACCTTCCCGGCAACGAGGCGCGCTACGGGGTCCGAGTGCTCCTTCAACTCCTGCAGCTCGTCGTGGGAGGCCTCTACCGCGATGCGCTCGATGCACCATGCGGGCCTGGGCTCTTTGTAGAAGATGCGGCACTCGTAGCACCCGGCCCGCTCATCGAAAGCTACGAAGATCATTTCGGGCCTCGCCGCAGCCCGCGAGATGTCCCGCAACTCGTACAATATCCTCCGGCGCCGGTAAACTTCCCGCTGGCGTTCCTCGCGCGCGATCTCACCGAACCCGTCACCCTCAAGCAACAGGTAAGCTTCGTCCCGCGCCTTCTCGGCCTCCCGGACCCACCGCTCTACGTCGCCGGGTTGCAGTACCTCGTCACATACCGGGCACCGGAGTTTCGAGCCGGGTAAAGCCTGTAACCCCTTTAGGTGAGCACATTTCGCCTCGTAACCTCTCATCCTGACCTTATTGTACCCCCGTTTCTCACTAAACATGACTCCGCCACGTTCGACCCCTGCAGACTGTACCTGAACTACAGATTGACAGCCGGTACGACCGATATTTCAGGAGGAGCGAAATCGTTTCGATGCGGGATCTCCATGGTGGGATCTTCCTGCAAACCTTCTTTCATCGATGCCGGGCCCCGGCCCTGGTCTGCCTGATAAACTCTATCGCATGATTCCCGGCAAGAGGCTTCCTCGCCCGGGCGAAGAGCGGGTGTACGACGGTTTATTGAAGTTGTAGTTCAGCTTCATGCAAATTGGCATCAGGGTTTTGGCGGGCGGCGAGGTTTCGGTACTGCTATTCTCCAATACGTTATGAAGGTTCGGGAAGCACATCTTGTCTTGAACCCGGCTGCGAACAAGGGCCGGGGAATGGCCCGCCGGTTGGAGATCTCGCGCTACCTGGCAATTCACGGGGTTCGGCCCGTGTGGCACGTAACGGAGAAACCCGGGCATGCGGGCGACATTGTTCGGGAGCTCCCGGACGAGACGCTCGTTGTGGCGGCCGGTGGTGACGGTACGGTACGCGAGGTCGCGGCCGCGTGCACCGGCACCGGCCGGGTTCTCGGAGTATTACCCCTCGGCAGCGGGAACGATTACGTCAAGGCTCTCGGGGTCGGAACGAAGCTCGGGCGGGCGCTGGACGTGCTGGTGGCGGGCAAGGTGCGGACCGTGGACGCCGGGGAAGCCAACGGCGTAAAGTTCAACAACGGCCTGGGCATCGGGTTCGACGCCGAGGTGGCGGCGGGGGTCGCAACGGCGCCGGTCTACCTGGGAGGGGTCGGAAGGTACCTGTGGTCTGTGGGGCGGTTGCTCTGGGGTTTTCGGTGCCACCAGGCCATTTTGAAGCTCGACGGGGAGAGGGTCGTCAAATCCAGGACCATACTCGTTGCGGTGGCCCTGGGCACTACCTACGGTGCGAGGTTCCGCCTGGCGCCGGAGGCGCGCCTGGACGATGGCCTGTTCGACGTGGTGTGGTCGGAGGAGGTAAGCCGGGGTGAGGTGTTGCGGCTCATACCGCGCGCCTTCGGGAGCTCCTTGCCGAACCATCCCAAAGTTCATACGGCGCGGGCCCGCGAGGTAGAGGTGGAGCTGGCCGAAGCGGTGCCCGCCCACGTAGACGGGGAGATACTGGAGCCAACCCGCAACTTCCACGCGCGGGTGCTTCCGGACGCTCTACGCGTGGCGGCGCCGGACCGCTAGCAAAAAGCCCGTCTTGCGCGCACCGGTTCTGGTTCCCTGCTACAGAGGGCCGTTTCTATGATAAAACGCGAGCCTCTCGCCAAATAGATGGGGAGAGCAGAGAAACAGCGTATGAACGAGCGTAGAGGTTGAACGAGATGAGAGCTTTCGTATTTCCGGGTCAAGGCGGCGCCGTGGCGGAACCGGCAGAAGAGTTGATGCCGACCATTCGCCGAACCGTAGGAGAATGGGTGCCGGACCAGGTCAAATTCTTTGCCCGCGCGGCCCACGATGCTGACGAGAGTCGCAAGCTGGAGGTGCGGCCCGACGTGGTAGCCGGGCACTCTCTGGGGGAGTACGGTGCGGCCTACGCCGCCGGGTGCTTCGACTTCGAGACCGGGCTCTGGCTGGTTGCCCAGCGGGACCAGTTCCTCTCCCAAGCCGCCGAGAATGCCCCCGGCGGCATGGTGGCCATTCTGAAAGCGGATCCCGAAGAGGTAGAAAAGGCTACGGAAGAGACCGGAGGCTCAGTCGTCGCCAACTACAACACGCCGCGCCAGACGGTCGTCTCCGGGCTCCGGGACGCGCTGGGAGACGCGGTGTCCAAGATCAGGGGCCGCAAAGTTCCGTTGAACGTCTCGTTCGCCGCCCACTCGCCCTACGTGGCCGCCGCCGGGGATAGGATGCGCGAGATCCTGGACTCCATAGAGTTCCACAAACCCGAGGTCCCTTTCGTTAGCGCGGTGGACGGCAGGGTGCTGGACAGCGCCGAGTCGGTCAAAGAAGCGCTAAAGAGCCAGATGGAGGCCCCGGTCCGCTGGGTGAGGGTCGTCGAGACCCTGGCCCGCATGAGAGTGGAGGAATGGGTCGAGCTCGGTGGCGGCGGCGTCCTGACCCGGATGCTAAGAGACTTCGAGGTCTCCGTGCGGGGCGTAACCTTCGAAGACCTGCGCAATCGCCTCTCCCAACAGGCTCAAAACCTCTTTCCCGGCAACGGCGGCGTAGAGGAGTCCTCCGAAAGTTGAGATGAACATCTTCTTCGATGTTCAGGGAACCCTGATCTCCGGCGGCAGGCCGCGTCCTGGCGCCCGCGAAGTCTTCCAGGAGATAGAAGCGTTGGGACACCATCCCTACTTGTGGTCCAGCGCGGGTGCAGCCTATGCCGCCCACGCGGCAAACCTGCTCGACCTGGAAGACCTTGCCTACGGTTACTTCAGCAAGAACGGGCCGTTACCCGTCACGGTAGAATTCGTAGTCGACGACCAGCCCTATCCGGTCGAAGAGTACGGCGGCCACCATGTAGCCCCGTTCGAGGGTAACCCGGACGACAAAGAACTGTGGGGCGTGGTAGAAGCCTTGCGCCACTCCGATAATAACGCGCCGTAAAACCAGCCCAAGAACACCAGGTTCAGCGGTTCGCCTCGGCCTCCGCTTCGGCTTTCGCCGACTCCTTAAACCCTTTGCCGCCGGAGATCGTGACCACATCATCCTCTATAGCCTCGATCGTACCCCCGGAACTGGCCCACACCCCGATAGAGAAACCCTCCTCTACGGGATCCCCAACCTTCTGCCCGTACTCGACTTCGTCACCCTCGGAGACCAGCGCCCTGGCCGGCTTGAGGAAACGTCCACCGAGTGGCAGGTTGACCCCGCTGACCTTGCCGACCAGCGTGACGAAGCCCGCCTCGGGAAGCTCGGTCTTTATGCCGGCGTACTCCTTTGAGGCAACACCCTTCGGGATAACCAGAAAGCCGTTGGTCGTGCGCCGCACGTAGGCGTCGCCCTCGCCCAGCGACTCGATGCCCATCTCGTTGAGGTACGGACCACCGTCTATAACCGATAGCTTGCCGGCCTCGGCCTCCACGTCTACATCGGAGAGCTCCAGGAGTTCGGTCGCCGAGGAGCCGAGCGGTGCCTCGTAGAGTTTCAGCTTCAGGTCGGGGCCGAAGACCTGGAGGTACTTGGTGGTGACGGGCTTGCCCAAAAAGAGCGCGTTGTAGATGTTCAAGAGCGTCTCGGAGTTTTGAACGACGTGCCCGGCGTCGAGCGGGAGCCCCGGACGCTTGCCGCCGCCGTCGAGCTCGATCCGGCGCGGCACCCACTTCTCTTTTTCCTCGTAGAACATGTTCTTGATGAGCGTCTTCTCCTCGCCCATCGAGTACTTGTCCGGTACGTGGATGACCTCGTAGAGCCCACCGGCATGCTCGTCGTAGCGGGAGAACCACTCTTCGTCCTTGAAGTGAACCCCCATTATGATCCGCTCTATCGAGAAGATCTCCTTCATCGCCTCGTAGAGCGCGAGGAACTCGTCGAAGCACTCCCGGTGGAGCACCTTGTCCGCCCAGTATCCGGGCTCTGACTCGGTGCAGTTGACGATCAGGCGCGGCTGGGGGTTTTTGTACTTGAAGTAGGTGGGGAAACCACCGCCGCCCGCGCCGACTATGCCGGCCTGGCGCATGATCTCCACGGCCTCTTCCTGGGTCAGAGCCTTTACTTCTTCGAGCGTCCTGTGTTTTAACTCAGCCACTGTTTTCACCTCTCAAACACCGCGTAAAATGGATACATTATGGTCGCATACTTTGTTCGACTATTCAGGGAGTCTATCGTTTGGGCGGCCAGTTGTTGCTTTCACTGTTCCGGCGGGGTTCGCTTTGGTAGACTCTCGGTCGCCATGAAGATTTCCCGGCGTACGGCGAATATCCTCTTTGCTATGGGCGTGGCCATGCTGTTTTTTTGGCTGACGCGGGCCTACACCTGGTACTCCAACGATCTGCAAGAGGATCCCTACCTCGCCCTCATCCACCTGCCGATAGTCGTGGTCTCGCTGACCATCGGCGTGTACCTGACCTACCTGGGCCGCAAAGGCCGCCGGGCGACGCGCCGGATCAACTAGCCGACCGGCGGCAGAGGACGTGTCAGCCGCGCCACTGGGGCGGGTACCGGAGGCCGCCCTCGCGAATCTCCGCGGGGAAGTCTGCGGTCGAGTAGCTCGGTACCGCCCGGCGTAGGAGGTTGAGTGCTCTTTCGGCCTCCTGGCCGCGGGCGTGGTAGATCATCTTATCCACCAGCTCGCCCAGCCGGGTGCCATCGGTAGCCACGTTCTCCGAGAGGAGTTGGAAGACCATCGGGTGATCCGTGGCGGCCTGCTGCTCGCTTTCCTCGGAGAGCTCCTCTTTGAGCTTCTCGCCGGGTCGGAGGCCGACGAACTTTATCTGGACGTTCGGGGCCCCCATTATCTCGATCATCTTCTGGGCCAGCTCCAGGATGCCGACCGGCCGGCCCATCTCCAGCATGTAGGTCCCGTAGTCTTCGGCCATCGCCCCGGTCTGCAAGATAAGAGAGACCGCCTCCGGAATGGTCATGAAGTACCGGATCATGTCCGGGTGCGTTACCGTAACCGGACCGCCGGCCTCTATCTGCTGCCGGAACGTGGGAACCACCGACCCCCGGCTCCCGAGCACGTTTCCGAAACGAACCGAAGCGTAGACCGTGGCCGGATACTCGGAGGCCATGTTGCGCACGAGTATTTCCGAGAGCCGTTTGGTAGCGCCCATGACGTTCACCGGGTCTACCGCCTTGTCCGTCGAGACGTTTATAAACTTCTCCGCCCCGTAGGCCCCGGAGTTGCGGGCCACGTTCAGGGTGCCGAAGACGTTGTTCACGATGGCTTCCGTAGCCTGAAGCTCCATCATCGGAACGTGCTTGTAGGCGGCGGCGTGAAAGACTATGTGGGGCCGGAAGTGTTCGAAGACGAAGCTCATCCGTTCGGAGACCGTCACGTCCCCGACGAAGACCTCCGACTCGTAGAACTCTTCCCGGCGGAGCTCGGAGTTCAGGTAGTAGAGGCCGCTCTCGTCGCGGTCGAGGAGTACGAGCTTCGAGGGGCCGAGGCGTGAGATCTGGCGGCTAAGTTCCTTGCCGATGCTGCCGCCGGCCCCGGTTACCAGGACGCACTTGCCGTTTATGTATTCCGAGAGGGCGTCGAGGTCTATGTTCACCGGCTCGCGGCCGAGGAGGTCTTCGATCTGGAGCTCGCGCAACTTGAAGGTGCTCTCGTCCAGGAACTGGCCGAGGTCGGGCATAACTTTCACCTCGACCTGCGAAGCGGTGCAGGTGCGCCAGATCCGGTCCATCCGCTCCCGGTCGGCGTGCGGCGTAGCGATGATCATCTGGTCCACACCGTGTTGGGAGATCACGCTTTCGAGATCTTCTATCTCCCCGAGAACCGGTACGCCTTCTATCTGCTTCCCCACGTCCACGGACGACTCGCTCAAAAAGCCGACTATCTGGTTATCTGCCGCGGCCGTGCGCCAGATGTGCCCCGCGAGCGCCACGCCCCGTTCCTTTACCCCCACGATGACCGTCCGCTTCCGGCGTCCGACCTCCCGCAAAGATAGCTCGTAGAAGACCCGGGGGTAGAGCCGCACCGCCACGAGCTGCAGGTAGGCCAACGCGGCGCCCACGAGGACCACGGAGAGCGGAACCGCGTTGTAGCGCAGGATGCCGAGGCCGTCGGGCCCCAGGCCGAAGTCTATGATGAACAGTAGGCCCGCCGCTATCGCCGTGGCGCTCGCCACCCGGACACCCTGGTAAATGCCGGTGTAGCGTAGGATGCTCTGGTAAACGCCGCTCTGGTGCAAGAGCACCACGAACATCACCGCCGAAAAGATGGCGAAAGGCCAGAACGGGAGCCAGAAAGGATCGTCCACATCCCCGTCGAACCGGAAGAGCAGCGCGACGGCGAACGACTCGATAACTATAAAGGCGTCTACCATCATTGCCGCCCAGCGCCGGAACGCCGGCGGCGATCGGCGGAAGGTCTGCTGTAACTTCCCTACGGGCCAGGTTAGCATCGCTTTAAGCCGCATTGCGCCATTTTAGTTTCTATTAACGAATCATTCCAGAGGAACGCGGGTTTCCGGACAACTTTATGCCCGAACCACCAGCGGTAGGGCCGCGAGCCCTGCGCAACACAGCACCGCCAGAACCAGACCCGCGAGGGCCGCCGCACCGCCGCCGGCTACCAGGAGGGCCGCGAGGCCCGAGACGGCGCCCGCCCCGTAATAGAGGTTGCTCGTGCGCCGGTGCATGGTCGTGTCGGGTGTGATCTGCTGGTACAGGTGCTCCCGATGGGCTGAAAAAATGTCCTTCCCGGCCGCAAACCGCCGGACGAGGGTGTACGCCGTGTCGAACAGCAGCGGCGTAAAGACCAGGACGCAGGAGATAAAAAGCAGCGGGCTCCAGCCGGCACCGGGCACCGGCGCGTACACGGCCGCCGCCGCGAGAAAGAAACCCAGGAAATAGCTGCCCGAATCGCCGAGAAAAATGGTGGCCGGGCTCATGTTCCAGATCAGGAACCCCGCCGTGGCCCCGGCGAGCACCGGTAGGGCGCCTCCGCCGGCCAGCACGGCCAGAAAGACCCCGTTGACGAGGGCGACGCCGCCGATAATGCCGTCTATCCCGTCCATGAAGTTGAACGCGTTGCTGAGGGCCACGATCCAGAACACCCCGACTACGAAGACCGGTATCTTTAGCGGGCCGGGAGCTTCGGACAGTAGCGGCGGCCCGTAGAAGAGCAAGAGACCCCCGGCGGCCAGTGTCTGGGCGGCGGCTTTCGTGCTGAAGTGGAGGTTGCCCAGGTCGTCTACGAGGCCGACGGCCCCGATCAGGGTGGCGGCCGCCAGCAACGGCCAGACGCCTTCGGGACGAAGGATCAGGACCCCGATCCAGGTCCCGAGGATTATCGCGACGCCGCCGAGCCGGGGTGTCGGAACCCCGTGCGAACTACGGAGGTTTGGAACGTCGAGCAGGTTTCGCCCGATCGCGAACCGGACCAGCAGCGGCGCGAACGCACCCGACACCAGGAAAGCTACAGCCCCCGCAGCCACCGTTACGCCCAATCTTTCACCAACCCGATCTTCCGCAGCCGCGATACTTCCGACTTTATTCCGTCCCGGAAACTTCGTGGCGCATAGCCGAGGTCCTGGCGGGCTTTCTCGTATGGGTAGGCTTTGTCTTCCCGCAGGCGCATCACCTGCTCGGATTCTATCGGGAGCGGGAGCCGGACGCGCTCCGCGAGTTGCAGGACGTGGCGCACCGGCTCTATCGGCAGCCGGATCACGTAAGGTTCTCTGCCCAACGCCCCAGCGGAGACCTGGACGATCTCCCGGTACGTCAGAGGCTCGGCACCGGGCAGGTCGTAGCTCTGGTATACGGCCTGGTCATTCTTGAGCGTCTCCAGTATCCCGTCGGCCAGGTCCTCGTAGTAAACCGGCTGCCAGAGGTTCGTGCCGGGGCCGAACATTGGGTAGATCGGCGAGCGGTCCAGAAATCGGAGCAGCTTGTGCATGTTCTTGTCCAGCTCGGAGCCGTAGATCATGCTCGGACGAACTATCGTCCACTCCAGGCCACTCTCCCGCACCAGGCTTTCCACCTTACGTCGCCAGCCGGAGCAATGTTCGTAGGCGGAATACACGCTCGTACTGCTGACGACCAAGAGCCTTTTTACCCCCACTCGCTGCATAGCCGATGCTACCTGGGGCGCATACTCAATGCCGGCCACGTGTACACAGAGCTCCACGCCAGAGAGTGACCGCGAGAGCGACTCTTCTTCTCCGGCGTCTCCGTAAGAAATCTCTACGCGTTCAGGGTCGAGACGGGTGAGGCCGGTACTCTCTGGACGAACTAGACAACGAATCTCGTATCCTCTGGCAGTGAGCAAGTCTAGTAGCTCGCCTCCGAGCAGGCCCGTGGCCCCGGTAAGCAGGACCTTCACAGTCTTCGGCAACGACCGGGCCTTTCGGACCTTACGCTTATGCGCCTTAAATTACCCACTGGGCGACACATTGTATAGGCTTACGAGGAACCTGCAGCAAAGAAGAATCTTATTGCGGGTGAACCCGAAGCCGCAGCTACCGCTGTGCAAGGTCGATTTGAACGGCGCATATGGACCGGAACCTCTTGAAGCGTTCCACTGAGAGAGGGCGCGGGCTCGGAGTGTCGATGTACTAACCCGCGCCCTTTACAGCTAGCTTAACTCTCAACCTCCTGCTGGTGTACGGCTTGTTCCTGCCTCCACAACGAGGTGCAAGGTATCTTCGTGGTGTCGCAGCGGTGGGCGTACTTGGTGGCTATCTCAGTGACTTCTTCCAGGAGACCCTGGCTGAGGGTGGTCGGCTCCAAGCCCAAATTCAGGAAACGATTGTTTCGGACGTGCAGGTCATTCTCGGCGGCTTCGGCGCGCGGGTTTTCGACGTAGCCTATCTCGGCGCCAGTGGGCTTAGCGACGAGCTCGGCGAGATCCCGGACGCGGTGGGTCTCGGTCATTTGGTTGTAGACGTTGACGCGGTCACCGAACTCCGGCGGGTTCTCCAGCGCGAGCTGTATGCAGCGCACGGTGTCCTGAATGTGGATAAAGGCGCGGGTCTGGCCGCCGGTGCCGTGGACGGTGAGCGGGTATCCGATAGCCGCTTGCATGAGAAAGCGATTCAGGACGGTACCGTAGTCGCCGTCGTAGTCGAAGCGGTTTATGAGGCGCTCGTCGAGCCTAGTCTCGGCCGTCTGGGTGCCCCAGACGATACCCTGGTGAAGATCCGTGACCCTTATTTGGTCGTTTTTGTTGTAGAAGGCGAATAGGAGTTGATCTTGGGTCTTTGTGAGATGGTAGATGCTACCGGGGTTGGGTGGGTAGAGGATCTCCTGCTCGATCAACTCCCCCCCGTCCGTCTCGACCTTGACCGTCAGGTAGCCTTCAGGAATTTGCATCCCAGCCGTGCCGTAGCCGTAGACTCCCATGGTCCCAAGATGGACGACGTGGGTGTCGAGACCACTCTCGGAGATCGCCGCCAGGAGGTTGTTGGTGGCGTTGAGGTTGTTGTCCACGGTGTAGCGCTTGTGGTTACTCGTCTTCATCGAGTAGGGCGCGGCCCGCTGTTCGGCGAAATGTATGACCCCGTCGGGCTGCCACTCGACGAGCAGGTCCAGAAGCTGGCGATAGTTTTCCGCGACGTTGATGGCGTGGAAATCTATTCTGTTACCGGTTATCTCTTCCCAAACGTCCAGACGCTCGCCCATCGGGCGTATCGGTGTTAGTGATTCACACTCGAGCTCGATATCTATCTTGCGGCGGGAGAGGTTGTCGGCTATCGCCACCTCGTATCCCTGTACTGAGAGGTGTAATGCAGTGGGCCACCCACAGAAGCCGTCCCCGCCAAGAACCAATATCCTCAATTTCCCTAGCCTTTCTCTATACACTGTTTACCTGAATCCTTACTCGTGCCTGTACCCACAGTGACAAGCACCTACGCCCATTCCGACACTCTGGCGATGATGCCAATGATACGGTTCGGTTACTGCGTGTCCACCCGGTAGCCTCCCGATACGCTTTTTGAGGGTTTCTTGGCAGTCGGTTATATTAGCACGCACCATCCTGACTGGCGATAATAACGTCATTATGAGCCCTGACAGCCTGCAAACGTAATCCACCCGACGACCGTGTTCTGATACACGAACTCGCCTCGAGCTGAAGGTATTCGGCGCAGGTTCACCAGAAGAACGTGCGCCTCCTCGTCTCTAGCTGACAGTGCCCGCGGTCACTCGCCAGACCCATTCCAGGTTCTTCACATACCAATTTATCGTTTCGCAGATACCGGCCTCGAAGTCGTGTTTGGGACTCCAGCCTAGAGTTTCCTGTGAGCGAGTCGAGTCTATAGCGTAACGATGGTCATGGCCGAGACGGTCGGTTACAAAGGAGATCAGGTCCTCCGGCTTGCCCAGATGGTCGAGGATTAGCTTCGTTATCTCCAGGTTGGTGTACTCGTTGCTGCCCCCAACGTTGTAGACTTCACCGTCTCTGCCCTTTTCCAGTACCCGTGCAACGGCCCGGCAGTGGTCTTCGACGTGGAGCCAATCCCTGACGTTCATCCCGTCGCCGTAGAGCGGCACGAGTTCGTCTTCGAGCGCGTGGCGGATAAAGAATGGTATGAGCTTTTCCGGGTACTGGTAGGGGCCGTAGTTGTTGGAGCAACGGGTGATGTTCACCGGCATCCCGTAGGTTTCGTGGTAGGCCCTGCAGAGCAGATCCGCCGATGCTTTAGAGGCCGAGTAGGGCGAGTTCGGCTCCAGCGGGCTTTCCTCGGTAAACGGTGGGTCCTGAGGTTCCAGGGAACCGTAGACCTCGTCGGTCGAGACCTGCACGAAACGCTCCACCCCGTGCCGCCGGGCGGCTTCGAGGAGGTTCTGGGTGCCGAGTACGTTCGTTTCGACGAAGACCCGGGGTCCGGCGATGCTCCGGTCAACGTGGCTCTCGGCGGCGAAGTTCACCACCCCGTCGAACCCGTCGGAGAAGAGCGCCTCCACCAGCATTCCGTCTTCTATGCTGCCGTGCACGAAGTGGTAGTTCTTCGCCTCGGCGAAATCCCTGGTGTTTTCGGGGTTTCCGGCGTACGTCAAAGCGTCCAGGTTCACCCACTGCGTCTCGGGGCGCTCGCGGACTACCAGACGCAGGAAATTGCACCCGATAAAGCCGCACCCGCCAGTAACGAGAACTCGTCTCATAGTCTCTCATTTACAGATCGCCCACAAGGCATAACCAGGATCGGATTTAAGCACCGGAAGGGCCGATGCTCAAGCCCGTTACCTGAACGCTTCAGGTTCTTAGCTCTTTCGCCAGATAATCTGCCAGCGCCTCTTGCCAGTGCCGCAAGCCGGGGCTCCCCAGGGTAGATAACACCCCGTTGGCCGGACGTGCCGCCGGGAGCGGGAACTCGGAGCTCGGTATGGGAGTTACCCTGGTTTCTATACCGGCGATCTCGAATATCTTCCGGGTAAACTCGTACCAAGAGCAGGAGCCCGTGTTGGTCAGATGGTAAACGCCGTAGTCTTTCGTGCTGAGCAGGGACGCTATCCCCTGTGCCAGATCTCGGGCGTAGGTCGGAGAAAAGAACTCGTCGGCTTTGATCTTGAGCTCGGCATGCTCGCCGGCCAGACGCAACATGGTGCGTACGAAGTTGTGTCCCCGTCCGTAAACCCCTGCAGTCCGGATTACGTACCAGCGGGTCGAGAGGTGCCTTACGTAGTCTTCGCCCGCCAGCTTGGTGCGCCCGTAGACGCTGATAGGATTCGGCAAGTCAAACGGCTCGTAAGGCTGCGGAGAGTATCCATCAAAGACGTAATTGGTGCTGACGTGCAGCAACTCGCAACCCTGAGGCTCGCAGAACCGGGCCAGATTGCGCGGTCCCAGCGAGTTGACCGCGTAAGCAGCCTCCACTTCCGTCTCGCAACCGTCTACGTTCGTGTACGCCGCCGCGTTAACGACGACCTCCGGCGAGTAGTGCTCTACGGCATCTCCAACAGATGGGGGCTCCGAAACGTCCAACTCTTTCCTGGAGAGCGCCACCACCTCATAGCTTTCTTCAGGAAGAACGTCCACCAGCTCCCGACCGAGCTGGCCACCGGCGCCGGTTACCAGAACCCTCACTTTGACGGCCAGCCGTTCACGAGAACAGCGCTACCGGCGAACCCCCAACACCCGTTTCGGGCAAGTCCAGCCCCGTTATGGAAACAATATCCTCGCATAACCCGCGACATGTTCTCACAAAAACTGATCCTGAGCAGGGTTGTTGCCGCTACGATCATATCAAAACATCAAAGGTTATCTTGTAGCCAACCAAAGCGATATACTACGTCAACACCCGTTGAGAGAAATGTACTTTTTTGAAAGAACGTCCTCCAACCTCAACTGATGAGCCTCTGATACAAGGAGCCGAACACGATACGAACAGCCTAGCAGGTGGATTCGCACTGCGATAAACTTGCCATGCTCTAAGTTGGCTGAGGACCATGCTAAGCAGGTAGATAAGAGGGACACAGCGTTGTTTGCAAGCACCCATAACAAAAAGAAACAGCATGTTTCCGGCGCCGTGGGCAACCTTTATAAGCGCCGCTGGTTGGTCGTCTATTTTATCCGGCGAGAGCTCGCCCGCAGCTATCAGTCCTCCTTTCTGGGGTTCTTTTGGATGCTCCTTACTCCGCTACTGATGGTGGCGCTCTACACTTTGATTTTCTCCGAGATAATCGGCCTGCGCTTTAGAGTTGTAGAAGGTGATAGCTCCCTAAACTTTGGACTTTACCTGTACTGCGGTTTGATACCCTTCCTTACCTTCGCCGGGTCTTTAAGTCAATCCACCAACAGCATAAAAGGCAACGCGAACCTGGTACAGAAGGTTGTTTTCCCGGTAGAAATCTTACCTCTCTCCATCACCATTACCAACTTCGTGACCAACACCTTCGGTCTCGGCGTACTTGTAGCCGTACTCGCGGTTCTGGAGCGTCGCCTAGAGTGGACACTGGTTCTCTTACCCCTGCTGATGATTGTGCAGTTGATCTTCACGTTGGGTCTTAGCTACCTAGCGGCGGTTGTCGGGACCTACCTGCCGGACTTGCGGGGTACGATACAGGCGATCACGCGCGCGATGTTTTTCGTCACACCAATTATCTGGCCAGCAGACAGGGTGGAGGGAACGAATTTCGAGTTCATAGTGGCCTACAATCCGCTCGCCGTGTTAGTTGAGGCCTACCGGAATCTCGTTCTCGACGGTGAGATACCTGCCAGCACACCTATCTTGCTGTTTACCCTCTTCTCTGTAGTGTTGTTTTTGGTGGGCTTCGCCCTTTTCGTCAGAGCCAAGCGGCAGTTTGCGGACCTGATCTAATGCCCAGCGTATCCTTAAAGGATATCTCGAAGCGGTACAAGATCTACCCGCGCGCCCAGGACCGACTCAAAGAGATTTTGAGCTTCGGCAGGGTCAACTATGGTCACGAATTCTGGGCGCTCAAGAATATAGATTTATCCGTGGAACCCGGCAGCATCGTCGGTATCTTGGGGCGCAACGGCGCGGGCAAGAGTACCCTCCTGAAGATAATCTCCGGAGTTCTGCAGCCGACTGGCGGCGAGGTAGAAGTCGACGGTCGTTTGTCAGCCCTTCTGCAACTTGGAGCAGGCTTCAACGGGGAATTTACCGGGCGGGAGAACGTTTTCCTGAACGGCCTGATCCTGGGCATAGACCGGCAGGAGATGATTGAACGTTTCGACGAGATAGCCG
The DNA here is from genome assembly GCA_050331175.1 of Rubrobacteraceae bacterium. GTDB lineage: Bacteria > Actinomycetota > Rubrobacteria > Rubrobacterales > Rubrobacteraceae > SIRX01. The sequence continues at coordinate 10,120 of JBHJHC010000059.1, read as the reverse complement.
CCTTTGCAGACCTCGGGGAGTTCATGAACCAGCCGGTCAAGACCTACTCTAGCGGGATGCGTGCACGCCTGGGCTTTGCAGTCGCGGTCAATGTGGAGCCGGATATCTTGATCGTGGACGAGACCCTCTCGGTGGGGGATGCGGTATTTAAGCAGATGGGGCTGCAAAAGATGCGCGACCTGATGAACTCGGGCGCCACCATCTTGTTCGTCTCTCACAGCCTGGAAATGGTAAAGAACCTCTGCACCGAGGCCGTCCTGCTCCACAAGGGAGAGCTTGTAGCCGCTGGCGGCACTAGCGAGACCCTGGACCGTTACCAGGCCCTGCTCTCCAGGCTCCAGGCCCAAAAACGAGGCCAGTTATTGGACCAGGCTCCCGAGTACAATATAGAAGAGGAAGATGAGGAGCTGACGACACCCGCTTTCAAGAAAGACCCGGACCTCGAACGCCGGCACGCGACCCTGCGTCACGGCACGGGGAGAGCGCGCGTCTCCAGCGTAGAGATCCTCGACGAACAACACCGGCCGGTCGAGCTGGTAGAGGCTGGGTCCATTATAACGGTCCGGGTACACGTGCAGTACCTCGGAGAGGTAAAGAGAAGCGCCGTAAGCATTACGCTTCGCAACAAGGCTGGTCTGGATATCTTCTCCACCGGCACGGGGGCGGAGAGTACCCCGATAAAAAAACGGTCCCAGGACGAGCGGGTGATAGTGGATTTCACTTTCCAGGTCCCCTTGCAACACGGAATCTACAGCGTAGCCGCCGCCATCTCCGAAAAGCAGAGCAGGAACCTATACCTGGACTGGGTGGATGTGGCAACGGTCTTCAAGATCGGCCGCCCCAAGACCCGACAAGCCTTCGCGGGATTGGTCCATTTGCCTACGCAGGTCGAGATCTACAGTCCCGACCAAACGCAGCAAAGCCGCTCGGCTTAAACACGCCTCACTCTCTTTCCCGAGAAAATCAATTGAGGACCAGGTCGCTGTCGCTCGTTCCGCTCCAGAACCAGAATCCTCGCTTGAAACGTAGCGACATTTTCTCCCAGACCCGCGCACAGATTCTTCGCTACCCTCCATAGAATTTCTTTAGCAGTGGGGCGGTTATCTCCTCCACTATCTCCACCTGCCGGGGCGTCAAATCCTCGCGCCAGCCCCCAGGGATAGCCTTGCGATAGAATTTGCCTTCCCCTCTCTTGTTCTCAGGAATGTTTTCCCAGGAATGCTTCTCCACGACCCGTTCAATCTCTTTCGCGCTGGCAGGCAACTCTAGTGTTGAATAGATACGCTTCATAGTATCTAGTGTCTCCGCGTTCAGATCCTCGTACTTGACGAGTACCTTGGGACCTTTGTGAGCTTCATAGGCCTCTCCGGCCTTGCCCACCTTGCGCACGTACTCATTAGCCGGGGCTTTTATGAACTCGTCAGGTTGTTTGTCCGCCTTGGAATTCCGCTTCCAATCCGCGGTTTGGTTTCTTTCGTAAAGCCAATGGCCCTCTCTGGCGCCGTCCAGCAAGGACGCGGCCACGTCCCGTGGGTCGCGCACTAAGAATACCATCCGGCTCTCCGGCAACGCCTCCATTAAGAGCGGCGCACCTTCGGAACCGTTTGGCTCTTTGATCACCAGGTAATCATTACTATTCATCTTGGGAAACCTGGCTTCGGCCCCTTCCAAAACGAAATTCCTTATGCACCGCAGCCACGTCTGCCGGTACGGCTCTCCCAGTATGAAGTTGGCGGCTTTGAGCTGATTGGATCCTGAATTGTTGTGGAAACGTCCGAAGAGGGCTCCGACCCAGGGCTCTTCCCAAGCGCGGTACCCCTTCACATCTTTCATCATGTCCCTGAGCCAGGTAGTGCCGCTACGCCCACTGGCGAAGATCCAGACGATGTTCTCTGGTTTCACGCCGCCTGGAGCAGAGCCATCCCGCGCCCGCTTATCAGCGTCTGGCTGGCTGGTCCTTGGTATCTCGCCCCGTACAACGCCAGCCTCAAGTTTCAAGAAGGCTCGGAGGTCCCGCATCAGATCGATCGATGTGAAATGTTTGAAAAACGGCATGTTAAAGCTCCCGACCTTGTCAACTGAGTCGCACATTTTGTCAACTGAGTCGCACATTCTATCTCATCTACTGGAGGCTTTTCGACAGATTTCTCGGAGGTTTATGCCTGACATGCGCCTCGACAACTCTCGACCCTTTATGTAGACTTCGCTCTCAAACTAGAGGCACGTAGAAAGGGACCAAGTGCCGGACTTTTCCAGTTTCACAAGTTTCCGGGTCTTACGAGACTTGAAAGCATACTTATATTTGAGGGTGGGCGCGACCCGGGGGTCTATACCCAACTTCGAGTCTTGTAAGACGCAGAGCTTGAGCAAAGCATCTTCACTTTCGCTGAACAATAACGTTGGAAGTCCCCCGGTATTCTTCGTCGTGGGCAGGTACAAGTCTGGAACCTCCTGGTTGATGAGGATGTTTAACACCCACCCGGACATACTGTGCCGGGGCGAAGGGAGATTCTTTGGCCGGGAGTGGCGCAGAGAAGACCTGAAAGAAGAGCAGGTAAACGTGCCGCCCAGGACTCTTTACGGAACGCTGTACGAGTCGGAATATCTGAAGCTGTGGCTTGAAAGGTCGGTCTGGAGCCGCGACGGAGTCTCGGAGGACCACATCGCCCAGATCACCCACGCGGCTACCGAGTACATCCTCAATGCGAAGCTCGCAGAGTCGGGGAAGAAGATGGTAGGGGACAAGACGCCCTTTCTCACCCCGGAGGTAATACGCGAGATCGGCGAAGTCTATCCGGAAGCTAGGGTCATCCACATCATACGGGACGGCAGAGACATAGCCGTCTCCGCCGTCCACCACCGCTGGAACAAATCCAAGGATCAGGGAGGCGTCCACGGGCTGCGTCCCGAAGAGATGAAACGACGCGAAGCCTATCGCGTAAATCCCCAAGACGTACTAGAGAGAGGCATATTTGCAGAGAAGGCGCTCAGGGGACAGGCCCGAGCGTGGAAGACCATGGTCGGTCAGGCGATGGAGGACGGTCCCACTCTACTAGGAAAGAACTACACGGAGGTGCGATACGAAGACCTTCTGGAAAATACCGAGAGCGAGGTGCGGCGGTTGCTGGAGTTCCTCGGAGCAAAGACGAACAACAGTGTCGTGCGGCGTTGCGTGAAGAAAGCCAGCTTCGAGAAGCTCTCCAAAGGACGCCAGAGAGGAGAAGAGGATCCAACCTCGTTCTTCAGAAAAGGTATAGCTGGTGACTGGAAGAACACCTTCACGGAGCGGGATAAGCAAGTTTTCAAGGAGGAAGCTGGAGACCTGCTCGTCAAACTCGACTACGAGAAAGATAACAACTGGTAAATGGTTTTCACAATGCCCATTTCACCATCAGGCTGCCGTTGGCAGCTTTCTTATCGGCGTTTAGGGTGCCGGTGATCCTATGAACCGCATAGTACAGCATGGACACGTTGATCTTTTTTGCCAGTCAGCTCGACAACAACAATACGCATCTAGTTCTGCTATAGTTGGCGGCCTGTGGAGGCCGAGGTAGAATTTTACATTTGATGAGCGAGCCGCTTGAAATCATATTCTCGGAAGACGGGAATATATTCTATCAGGAGCTTGCCAGCAGGATCGCGACAGCATGCGAGGAAATCTCATATCCTGCCAAACTCCGTTCAGCTCAAGAGATCGAAAGGCTTGCTAAGGAAGACTTGCAGGAACGTGTGGCTGTCCTGGTCATGCCTTCTGAATGCCTTATCTCAGTAGGCAACAGCAGAGAGTTCCTCTCTGCTGTTGCCTCTGCAAAAAAGCGAATTCTACTTCTGGCAGAAGCCATGGAAGACAAATGGTGGGAAGCGCAGTTTCAACTTCCTGTGGAGTATGATGCTTTTGTAGACGTAGGTTTTGTATCGCAGGAAGAGAAGACAGCCAGCCTTTCAGCGCCTTACCATTTCCTATTCGATGGCCCGACGGAACCTCAACGCCGAGTTTTGGAACGTGGGGTCTCATCAGAGAAGAGAAGCATCCCTTGGACTCTGGTGGGCAACATGGGAGAGGGACGGGCAGAGCTGTTGATGGACCTGATTGAAGAAGTGAATCCTGGTGGGTTCGTTTTTTTGCCGAAGGCTCATGCGCGCAGAAGACAGGCTATCTTGGAGAAGACCCATTGGATGCTGAGCCCCTCCGAGCTGTCTAGAGTGCTAAAGCACACGCGATACTATGTGTGGTGTTCGCGACACAGCTTCAAATACTACGAGAGCTTCCGGTTCATAGAAGCTCTGCTTGCTGGGGCCGTTCCGTGCAAAATCGTCGGCGAAGATTTCTGGAAAGAAACCGACGTACCATGCATTTTCTCCTCCGTTGAAGATTTCGGGAAGCGTATTCGAAGCGTCGGTTTCGATCGGATGTTTCAATCTTCCAGGGATTATTATCTATCTTGGGGATTACTGTCCGAACATCTACGGAAGGTTTTAGACGATGTTCTCTGATCCCCGACTCCAAACCAGCGTAGGAAGAATAGAATCCAGCCTGCTGGATCTCGGAGAGTTTTCAGAGTACTTCAGGGACCACAAAGAGCCCGACGGCTTGACCATTTTCATTCCTAATTGGAACCACAGAGCTTTTCTACCGCGCTCTTTAAGAAGCGCTATGGATTCTCTAAGGTACCTGGGGAAAGAAGGGTTTTCTGGAGAGATTCTCGTTATAGATGATGCTTCCCGGGATGGATCTCAGAAGTTTTTACGGTCAGTGCAAGCTCTTTACAATGAGCCGAGGCTCAGGACTATCTGTCTAAACAAGAACTTAGGTCTGACCAGGCTGCGGAACCTGGCGCTCCTCTCCAGCAAACATCGATATGTCTGCCTGTTGGATGCCGACAATGAACTGATTCCCGAAAACCTCCCCATGTTTATGAGAGGAACCATAGAGACCGATGCGGCTCTGCTATACGGAAACCTCATACTTAAAGAAGGTAGAGAGGCTAAGACAACCGTATCGGACATAAAGCCCACCTGGTTCCTCGTAGATCAAAACTACGTAGACGCTTTTGCCATTGTGAACGCTGAACGTCTATTGAGGATAGGCGGCTACTCAAGACCCCACCCTTACCTTCCGGATGATTGGGAGATGAACGTGCATCTGATCGCTGAGGAGGAGACCATTGTGTTTTTGCCTGCGGTCTTTGGCTACTATCACAGACAACCCCTCTCTGCCAACACAGAGAATGCTCCCCATAGGGAAACCTCTATGGCGGCGCTGCGGCGGATATACGGCCAGAGCGGGCCGCGAGGTTGGGATAGCGAAAGGGTTGGCCGCATGTACCATCCTGATATAGGTTTTATTGACTGATGAGGGAGATAAGTAACTTGACTCTGAGCAACACACGGCAGCCGGGTTCTGTAGACAAGCATCTAGCTGCTTTAGAAGACTATAAGGACAAGGTTATCAGGTTGTTCCCTGCTTTGCCCCGGCAGGCGTTGAACGCCTGGTCTATAGCGACTGTGGATGCTCTGGCTCTGGGCTACTTTCTGGACTATGTTCCCCGTGAGGTATTCGTCTTCGAGATAGGCACTTTCGTTGGTGTGTCCACGTTCTTTTTTGCTTCTCACAAGAAGGTGTCTAAGGTCGTAACCGTGGATCCCAATCCCTCTTTGTCGGATCAACTTACGGCTAACTCGGATAGGTGGGAAAGGGAAGTAGATCTTGAAGCTCTGGGGAAAGTTAGAGTTGTGGATGTCGCCCGCTCTGCTCTTGAAGAGTTCGACGATCTACGGGTAAAGATCGAGTTCCGTGAAGGAGTAGTGGGGAGCAGCAGCACAGGCGTAAAGAGAGCACCCGAGGAAGGCCTGAAGAAACTAGAGGTGCCCGCTTGTCCCGAAGCCAAGACGTTTATAACGTTGGTAGATGGGCTGCATACAAGAGAAGGTGTAAGGGAGGACTTGACCGCCATCTTCGAGAAGAATCCCGACGCAATAGTGTTCTTAGACGATTGCCGCTACTCTTGGGGACAATTTGTCCAGGCTGGGGTTGTGGACTTCATTGAAAAATCAGACAGCGAATACACGTTTGATCTAGTCGGCGATCTTAGCCGCTCTCTTGCAACAAGCAGTCTCGGCATTGTGTACCCCCATCCTATGGCAAAGAAGGTAAAGGATATTCTAAACAACCTCAGAAGGGTCTTTAGCGAAAGGCTAGACCCACTACGCCTGTTGGAGAGAGAGACCGAACTGATCACCGAAGTCAACCGCATAAATGGAGAGTTGGACAAAGTTAACCGCATGCACCGGGAGCTAAACGAGGAGTTAAGGAAGAGCAAGGGTGCTGTTGAGATGTTGGAAGCTATCCTTAGTAGGAGAACCCACAAGGCGGCAGATGCTGCTGCCAACGCGATCTTGCACGTACCAGGTGCCAAGAAGTTACTCGCGCGCAAACACTCCTGATTCCCCAATGCTATTTTTCGTTCTATGAGCTATAGGTCCAGATATATTGTTTCCGACGAGCACCGGTTTGTGTACTGCGTGGTACAGAAAGTGGCCTGTACTTCCATAAAAACGGCGTTGCTTCCACTCTTCAACGTAGATCCCGAGTCCTATCGTACGATCAACAATAGCGGCCGATCTGTCGTGAAAGTCCACAAACTCTACGATAAGAGTCCTTTTCAGATATACCAACGAGAACTTGTAAAACGCCTCGAGCAGAATGATTTTCGTGACTACTTCAAGTTTGTTTTCGTTCGCAACCCTTTTGATAGGCTCGTTTCCAGTTACACGGAGAAGATCGTAGGCCCTGGAATATGGAACAGGGGACAAGGGTCTGAGCATATACGCAAAGGCATGACCTTCGAGAAGTTTGTAGAGGCTGTGCACGCCGTTCCCGACGAGAAGACAAACCCTCACTTTCGCTCTCAACACGTTTCGTTGCTCAAGCCTGACGGAGGCCTCTTTCCCGAGTTCGTCGGGCGCTTTGAGAGCCTGGATAGAGATTTCGCCTATGTAGCCAAAAAGCTAAACGTACCGGGACTCGAGCTGCCACACGCTAACCGCTCCAAACGCCACGCGCAGCCAAAGTTTTTCTCCCTCCGGTCGTTCCGGAGAAACAAAGCCTACCGGGACTACTACGATAACCACACCCGTTCCCTGACAGAAGAAAGGTTTGCCAGAGACCTGGAGCTTTTCGGCTACTCTTTCTAGTCCTGATCCTCAGTACAAACCGGCTCCGGTTGCCCGGGACTGCAGGCTACCAATCCAAGCTCTCCTCGTAGCCCAACTCTACGAGCAAGTCGCCCGCGAACTCTTTAAAGACCTGCCGGTCCCGCTCGGTAAACACGCTCTTCCAATCCCCCGCCACGCCCTTTCTCAAAAAGGAACTGCTGTCCTCCTGACCTGCGGCGCGTTGGGCGCGTTTCTCAAAGCGGTTTCTTTCTATGCACTGGCGGACGATGGCTTCATCATCGCTAGCACCGAGAAAGCGGAAGAGGCGTGAGAGCTCCTTCTCGGGGCGCTCCAACAGATCTTCATAGCGTACCTCTGCGTATCTATCTCCGAACAGCGCGGAGCCTTCCCGGTGCGTGTGGCCCACGTTGGATTTCCACCCCTTGGCGGCCGCCACGATTCGCTGCTCTGAGAATATACTTTCTCCAGAGGCAAGAAACCTTTCGGGGTTTTCCCTGTAGCGGTCGCGCTTGCCCCTCTCCTCGGGCGTGAGCCGTCCCCCCTCCTCGACGGGACGGACCCGGTTCCACCGATGGTGAGCATGGGAGACTGCTTGGTCCCTACCGTCCCTTATTATGTGAATGATCCTGGCCTCGGGCAGGATCTTGGCAATCTCCTTCACGATCGTGGCTTCGGGCAGAGGCGTTTTGTCCCCGACGACCTTCTTGCCGGACTCGGCGAGCTTTTGGATAAGAAAGTAACGCACGGCTTCGCGCGTGAGCCGGACGATGTGCTCCTCTACGTCGCTATCCTTGGACCAGAACGTGCGTTCTATCCACAGGCGCAAGTACTCGGACTCTGCTAGCGTGTTGTACAGCGACGCGGGCCTCAAGAGGTGGCCTGTACTATTGATCTTCGCCTTCTCGAAGGTCTCGTTTCTGTCGTTCCGGCCGAAGAACCTTCCTTCACCCCAGCAAAGTACGTCCCGGTGCTGGTTGAGCATCCGCATGAGCCAGGTGGTGCCGGACTTAGGGAGGCCAATGAGGAAGAACATAGGGACATCATCGTCCGAACCGTCGCGGCCACGACCGTCAGCCGTCAACTGGTCAAGCTCTATGTTGGTTTCGGCCAGTTTCTTGCGTAGCCGTGAGATCTCCCGCTCTTTCTTCAGCGCCGCTTGCTCTCGTTGTCTTTCTGGCGGGATGCCGCGAATAACACCTGCCTCCAGGTTTAGAAAAGCTCTAACGCCTCTCAAAAAGTGGAAGTCTACGAAGTTCTTGAATGTGGGCATCCAGATCCTCCCGGTGACGATTTACCTTAGTATACTCGTCCTAAACGTCCACAAAGGAAGGCGTAATGCTCTGTAAACCTCAAGACGTAGAAAATGGTACTTCGTGAATCACTTTGGGCTTTGCCTCACGATCTTTGAGAACGGAGTGATCTCTACGTGCTGCGTAATGCTCGCAATAAGGGAGTGCTGCTCAGCATTACGCAGATGGCAGAGCGAGAATTTTAGCGAAGAGGCTGTGTATAGAAACATACATCCTTCCCGAAACACGCGGCGTTATCGGGAGGTTCTCCCAGTATAGTTGTGCAAACCGCACTCGGTCTTCTCGAAAGCTGCCCAGCGTCCGGCTCTATCTGGCTCTCCGGCTGCGACCTTCTCGGTGCACGGCTCACAGCCGATACTCCTGTAGCCCATATCCGACAAGGGGTTTAACGGCACATCGTGCTTCTCGATATACTCTTTCACCTGTTCGGCGCTCCAGGATGCCAGCGGAGATATCTTCGCGATGCCGAAACGGCTCTCCCACATAACCACCGGCGCGTCAGTCCTTTGCTTTGTTTGGGCGCGCCTTATACCCGTGAGCCATGCGTCGTAGCCTTCGAGGGCCCGGATGTGTGGTTCTACCTTGCGCATATAACAGCAGAGGTCCGGGTTGCTTCTGTAGAGCTGCTCTCCAAGTTGCTTGGCCTGCTTATCTACCGTTAGCTCAGGACGTACAACCTCAACAGGCATCCCGTAACGTTCCGTGACCTGCCCGCGGAATCTAATGGTATCTGCGAAGAGAAAGCCTGTATCCAGCGTGTAAACTCGAATTCGCTCTCCACGGCGCCAGAGCATGTCAAGAAGAACCATTCCTTCCGCGCCACCGAACGATACGGAGAATGTGAGCCCCTCCGCGTAAGTCTCAAGGGCCCAGTCGAGTATCTCCCCTGCTCCGACCCCCTCTAGCCGCAGAGCCACCCGGTCAAGTTCTTTCGGATCAGGGATCGCCTTGGTCAACTCCAGGCTCGAAGTCCTGTCTTTCATGCTCCCCTCAAATCCAATGCCTTCCTCCCGTTGAAGGTTTTCTGGTCCCAAGGCCCAGCCTCATAGTGCGTCAAACGCCACAATCTCAGCCTCTTCTTTGTACACAAAACCTCTCCATTATTCAAGTTATCTTAATGTAAACCTACAGGAGTGTCACACTCAAGGTCGTTAAAAACGGTCAAGTCCCGAAGTTTCTGTAATTTCCTCCAAGACAGGTTCATCTTCTACCGATCCACGAGGACCACCCCCTCCGCCTCTCGCTTCTCGTAGAACCGTTGTGAAAGCTCGCTCATGTCCAGGTAGCGTTTGCTCGTCAGCCATTCCTCCGACTGCTCGACAGCCAACGCACTAACCAGCCTCAAGCACGATTGCCGGTTCGGGAAGATCCTCACCACCCGCGTGCGCCTCTTCAATTCCTGGTTGAACCTCTCCAAACCGTTGGTCGTGCGGATGCGCCGCCGATGACCCTCCGGGAAGCTCAGGCAGGTAAGGCACGCCTCGAGGTGCTCTTAGAGCTTCCGTCAATAGGAGACGAGGTCGCACGAAAAACGGGCGCGAGATGTTCCATCATCTGGGGAGTTCTCTACGCTTCCCGACGAAGGAGTATGCTCGTGCCCGCGCTCCCACCATACCTCATCGAGCCCATCTGGC
>JBHJHC010000058.1:0-7698 GCA_050331175.1 Rubrobacteraceae bacterium | reverse complement strand
TTTCGGTCTCAAAACGCATCCTGGTTGTGGCACAATCGTCCATGAGGGAGCCTCCTTTGGCTACTGTCGAGTCTTGGACAACCCGACCATAGCGAAGAAGGCTCCTTCTCTTCAACTAACCTCGTGAATAATCCGGGTTAGCCCACCGGATAGCGGGAGGCTTTAAGCCTTTTCCTCCCGGTATTCCTGAATATCCTCGTAGAGCCCCTCCCGGAACGTGAGTTCGTTGTACACGTTGCACGAGTCGGGGTCGTCGGGGGTTGGGCAGATCTCGAAGTCTTGCTGGCCCTGCCACTCCAGGACCTTCTCCCGCCGCGGCGGGTTGTACCCCTTCTCCTCGACCTGTTGCACCAGGGCGCGGGCCGCCGGCTCGTCCGTATCGCCGTCTTTAGCCAACAACCCGGCCAGCTCCTCGTTGTCGACGAAGTAGCGGGCGATCATGGCGAACGTCAGGCGGCCGTAGTGGCCGATGTCTTCACCCTTCTCCAGCGCGTCGAGCAGATGCTCCATCATCGGGCTCTGGCGTAAATCCTCTACAGACATATCGCTCCTCGTTTCGGTTTACGCCCAAACTATACGGGTGCCGCCCGGGATCAATGTAAGACTACTCACCCGATGCGCGGTCGTTGGGCCTAGGAAAAACCGCAGGCGTCGAGCAGCTCCGGCAACACCTGGCCGGCGGCGCCCCGGATCCCGTAATCAGCCCACGGGGTAAGCGGCGTCCGGTCCGGGTTGACCTCGACAACCGTCGCGCCCGCCGAGAGCGCCTCGTAGGGCAGCGAGGCTGCCGGATAGACCATGCTCGATGTACCGATAGAAAGAAACACCTCGCAGTTCCGGGACGCCTCGGAAGCCGCCTGCATCGCCCCGGCGGGCAACATTTCCCCGAACCAGACTACATCCGGGCGTAGCGGGGACCCGCAATTCGGGCAAACTGGAGGCATCCCGGCGGCATCCTGGGGCTCCACTTCCACGCCCTCTACGGAGCAGATCGTACGCCGGATGTTGCCGTGCAACTCCACTACCCGCTCGCTGCCGGCCAGCTGGTGCAGCCCGTCCACGTTCTGCGTAACCAGGGTGAAACCCGGTATGGCCCGCTCCAGTCCCGCCAGTGCCAGATGGCCGGGGTTCGGCCCCGCCTCGCCCACGAGCTTCCTCCGCCACGCGTACCACTCCCAGACCAGCTCCGGATCCCGCAGGAATGCTTCCGGGGTGGCGAGCTGCTGGGGATCGTACCGCGCCCACAGGCCCGTCTGGGCATCCCGGAAGGTAGGAACCCCGCTCTCGGCCGAGATGCCTGAGCCAGTGAGCGCCACGACGCTCCGGGCTTCGCGCAGAGCAGCTACGAGCCCGGAAGGAATTTCTCTATCGAGTCCTTCGCTCACCGGAGGAACCGGATCAACTCACCCGGGCCACCGGACACGCCGACGGCGTGCTCGTCGCCGGTTCCCATGTTCCGCAGGGTACCGTATCCGCCCGCAAGCTCGTCCTCGCCGAGGACGACCGTGTACGCTGCTCCCGAGCGATCGGCCTGCTTGAACTGGCCTTTGGCTTTGCGGCCCCCGTAGTCGAGGTCGCAGGATAGCCCCTCCGCGCGAAGCTCCCGGGCCAGCTTCAGGGCCGGTAGCCGGGCCTCGGGAACCAGGGTTACGAAGAAGACATCCACGCCGCCCGCCCATTCCCGGTCGGCCGCCGCGAGCAGGATCCGTTCCACGCCGCTGCCGAAACCGATACCCCCGAGGTCCGGGCCGCCGAGGTCCGGGATCAGGCTGTTATATCGTCCGCCGCTCCCGACCGCGTCCTGCGCCCCCAGGGCCCCGCTCCGGGCCTCGAAGACCGTCGAGGTGTAGTAGTCGAGGCCCCGCACGAGCCGTTCGTCTACCTCGCAAGGCACGCCCAGCGCCTCCAACCCTTCCTGGACTACCAGGAAATCGTGCCGGGCTTCCTCGCTCAGAAAATCCCCGATGGACGGCGCGGCTTTGAGCACCGCCTGGACGTCCCTGTCCTTTGAATCCAGAATCCGCAACGGGTTTGTTTCCAAACGGGCGACGGAATCCTCGTCCAGTTCCCGCCGGTGTTTATCCAGGTACGCCCGTAGTTCCGGCACGTACTGTTCGCGGGTGGCGAAGTCTCCCAGCGTGTTGATGTAGACGACCTCGTCCCGGACGCCGCAGGCTTTGTGGATGCCGTAGAGCAGGTCTATAACCTCCACGTCCACCAGCGGGTCCGAGGATCCGAGAACCTCCACCCCGATCTGGGTGTGCTGCCGGTAGCGGCCTTTTTGCTGGCGCTCGTGCCGGAACATCGGGCCGGCGTACCACAGCTTCAGGGGCTGGGCCTGCCTGTCGAGCCCGTGCTCGATGTAGGCCCGGACGACCCCGGCGGTTCCTTCCGGCCGCAGGGCCAGCTCCCGCCCGGCCTTGTCCTCGAAGGCGAACATCTCCTTGCGCACGACGTCCGAGGCCTCTCCCATGCCCCGCACGAAGAGCTGCGCCTCCTCGAAGATGGGGGGCCGGACCTCCTCGTAGTTGTAGCGCCGGAAGAACCCGCGGGCCACGTCCTCGACCCACTGCCACAGCTCCGGTCGCTCGTTCGGCTCGCGTCCGCCGGTATAGACGTCGTACGTACCCCTGGGCCGGCTGTAGCTCACGGGTGTACGGGCGGGATGTACGGGTTGTTTTCCATCTCCTCCGCCGCCGAGAGAACCGGCCCATGGCCGGCGTAGAGGCGGGTATTCTCCGTCCAGAAAGGCATCACCTTGCGGATGGAAGCCTCGATTTCCTCCCACGAAGCGCCCGGCAAATCCGTCCGGCCCACGCTGCCGGGCAGTACCAGGTCGCCCGAGATCTGATCCTCCCCGATCACGAACGTCACCGATCCCGGCGAGTGGCCCGGCGTGTGCAGCACGTGAATGCTCTGGCCGGCGATTACGAGGTCCTCCCCGTCCTGCAGGGGCTCGTAGACGTGGACACCGGTACGGCCGGCGTCGTCGGGGTGGATGTAAACCGGGGCGTTGGTTTCCTTCAGGATGTCGTGCAGGGCGCTGACGTGATCCGCGTGCCCGTGCGTGACGAGCACGGCGGCGACGTTCTGGCGAACGGCGGCGAGGATCTTGCCCGGCTCGGCGCCCGCATCAACGATTATGTCGCCTTCCGGGGCGTGGACTACGTAAGCGTTTACCTCCATGCCGTCCATGGAAAGCTCTATTTGCTCGATCTCTACCATCTCTGTTGTATCCTCCCAGTATTCCCGGCGTTCCCGATAGGTTGTTCTCTATTGGCTTTCCAGCGGCGTTCCGTCGCGAGAGACCCGGTACACGTCGTAAACGTCAGCGATGCCCCTGATCTTGCGCATAACCTCCCGGACGTGCTCGGAGCTGGCCGCCCGGAATGCGAACCGGCTCAGGGCCGTCTGATCTTCGACGGTATCCACCCGGGCCGAGAGTATGCTAACGTCCGCGTCCGATATCATGGCCGTAATATCTTTGAGCAGGTGCATCCGATCCAGGGCCTCGACCATGATCTCCACGGTAAAGAGCTTTCCGGACGCCGCTATCCACTCCACCTCCACGAACCTCTCCGGGCTTCGAGACTTGAGCGCCCGGACGTTATCGCAGCCTGCGGCATGCACTACCACGCCGCGTCCCAGCGAAACGTAGCCCGTGATCTTATCCCCCGGCATCGGGGTGCAGCAGCGGGCGAGCCGGGTGAGGACGTCGCCGGAACCTACGACCCGCACCCCGGTCTCTTCCTCACTGCCGTCGGAGGTTCCCGGAAGGGGCAGCGGCGTGAGCGCCGGGCTGCCTACCGCCGCCGGCTTGTCCGCTTTCTGCGGCTGCAGACGTTCGGCTATGCGGTTTGCCACGTTCTCGGCCGAGATACTGCCCGCGCCAACGGCGGCGAGCATGTCGTCCGGCGTCCCGTAGTTGGTGCTCTGGGCGACTTCCTGCAAGATGCCCGGCGGCACCTTGCCCGCGTGACGCTTCTTGAGCACGGAAACGACTTTGTCCCGGCCGGAAGCCAGATTATCTTCGCGGTCAGCCTTGTTGAAGAACTGCCGGATCTTGTTCCGGGCCCGCCCACTCTGGACGACCTCCAGCCAGTCGCGGCTCGGCCCGGAAGATTTCCCGGTAATGACCTCCACGCGATCCCCGGAGAGCAGCTCCGAGTCGAGCGGCACGATGCGGTCGTTGACCTTCGCCCCGATGGTCCGATGCCCGACCTCGGTGTGAACGTGGTAGGCGAAGTCGATCGGGGTGGCGCCGTCCGGAAGGCTGATGACATCGCCCTTGGGAGTAAAGACGTATACTTCGTCAGCCCCCAGCTCGCCCTTGAGCGATTCCATGAACTCCGTGGCATCCGTCGTTTCCTTCTGCCACTCGATCATGCTCGTGAGCCAGGCCAGCCGGTCTACTTCCCCGTCTTCCCGGCCCGCTTTGTACATCCAGTGGGCCGCGATGCCGTACTCGGCCGTGCGGTCCATCTCGCCGGTCCGGATCTGGATCTCGAGCAACTTGCCTTCGCGGGACATGACCGTGGTGTGCAGGGACTGGTACATGTTGAACTTGGGCATCGCAACGTAGTCCTTAAAGCGGCCCGGAATCGGTTTCCAGGTAGAGTGGATCACGCCCAGGGTGCCGTAGCAATCGCGCACGCTGTCCACCAGAACCCGCAGACCGGCGAGGTCGTAGATCTCGTTGAACTCCTTGTTGCGCCGGACCATCTTGTTGTATATCGAGTAGAAGTGCTTTACCCTACCCCGAACTTCGGCTTCTATTCCGGCCTCTTTCAGGTGGCGCTGCAACTCCCCCGCAACACCATTGATAAAAGCTTCCCGGTCACCCCGCCGGGCGGCAACCAACCGCTTTATCTCCTCGTAGCGCCTGGGATGCAGGGTAGAGAACGCCAGGTCCTCCAACTCCCACTTGACGGAATGAATACCGAGCCTGTGGGCCAGCGGAGCGTAGATCTCCAGGGTTTCCTGCGCCTTCTTGAGCTGTGTCTCGCGCCCGAGGTAAGAGAGCGTCCGCATGTTGTGCAGCCGGTCGGCGAGCTTGATGATTATGACGCGCACGTCGCGGCTCATGGCCACGATCATCTTTCGGAGCGACTCGGCTTGGGTCTCTTCGAGGTTCGCCGAAGGCAGATGCCGCAGCTTCGTAACGCCGTCCACGATCTCGGTCAACTCCTGGCCGAAACGTTTCGCGAGTTCCTCTTTGGTTACCTCAGTATCCTCCAGCACGTCGTGCAGCAGAGCGGCCGCCACGGTCGTGGCGTCCAGCCGCAAGTCCGCCAGGATCTCCGCCGTGGCGAGCGGGTGGTAGACGAACGGCTCTCCGCTCTTGCGCGACTGTCCCCGGTGGGCGGCGTGGGCCACCGCGTAGGCGTCGGCAACGAGCTCCTCCACGCCCTCCGGGGCGTAAGAGGTTACCTTCTCGATAAGCGAAGATATGGTTATATCCGGGGTCGAAACGACCCGCGGATACTCTTCTTGGCGCGCAGCATCCACGAATAGATTCTACCATTGGGGCGGCTCGGGGCGGATTCCGTCCCTACGATCCGCCAGCTCGATCCTGATGCCTCCAATAAGGGCTGCCACGACGTTATAGACCAGGGCCGTTATCAGGCCGGCGATCAGGCCGAGAAAGCCGTATGCGAGGGGTAACGCCACCACGGCGCCAACGCCGCCGGCTATCCCGAATCCGACGGCCCCGGCAACGCCTTCCCCGGTCTCGGAGCTTCCGGCGCCCAGTGCAGCGCCGAGCAGTGCGATCGAGGCTACGAAGAGCCCGATCAGGAGCCCCAACAGGGCGTAGATGACGCCGAGCACCTTCCCGAGGGACCAGATCCCGATCTTCCTTATCTCCACAGCAACCTCCCAAGGCAGACACCACGCTATCCAGCTAATGATACGGGCGTCTGTGCGTGTAGGCTAGAGCACGCCGCGGACGAGCTACGCGGGGCCGCTGAAAACGGCGACATAAGCCTGAGCCGGGCTACCGGGGCGAAACGGAAGACCACCACATGCCGGTGACGAGGGCTGCATCCAACGCGCCGAAGTCGTAGGTCATCGGCCACTTCTGCCTAGAACCCACCTCATAAACACTTTCTGAGCAGAATAACGATACATCCAAGCTGCGCCATGCCTAGGAAGTTCTCGTCCTTGTACTCGTAGCGAACCACCAACCGCCTGAAATTCTGCAACCATCCAAAGAGCCGCTCTATGTTCCAACGTCTCTTGTAGCGCCGGAGCTTGCGTCCATCCTGAGTCTTTTTCTTCTTTCGGTTCTTCCTGTGCGGAGCAATCATCTCGATGCCTCGCTCCTTTAGAGTTTCATCGAGTGGGTCTGAATCGTAAGCCTTGTCTCCAACCAGACGCTTTGGCTGCTCTTTCAGAAAGCCGCTTTGCAAAGTCGGCTCAACAAGGGTGAGCTCGTGCGGGCTAGCACTCTCTGTGTAGAGAGCGAGAGGAACAGAAGAGCCGTCTGTAAATGCCATGATCTTCGTACCTTTGCCCCGCTTGGTCTTTCCAACGCGAGCCCCCCTTTTTTGGCTACCACAAACGTTCCATCTATGTAGCACTCTGAAAGGTCTATCTGCCCACGCTCTTCGAGGTCTTCGGCCAGAGCTTCGAGTACGACCCCAAGAACTCCCTCTTCGATCCACTTCTGGAAGCGACGATGGCAGGTTTGGTAGGGCGGATAGCGTTCTGGAAGATCTTTCCAAGGCGCTCCGGTGCGAAGTATCCAAAGGATGCCGTTTAGCACGTCGCGGGGCTCTCGCCAGGGCCTGCCACGTCCATCTTTTCTGCGGGGAGGGTCTGGAATAAGTGGCTCCAACACTTCCCACTGCTCGTTTGTGAGGTCCATGCTCTGATTCTCCCGCCGAAAGCGTACATGACAGAGCCACTATAACCTCCCTACTGCATTTATGAGATAGCCTCTAAACAAAGCAATCCAACCGTAACCAGGACCGAGTACGGCACCAGCCTGCAACATCGTTGCTACAGAAGCTGGTCCGACGACTGCCATTGTCGCTATGGTACTTGCACCTATACCACCGAAATATTCTTTGACCACTGAACGATAGGAGGTGCCGGCTGGTTCATTCGCACTCGTCATATGGTAGCCACATCCCTTCGCCTATTTTCTGCATTTCAGCCGCTTTATAGAGCTGCAAGAACGTTCGGTAGCCTGGCAAGAGATCATGCGAACATGTCTTTGTCTTCGTTCCATAGACTTTGTGGCGCCTCGCCTTCCCCTGTGGCCAGCCTTTAAAGGCAAAGGAATTATAGCTACTGATACTAAGCCGGATCAAGTGTCCGGCGCCGAGTGGCCCAAAACTAAAGTTTACGATCGGGGTAGGATGGCCTCCTGGAAACCGCATAGAGAGGCGGCTTAGGTAGCGGTTTTTGCGGAGGATCTTTGACCAGGGGGTAGATTAGAGGGAGGACCGAATGGAGAGGCCTTGAGGGTAGGACTCTACCCCAGGGTCTCCACGACCAACTCTTGTGTTGCTCAACTTGGTCCGAAGAACTTGCTTGGTAAACAGAACCGGATAGGACACGCAACCAACACCCTACCCGGCGGTGGTCAAGCGTAGACATGTCAGCAGATCAACCATATCAGAAGATCAGCACGTGCGACCGACCTGGGTCGATGTCGAACTCCTCGTAGCGGGACGAGGAGTGGTGCCGGTT
>JBHJHC010000057.1:0-14710 GCA_050331175.1 Rubrobacteraceae bacterium | reverse complement strand
CCAGGTGAGGCTCGTGCTGATTCGCTCTCGTGAGATCTGCTCGGTTGTCGCGGCTCCGGCGGCGCGGGCTCTGGGGTGGGGCTATCTCCAGTCTGGGCGCGGCGGTGAGACCGGGCGCTCGGCGGCGCCCGGTTACACGTGCGGGGAAGTGACCGGGGGTAATCATACGGCGAGCGACCACGGCTCGCTCCACGCCAGCGACTCCAACGTGTTCGTGTTGGCGGCCGGCATCCGGGCGCCGCGCAGGATCACGGACGTGGCCCCGGTCTTGTTGGAGTATTTCGGCGCGGGCGAACCGGTAGTGGAGGGCAAAGGGCCGCGTGTCTTCTAGGCCGAACGGTTCCTCGGACACCGAGCAGCAGGGGATTCAGCCGCGCTACCGCCGGGCGTTCGGTTGTGTGACCTGGATCTACATGGCCACCCTGGCGTTCCTCGCGGTGGCGTCTTTGGGCATGATGCCGATCTGGTTTATCGCCGGGTGGGACCTGTTCAGCATATTGGAGGGCATCGTTTTCTACGCCTGCCTGATCTTCCTGCCCTGTATCGTGCTCGGGGCCATCGTGGGAGCCCGAACCTACCGTTCGGACCGCCGGCGGGCAACCCGGAGCGGAGCCGCCGTGGGGACCGTTGTCGGGTGGGCGGGCTTCGTGTTCCCTATCTGGCTGGAGAACATAGCCGCCGAGTCGAGCGCCTTATACTGGCTCGCCGTTCCGCCGGTAATCCTGAGCGGGCTGATGCTGATCTACGCGGTATTCCCGGGCGAGCTGGGACCCCAGCGGCGCCAACGGCTGGTCCTGGTCTCCGCGACCCTGACCGGCGTTACCGGCCTCGTTCTACTGGCGTTCAACTTTAGCCTGCTCCAGGTCTTCGTGGCCTTTATCGCCACGCTTTCCGGGGCAGCAGGAGGATGGACGGCGGGGATCGGCCACGCCCGGGCCGGCGGCGAAGAGATGCTCCCGCCGGGCGTCAAGCCGGTGCGGTAGGGCCGGGACCCGGCACGGTATAATTTCCGGGATGTCTGAAAGTAGTTATCCTGACCGCTCCCACCTCCCGAGGTCTTCCGGGGTCTACATCTTCAAGGATTCCGAAGGCGAGATCCAGTACGTCGGGAAGGCCAAAAACATCCGCAGCCGGGTGGCGAGCTACTTCACCCGCTCCGGCGACGGGCGGCCGAAGATCGGGGAGTTGAGGGAGCGGGTCCAACAGGTGGACTTTATCGCCACCGGGAGCGAGACCGAGGCGCTGGTCCTCGAGTCGAACCTCATAAAGCGCCACCGGCCGCGCTTCAACGCCTCGCTCCGGGACGACAAGAGCTACCCTTACATCGTCGTCACCCTCGGCGACGAATACCCACGGGTGTTCGCCACCCGCTCGTCGCACGACCCGCGCCACCGCTACTTCGGGCCGTTCCCGAGCGCCGGATCGGTGCACGCCACGCTCGACGTGCTGAACAAGACCTTCCCGTTTCGCAAATGTCGCGGGCCGGAGCCGGGACGCCGGAGCGGGGTCCCGTGCCTGAACTATCACATCGGACGGTCCGCGGCGCCGTGCGTCGGGGCGGTCTCCCGGGAGGAGTACGACGGGATCATCGAAGACGTGATCTCCTTCCTCGAAGGCCGGGTGGACGGCTTGATCCGGGACCGCGAATCCCGGATGCGCGAGGCCGCTAAGGACATGGACTTCGAGGCCGCGGCAAAGCTCCGCGATGAACTTGCAGCCCTCTCCCACGTCCGCGACCGGCAGCGGGCCACCATAGCCTCCGAGGACTCGTTCGACGCCTTCGGCGCCTACGCCGAGGGCGAAACAGCGTGCGTTCAGGTCTTTGCCGTGCGCGAGGGACAGGTTGTAAACCGCGACTCGTTCCTGCTCGACAACTACGGTGAGGCCCCTGCGGAAGCGGTCGCCCTCTCGTTCGTTCCCCAGTACTATGAAACCGCCGCCGTCCCCCGGGAGGTGCTCGTGCAGGCCAGCGACCCGGAGGAAGCGTTGCTCGACCATCTCTCCGAGCAACGCGGCTCGCGGGTCGAGGTGCGCCGTCCGCAGCGGGGCGACAAGCGGCGCATCCTGGAGTCCGCGACCCGAAACGCCGAGCTGAGCCTCGCCCACGAGCGGGTCCTGGAAGAGGCCCAGCGCAACCGGGTAGCCTCGACGCTCGACAGCCTGCGGGAAGAGCTGGCGCTGGCCCGGCTCCCGGTGAGGATCGAGTGCTACGACATCTCGAACACGATGGGGACCAACTCCGTAGCCTCGATGGTCGTGTTCCAGGGCGGCCGCCCGGCAAAGGGCGATTACCGGCGGTTCAAGATCCGGACCGTCGAAGGGGCCGACGACTTCGCCAGCATGGCCGAGGTCATCCGGCGCCGCCTGGAGCGCCTCAGGGAAGGCGACGAGAAGTTCGTACCGGCGCCGGACCTGATCCTGCTGGACGGCGGCAAGGGCCAACTCTCCGCCGTAGCACCGGTCCTGCAAGAGCTGGGCGTGGGCCGGGACCTCCCCGAAATTCCCCTGCGCTCGCTCGCCAAACGCGACGAAGAGGTCTTCGAGCCCGGTCGCCCGGAACCGGTAGTCCTGGAACGCAACTCCCCCGAGCTGCACCTCCTCCAACGCGTCCGGGACGAGGCCCACCGCTTCGCCAACACCTACCACCGCAAGTTGCGCGGCAAAGCCATGACCGCCTCCGTCCTCGACGAGCTACCCGGCATTGGCCCGGCCCGGAAGGAGCAGATACTGGACCACTTCGGCACCCCGGAGGCTTTTACGAACGCCTCGCTAGAGGAGCTGGAAGCGGTTCCGGGTTTGCCCGGCAAGGTAGCCCGGGAGGTCCACGCCCGGTTGCACCGTTAAATCTGGCTTAAATATACGGGATAGCCGTTGAGAACCCGGCTCGTTGGTGTTACTCTCGAATTGCAATATGGATTTCATGCCGCTAAACGCTCTGGATGTGGGCGCTTGAACGAGACCGGGCATAACGCCGACCAGCTTCTGGCGACGGGCCAACGGCGGCTCGTCGTAGTCACCGGCCTCTCCGGGGCCGGAAAGTCCAACGCCTTGCAGGCTTTCGAGGATGCGGGTTACTTTTGCATAGACAACCTGCCGCCCCGGATGATGCCGGCCGTGATGGAGACCGCCGACCAGGTAAAGCCCGACGGCGTAGTCCTCGTCATGGATATCCGGGGCCGCCGGTACTTTGGCGAAGAGCTGGAACAAAGCCTGGAGGCCTGGGCCGGAGAGGACGGCTGGGAGCGCCACATCCTGTTCGTGGAGGCGGACGATGCGACGTTGGTCAGGCGCTACAAGGAAAGCCGCCGGCCGCATCCGGCGGCCCGGAACGGTGACGTGCTGGCGGCCATACAAAGTGAACGGCGAAACCTGGCGAACGTTCGGGAGAAGGCAGACCTCATCGTGGACACCTCCGGCCACACGGCGCTCGACGCCCGCATCCGGTTTAGGAAGCTGGTCGAGTCGTTCTCGGGCAGTTTGACCGTTAGCCTGACCTCTTTCGGCTTCAAGCACGGCGTCCCGCTGGACGTGGACATGCTGCTAGACGTCAGGTTTTTGCCAAACCCTCACTACGATCCGGATCTCCGGACGCTCACCGGCCAAGACGAGCCGGTTCGCGACGCGGTCCTCGACAATTCCGACGGGAAGCAGTTTCTGGAGCGCGCCGCCGGATTGCTGGAGTTCCTCATCCCCCGCTACGCCGCCGAAGGCAAGAGCTACTTCACTCTAGGCGTCGGCTGTACCGGGGGCCGTCACCGCTCCGTGGCGATAGTCGAGGAGCTGGCAAGGAGGTTGCGGGAGGACAAGAGCGCCGGCACAGACCTCTTTGTCCGCCACCGGGACCTGGACCGCTAGAGATGCCCGTCCGAGCGCCGGAATCGGTCCCGGATCAAATGCCAGAAGAACTCCGAAGCGCCGCCCACAAAGCCGGTCAGTGCGGCTAGAGGAGCCGGCAGGCCGAAAGCCGACTCCGACGAATCGCCTGTGAGCCAGCCGGGGGAGAATAGCAACGCGAAGGCCAGCACGGCGACGAGAAACGCAATATACGCTGGTACCACCAGTCCGAGACCAATCCATCCGTTTCGCGCCGGGATAGCCGCGAGCCGGGCCAGGCCAATGCCCGCCAGTACTCCGACCATGCCGGAGAGGATTGCTGCGAAGATCGGATTGCCTCCAAGCGCGCCGAGTACGATAAAGCCCAAGACAATGATGCCCCCCAACACCGTGGATCCCATCATTATCCGCTCGCCTGTGGTCCCGGACGCCCGCCTGCGGCCCAAACCGTGCCTCCTCCCAGTATTCGTTCAAAAGTATAACAGGGAGCCATTCGGCCTCTCTGTGGTAGTCTCGTGGTGGCTCGAATCTCTGAAAGGAGACCACCTTGGCTCTTGGAATGTTGGTAGACGGCGAGTGGACGACCCACGGGATACCGAAGGATCGCGAAGGCCGCTTTGTTCGGGCGAAGACGACCTTCCGAGATCGGGTAACGGTCGACGGGAGCAGTGGCTTCGAGGCTGAGTCCGGGCGATACCACCTGTACGTCGCATCAGCCTGTCCGTGGGCGCACCGGACCGTTCTCTTGCGGAAGCTCAAGGGGCTAGAAGAGGATGTCTCGATCTCCATCGTCGACCCCTTTATGGGCTCCGGCGGGTGGGTCTTCTCGAACGCTCCCGGCGCGATCCCCGACACCGTAAACGGCGCGAGCTACCTGCGGGAGATCTACCTGATAGCCGACCCCGCGTACACGGGCCGGGTCACCACGCCGATCCTCTGGGACAAAAAGAACGCGACCATCGTCAACAACGAGTCCCGCGAGATCATCCGGATGCTCGACGAGGAGTTCGAAGCTTTCGCAACGACAGACGAAGATTTCTGTCCGGAGGAGCTTCGGGAGGAGATAGACCGGGTTTTGGACGAGATTTACGAGCCCGTAAACAACGGCGTTTACAAGTCCGGTTTCGCCAGGACGCAGGGCGCCTACGAAGAGGCCGTGACCGCGCTGTTCGAAGCCCTGGACCACTGGGACGCGGTGCTCGGACAGCAGCGGTATCTTTGCGGCGGCCGGATCACGGAGGCCGACTGGTGCATGTTCACCACCCTGGTGCGCTTCGATCCCGTGTACCACTACCATTTCAAGTGCAACCTCCGGCGTATCTCGGACTACCGGAACCTGTGGGGCTACCTGAGAGAGTTGTATCAGTATCCGGGCGTCGCCGAAACCGTGGATTTCGACCACATCAGGCAGCACTACTACATGAGCCACGAGAGCGTCAACCCGACCAGGATCGTGCCGAAAGGACCTCTGCTAGACTTCGATGAGCCTCACGGGCGCGAAAGGATACCCGGCTAGGACCGGCGCTGATGGCACGAAGAAGGAGCCGCCCGGGGAGGATGGGGAGAACAGGCGACTCCTGAAACACATTATACATCGGCCCGTAATTTTCAGAGTATATTGCGTTACAGTATGTTTCTTTTCTGAATTATCCACCAGTAGCTGTTTGGTGGTGTCGGAGGGGGGACTCGAACCCCCACCCCCTTGACGGGGACTAGGCCCTCAACCTAGCGCGTCTACCAATTCCGCCACTCCGACAGGGTAGCCCGGAGAGTATAAGGTACGTCCCCAACAGGGTCAACGAGTCTACCTTTACAGTATTCCGGGTAGCCGGTGTGCTAACTTTAACCAGTGGATGTGAACAATGTGGTCCCCGTTGCGTTGGGAGTAGTGGTCGGGTTCTTGGCCGCGCTACTATCCGGCCGTCCGAAATCGCAGGAGCGGGACTCAAGCTGGCCCACAAACTTCGCGCATCGGGGTGCCTCCGGGCGGGCTCCGGAAAACACGCTGGAGGCCTACGGGTTGGCGGCCGAATCGGGGGCCGGAGGCATCGAGCTGGACGTCCACATGACGCGGGACGGCGAGGTCGTCGTAATTCACGACGACGAGGTGGAGCGCTGCACGGATGGCGCCGGTCTGGTAAGGGACAAGTCCTTTTCAGAGATAAAGGCCCTCGACGCCGGATACCAGTTTAGCCCGGACGCAGGAGGCCGGTTCCCCTATCGAGGCCGCGGTCTCCGGATCCCCCACCTGGAAGAAGTCTTTCGGGAGTTCCCCGATACGAAGGTGAACCTCGATATCAAAGAGGATCAGACCGGCTTCGAGGAGGTTGTTCTGCGGATCGTCGAGGATAACAAAGCCGAGGCCCGGACGTTTGTCGCGTCCCAGGAGCACCGCGTCATCAAGCGATTTCGCAGGATCTCCAACGGCAGGATTCCTACCTCCTCTTCGAAGTTCGAGGTGGCGCTTTTTTTGATCCTCAGCCGGCTCCGGCTGGAGCGGCTGTTGCGGCCGGCCTTTGCCAGCCTGCAGGTGCCACCCCGGCATCTGGGTATAGAGCTCGTAACCCCCCGCTTTATCGCGGCGGCCCACAAGCTCGGCGTCCGGGTGGACGTGTGGACCATAGATGATCCGAACGAAGCCCACCGGCTGCTGGACCTCGGTGTGGACGTGATCATGACCAACGAGCCCGCGATGCTGGCAGAGGTGTTGGAGCAACGGAAGAAAACGGCAAGTATTCCTACGATTCCTGTAAACTAGGAGTTGGCTCGACCGTACCCCGGGAGATTGGAGGCCCGTTATCCAGGAATCCATCGTAAAAGATCCGGCGCTCGCCCCGGACGGCCACCGCAAGATAGACTGGGCGGCCCAGCACAGCCCGGTGTTGAACAAGATCTTCCGCGACCGGCTGGCCGACGGTTTGCTGCGGGGGCGCAAGGTGGCGATGACGATTCACCTGGAGGCGAAGACCGCCTACCTGGCGCTGCTGCTCGCCGAAGCCGGGGCCGAGGTAACGGTCTCGGGCAGCAACCCGCTCTCGACCCAGGACGACGTGTGTGCCGCCCTGGCGGAACGCGGTGTCCGGGTCTATGCGACCCACGATCCCTCCGACGAAGATTTCGAGGAGTATCTCATCCAGACCATAGAGACCGCTCCGGAGATCATCGTCGACGATGGCGCGGAGCTCATAGGCCGGCTCATCACCAACCGCCCGGACCTCCTCGACGGCGTCGCGGGAGCTTCAGAGGAGACCACGACCGGTATTCTCAAGCTCAAGGCGATGGATGCGGAGGAAGTGCTGCCTTTCCCGGTGCTGGCCGCCAACGACGCCAAGATGAAGCACCTCTTCGACAACCGCTACGGCACGGGACACTCTACGCTGGGCAGCGTAATGTCCAACACCAACCTGTTCTTGAGCGGGAAGCGGGTGGTGGTGATGGGCTTTGGTTGGGTGTCGCGCGGCCTGGCCAAGTATGCAGACGGCCTGGGCGCCCGCGTCATCGTCTGCGAGAGCGACCCGGTTAAGCTGCTCGAGGCCTACGCGGAGGGTTACGAGGTAATGAACTCGCTGGAGGCCGCCGAGGTTGGGGAGGTGTTCCTTACCGGCACGGGCAACATCCACGTTTTGGGCCGGGCGCACCTCGAAAGGATGAAAGACGGTGCCTTGCTCGCCAACGCCGGCCACTACGACCACGAGTTCGACCTGGAGAGCCTGCGGGAGCTGGCCGTTGCGGAGCGCGAGGTGCGGCAGAACATCACCGAGTACGAGCTGGAAGACGGACGGCGGATACACGTTCTCGCCCGCGGCAGGCTGGCCAACATCGCCGCGGCCGACGGGCATCCGGTGGAGATCATGGACCTCACCTTCGCCGTACAGGCACTCGCCGCCCACTACCTGGCCCGGAATGCGGCGGACCTTGAACCTGGCCTCCAGCCTATCCCCGATGAGATAGATGACCTCGTGGCCCGTACCAAACTGGAAACCCTCGGCGTCGAGCCCGAAGAGTTGACGCCCGAACAGGTCCGGTACCAGAAAAGCTGGCGTTAGGTGCGGTAGCAAGCGCCGGGTTTCTGCTCCTACAACTCCTACAACACAATGGGTACGGACGCCTACGACGAGATCGTCGGGTGGTATGACCGGAGCCTCTGGACCGGACCGCAACCGGGCTGCGCGTCTGTGATCTCGCCTGCGGGCAGGGGATTGCCGCCCGACAGCTGGCCAAACAGGGAGCAAGGGTTGTCGGCGTTGACATCTACCCACCGGCCTACCAAGCGGTCTGCCGACCGGCTGCGGGGTTTCTAGCAAGAATTGATCAACCAATTGGGCACCATTGATCAATACAGCGTGCCGGGCCGGATCTAGAGTTCGGTTCGGTAATGGAAGCTGAAAGAGGAGGCCGTTGCTAATGAAAGCTGCCGTGGTTCACGACTTCGCGCAGCCGCTGCGCGTCGAAGACGTACCCAAACCGGAGCCGGGAAGCGGAGAGATCGTCGTCAAAATGGAGACTTCCGGCCTCTGCCACACGGACATTCACGCGGCCCACGGTGACTGGCCGGTAAAGCCCAAGCTGCCCCTGATCCCCGGCCACGAAGGCGTCGGCGTCGTGGAGAGCATCGGGCCCGGGGTCACCGAGGTGCAGGAAGGGGACCGGGTGGCGGTTCCCTGGCTCGGGTACGCGTGCGGGGCCTGCGAGTATTGCGCTTCCGGTTGGGAGACGCTCTGCGAGAAACAGCTAAACACCGGGTACTTCCTGGACGGCGGCTACGCCGAGTATTCCAAGGCGTTCGCGAAGTTCGTCGGTCGCGTGCCGGACAGGGTGGATCCCTTCGAGGCCGCCCCGCTGACTTGCGCCGGGGTAACCACCTACAAGGCGATAAAGGTCTCGGGAACGCGGCCGTCGGATCTCGTGGCGGTGTTTGGCATTGGGGGGCTGGGCCACATGGCTCTGCAGTACGCGAAGATTGCGGGCGCCGCGGTGGTCGCCGTGGACCTGGTAGATGAGAAGCTGGACCTGGCCCGCGACCTGGGCGCGGAGTACACCGTGAACGCCCGGGAACAGGACCCCGTCGAAGAGATCAAGAAGCTCGGCGGGGCAGACGCCGCCATAGCGACCGCCGTCTCGCCGCGGGCCTTCGAGCAGGCTTACGGCAGCCTAAAACGCGGCGGAACTCTGGTCTTCGTGGCGCTCCCGGCCGACAACTACGTGCAGCTGCCGATCTTCGAGACCGTGCTCAACGGAACCAAGGTCGTCGGTTCGATCGTCGGCACCCGACTCGACCTGCAGGAGGTCTTTGAACTGCACGCCATGGGAAAGACCCGCGTAGCCTACGAAAAGCGCCAGCTCGACTCGGTAAACGAGTCTTTCGAGGAGGTCGAGAAAGGCGCGGTCGACGCCCGGCTTGTCTTCGACTTCGGCGCATAGCAACCGGCCCGCGCACCCGGACGGTGGACAGTAAAATGTCCCCGTGACGAGGAAGATCACCATCCGCTACACGGGCTTCCGCGGGTGCCCGAACTGTGAAGGAAGAGGCGATGACGGGGCAGCCTGGCGGCCCATCGCGTGCAAGCGGTGCCGGGGACGGGGCAAGCTCATCACCGGGGTAGAGGTCGAAGACTCCGTGGAGGGCAAGCTGCCCCGTCCCGGCTACGACTTCAACGAGCGGGGCGAAGTCTACCTGTTGGACTTCGACGAGGACGAAGAGCTACAGGTCATTCGTCCTGAGGGCCCGTGGGGTTGACGTGGGCCATCATCTTCAATCCCTGGGTTAGCGCCGCCGATATGCCGACCGCCAGAACGTCGTAGATCGCGGGCCACTCGGAGTAAGGGGGCCTGCCCACGCTCCCGAACCTGTCTGCGTAGCCGGACGGGTCACTCGTTGCGGCCCACCCGAAGGCTAGCGGGAACAGGATCCACTCTATCGTGGTGGCGGCGAGGACCATGACGATCGCCGCGAGGACACCTTTCCATCCGCCCTTGAAAACCAAAATGACCGCCAGCACCACGAAGACCGCCAGACGGGTCATCTGCATCAGGATCTCCCGACCGGACCCTTCGTAGGAGGCTCGGAACGAGAAAATGTCGGTCGCGAAGGCGACCAGCGCGGCGGCGAAGGTGTAGAAGACGGTCAAGACCAGGAGGGATTTCGTTGCGTCGCTCATTGCCGGGATTATAGGTCATTCGGAGCGCCGGCCAGGACCTCTTGCAGGGAGCCGGGTCCGGGTTGCGGGGCGGAATCAGGAACCCTCTATTCCGATGGCGTCCAGGACGTCTTTTACCTTGAGGCGGCCCTTGAAGAAGACTACGGCGCTCCGGAGCGCTCCGGAGAGGCCCTCGGAGTTTGGACCCAGGTTTTCGGAAGCTGCGATCAGCAACCGATGGCCACGTTTTTCGGCCTCCCGTATCAGGGTTGCCCGGTCCACCAGGGTACGCTCGGACCAAAAGCCGATTATCTCCAGGTGTACCTCGGCGCCGGTCGTTTGGTCCTTCAGGGTAAAATCCGGGACCAGCGCGGCCCGGCGCTCGGGTATCTGCAGCACACTCGCCGCGGAAGCCAGCCGCCAGTTTTTCGGGGTGTTGGCCCGCTCCCAGGCCTTTACGAATGCTGCGCGCGTGTCGCCGGCTTCGCGTTCGGCTTTCGGTCCGGTATAGTGGCTCTGGTGGGCGAAAGATTGCGAGTCCAGTTGCAGGGTCGCTTCTCTTCCGCGCCATTCTACGCTGGCGGAGAGGTTCCAGGGGGCGGTTAGCATCAGGCCGGGAAGGAACTTCGCCAGCCGGATCCCGTACTTGCGGGTGGACCCGAAGAGCGAGAGCGGGCCGTCGAGGTAGAGCCGGTGTCCGTCCCCGGCGGGTTCCAGACGATAGATGAGGTCCATGAGCTTCACGTAGTGGAAAACGAGCCGGAGATCCACCTCCCGGCCCAGTTCTACGACCAGCTCGCGGGCCGCGTAGAGCACGCCCTGCACTTGGGCAACGTTGTACCGTTCCACGAGCTCTTCCGCCGAGGGCCGCTCGAACGTTTCTAGGACCTGGGCGCCCGCCCGATCCGCGTGCATCAGGCGTGCGGGATCCTCCAGCCCCGTTTCGCGGGCGACCTGCGAGAGCACGTCTTCGCGGCCCATCGCCTGTAGCAGCCCCGGTTCGGATGTTGGAGGCTCCGGCAGGGTGGCCGCGACCTCGAAGATGCGCGTGCGAACGGTGTAAGGGTCGGCGTCCGTGGGTGCTCTCCACTCCGCCCGTTCTTCGAGCAACTTCGCGAGCGCCCGCAGTATCTTGAATCCCCGGCGTTGGTCCAGGCGGGGCCCCAGCTCCTCTTCTTTCTCGGCCAGCTCCTCGTCGAGCCGGAAACGGGGAACACCCCGGCAGGCGGCGTACGTGGCGCAGAGTTCGTCCGCGACCTCCAGTACCCGGCCGTCTTGGGGGGACAGCCGATGGGGGACGAGCTGCCCGCGGGATAGCCGGGCCATTACGTGCTCGCCGCGGAGCACTAAACGACCTCTCGCCTTCGCCGCCGGGCGGAGAACTCTTCGCCGGTCTTGGAGGTGACGAGCTCGTAGAGGATAGCCTGTTTGCCGTCGCGGGGACGGAGGATTCGGCCTAGACGCTGGATCCACTCGCGCCGGGAGGCGCTACCGGCGAGGATGATGGCAACGCTCGCGTCGGGGACGTCAACGCCCTCGTTCAGGACGTCGGAGGCGACGATAGCCCGGTAGCGGCCCTCCCGAAAGCGGTCCAGGATCTCCTTTCGCTCCCGGGCCGGGGTTTCGTAGGTTATGCCGGGGATCAAGAACCTCTCGGAGAGGGCGTAGACTTCCTCCACGCTCTTGGTGAACACGATACACCGCTCGTCCCAGTGCCGCCGCAGCAGGGTCTCCAGCGTAACGACCTTCCGCGTCGCGCCGGCCTGTATCCGCCTCCGCTCCCGCGCCGCCAGGAGCGCCTCCCGGCCCCCGGAATGGCTGGTAGAAGCTACCAGGATGAAGCGTTGCCAGTCTTCTGGTGAGCGGACGGTCAACCGGTGTTTGGCAAGAAAGTCCTTGTACACGGCGTCGGCCTGGGCGTACTCGAACCTCTCCTGGGCCGTTAGCTCTATCGGGATGCGAACCAGCTCGAAGGGAGCCAGATAGTTTCCGGCGAGGTCTTCCGGCGCCCGCCGGTAGCAAACAGGGCCTACGAGTTCCGGTAGCAGCTCGTGGCCGCCGTCGGGACGCTCCGGGGTCGCTGTGAGCCCCAACGAGTAGGGGGCGAGCAACATTTTGGGGATGACGGCGTACTTGTCGGCCGGAAGGTGGTGCACCTCGTCGTAGACGACGAGCGCGAACCGGTCCCCGTAACGCTCGGCGTGGATGTAGGCGGAATCGTAGGTCGTGATCGTCAGCGGTGTAACCTCGTGGTAGCCGCCGCCGAGAAGTCCTATCTCGCACGAACCTCCGAAAGCGTCGGAGAGGACCGAGTACCATTGCTTGAGCAGGGCCAGAGTCGGGACTACGACGAGGGTGCTCCTTCCGGCGCGTTCCATCGCCCGGACCGCCACGGCAGTCTTGCCGGCCCCGGTCGGCAAAACCACGACCCCGCGAAGGCCCGACTGGCGCCAGGCGGCCAACGCCTCTTTCTGGTACGGACGCGGCTCCAATGCCACGCGGGACTCCAGCTGGAGTTTCGCGAAATCGGAGGCCAGGTCTTCGTGAGGAACCTCCGAAGCGCGCAACTTCAGTACGGTTTCCCGGTAAGCCCCCGCCGGGGCCCGCCACTGCCGGGTGCGGCCGTCCCAGACAAAGGGTTTCGGGAGCGGCGAAGTAGCTTCGCCGGTAGCAATCAGGGTGCCGGACTCGTAAGATAGCTCGATCACACTTTGTAAAGGATACCTGAGCGTGGTCGACCTCTCAGGGGTAGACTGGCCGAACCGCTACCGGAAAGGGAGTTCTTGCCCGGCTCTAGAAGCAGACGATACCGGAAACTCGTTCGTCTACTCCTGATCCTGGCGGTTGCCTTGGCGGTTGCCCTGGCGGTAGCGGGCTGCACCGGACCGGATGCGGGCGTATCGGATAGCCCCGAAACCGGTACAGAGCGATCTGCAAGGTCTTCCTCCGCTACAGTTCCCGAAGAACGAAAAACTGTTGGGGGCACCGGGCCTACCCGGCCGGGGGACCCCGGGCCCGGGCGGACATCACAGGGGGTAGAACAGATGAGTTTACGCGAGATGGTGGGACAGATGTTCGTGGTTTCCGTATCGGGCACGGAACCGGATCTCTACGCCGAGAAAATGATCCGGGAGCGAAACATCGGCGGCGTCCTGCTCTTCGGCTACAACATGCAGAGCGAGGCCCAGGTCAGCTCCTTGACGGATTCGTTGCAAAGACTTGCGGTGAACACGAAGCCCGCGATGCCGCTCTTCGTGGCGGTGGATCAAGAAGGTGGAGAGGTGTCTTCGGCGCCCTGGGTGGCACCGCAACCCTCGGCGGCAGATCTCGGGGTCCGGGGTGATCCGGACGAGGCCCGGGCCGTGGCGGAGCAGATGGGACGCGAGCTGCGGCGGGCGGGGATCAACACGAACTTCGCCCCGGTGGTGGATACGGGGTTCGGGGCCGCCATCGGTTCCAGGTCTTACGGGGAGGACCCCGAGCTCGTCGCCCGGATGGGCGTCGCGGCGATAGAAGGCTTCGAGAGTGCGGGGCTCGTTTCGGCGGCCAAACATTTCCCCAACCACGGAGCCGCCCCGGCGGATTCGCACACCGCGGTGCCGGTGGTGGACCACGATATCGAGACGGTTTTCTCTTACGACTTGCCCCCGTTTCGCGCGGCGGTAGAAGCGGGGGTCCCGATGGTGATGGTGGGGCACTTGATCTACCCGGCCATAGACCCAAACCGTCCCGCGAGCCTCTCTCCAGCGGCAATTAGGCTTCTCCGGGAAGAACTGGGTTTCGATGGCGTGGTAGCAACGGACGACCTGAGCATGGACGGAGCCTCCGGCGGTGGGTCTCCCGCAGACGCCGCCGTAGCCTCGGTAAAGGCCGGAGCAGACCTTCTCATCATCTCCAGCCCGGCCCAAGACCAGGCCGCCGCGTACGAGGCTATAGTGTCCGCGGTCGAGTCCGGCGAGATAAAGGGAGAGCAGATAGAACACTCTGTCGAGCGTGTTGTGGGGGTGAAGAGAAACTACGCTATTTACGGAGGGGCATGACTTGTTCTAGAATGCATCTGGCCGCAGGGGATGGCCAAGTTAAAAAAGTACCAAAATGACCCGGTTGAAAGCTGGCAGGAGAGGAGCAGGAGGATGGCTGAGGTATCGATGGAGAACGTCACGAAGGTCTACGGAGAAGACGTAGTGGCCGTTAGAGATATGAACCTGGATATCCCCGACGGAGAGTTCGTGGTCTTCGTCGGACCCAGCGGGTGCGGCAAGTCCACCGCCCTCCGCATGATCGCCGGCCTCGAAGATATCTCCGGCGGGAAGGTCTTTATCGCCGATAAAGTCGTAAACGACCTCCCGCCCAGAGAACGCGACATCGCAATGGTCTTCCAGAACTACGCCCTCTACCCGCACATGAACGTCCGGGAGAACATGGGCTTCGCCCTCAAGCTCAAGAAGTTCGACAAGGACGAAATAGAACGCCGCGTCAACGAAGCCGCCCGCGTCCTCTCCATCGAACACTTCCTAGACCGCAAGCCCAAAGCCCTCTCCGGCGGCCAGCGCCAGCGCGTCGCCCTCGGCCGGGCCATTGTCCGCGAACCCAGCGCCTTCCTCATGGACGAGCCCCTCTCCAACCTCGATGCCAAGCTCAGGGTCCAGATGCGCACCGAGATAGCAAAGCTCCACAACCGCATCGGCACCACCACCATCTACGTCACCCACGACCAGACCGAAGCGATGACCATGGCC
>JBHJHC010000056.1:0-62290 GCA_050331175.1 Rubrobacteraceae bacterium | reverse complement strand
CAGCCTACCGGCACTCGCGGCTCTCGCTAGAGACTGGCGGGTCATAGAATATCCGGCGGCTCGCCGGGCAATACCCCGGTGGTTGGCGTTAGCCTGCTCTGTTTACTCAAAACTGCTCCTTGACTTTTCACCGCAGCTCTTTGGTACGGAGTAGCCGGAGAGCTGTTGCGCGGCGTGTAGGACCGCCTCGACTATGTTCTGGTAGCCGGTGCAGCGGCAGAAGTTGCCCTTGAGGTGGCGCCGGACGTCCTCTTCGGTAGGATTGGGAGTCTTGCGCAGGAGATCCTGGGCGCTCAGGATCATACCGGGTGTGCAGTACCCGCACTGCAGGCCATGTTTCTCCCGGAAACTCTCTTGGAGGGGGTGCAACGTCCCGTTATCTCCGGCGAGGCTGTCAACGGTGACGACCTCGGAGCCGTCAGCCTGTACGGCAAAAACGGTGCAGGATTTGACGGCGATGCCGTCCATCGAGACCGTACAGGCGCCGCACTGGCTGGAATCACAGCCAATGTGGGGACTCGTTATCCCTAGGTCGTCGCGGAGGTGGTGGACCAGTAGCCGGCGTGGCTCCACTTCACTCCGATATATCTGTTCATTGACCTTCAGCGAAACATCGTGGCCCTTCAAGTTGCCTCCGTTCTATTGATAGTTGTCTCTTCGGTTGCCGACGTCACCTGGTCTGCTCCGATGTCGTTGGGCTCAGTTCTTAGTCTCTCCGAGAGCACGCTCGTTACGATTCCGAGGACACAGATTGCTGCCCCCGCATAGAAGGCGTCGTGGATCGCCAGTACGAAAGCGTCGCGCTCCACGAGACTTTCGGGACGATTGCCGGCACCTTCCTGAAGCTCCTGGACGTGAAAAGGAAGCCTCACCGCGACGACCGCCCCGGCCAGCGCTACGCCGAACGCCTGACCGACGTTGCGTACCTGAGCCAGCATCCCCGAAGTCATGCCCAGCCTCTCGGCCGGTACCGCGCCGAGAACGAGGCTCTGGTTCGCCCCGATAAAGAGTCCGAGGCCAATCCCCGCGACGGCCAGCCGCCAGATGAGCCCGAAAGCGCCAGTCTCAGCATCTATGCTAGTGAGCAGTAGCAACCCGCCGCCTATAAAAGCCGTCCCCGCGGTGGTAAGGGCGCGAGCACCGATCTTATCGGAGAGCGACCCGCCAAACGGGGAGACGATGAGCGTGGCGAGCGGCAGCGGGGTAAGGAAGAGCCCGGTCTCCAGTACGGAGAAGCCACGCGCGTCCACGAGGTAGAACGGGATGAGGAAGGTCGCGGTGAAGAGCGTTGCGAAGGCGACCAGTACGCTGGCGTTTCCGGCCCAGACCTCTCGGATGCGTAGCAGGCTCATGTCCATCGTCGGCTGGCGTACCCGCGCTTCGGTAGCGACGAACGCCGCCCCGAGTATCAAGCCTGCCGCTACGAGCACCAGGTTGACCGGGCTCGTCCATCCCCAACGTCCGCCGCCGAGCACCGTCAACAACAGCGCCGAGGTAGCGCCGAAGAGCAGGAGGGCTCCTACCGGATCGAACGCGCGACCTTCTTCCCGCCGCTCCGCCGGCAGCACCCGCAGAGACCACGCGACGCCGACTACGCATAGGGGTACGTTGACGAAGAAGATCCAGGACCACGACAGCCACTGGGTAAGGACCGCCCCCAAAGCCGGACCGACGGTAATGCCCAGGGCGATGCTGATGGCAAACAATCCCTGCGACTTACCTCGTTCCTCAGCGGGAAATGCCCGCACGAGCAGAGCCGGACCGATAGCCTGCACCATCCCGGAACCGATTCCCTGTAGCACCCTAAAACCCGAGAGCGTCCACACGCTCTCCGAAAGCCCACACAGGAGGCTCGCGACTCCGAAGATTGCGAGCCCCCACACGTATATCTGCCGGTATCCGACTATATCCCCGAGCCGTCCCAAGGCCAGAAGCAACGTTCCTAGCGCCAGGAGGTATCCGAGCACTACGAGCTGCACGTCGTCTATACCGGCCCGGAGGTCCTGGGCGATACTCGGCAAGGCCACGTTAACTATGGTGATGTTTAAGGTGGACAGGAAAGCCCCGAGTCCGACGACGGCCAGAACCCTCCACTTGTGCCGGGCTTCGCTCATCACTGATGGGGGCTATACTGGATAGTGGGTAATGGCGAACAAATCATGTTTTGCCTCTTCCCTCTAGTTACCGAATACTGTAGAACCCGTAGAAAGCCTGTGTGAGGGGTTGTTTACCGCTCCTCACGCAGCACTACCGGGTGACTGACCTCAAGCACGCCTCACAAAGAGCCGGTGCAGGGTCATCAGGCTGAGAGCGCCGGTCACGGGGACACCGAACAGCACGATCATAGCCATAGGAAACTGTTGCATGGTTCCCATCAGGGGATTGTTCAACAGAGCAACGACGGTTCCTGTCCCAACTGCCCAGGATAAAGTCCGCGATGGAGAAGCTGTGGAACCCGACGAAGCTGGCGCGCCGGACGCGATTCACGTAGGCTAGCCCTCCAAGAGCCAGTCCGAACACCACCACGGGAGCGAGCACACCGGCGACGAGATCTCCCCATCCGGCGTTGAACACGAACGTCTTGGGTAACAACCCCTGGGCACCGTAGTAGAAGAAGGCCAGCGCCGCCGGCACACGCCACACGTGGAAGAGGGTGAGGTTCCTCAAGTCGGCCGCGTGAATGTAGACACGAAACGCTTCAGAGCGAGCGTAGACGAGAACGGGAATGAAGATGCCGAGAGCCACGGGAATAGGCAAGAGCGGAGTGGGGAGCTGCGCGAACAACCCTGAACCGCTCACAAGCAGGGCCGCTAGCGCCCACCACGCAAGTGTAGCAATAAGGAAGCGATGCACCGCAGAGTGCGACTCAGCCGGCAGCTTGGCGCGAAACACCTCACTGTTGCCAATAGAATCAGCAGATCTAGTCGCCATTGTGAGAAATCCTTTCATCGCTTGCTTGTATATACACCTATTTGCCGCAGTAGATTTATCTGTTCCGGCTAGTGGGCGGAGGTCTGCAAGCGTTCGAGGTACTGGAGCAGATTCTCATAACCTTCGTCATCAAGACCCTGTGTCACCTCCTCCTGGGCCATTTGCCAGAGCGGATATGCGCGGGCAATGGTCGTTTCCCCTTCGCCCGTTATCTGTACAACACGAACCCGGGCGTCAGACTCGTGGGTGAGGATCTCCAATAAACCGTCGCGCTCCAGAGGCTTTAAGTTGCGCGTCAGGGTGGTACGGTCCATGCCAATCCGTTCGGCCAGTTCACTAACGGTAACCGGACCCTGTAAAGAGCAGGCAACAAGTAGGGTAAATTGAGTGATGCGTACCCCGCTTTCCGCGAGCCATCCATCGTAATGCTGAGTTACGCTGCGCACGGTGTGCTTGAGATTGCGGTGGGCACATCTTTCGGCCACCTCGGTTTTCTCTTTGTTCGCCAAGTAGTTCATGCGAACAGAATAAGTGTATATGCACTTATTGTCAAGAGGTTTCCTCAGAACCAATTGATTTTCAGAGGTGTTGTCTAGGAGCGCTTGTAGGAGTAGCGCTAAGACAGGGCTACTTGTACCGACTAGACTCT
The DNA here is from genome assembly GCA_050331175.1 of Rubrobacteraceae bacterium. Classification (GTDB taxonomy): domain Bacteria; phylum Actinomycetota; class Rubrobacteria; order Rubrobacterales; family Rubrobacteraceae; genus SIRX01. The sequence continues at coordinate 58,710 of JBHJHC010000056.1, read as the reverse complement.
ACTTTTTCTGGTACGCTCGTCCGTAGCTGAGAAGCCGCTTTTTGTGCGGGTTACAAAGTATGAAATCCGGAGGGGTTTATTTGGTACAGCGAAACGGGGTTCGGACGGTCGGCGAAAGGTTGTTCTGTACTGCAGGGTCTCAACCTCCGATCAGGACAATGATCGTCAGGTGCGGGACCTGCGTGAGTATGCTGATAGGGCGGGCTTTGAGATAGTAGGGGTCTTCAGGGAGACGCTGTCCAGTATCAGGAAGGCGAAGGGCAAGCAACCTATCGAGCGCAAGAAGGTGATGGCGCTCGCCCAGGACCACAGGATGGATGCCGTGCTGGTGACGCAGCTAACCCAGTGGGGACGTTCTACGCAGGACCTTATGGATACTTTGGGCCAGCTCGCCTCGTGGGACGTCTCGCTGATCGCGCAAACGGGACTAACCTTCGATCTTTCGACGCCGCAGGGCAAGCTGATCGCAAACCTAATGGCATCGCTCGCTGAGTTCGAGCACGACTTGCTGCGGGAGCGGGTGAGGAGTGGGATCGCCGCGGCAAAGGCCCGCGGCCAGACGTTCGGGCGCAGGCCGGGTCACAGGCCCTCGGACTGGCACGCCCCGGAGGTGGTGCGCCTCTCGCGGACGGAGAAGCTCTCGCAGCGGGAGATCGCCCAGACGCTTGGGATTTCCAAGACCACGGTCAACGAGATCCTGAAGAGGGAGAAGACCGCGTAGAGGGAGCACATTCGGAGTCTTGACAGACGATCCCGTTGCGCTGCTACCTGCGGCGATCCTACGTCCGCTGGCCGTCGAGGTACCCTGCGACGTACCGCCCGGCGTCGAAGGGAGCGACGAGCCCCAAAGAGTCGGCGAGGAGTCCCCGGGCCATCAGCGGCCCCAGAAAGGCCAGCGCCAGATCCTCCGGCTCCTCTTCGGGTGCTAGGACGCCTGCTTCCTGGTAGTGGCGGAAGAGTCCCAGAAGAGATCCGAAAGCTTTCCCCGTAAGGGCACCCCCGGCTTCTCCAAGGGATGGATCGCGCGAGAGCTCCGGCAAAAGCCGCACCATCGCGCCTCGGTTGGCGCCGACGAACTCCCAGTAGGCGAGCGCCAGTTCCCTCAAGTCCCGCTCGACATCTCCGCTGGGCCTGGCAGCCGCCGCGCCGAATCCCTCGGTCGCGTGTCGGAGAGCCTCGGCCACGAGGGCAGACTTGGAACCGAAGTGCCGGAAGAGTGTCACTTCATTGACGCGGGCACGTTCAGCAATTTGCCTGGTAGTAGCGCCACGCAGACCGCTTTCTGCGACCTCGTCCAGCGCGGCCCGGAGGAGGCGAGAGCGGGCGGAGGAATCCGGAGCTTCGCTCACGAGCTCACCTCGACACGGAGCCCGGACACGGGTTCGTAGAGCCGATCCAAGTACGCCAGCAGGGACTCTGAATCTTCCGGCTGGGCACGGAAGCCTACGTGTTCGTCGGGACGCACCAGGTAGAGACACCCGGCCCTGGCACCGTAGCGACGGTGGCATTTACCTCCGGGGTCCAGCAGCACGGAGCTGTGGTCCCTGACGATCTCCGGCGCCTCCTCTCCGGGGAAGATAACGTGTGCGGCCACGCGATCCCCGAACCTCCGTTGGATCTCCTCTACTGCGAGCCTCGCCCCGGCATGGTCTTCGCCAGATGCGCCCAGTCCGGCAAACAAGAGCAGGGAATGCCCCGGTCCCTGCAGCACCCGGCGGAGCCTGGTCGGCCGTCTTTCTTGGTGGACCGGAGCGTCGGGCGCGAGGTCCCCGGACCTCGGTCCTCTCCGGAAGGCCAGCCGTTCCGAAAGCCCCGGATGCTCTGCGCCAGGATCTTGGTGGGAACTCTTCGGCAGCAGCGGTGGCTGTTTTTCCTCCACGATAGGGCTCTTGCGGTAGTTTACATGCAGTTGGTGGAAGTAGTGGGGACCACGCCTCTGCACGGCGCCGAAGCCGCTCAGGAAGCCAAGAGCCTCCCGGCGAAGCCCGCGGGAGACCGGAGAGCTCAGGGTTACGAGCCTCGTGGCAGCCCGCGTGCCGGCGAGCACTCCTGTGGCAACGGGCTCGCGTTCGGCAGTGTAGGAGTCCAGCAGAGAATCACGGGCGTCGCCGCGGACGACCAGTGCCAGCTTCCACGCCAGGTTATGGGCGTCTCCGAGCCCCGTATTCATGCCCTGTGCCCCCACCGGGCTGTGGGTGTGAGCGGCGTCTCCCGCCAGGAGCACCCGGCCCCGCCGGTACCCATCCACCTTGCGCTCTCTGGGAGAGAAGTCGCTCACCCACAAGGGGTCCGAAAGCTGCGCCCGCAAGGGAGTCCGTCCGGCGATGAGCCGCTCGAACAACTCGAGGTCGAGCTCTTCCGGCAACTCTTTCCCTAACGGCAGGTCGGCCGCCACCCTCCAGTAGTTCTCCTGCGGCAGCGGGAACAACGCCAGCGCCCCTTCGGGATGGAAGAAGACATGCACTCCATCCTCCGTCAGGTCCAACTCTGCCCGGGCGTCGAGCAGCGCGAAACGGCTCTTCAGGTCGGGACCCGCGTGAGAGAATCCAGCCTTGCGTCGCACCGCGCTGTGCGCCCCGTCGCAGCCCACTACCCACTTGGCCCGGCACTTCTCCGTCTCTCCGTCTGGACGGGAGAGCGTTGCTGTGACCTCGTCCGTGTCCTGCTCCAAAGCCGCCAGCGCCAGAGGCCGCTCGACCCGGACCCCGAGGCCTTCCGCAAGCTCCCCGAGCAAGGCTTCCGTCTCGTACTGGGGCAGGCCGAGGATGAAAGGAAAAGGCGAGTCCAACCCGCTCATGTCGAAGCGGGCCAGCGAACGCCCCCCATCATACAGGTTCATGCTGTTCAGCCTGCTCCCGCGCTGGATGGCCTCTTCGGCAATGCCCAGCTCGTCGAAGATCTCCAAGGTACGGGCAACCACCCCGAAAGCCCGGCTCTCTCCCACCGGATGGGGACCCTTGTCCACGATTCGCGCCCCGATATCGGCCCGGGCCAGCTCCGCCGCCAACAGCATCCCCGTAGGTCCCGCCCCGACGATCAACACCTCAGTCATCTCCTCGTCCGCCTTTATTCGTCGTGTCTGCAATTACTTACTTGCATAAAATATAGTGCAAAAGGATTAGCTGTCAAGGAGATTGGATGCTTCTGGCCTTTATGGCCTTAAGAAGTGCTTGATAGACCTAAACGTACGTTCTCGTTCCGTTGCTGCTCACGGTCCCTTTTCTGCTCTTCAAGCTCATGTGCTGTTTATACAACGAGAAGAGGGACCGATCTTCGGTCCCTCTTCCGATTGGCTCGCAGCTGTAGGCCGGAAGCTACTTCACGAACTGTTCGTTTTCCGTGGAACCCGGCAGGCCGGTGTTGGGGTCCTCCGGGGAGTTGAACTGCGCTTCCTCGGTGGATCCGGAAAGGGCCGTGGTCGAGGCGGTGCCGCCGGCGACGACCTGGGCCACCTCGTCGAAGTATCCGGCGCCGACCTCCCGCTGGTGCTTGGTGGCGGTGTAGCCATACTTCTCGGCGGCGAACTCGGCCTGCTGAAGCTCGGAGTAGGCGGCCATTCCCCGCTTCAAGTAGTCACGGGCGAGCTCGAACATGGAGTAGTTGAGCGCGTGGAAGCCCGCCAGCGTGACGAACTGGAACTTGTAACCCATCTCGCCGAGCTGCTCTTGGAAGGTGGAGATCTCCTCGCGGGACAGCTTTGCCTCCCAGTTGAACGACGGTGAGCAGTTATAGGCGAGGAGCTTGCCGGGGTACTCGGCGTGCACCGCCTCGGCGAAAGCCCGGGCCTCTTCGATGTTCGGCTCGGAGGTCTCGCACCACACCACGTCCGCATACGGCGCGTAGGCGAGGCCGCGGGATATGGCCTGGTCGAGGCCCGCCCGCACCCGGAAAAAGCCCTCGGCCGTGCGCTCCCCGGTCATGAACTCGTGGTCGGCCGGATCTACGTCGCTCGTGATCAGGCTCGCCCCGTTGGCGTCGGTCCGGGCAACGAGCACCGTCGGCACGCCCATCACGTCGGCGGCCAGCCTGGCGGAGATCAGGTTCCGTATGCCCTGCGCCGTCGGCAACAAGACCTTGCCCCCCATGTGCCCACACTTCTTCTCGGAGGAGAGCTGGTCCTCGAAGTGGACGCCGGCTGCGCCGGCCTCGATCATGCCCTTCATCAGCTCGAAGACGTTCAGGGCACCGCCGAAACCGGCCTCGGCGTCAGCGACTATCGGGGCGAACCAGTGAACGCCGTTGTGGCCCTCGGCGTGGTGGATCTGGTCGGCCCGCTGGAGCGCCTGGTTGATCCGCTTGACCACGTGCGGCACGCTGTCCGCCGGATACAGACTCTGGTCCGGGTACATGTGGCCCGACAGGTTCGCATCCGCCGCCACCTGCCAACCGCTCAGGTAGATCGCCTGCAGACCAGCCTTGACCTGCTGGACCGCCTGGTTGCCGGTGAGCGCGCCCAAAGCACTGACGTAGTCCTCAGTGTGCATCAAGTCCCACAAACGCTCCGCGCCGAGCCGGGCCAGCGTGTACTCGATGCTTATAGACCCCCGCAACCGCACCACGTCCTCCGCACCGTACGGACGCTCGATGCCTTCCCAGCGCTCCCCCTGCCAGCTCTGCTCTATCTCCTGAACCTGACCGTTGCCGCTCTCCATCACCTACTCCTTATCTAGTAAAGAATTACATCCCCGTAAAGGAACTACATCCCCGTAAACCGTCTGGCCTCGTGTCTCACCTCTTCTAAGTGCGTTTGAAATGTATATGCTAAACGCATATTATCACATTTCGGTAGCGGCTTGTCAAGCGGCGAGGGACCTGGGTACTCGGAAGCCGATGGGTGGCACCGGCGGTTTGTGTGCCGCGCCGCCGGTGCCGGATGTCGGGTAGGTGAGAATCCCGGTTCTCCTAGTCGAAGTACTCGTAGCCGGGGAGGGTCAAGAACTCGACGAACTCGTCCTGGGTGGAGATACGCTCGAAGAGTTTGGCGGCGTCCTCGAACTCGTCTTGTTCCCAGCGTTCGGGGCCGACGATATCGTGCTTGATCTTCTCCATCTCCTCTTCCATCACCTCGTGGAAGAGCTCTTCGGTCACTTCGGTGCCGTCTTCGAGGACGCCCTTCGGGTGGTGGATCCACTGCCACACCTGGGCCCGGCTGATCTCCGCCGTCGCCGCGTCCTCCATCAGGTTGAACACCGGGACCGCTCCCCTACCGGCGAGCCAGGCCGCCAGGTACTGGATGCCGACGCTGATGTTGTTCCGGAAGCCGTCCATCGTGATCTCGCCGTCCGGCACCTCCAGCAACTCTTCGGCGGACGGGTTTACGTCCGGGATCTTGTCGAGTTGGTTGGGCTCCGGCATGTGTTCGTCGAAAGGCTCCCGGGCGAGGTCGACCATCCCCGGATGCGCTACCCAGGTGCCGTCGTGGCCATCTGTAGCCTCGCGTTCCTTGTCCTCGTAGACCTTATTGTTGGCGAACTCCGTCCACTCGGGATCGTCACTGCGCGGTATCTGGGCGGCCATGCCGCCGATGGCTTGCGCGCCGCGCTCGTGGCAGGTCTTTATGGTCAGGAGCGAGTACGCCCGCATGAACGGAACCGTCATCGTGACCTGGCTACGGTCCGGAAGGAGCATGTCGTGCTCGCGGAACTTCTTGATGTAGGAAAAGATGTAGTCCCACCGGCCGCAGTTCAGGCCCGCGGAGTGCTCCCGCAGCTCGTAGAGGATCTCGTGCATCTCGAACGTAGCCAGGATCGTCTCGATCAGGACTGTAGCCTTGATCGTGCCCTGCGGCAACCCGAGCTCGTCCTGGGCCATCACGAAGATATCGTTCCACAGCCGGGCTTCGAGGTGGCTCTCCATCTTCGGCAGGTAGAAGTAGGGCCCGGATCCGTTGTCCAGCAACTGCCGGGCGTTGTGGAAGAAGTACAAGCCGAAGTCGAAGATGCCGCCCGGCACCTCCTGGCCGTCTACGGTCATGTGCTTCTCGAAGAGGTGCCAGCCCCGGGGCCGGGCGATGAGCACCGCCGTCTCGTCGTCGAGCTCGTAATGCTTGCCCGAATCGGGGTCGTCGTAGGTGATCGTCCCCTCGATAGCCTCCTTGAGGTTCAACTGGCTCTCCAACACGTTGTGCCAGGTCGGGCAGTTGGCGTCCTCGAAGTCCGTCAACCAACAACTGGCCCCGGAGTTCATCGCGTTTATGGTCATCTTGCGGTCCGGGGGGCCGGTGATCTCCACCCGGCGATCTTGCAGATCATCCGGTATCGGGGCTATTTGCCAATCGCCCTCCCGGATATCTTTGGTGTCCTCCAGGAAGTCCGGCATCTCACCCTGGTTGATCCTCTCCTGCCGCTCCTGGCGGGCCTGGAGGATCTCATCCACCCCGCCGCGAAACTCCCGGCTGAGCTTCGCCACGAAAGCAACCGCCTCGGGCGTCAGGATCTCTTCGAACTCACTAGAAGTGGGGGCCGATACCTCGACCCCCTCTCCAAACCGTTTCTCTGTCGCCATAACCGTCCAGACTCCTCTCATGGCTGCTTGCTATGAGCTAATTACTTTAGCAAGCCACCAGGCATCACGCTCGGAGCCTTTGAAAGGTTTCTATGCGGCAGCCCCGGTGCTACCCGCCCGCGAAGGCCGCCTCACGTACACGATGCACGAGGTCGGGACGCACTGCCACCGGAACAGCACCTGATGCTCCTGGAAGCCGATGTTCACCTTACTCCCAATGGCCGGCGTCTCTTCCTCGTAACGCCGATCCAGGATCTCTTCCGTCTCCGGGTCCCTGTACTGTACCGGTATCATAAGTGCTCTCTCTTTCTAGCGCCGCTTAACCTGGAAATAGCTTAGCCACGTCCTTGCTATTAGTCCAATCATTTGCTTGAATTATTTCGATAAAATATGTCTATATCAGGAGAATTGTATGTTGTTTCGGCAGGTAGAGTGCTTTCTGGCGGTGGCGCGGCTGGGGAACTTGAGCCGGGCGGCGGAAGAGATGTTCCTTACGCAACCGACGCTCACGGCGAGGTTGAAGGGGTTGGAGGAGGAGGTAGGAGACGAGCTCTTCGTAAGGACGAGCCGGGGGATGCGGCTAACGGATGCCGGCAAGGAGTTTTCGCCTTACGCGGAGAGGATGATCGGCAGCCTGAAAGAGGGGAAGCGCCGTGTGGCCGAGCTCCGGGAGGCTTCCGCGGGACAGCTGACTCTGGGAGCTTCGCCGGGGGTAGGAACCTATGCCTTGCCGGGGCTATTGGAGCGATTCACCGCGGCCCATCCCCGGGTATCGGTTGCGGTCCGGACGGGACACTCCGAGGCGATACTGGAGATGACGCTCAGCGAAGAAGTTCAGCTCGGGCTCACGCGGGCGATGCGGCACCCGGAGATCGAGAGCCTGACGTTATACGAAGACGAGATGGTGCTGGTTGTGGACCCGGGCCATCGGTTCACGGTCCGGGGCACGGCAGACCTGTCGGAGATAGCCGAAGAGCGCCTGATCTTCTTCGACCACGACTCGAGCTACTACGAGCAGACGCAGTCCATGTTTCGAGCCGCGAGCATCCGGGGCCTACAGGCGATAGAGGTAGACAACATAGAAGCGGCCAAGCGCATGGTCGAGCACCGGCTAGGCGTCGCGTTCCTGCCGCGAACCGCGGTTGTCCGGAGCGTTGGGGCGGGAAACCTGGTCGTCATCACGGTCGAAGGCGGCCCGGAGATGAGCCGGTCGATGGCGGCGCTCAAGCGCCGGGACGTCCCGGCGAGCGGCCCGGTAGCGGCGTTCTTGGAGATAGCGGCTACGCTCGGCGAGACGCGGAGCCGGGAGCAACTCTCGCCCGCGCTCGCCGCGGAGTTCGAAAACCTGCAGCTGATAGACCTCTTCAATTGAAAGCGCGCCAACACGAGCCTACCGGTAAGCTCCGATCATGAGCCTTATACTAGCTTGGACCAGAGAGCAGACCTAGAGGTGTGACTTGGATAAGAAGACCATCGTAGTCATGGGGGGCGACCAGACCGGCCAGGAACTGCTGGAGGAGGGGCTAAGGGTCTTGGACCCTTCCTTAACCCAGCTGGACCTCGAGTTCGAGCGCTACGACCTGTCGTTGGAGAGTCGCCAGGAGACGGAAAACGGGGTCGTCTATGAAGCTGCCGAGGCTATGCGGGAGAGCGGTCTCGGGCTCAAGGCGGCCACCATCACGCCTGAGGAGGGGGATCTCGGTTCACCCAATGCGATCCTGCGAAAAGAGATCAACGGTACCGTCATCGTCCGAACGGGCCGGCGCATACCGGGCGTCAACCCGTTGCCGGGCATCCACGCCCCCATCTCCGTAGTCCGGATGGCCGTAGACGACGCTTACGGCGCCGAGGAAAAACGTGAAGGCGAGGGGTTGGACGAGGTCGCCTACCGGACCGAAAAGATAACCCGCCGTGTCTGCCGCGGCGTCGCCGAATTCGCCTTTATCCACGCCCGGAAAATGAAGGCAACGGTCTTTGGAGGGCCCAAGTGGACCGTCTCGCCCGTGTACGAGGGCATGCTCAAGGAGGAGCTCGACCGGGCGGCCGAGAACAACGGCGACATCCCCTACGACCCGCAGCTCATAGACGCCACGTACGCCCTGCTGCTCTCCACCTCCGGGGATCCCCTGGTAATACCCAGCCTCAACCGCGACGGAGATTGCCTTTCGGACATGGTGATGCAGATGTTCGGCTCCATAGCCGGTGCCGAGTCGCTACTCATATCCCTGGACGAAGACGAGAACCCGGAGATCGTCATGTCCGAAGCGCCCCACGGCACGGCCCCCTCGCTCGAAGGCAAAGACGTGGCCAACCCGATGGCCATGATCCTCGCCGGAGCCGGCCTGTTGGGCTTTCTGCAAGACGAGCAGGCATCCCTGGTCTCCCGCGCCATCTACGAGGCAACCTTCGAGACGGTCCTGGACGATACCCGCACGGCGGATATGGGGGGTTCGGCGAGCACCACGGAGTTTACCGACGAGGTGATCCGGCACATCAAGAACAAGCTAGAGGTCTGGAGCGCCCTGGCCTAGAGGCTATTCAAACTCCGAAGCGGCTGAGGGTGTTCTGGACGGAGCGCAGATAGCCACCACCGAAAAAGTACACGTGCACGAGCAGCGGGTAGAGGTTGTAGAGGTCGCGACGAACCTCGAAGAACCCGTCTCTGATGCCCCGGATCTCCTCGTACCGCTCCAGGAAGTCCCGCCCGAAAGAGTTGAACAGGCTGATAAAGGCGAGCTCCATCTCGCGGTCGGCGTGGTAGATGGCCGGGTCCAAAAAAGCGGTGATGCTGTTTCCCTTCGCGAGCACGTTGGCGCTCCACACGTCGCCGTGGACGAGGGATGGTCTGTCTGGCTCCTCGATCAGGCTTTCCAGCCTCTCCGCCAGAAGACCTATTCTCGACCGGTCCTCTCTTGGCAGCCGGCCAGATTCGTGCGCCACGTCTGCCAGGTACAGGAGCCGGTGCTCGCGGAAGAAGTCCGTCCAGCTCGGGTTCCAGGGATTAGGCTGATCCAGGCTGCCGATGAGGGTGTTTCGTTCGTGGCCGTAGGCGTCCGCGGTAACCTCGTGCAACGCGGCGAGCAACTCGGCAGCATTTTGCTCCGCCCCGGCCGAAAACCGGCTGGTCCCCTCTATGAACTCCATCAGCAGCAGGATATCGGTGCCGTGGTACACCTCCGGCACCGGAAGGTCGCTCTTCTCCCGCAGGTAGCGCAGCATGTACGCCTCCCGCTCCAGGTGGGATTCCGCGTTCCGATCTACCTTGGCGACCAAAGTAGATCCATCGGACAGCTCGGCTTTGTACACCTCGCCGATGCAGCCGCCGCCCAGGGGCCGGGCGGAGCGCAGGCGCTCACCCAGGTTCGCTTCGACGCCCTCGGAGATAAGAGTCTCAGACATGACCCTCCAGGTCCCGCCGGCGGATCTCGTCCAGCAGGCCCCGGGCAGCTTCCTCTACGAGATCCAGGGCACGTTCGAAACCATCCGGGCCGCCGTAATATGGATCCGGAACTTCCTGGCGGGCCGAGCTCTCGGCGAACTCCAGAAAGAGCCTCGCTTTCGGGCCGGATCCGCGGCACAGGGCGGACACTGATTGGTGGTTGTCCCGATCCATGACGATCAAGTAGTCGAATTTCCGGCAGTCCTCCGGTGTCACCTGGCGCGCCCGCTGGTGGGCCAGGTCCAGGTTCCGACGGGCCGCACTCTCCTGGGCCCGCGTATCCGGCGGCTGCCCGACGTGCCAGGACCCGGTCCCGGCGGAATCCACGGAGATCTCATCCTCCAGCCCCTCCTGGCGCAGCAGTTTCTCGAACGCGGCCTGCGCCATCGGGGACCGGCAAATATTTCCCATGCAAACAAACAAGACGTTTACCAAACGTGCCTCCTGCTGGCCAGGTGATAACCCGCCAGATTGTCCCGTGATACGGATCTCCCGTCAAACCGAGCAGTCGTCCCTCTCGTTAGGTATCCTTATGAACGATACAAGCAAAAGGAGTTGTATGGGAGAGACAATCGGCATAATAGTCCTGATAATAACCACGGTGGTGCCGTTCGCCCTGATCATCTTCGGCATGGCCGGCCGGGAGTAAACCCGGTAACCCGGCCTCGGACCGGCGGCGTTCAATCACCAGGATATTGGCCGCGCTGACGGGCCGGTATCCTCCCGTCTGCCTATTCACCGGCCTCCCCCGGAGAAGAGTCAGGAGCTCCTGTCCCGACGGGGTCCGAGAGGTAACGAGAGACCTCGACCTTGTTCTCGGTAAAGAACCTCACCCCGTCCTTGCCCGTTGCGTGCAGATCCCCGTAGAACGAGTTCTTTACCCCGTTGAACGGGAAGAACGCCATCGGCGCCGCTACCCCTACGTTTACCCCGAGCATCCCAGCCTCTACGTGCTCCCGCCAGTACCTCACCGCAGACCCACTCTCCGTGTAGATCGAGCAGGCGTTGCCAAACGATGAGCCGTTGGTGAACTCGATCGCTTCGTCGAGGTTATCCACCCGAACCACGCTGAGCACGGGACCGAAGATCTCCTCCCGGGAGACCCGCATCTCGCGGTCCACCTTATCCAGGATTGTCGGCCCGAAGAAGAACCCCTTCTCTAGCGGCGGCTCCCGGCCGTCTAGCGCCACCTCAGCCCCCTCTTTCTCGCCGAGGTCCACGTACTCCTTTACCTTCTTGCGGTGAGAGTCCCGGATCAGGGGGGTGAGCTCGCTACCCTCCTCATAACCGGGTCCTACCTTCATCGCCTGCGCCGCTTCCTTGACTTTCTCGACCAGCGGGTCGGCTACTTCGCCCACGGCCACCAGTACGCTCCCGGCCAGGCACCGCTCTCCGGCGTTGCCGTAGGCCGAGGAGACTATGTTCGGTACCGCCTGATCCAGCACAGCATCGGGCATGACGATCATCGAGTTCTTCGCCCCCGCCAGAGCCTGAACCCGCTTGCCGTGCGCCGTGCCGTGGGTGTAGACGTGCTCGGCCACCGGCTGCGAGCCGACGAACGAAACGGCCTCTATACCCGGATGCTCCAGGATACTGTTGACCACCTCTTTGGCCCCGTTGACGATGTTGAACACGCCTTCGGGAAGCCCGGCTTCCACCACCAACTCGCCCAGCCGTTGGGAGGTCAGCGGCGTGCGCTCGGAGGGTTTTAGGATGTAGGTGTTTCCCGCCCCGATGGCTACCGGCAGGGTCCACAGCGGGATCATGCACGGAAAGTTGAACGGCGCGATGGCGGCGACCACGCCGAGCGGGTAGCGGTAGGAGACGTTGTCAACGCCACCAGCCACATCCCGGACCGTTTCGCCCATCATCAGGGTGGGCATCCCGCAGGCGAAATCCACCACCTCGATGCCGCGGCGAACCTCGCCGCTGGCGTCGTGGGCGTCTTTGCCGTTTTCGAGGGTAACGAGGTCCCGCAGCTCCTCGAAGTGCTCCTCCAAGAGCATCTTGTAGCGAAAGAGGACTTGCGTGCGCCGGACCACCGGAGTAGCGGACCATTCCGGAAAAGCGGTCCGGGCTGCTTCAACGGCCCGGTCTACGTCTTGCTGGCTCGAAAGCGGGGTCTCGGCTATTACTTCCGCGCTGGCCGGGTCGTAGACCGGCTCGGAGTCGCGGCCGTCACGCTCTTGCCAGTGGCCTCCTATGTAGTTGCGTACTTCCCGCATTGACTCTCCTCCTTGCCCAGATTCACAATAGCGTCCTACTCCACTCGACCTCTCACCTGTTCCAGGGCCGGGTCTTTCCTTGCCCTTCATTCTCGCACAGGATCGGCCCTCACCGCGAGGAAGTGCGGACCGCTACAGTCGGGGCCGCGGATCAGAACCGGATACGTTGGCGAGGTTATATCGGCTCCGGATCTGGTTGTTTTTCCCGGTAAGCGCCGGTACGCTCAAGAAATCTCCCGGCTAGGCTCGATCACGTCAGCATCGACCAGTTCTCTCCAGGCTTCGAAACCCTCCTGGAACACGACCACCCCAGCCTCGGGAAGCGATATTTCTATAGCTTCGAGAACCTCTTCCTCGGTCGCGCCGTGGTTCAGGGCCGCCCGAATGTGGCTCTGGATATGAGCCTTCGGAGCCCGCATCACGACGAGGCTGACAACGAAGATCAACTCCTTCGTCTTCCGGTCCAGGGTACGTTCTTTGAGATAGGCGGCGTCTACGAGCTCGTCCGCTTTCTTCATTATTTCGAAGTCTTGCTGAACCAGGGCCTTGTGGTAGTCGAGAACGTAGCCCCGCTTCTCGACCATCTCATCTATGTAGGCTTGCTTCTCCTCTTGGGTCGCCATTGGTATCCTTTCTACGAACCGCGGTTTCGATCCAGTTTTTCTAGTACGGGTGGCCTTGCACATAAAAAGCCGTTTGCACAAATAATCGGTGGTCTGCACAAAAAAGATTCTGAACTAAAAGGCGGGAAGTTGAACCAGAAGTCCGGCAAAAATTAGAGCCGGAGAAAAGATAGGCTCTCCCCGGCTCTCGCCATGCCTTGTTTTGCCGCGTAGCCACATCGCTCTATGGCCCACTTCAGTACCTATCTACTGCTGACCGGGTGGGCTGTGGTTATCCCCGCGTTGGGGTTTTCCGGTTTCCTGAAACATATCTCGATGATGGAATCTCCTTTCATCGGGTTCCAGGTACGGAGTTATTTTACTCCCTGCGAGACGCTAGGTGGTTTCTTCGGGTTCCTGTTCTGATTCTTCCCGCCGCTTTTTGGCCCAACGGGCTTCGGCAGCTTTACGGGCTATTTCGGATCTCTCTTCGGGCGTTAGCTTTTCAGCACGAGCCTTGCCCCCCTTCAAGCCACCACGTTGCCCAAGTTTGCGTGCCAGTTCACGTATTTCTTTATCTGCTTGATCCTTCCTTTCAGCCATATAGCAATAGTACCTGACACGAGCAAACGCGACAAGACTTTTCCTTTAATACTTCTCCCCGTCCCTACTACAGACATCACCCTTCACGCCAAAATAACAAAATGTAGGCGAAATGTGATAGCGAATAACGCGTGTCGCATGTCATCTAATTTGTGATACACTATAGACATGGATAAACAGACCTACATGGAACTGAAACGCAAAATCCGAGCCAGAGCCGAGAAAGAGTTGGAAGCCCTAGACATAGTTTGGACTCTTATTAATAAGAGTGATGAAGAGCATAACGAAGAGCGCCTCTTTTCTGAATTTAGGGATTCTCATATCTCACGATCTTCAGCGGTATCCTCTTCTCGTGAGCCTTCCCCAGAGAAGGCGGATGGACATTCAAGGAGAATTCGAATTACGGAAGAGGTGAGAGAGGCCCTCTCAAAGATACGAGGCGAGTTTACAAAGCAGGATGTTCTGGATCTCATCGCTGAGAAGCATCCTAATACGGAAGTGCATGGAGGATCAGTATCGAATGCGCTTGCGCGTATGGTTAAACGAGAGGAAGGTGTAGAAGTAGTAGAAGAAGGATACGGTTCTGCACCCAATATTTATAGAAAGATTGACGTTCCTTCTCCGCAGCGCGAGCCCGTGCAAGAAAGAGCGGAGGTAAAAGAAACTAGACCCGCCGAAGAGGAAGATAATAAAAGGGGGAAGAGCGTGATTGATTTCTAATATGGTCAGGGCCGGTGCTACCAACACCGGCCCTAGTCTAAAACCCCCTGCAAAGAGCCAACTTTTACTAGGAGTTTCTACTTGCAAGCATACCACAATAAAGGCCCTCCCGCAAGCTCTCATTGTTGCAGACGTAGCAATGGGGGCGTAGTTTCAACCGGCAAAACGCCAGCCTACCCAAGTTGCGAGATGCGGGTTCGAATCCCGTCGCCCCCATCACTATAAGTAACAAGGGGATGGGGTGGTCCCGGAGCGGGCTTCCAATCCTAGCCTCCGAGGGTTCGATTCCCTCCATCTCCATCGTTACCAATAAGTAGTATATCTACAAGATCGTCTTATTTCAGATTTTCCTGCAAAACAGCTCATTTCATCGTTGCGATGCTTGAGCGGTCAAGTATAATTACAGAGTGATAGAAGCGCACAAAACCCGCTCTTGGACTGACTACAACGCTGCTCAAGTAGAGGAAAAGAAACGGTTTGTAACCCTGTTAGCCGACCTCTGCAAAACCGTCCCGCAGCCGGAGCAAACTGGTAGAGGCAGGCCGCGACTCCTGCTCTCAGACATGCTCTTTGCTACCGATCTGCGGGATGCTTTTGTCGGCGGCCACGTAAACAGTACGCCTCACTTCAACTCTGTGAGCAACTACATGGCAAAGCCAGAGCTTACGGATACCCTGAAATCTCTCATCACCATGAGCAGCTTGCCCTTGAAGGCGGTAGAGAGTGATTTTGCCGTTGACTCTTCGGGCTTCTCTACCAGCCGGTTCGTCAAGTGGTTTAACAAGAAGTACGGGCGGGAAGTAGACAACCGGGAGTGGGTCAAGGTCCACCTCATGTGCGGCACGAACACGAAGATTGTTACCAGCGTAGACGTTAGCGGCTGGACCGCCCACGATACCAACTACTTCGTTCCGCTCTTGGAGACAACCGCCGCACACTTTGAGCTTAGCGACGTGCTGGCAGACAAAGCGTATCTGTCCCGCAAGAATTTCAAGGCCGTAGAAGAGGCTGGCGGGCTGCCGTTCGTTCCCTTCAAGTCCAATACCGTAGAACCCACTACAGAAGAGGAGCCGATATGGGCAAAGATGTACTACTACTTCATGTACAACCGGCTAACCTTCATGGAGCACTACCATATGCGCTCAAACGTCGAATCGGCCTACTCCATGATAAAGGCAAAATTCGGAGATTCTTTAAGAAGCAAGAGTGATACCGGGCAGATCAACGAGGCTCTGTGCAAGGTGCTCTGCCACAACATCTGTGTACTCATCTACGCGATGCACACCTTCAACATCGCGCCTGTTTTTGCTCCCCAATTAGCGGGTAGCCGGAATCTTTCCTAGGCGTGCGCGTGCTGCTCGTTATGAGCCTGCTGTATGTCGTCTTCTTCAAGCCACTCTAGCAACCGCCGCCGAGAGAACCGCCACTCTCTGCCTATCTTGCGCCCTGGTATCTCGCCAAGACGGGCTTTTTCGCGAACCGTATACGGATTGAAGCCCAAAAACTCAGCGGCCTCTTCTGCATTCAGTACATCTTTGGCTTGGACGTTCACTGCTCTCTCCCTTCCCTGGCCTGCCCTTATTGGGCAACCTACTTTATCATTGCAACGGAATCCTGGCTACCCACTAACTCACACTACCTCACACTAACTAATAATAGGTGCTATACTCTCCGGCAAGAGGCGCGGCAGTCGCTCAGGGAGGAGGTGATGCTTATGAGACGCCGCAAGTTCCATCGTGTAAAGCGATATCGGCGCGGCGGTAGATGGGTGCGCGGACACCTGCGCTGCATGCCGAACAGACACTAGAGGGCCGGGCTCGCTCTTGGCGTACACGCTCTAAAGTGACCAAGAACTGAGCCCTTCCCCAAGCCTTAAGCAGTAGTTCACCACAACTATATGTGCGCAGCCGTAAAGGGGGTCACAGAAGGCCCCCTCCTCTTTGTAATGGTTTGTAATTTTTGTGCAGAATCCCCACCTGCACAAATAATCGCCTTATAGGGGTATTTTTTGTGCAAGGCCAGTACGGGTAGTAGATACCCGCTAAACAACGGATAGTTCTCCGTCATCGGGAAATGGCCTATGCCGGTCATTTTCGTGAATTCGGCTCCCGGGATGGCCCGGGCCGTCGCCTCGGATTCTTCGGCGCTGCAGGCGTAATCGTACTCGCCGGTGAGAAGGTGGACGGGGCATCGCGAGGTGTCGATCTCCGGCTCCCGGCCCCGGAGGTTCCAGTCCACGCTGTAGAAGTAGGTATCGCCGCGGTAGACGCCGGGACCACCCTGGCTGTAGATCCACCACACCTCCCGCTTCGAAGCCTCCGGGCTCTGCGGGGCCATCAGACCGTAGGTCCACTCGGCCACCGCTGGTGCCCCGTTGACATCCGGTCTTACCGACCAGTCTCCGAAGCGTCCCTCTATATTGCTCGCCCCCGAGAGGCCTATTACGGCATCGAGTTCCTCCGGGTAGCGGCGGGCGAGCTCCAAGACTATGGATCCTCCCATGGAGCATCCGAGCACCACGGGCTGCTCTAGTCCGAGCTCCCGGATGAACGTCATTACGAAGTCTGAGTAGTCGTCGGTGGTAAGCAGATACTCCTTCTCCCACCAGCCCTCCGGGGGCAGGGTGCGACCGTGGTACGGGAGATCGAAGGCTATTGCCCTCCAGCCGCGGGTTACGCCGGGATCGAGTAGTAGCCCGTGCCACTGCCGGCTGTCGGCGCCGGCGGTGTGCAAGCAGACCAGAGGCTTGCCGCGCCCCGCCTCTTCGAAGTACACGCGGCAGAGATCCTCACCTCGCTGCACCCTCGCGTACCGGCCGACGATGGGATCCAACTCAACCAACGGGTTTTCCAAGCAGCCGGGCTATCCTGAAAATGCGCTTTATCGTCCTGATGTGCTGCACGAACGCGTGCCGGTCCCCCTCGATCGAGAAGCTTTCGACCCGGGTATCCAGGGCCTGCAGGTCGTTGTAGAAAGGAGGTGGCCACCCTTGCAGGAAGTTGTTCCAATCCCGGGCTGTCCCGGCCAGCGTGAAGCTCGCAGCCCGGCCTTCCGCGGGTTCTCTAACCACCGCCTCGATTCGACCCTCTTTCAGCCGGATCAGGAACCTGTCTTCACCGACCCGGAGGGCGAAGCTCAGCGTCGACCACCTGCCGAAGATTGCCAGCTCCCGGTCATCGGCAACGGCGGCTCTCAGGGCCTCAAACCAGGCGTCCGACGGGAACCCGACCGACCCGGCGGATCTAGCCATCCGGTCTGGCTCTCTCGCCGGAGGTTGGTGCCCCCACTACCGATCCTCCTCGCCTTCCAAGAGCGCCAGCACGCGGGCTGGGGCACCATCGGCCCCGTGGACTTTGAGCGCCCCGACAACGAGCAGGAACCTCTCTCCCACCACCCCTTCGAGATACAGATGTTCGACTATGAAGACGCCGCTACCGAGCAGGATGCGGTGGACGGGGAAGTCGAAAGCTGCCGTACGCCGGTGTCCGGGCGCGTCGGGGGTTGTGAAGTCCACCCCCACCAGCCGGAAGCCCCGGTCGACGATCCAGCGAGCCGCGCTTTCGGAGAGGTAGGGATGGTCCGCGTACTCCTCCTCACCAAACCTGTCACCCCATCCGGTTCGGATCAGCAGCGCATCGCCGGAGAAGCTCTCTCCGACAGCGCTTTCGAGCTCGGCGGCCGTTATCTGCTGTCCGGGCGCCTTATCTACGGAGATCGCAAAAGCAGGTCCCACCAGCGCGCCCAGGGGCACCTCTTCGATCGTCTGGCCATCCTCGATGAGGTGCGATGGGGCGTCAATGTGGGTTCCGATGTGGGTCGCCACAGAGAGCTGGGTCACGCTGTAGCCGTGGTCTTCCACAGTTTTTACCTGCTCGAAACGAGGGCCTGGAATAGTCGGGGCGTGGGGCATCCCGTTGGTGTAGGCCTGAGAGAGGTCCCGGATCTTCACCCGTCCACGTCCTTCCGTTCCTGCAGGACCTCTTCGAGAAAAGCGTAGATCTCGGTGTGGTCCCTGGGTCCATATCCTCGCTCGACCGCTGTCTTCCAGACCTTTCCAACGGCGGAGCCCACCTCCATCGGGAGGCCATACTCGGCAGCCGTCTCGAGCGCTGTGGACACGTCTTTGTTGTAGAGCTCGGTACTGAATCCGGCATCGAAAGCCTCATTCAGGATGTAGTTTGGGAACTTCATTTCCGTCGAGTTACTGCGTCCGGTGCTGGCGTTGACCACCTCGATGAGGCTATCGGGATCTAGGCCCCCCTCGATCCCGAGCAGGACGGCCTCGGAGGCGCTTGCGAGGGTGGTGGCCGAGAGGAGGTTGTTCAGCGCCTTTGTAAGGTGGCCGGCGCCGGGGCCTCCCATATAGAAGATGTTTTCCCCGAAGCACCCGAGCACCTCCCGGTGCTGCTCGAGGACCTCTTCCGGGCCTCCGACCATTACCGAAAGCGTGCCTTCCCTGGCCCGCGAGACGCCCCCGCTGACCGGCGCGTCGAGCATCCGCACCCCGCTGCCGGCGAGCTCTTCGGCGAGTGCCCGGGTGCGGAGAGGCTTGGAACTCGACAGGTCTATCACGGTCTGTCCGGAGGAGAGCGCCTGGATCAAACCTCCCTCACCGAGCACCACCTCTTCGACCACTTCGGAGTCGGGCAGCGACAGCAACACTACCCGGGCTCCAGAGGCGACTTCCTGAAGGGACGGAGCCAGACTGACGCGGGTACCTTCGAAGCCCTCCATGGCCGCGGGGTTCGCATCGTACACCCTCACGTCGTACCCGCCGTCTACGAGCCGCCGGCACATGGGTTCTCCCATGTTTCCGAGACCTACGAACCCTACGAGCGGCTGGTTACCGTTGGCGGTTCTTGTCATGGATGCTCGTCCAGCCTAGTGTCCCGGCACTCCGGCTTGCTCCTCAGCCCGCTCAGCAAGCTGGGCCGCACGTCCGGGCTCCGTTGGGGACTCTGGGAGAGCATCCGGGGTTTCCCCGCGGTTGCTCCACCGGATCGGGGAGTAACGGGCGGGGTCTACGGTGAGGTTGATGGTCTGGGGCATGGAGTCCCGGCCCGTGGTGTCTATAGCCGCCTTTCGCAACGGGATGAGACCCAGATCTATCTCGCCGTAGACGATTCCTTCCTCGTCGTACAAAGGCCCCGCGACGTACTCACCGGCCGGATCGACGATCCCGCTCCCGCCAAAGAACGTCCAGCTGGCGTTCCCGAGGTCTGCATCGTCGGCCGCAGACGCCGGCACGTACAACGATGCGGCGACCACGAAGCACTGGCCCTCGAGCGCGTGCGCCCGGGAACTCGTGTCTATGACATGCCGGTTCGTCCGGCCGCCCGGAAACTCGGGCCACCCCGGCCAGGCGGCGCAGTGGATCTGCTCCCCCTGGGAGATCAAGGCGTATTTCAAGAGGGGCTGGAGGTGCTCGTAGCAGATAAGCCCCCCGAGCCGCCCGAGAGCGGTGTCGTAGATCCGCAGCCCCGAGGCGTCGCCGCGGGCGTGAAAGACCTTCTCCCGGTTCGAAGGAAAGAGCTTCCGGTGTTTTCCCAGTACCTCGCCCGTCGGACCTATAAATACCAGGGAGTTAAAGAGGGCTCCGTCGTAGATCTCCTCTACCTCGTTGGCCCCGACTACGACGTAGACTCCCTTCTCCCGGGCTACCGCTCCTATCTTCTCGGTCTCCGGGCCGGGGATCAGGATCGAGTTGTAGGTAAACTCCCGCAAGTTCGTCGCCCATCCACCCTCGTCCTGCAGGTCTACCGACCAGTTCGGGTACATGGGTACGAAACACTCGGGAAAAACTATGAGCTCTGCACCATTGCTCGCGGCCTCGGCCGTCGCCTCGCACACTACCTCTACGGTCTTTTCTTTGTTGAACGGCAAGACCGGGGAAACCTGAACCGCGGCCGCCGTCAACTCCATCTTATCCTTCTGCATCCTTCACCTCCCGGCCCGCGCAAAGCCCCCTATTCCCTTCGGCCGGCCCGTACTCCACATCGTTTGATAGTAGCAGTATATAGATACGGCTCAAGATAGCCAGAAAGGACTCCGGAGCAGCATCCCCCGGAGTCCTCTGGAAAGTAGCGGCCCCAAGCGCACCACAACCCTCGAGTATCGGAGGCCTCTCTGTTCTACCTAGGCCCTGGACGCCTCATGCTGCTTGTGTGCCGTGGCCTCGGCATCTTCGCTGAAGTCTATGTCCTTGGTTTCCGGTCCCCACAGCGCCCCAACCAGTATCAGCATCGCGCCGATCACCAGCAGCGGCAAAGGCGTGTACTTGAACGGCATGAACGTGGCCAGCCCAGCCTGGTAGTAGGCGTAGAACGCCGGCGGGATGACCGCCAGGCTGTAGCCTAGCCCGAAGCCCGAGGCCCTTACCCCGATGTGGAAGCGTTCGATCACGTAGACTGTTGCCAGGCCCCACACCCACGTCACCACCAGTACGACAGCCGTTACCAGCACGATCACCGTAAAGAGGTTTTGAGGGGTTGTGGCTACTATGATGTAGAACAGCACCGTACCAACTATCGCCATGACGATCGACGCCGTGATCAAGAAGGGCCGACGGCCGACCCTCTGGCTGATTACGCCTGCCGCCATGTAACCTCCGGCGAGAACCAGAAACGCTATGGTCAGCGTGATCGTGAGGTTCGTACCCGACAGCCCGAGCTCGCCGGTGAGTAGACCCGGCAGCATCGCCGATGGCACGTACAGCGTCAGCCAGAACCCGCCCATCAACACGAACACCTGCAGGAAACTGCGCAGGTTCTCTCCCTTGAACAGCTCCTTGAGGGGTGCTTCCTCTTCCTCCTCGTTCTCGTGGGCGGCTTCAAAGAGCTGGGACTCGGCCACGGAGTTCAGGAAGTAGTAGACCAGGGCGAAGATCATCACCGTACTGATGAGGAAGGGTATCCTCCAGCCCCACTGCACGTAGGGGGAGTTGATATCCCCGGCCGGGATAAACTGCAGCAGCACCAGCGTGATCAGGGAGATCGCCGCGTAAGCCAGCGGGTAGCCGGTCATGATCAGGGCTCCATAGAAACCGCGCTTCTCTTTGGGCGAGTACTCCATAGCCAGCGGGTTCGCCGAGGTGTACACCCCGCCGACGAACACCCCGTTAACAAAGCGCAGGACTACGAAGACAATAACGATCGACATACCCAACAGTTCGTAACCGGGCAGCAAAGCCATAAAGAAGGTCGCCACCCCCGAACCGGAGAGGGCGATGATGGTCGAACGCCGTCGGCCTACCGTGTCGCCGATGTGGCCGAAGATGGCGGCACCCAGGGGCCGGCCGATCAGGGTGGCGGCGAAGATCGAGCCGCTAATGATGGCGGCTGTGGAAGCTCCCAACTCCGGGGCGATAAAGTACGCTATTGCCGGTGCGAGCACGATGATGGGCAGGTAGATGTCGAACATGTCGACGAAGAAGCCCATCCAGGCTCCCCTGACGGCGTGTTTCCCTAGCGGAGCCAATTCTCCGCTCTGTTGCGCGCTAGCTGCCTGCGCCATAAACTCCTCCTTTGGTGATCGTGGGCTTAACCCTTGTTGTTATGATCGATGCTGCGCTTGCTCTGCATAAAGATCAGGCTGCTACGGAATCACCATCCTCCCCATAGAGTGACCGGCTGCCAGATTGGCCGTGGACCTCATACCGGCCAGGCTCACCTTCAAGCTCTGATCCCGGACCCGTAACATCGCTAGCCGATCTGCCTCTTGTGGCCTTGCCATTCTTTCTCGCGCAACTCGTACTTCTGAACTTTGCCGGTCGCGCTCTTGGGTAGCTCTCCAAACTCCACTGCGTCGGGACACTTGAAGCGCGCCAGCCGCTCCCGGCAGAACTCTATGATCTCTTCTTCTGTGGTGTCTTCGCCCTCGTTGAGCGTAACGAACGCTTTCGGCCGCTCCCCCCACTTGTCGTGAGGCATGGCGACGACGGCGGATTCGAGGACGGCCGGGTGTTCGTCGACGACCTGCTCCACCTCGACCGTAGAGATGTTCTCGCCACCGGACACGATGATGTCCTTCATGCGGTCCCGGATCTCAACGTAACCATCCTCGTGCCAGGCGGCGATGTCCCCGGTGTGATACCACCCTCCTGAAAACGCTTCTTCGGTCTCCTCGGGTTGTTCGAAGTAGCCTTGCATCACCGTGTTACCGCGCGTCACGAGCTCTCCGAGCGTCTCGCCGTCCCGGGGCACGTCTTCCATGTTCTCGTCTACGACGCGGGAAAGGTTGGCCGATACGTGGGCTTGTCCCTGGCGGGAGAGCAAGTCGGCCCTCTCCTCGACAGGGAGGTCGTGCCAGTCTTCGTGCCAGGCGCAGACGGTGTCCGGCCCGTAAGTTTCGGTGAGGCCGTACAGGTGGATCGGGTGAATGTTCAAGTCCTCGAACTGCGAGAGCAGCGCCGGAGACGGTGGAGCGCCTCCGATGGCCGTGCTGACCACGTGCTCCAGCCGCCCCGCGCGCTCGTGGTTAACCAGGTCCAGCTGCACGGTCGGCGCACCGCAGTAGTGGGTGACCCCTTCGGCCTCGAACAGGGACCAGATCTTCTCCGGATCTACTTTGCGCAGGCAAACGTGGGTGCCGGAGACCGCGGTGACGCCCCAGGTGTAACACCAGCCGTCACAGTGAAACATCGGCAGGGTCCACAGATACACCGACCGGGCATTCAGCTCCATCGCCATCGCGACCCCCAGCGCGTTGAGGTAGGCGCCGCGATGGGTGTACATCGCGCCCTTGGGGTTGCCGGTCGTGCCCGACGTATAGTTGACGGCGATCAACTCCTCCTCATCTTCCAGCACGCCGGGTGGTGCCGTTGCTTCCCCTTGTTCGAGGTAGTCTTCGTAGGGGTCACCCGGTTCCCCGGTATCGTCGATCCGTACCACCTCTATCTCCGAAGTATCAGAGGACTGTACCAGCTCTTCCAACTCCGAATCCACGAAGAGCAGCTTCGCGCCGGAGTGGTCCAGGATGTAGCCGATCTCCTCCTGGCTCAGGCGGGTGTTTATGGGCACCAACACGCAACCGGCCGCGGGCACCGCGTAGTGAGCTTCGAGCAGCGGTGGAATATTCGGGGCGAGAAACGCCACCCGGTCGCCCTTCTGTAAGCCCGCTTCCTGCAACCGCGAGGCCAGCCGGTGTACCCGCTCCTCGAATTCTTTGTACGTGTAGCGCCGATCACCGTGCACAACGGCCACCTTGTCCGGATACACGTAGGCGGTGCGCCTCAGAAAGCTCATTGGTGTAAGCTCGTCGCGATACACTTTGCTCTCGTTGGACAAAACTCCTCCTTTCCCCAAAGGAAAATATCGTTGCTTCCGCAACCTCTCTCTATTGCCCGCCCGAGCGGGGTTTCAGCCAGTCCGTCGTCTGGGGCCACAGTCCTTCCCGGGCGCCTCGGCCCATCACCAGCCCAACATGGCCGGCGTCAAGCGTGACGAACTCCTGGTCCTCGCTACCGACCAGGTCCATCGTTGCCTCGGCCTGCGGGAGGAAGCAGAGATGATCCTTCTCTCCCGCGAGGTTGAGCAGTGGCATTCGAATGTTCGAGAGGTCTACCGGGCGGCCCCGCAACTCCAGCTCCCCCTTGACCAGCTTGTTCTGCTGGTAGAAGTCCTCTACCCACTGCTTGAAAGCAGCCCCGGGAACGGGTACGGGATCGTTGGCCCACTTGTTCATCGCCGACCACGAGTCCATCGGTTTGCCCCGGGTAAGTAGCTCCCACATGGGAACGTAGGCGCCAACGTAGTTGGCCATGGGACGCAGCATGGCGGTTCCCGCGTAGGCGAGCGGTGCCGGCACGTTACCAAAAGTGGCCGCCACGAGGTCCGGATCCTGGTATCGCTCGTCGAACCAGATACCGTACAAGCCAACGTCCTCTGGCGTGAAGTCTATTGGCGTGGCGAGCAGCACCAGGTTTCTCAACCTCTCGGGAAAGAGGGCGGCGTACATGGCGCTCATGGTGCCGCCCATACAGTAACCGAACATCGTTAGTTCTACGGTTCCGGAGTTTCTCAAGACCTTCTTGACCGCCCGGGGCATGTAGTCCAGGACGTAGTTCTCGAAAGACATGTCCTTATCTTCGGGGCCTGGTATGCCCCAGTCGAGCATGTAGACGTCGAAACCTTCGCTAAGAAGATGCTCCACGAAGCTGTTGCCCGGTTTGAGGTCCAAGATGTAGGAGCGGTTTACCAGGGCGTAGATCAGTAGTACCGGAATCGGATGTTGCTTCTCCTTGCCCGGCCGGTAGTGGTAGAGCTTCGCCTTGTTTCGAGACCAGATGATTTCTTTGGGAGTCTGCCCCGTCTCCGCCCGGGCACCCTCGGCCATTATCTCCAGTCCCTGAACGTATCTCTCGAACAGGTCCTCGATACCCGGGGAGCCGGTGTTCTGGCCGGCCATCTAGCTCTCCCCCTTCTCGCGCACGTCGCCCACGGTGATCCGGCCACCAGCTCCGGTACCCTGGACCTCGGATAGCTCGACACCAAGTCTTCCGGCTTCTTCGCGCGCCGCATCAGTGGCGTTTGGTTCGGGCTCGTAAGCTGGAGGCTCCAGGGCCCTCAGCAACTGGTCGAGCTTTCCCTCGACCCGGTCGAGTTGCCCCAGCCGCTCCTCCACCCGCTCCAGGCGTTTCTTTAGCTCCGCCGCGTCCTCGGCCCGGGCTACGCCTTCCCGGCCAAAATCCGAGTCCTCGAGAGCCTCCTCCAACTGATCCACGCGCTCGTCCACGGTAACGACCAGGCTCGCTATCCTGGCTGCGTCTGGGCCGGTAGCGACCTGGAGCCAGGAGAAGTATTCCTGGGAGAGGCGCCGGAACATCCTGTCGAAGGTGGCGTAGTAGCGGAAGAACTGCCTCGAATACTGGAGAAAGGACTCGTTCTCCAGGGTCTCCGAAGCGACCTCCGAGAGCGGAGCGCTAACGGCGCTGTACCACCTCTGATAGAACTCCAGGGGGTCTACCGGCGGGCCACCAGGTCCGAGCATCTGTTGCCAGAACTCTCCTATCGCTTCGGCCCACCGGGGGGCGGCACCCGCGAACAACGGGGTCAACCCGGCGGCCCTTCGCCAGCTCTCGGTCGTGGCTTCCATCAACCGCTGCCAATAGTCCTCCTGGTCGTCCGCCGCCCCGGTAGCTGACCCCGAATCGCGGCCGAGCTCTTGCAAGCTGCCGAGCCAACCGAGGTATAGCTCGTAGGGGTTCGCGTAGCCACCTCGGTCGTCGGAGTGTAGGCTAGACCAACTGCCGATGCTCGCCTCGTACCACTGCCTCCAGGCATCCAACGGATCCAGGTTGGATCCCGGGGCCCCGTTCTCTCCAGACACTTACGGTCCTCCTAGCGCATCTTGCGGTCCGCTCTCTTGACGCCCGAGATAGCGAGGGCTCGCCACCTTGAGCTTGTTTGCAACAGTTTCCTTCAAACAGTCCAACGTACCTTCGGGAACGTCTCCGGACCGGATCCGTCCGGATAGTTCCTGGTTCAGGCTTAGAACGTGGTTCCTCAGGTCTTCAGGGGTGGTAGGCTGGCCGACATCCTCGACCAGCAGCCGGGCCAGGAGATCCCGCTCCGCCTCCAGCAGTGCCCCCTCCAGCAAAAACTCGCGCTCCAGAATACCGAGGGCGTTGATGGCTACCAGCATCCGAAACCTGGCGCGCGGTTCGGCGAGGCCCGGTAGGATCTCTCCCTTCAAAAACTCCTGGACAGCCTCCAGAAGCTCACCGGCGGTCGGCTGGTCCTGCATCAACTCCCTTTCTCGATCAGGTAGAGTATCTCATACTCGACCTCCGCGGCTAGCCGTCCCAACACGGCGAGCTCCACACTTCGCTCCTGCCCGGAAAGGTGCCGTCGAGCCTGGTTTAGCGCGCCGATGGCCCACCGGACGTTTCCCGCTATCTCCCAAAAAAACAGGTCTTCGGTAGTTACGGCGAGATCGGTAAGCTCGTTGTACCGATCGAGGAAAGGTTCTACCTCGCCGAAGCCCCCCAATCGCAGGTGGTCCATCCCGAACCTCCAGGCCTTCACCAGCGGCCAGGCCAGGTCCTCGACGGGATCTCCGTAGTGGGCGAACTCCCAGTCCAGAACTCCGACCAGACCTTCCCCGTTCACCATGAAGTTTCCCAAGCGGAAATCTCCGTGGTTCAGCACTACTCCGTAGTTCGGAGGCCAATTCTCCCGGAGCCAGAGCAACCCGAGCTCGATCGCGGGGTGGGGCTCTCCCAGGGCGTCGAGCTCGCTTTCCAGCATCGACAGTGCATACTCGGTTCCCGTCTTGACCGGGGCACCGGGCAAATCCGGGAGTTGGCCGGCAGGGATTGCGTGTATCCTGGACAGTTCCTCCGCCATCTGCCGCGGGAGTACCTCGCGGGCCGCTGCGAACTCCCGCCTCTGTACCAACCGGCGGCCCAGGCTCTCACCTTCCAGGCGCTCCATAATGAAGGCTTCCCGGCCGGCGAGATCTTCGAGATAGCCGTAGGGTTTCGGCGCCCGCACACCGGACCGGTACGCCGCCTCCACCACCTGGAACTCTTGTTTGAGCGAGAGGGTATCGGAGTAGATAACCCCGCCCGCACCCCGGCGCACCAGCAACTCCAACCTTGCATCTCGTGTAGTGAGGTCCACGGCCCACGAATCCTTCGACGCTCCTCCAGGGATCAAGCGGGGCCGCTCGACCTCTACAGTGCCGCCGAACAGGCTCGCTAGCTGCGCCGCCAACTCTTCGCTGAAGCGCTCATCCATCGCGGGCGACTCCCTTGAAGATTCGGCGGGCGATGGCCCCCCGGTGAACCTCGCTGGGTCCGTCGTAGATCCTGAACGGGCGTGCCTCCCGGTAGAAATGGCTCAAAGGCACATCTTCAGAGACGCCCAGGGCGCCGCAGATCTGGAGCGCCCGATCTACCACCCGATCTACCGTCTCGGAGACGAAGACCTTGGCCATGGACGCTTCCTGGCGTATGGGCTCCCCCAGATCCAGCTTCCAAGCCGCGTGCCAGATCATGAGCCGCGAGGCGTGCATTTCGGTTTCGGAATCTGCGACCATCAGTTGAACGGCCTGGTGCCCGGAGAGCCGGCCGCCGAAGGACTCCCGCCCCTGAGCGTAACGGGTTGCGACCTCCATGGATCGTCTACCGACCCCGAGCCAGCGCATGCAGTGGGTGAGGCGCGCGGGGTCCAGCCTTATCTGGGCGTACTCGAATCCTTTTCCGACCTCCCCCAACACCGCGCCGTCGTCCACCTCGCAGTCTACGAGGCTTATCTCCCCGTGACCGCCCGGCGTGAGCGTATCCATCGTGGGCACGATCCGTTGTAGTCGGAGCCCGGGATTGTCCGCGTCCACTATGAACATCGTCGGGCCTTCCGGCGTCTGCACCAGCACGATGGCGAACGCCGCTCCTTCCGCCCCGGTGATGAACCACTTGCTGCCGTTGATCACCCACCGCCCGTTTTGCTTCTCGGCGGTAGACCGGAGCAGACTCGGGTCCGAGCCCGCTCCCGGAGCCGGCTCGGTCATCGCGAAACAAGAACGGACCCCACCCCGGGCGAGAGGTTCCAGATACCGTTTCTTCTGCTCCCCGTCCGCCGCGTGGTGGAGCAGGTGCATGTTCCCCTCGTCGGGCGCGGCGGCATTTAGAGCCTGCGGACCGTAGAGGCTACGGCCCGCTTCCTCGAGAACTACGGCGATTTCCCTCCAACCCAAACCTCTTCCACCGAGCTCCTCCGGCAGATGCAACCCGAACAGGCCTGCTTCCACAGCCTCGTCCTGAAGCTGGCGGCGGAGCGTTTCGAGCTTTTCGAGATCATGGACCAGCTCTTTCTCGCGCGGGATAACCACACCGTTCACGAAACCGCGAACCTCGTTCCGCAACGTTTCCAGCCCATCACCGAGGCTAAACTCGATCATTGCTCCCTCGCCAGCCAACGACGAACTTCGTCGGGCTCCCCGTCCCCAACCAACGTTTCACACACCCCCTGCCCCTGCAGACCCGGCT
Organism: Rubrobacteraceae bacterium; assembly: GCA_050331175.1. Taxonomy (GTDB): domain Bacteria; phylum Actinomycetota; class Rubrobacteria; order Rubrobacterales; family Rubrobacteraceae; genus SIRX01. The sequence continues at coordinate 30,630 of JBHJHC010000056.1, read as the reverse complement.
CCGATCCCGTCTCCTTCTCCAACGTACTACCGTCGTACTACCGTACTACGCCGCCTTTTCTATCCGGCAGGATACTGTACCAGGAGTTGCTTGTCAACCGAGCGCACGGTAAGTTGTGGTAATGGAGGTGAGTATGAAGGGGCCAGGATTCGAGTACCGAGATCCCGGCGCTTCGACGATATCGGGGGCTGCCGCCGGGCTCGTTGCGCGGCCCGACAGGGTGGTTAGAAGCATCAGCTTCTACGGGCGGGCTATCGGTTGGGGGTTCGGACTATTCCGAGGCCTTTGACGGGTAAAGGATCATCTGGGTACAACGGAATAAGGCGAGGGTTTTACCACTATCGCCATCGGTCACGATCGCATCCCACACCTGTGTGTTGCGCCCGCCGTGGGCCATGGTTGCTTCGCACGCTATAAGCCCCTCCTGTTTGGTTCCCAGGAAGTTGCTTTTCAACTCAATAGTGGTAAAGGTTTCCGCTCCCTCCGGCAGGTTGATAAACGTACCGTAGCCACAGGAGGTATCGGCGAGGGCCACGACGGTCGCCGCGTGCAGGTAGCCGTTGGCCGCCATTAGTTCGTCCCGGAGTTCGAGGCGGCTGGTCAACCGGCCTTCCTCCGCTTCGAGGACCTCGATCCCGAGTAGTCCGGCCAGCGTTCCCCTCGTCCGGTTTTGTAAATCTTCCCGGCGCGTTATCTGTTGCCTCCCCGACGCTTACTGTTCCGAAGATTGAGGTTCCTTCTCCGCCAGCGTCTTCGATTCGTTGACGAAAAGTATCAGCACGAAGCCTACAAGCACTATGGCTCCGTCCAGCATTATAGCCGTGGTCCAGCTACCCGTCGCCCCCCGCAGTACGCCGCTGATCGCCGGCGAAAGAACGGCTCCTATCTCGGCGATGAGGTTCCACATGCCGAAAGCCGCTCCCATGTAGGCGGGAACCGCCACTATATCCGCCGTCAGGGCGTGGGACATCGGCTGGAGGGCGAAAAAGAACAGGCTGGAGACGAACAGGATAACCCCCATAAAGACCAGGGATTGTCCTCCACCCATCAAGTAGAAACCGAAACCTATGGTCATCAGGCCCAATACCAGGAAGAAAAGCGCCAGCATGAACTTTCGGCCCCAACCCTTTTGCTTGGCGTAGTCGGCCAACCAGCCGCCGGCGGGAAAGCCCAGTATGCCGGCCAACCCGAAGAAGGCGGCGGTCAAGGCCCCTCGCAGAAGCGTTGCTCCACCGGCCGCGTCCGAGGCAATAGACACCGCCCAGAAACCGAAAAACCACAGATGCCAGAGTATTGCTATGGCCGAAATGTAGATCAGCATCAGGTCCTTATCGTAGAGGATCGGCCCTACCTCGCCCCCCACACGGCCAAAGATGAACGCGATCAACATGAGCGCCAGGATCGTTATGAGGATCGCCACCACCCATTCGGGGGCTCCGAGCTGCTGGGATATGTAGTAGACGACCATCACGGCCCCGAACAGGACGAGCGAGTATTTGGCCAGCTCCTTGAGTGCAGACCCGTAAGCGGACGTGAACTCGAATTCGCCGCCCTGGCTGCTGAAAAATCGGTGTAAATCGAAACCTACTACGATCGTTATCGCGCCCAGCACGAAAAACGGTGTGCGCCACGCGCCATCCGTACCAAACACAGATTGGCCCAGCTGGATCAGGGGCTGGGTGAACAGCAGTGCGAGCGTCAGCCCTATGGAGAGACCCGTTATAACGACCCCCATACCCAGACTACGTTTTTCGAAGGGGGTCTGGGTCGTAATCACGCTTCGGTCGTTGGAATAGAAGGTGCCTTCTCCGAGGCCGGTAATGACCCGCAGGGCGACGAACCCGATCAGGGCCGTCATCAACCCGCTCAATAGCGTCGCCACGCCGGCCCAAACGACGCTGATCACGATGATCGTGCGGTGCCCGAACTTGTCTCCCAGGTAACCCCCCGGAAACTGCGTCAGCATGTAGCCCGCGAAAAACATGCTTCCCACCAGGCCACCCAGAGCAAACTTGTTCTCCACGCCGCGGAGCAGGACAACATCGCTCTCGATCATGTAGGAAACGACCGGGCCGGTTATGCTGCGGTCCGCATAGCTTACTATCCACCCCAGCAAGAGCCATATCCAGAGCGTACGATACGCCGGGTTGCCTTCCTGCCCTCTTTCACTACTCACGCCCATCAAAACTCCTATCCCTGATTTATCCGCTAATCGTCGAAAGCCATACCGACGTAGTTCTCGGCGAGAGACCTGGCAGCCGCCTCCGAACTCGTCACGTAGTCAAGCTCCGCGAGTTGGAGGTTGTGCTGAAAACCGTCATCGTCCGGGAACCGGTGCAGCATCGAAGTCATCCACCAGGAGAACCGCTGGGCTTTCCACGCCCGACGGAGGCAAGTACCCGAGTAACTGTCCAGAAGGTTGCTTTCGCCCGTTTGGTACCAGCTGGCGAGCGCATCGGCCAGGGTGCAAACGTCCCGAACGGCGAGGTTCATCCCCTTCGCGCCGGTCGGCGTAACTATGTGCGCGGCGTCTCCGGCAAGAAACAGCCGGCCATATTGCATCGGCTCGACGGCGAAACTGCGCATCGCGACGATGTTTTTCTCGACTATAGGCCCCTCGTTTAGCGACCAGTCCTCATCCGTAGCCACCCGGTTCTGTAGTTCCTCCCAGATCTGCTCTTCGGACCAGTTTTCGGGATCGTCGTCCGGGTCGCATTGGAAGTACATCCGCTGAATATCCGCCGAGCGGGTGCTGATCAAGGCGAACCCCCGCTCGTGCAGCGTGTAGATCAACTCGTCAGACGAAGGCGGTGCTTCGGCCAGAATGCCGAACCAACCAAAGGGATATTCCCGGTGGTAAACGTTGCATACTCCCTCCGGGATAGAGGAACGACACACCCCGTAAAATCCGTCACAGCCCGCGATCACGTCGCACCGTAACTCGTGGTCTTGACCGTCTTCCTGGTAGCGGATGGTTGGCTTTTCAGACTCGAGGTCGTGGAGGCCAACGGCTTCTGCCTTAAACACTATCTTTACCCCGCTATCGAGCCCGGACTTGATGAGATCCTTGACGACCTCGTGCTGGCCGTAGAGCATGATCTCTCGTCCATCCGTCAGGTCGCTCAGAGGTATCCGGTGTCCCCGCCGATTGAACCGGAGCTCGATCCCGTGGTGGGCAGCCCCCTCCCGGTCCATGCGCTCGCCGACCCCCAGCTCCCGCAGCAAGTCCATCGTGCTCTGCTCGAGCACACCCGCCCGAACCTCTTCTTCAAGCCTCTCGCGGCTGCGACGCTCGAATACCACCGAGTCGATGCCCTGGTCTTGCAGGAGATGCGAGAGTATCAGGCCGGCAGGTCCTCCCCCCACAATACCTACCTGTGTCTGCATTTACGTATTACCTCCAACCAATTTCGAGAACGTCGTGCGAAACACCCCGCATCGCTCTCCGGCCGACCAACCCTCGGAGGCCCACACCAAACCAACTCCGCCGCCTGCGAACGCCCTCCGCCCTACCGGAGATAGAACACCCGGTGCAGCACTTTGTGCGATCAAGTACCAAATACAACCCGGCTGATTCTCCATCAAACTCCCCCGTTTCATGGTTTGCACCTTCCCTGCTATCCATTCTGGCTACCGGTGAGCTATAATGCAAATACTGAATAAGTGTCCCTGTTATATGCCATGGATATATCAGGATGTAGCAGATTGTTCCTAATCGGACGTAGCGGTTACGGGGCTCGCGACGGTGTGCCGGGCAACTATCCTTTGGTATCCGAAGCGCCAGCCTCTTTCAGTACGCGTTGGGCGACGGCGAACGCGGAGTTGGCGGATGGGACGCCGCAGTAGATCGCGCTTTGGAGTAGAACTTCCTTTATTTCGTCGGGAGTGAGGCCATTACGCAGTGCCGCGCGAACGTGCAGCTTCAGCTCATCGAGGTGTCCCAGCGCCACGAGCGCGGTGAGCGTGATGCAACTGCGCGTCCTGCGGTCCAATCCGGGGCGGGTCCAGATCTCACCCCACGCGTACCGGGTGATGAAGTCCTGAAATTCTGCGGTGAAGTCGTCGGTGCGAGCGACAGCGGCGTCTACGGTTTCATCCCCGAGCACTTCCCTCCGAACCTTCATCCCCTGTTCGTGGGTTGGGTCGCCCATCAATCTACCCGCGGCTCATACACTGGGGCAAGATGGTCGAGAACCGACCGGGTGACAGCCTCGGGTTGCTGGACGTTGGCCAGGTGCGCGGCCTCTTCGATCACTACAAGATGCGAACCGGCTACCGAGTCACTAATGAACTCCGCATGATCCAACGTGGTCGCCTCATCGTCGGCACCCGCGATCACGAGCGTGGGGGCACCGATTGCAGCGAGTCTGCCTCTGAGGTCCATGTCCCGGATCGCCTCGCAACAGCCCGCGTAGCCTTCGGCGGGCGTAGAGAGCAGCATATTTTCGGCCCAAGCGGCGGTTTCGGTGTTGCCGGCGAGAAATCCTCGAGTAAACCAGCGTTCGAGCACCGCCTCGGAGATCGCGCCCATCCCATCCTCTCGGACTGTCGCCGCCCGCGAGGCCCAGTTTTCGGGCGGCCCGAGTTTGGCCGAGGTACAACAGAGCACGAGGCGCTCTACACGACCGGAGACCTCACTGGCCAGCCACATGCCGACCATTCCCCCGAGGGACAGGCCACAGAAACTGAAGCGCTCGATAGCCAGCCGGTCGAGCAGCCGCAAGACATCTTCTCCCAGCTCTTCTATCGCGTACGGTCCGGGCGGAGCGGGCGAGCCGCCGTGGCCACGATGGTCGTAGCGCAGAAGGCGAAAACGATCCTTTAGCACCGGTACCTGGGGATCCCACATGCGGAGCGTGGTGCCCAGAGAGCTCGACAGAACGAGCACCGGGGCGTCGTCGGGGCCTTCTAGTGTGTGGTGTAGAGGGAGGCTCGTATGTGCTGTCATTCGGTCATCTCCTTACGGTATAACGCCAGCGCCCGGTCAACGAATTCTTCAGCCGAACCGAGGTAGCGTCCGGGATCGAGCGCAGCGTCTACTTCCTCCGGCGACAGATGCTGGTTCACCTCGGGTATCTCCAGAAGTTCTTCGCGGAGTAGCCCTCCGGCGTCTAGCGTCCGCTGCGCGGCGGCGCTTACGAGGTCGTGGGCGTCCAGACGTCCCACGTATTCCGCCAGGATCTTTGTCACGTTCTCGGCGAGTAGGAGGCCTCCGGTTGCGGCGAGGTTCTTGCGCATCCGGTCGGGGTAAACCTGAAGGCCTTTCACAACCCGGCGCATCTCCGACGCGAGGCCCCCGGTAAGGGCGAGCGCGTCGCCGAGGGCTTCCCATTCCGCGTGCCAGCCGCCGGCGGCCCGTTCGTGCTCCTGCGCTATCGCGGCCTGGAGTGTACCGGCGAGCGATTGGACCCGGCGGGCGCCGGCGGAAGACAGGACCGAGCCGATCGGGTTGCGTTTGTGCGGAAGGGTCGAGGACCCGCCGCGTCCGCCATCCGAAGGTTCCGCCACCTCGGCGACCTCCGCCTGGGCCATTAGGACGATGTCGAGGGCCATTTTGTGCAATACGCCCGCCAGTAGCGCCAGGGTGTTTCCTATCTCGGCGATCCGGAACCGCGATGTGTGCCAGGGGACGACGGGCACCGGGAGATCCAGCGCCCCCGCGAACTCCTCCAGGACCCGGATACCGGAACGGTCCAGGGAGGCGAGCGTACCCGCCGCCCCACCGAGTTGCGCGGCCAGGCCCGTCTCACGGGTGGCTCGTAGCCGTTTGCGAGCTTCGAGCACGGCGACCAGCCAGCCCGCGGCTTTCAACCCGAACGTGGTTGGCAGGGCCTGCTGGAGAAGCGTGCGGCCCGCCATGATGGTCGCGCGATGATCGTCGGCAAGCCGCGCGCAGGCTTCCGAGATCCCGTCAACTTCGGATAGTATTAGATCCAGCGCGCGGCGCGACACGAGCATGGCTGCCGTATCCAGGATGTCCTGGCTCGTGGCCCCCTGGTGTACGTAAGCGGCCGCGGGGTCCGGGACGGCTTCGGTCAGCGCCCGGACGAGGGGTGGAACAGGGTTGCCGGAAGCCCAGCCCGCCTGCCCGATCTCCTCCGGGTCGAAGCGGTCCGCGAAGCAGCACGCGGCGATCGCCTCCGCCGCCTCCGCGGGAATCAAGCCCACCCGCGCCTCGGCAACCGCCAGGGCCGCTTCGGCGTCGAGCATTGCCTGGAGCCAGGCGCTGCCTCCCGTTGCCGCCCGGAATGCTTCCGGGACAAAGAGCGGCCGGAACAGGCTCTCAGACATCGAAAAACACGGTCTGGTCTTCGCCCTGCAACCGGACGTCGAAGTGCAGGACGCCGTCTACCAGGGTGGCCACGAGCGTCGAGCGCTGTTCAGGGTCTTCTATGCCGAGAAGGAGTTGGTCTGCGGCGTTGGCCTCCACTTCGTCGGGAAAGTACATCCGGGTGACCAGACGCTTGAGCAGTCCTCGGGCGAAGATCGACACGTTGATGTGTGGCGCCTGTAGCTCCCCTCCGGGACCGGGTACGGCGCCCGGCTTCACCGTTACGAAGGTAAACTTTCCATCGAGGTCGGTGCCACAGCGGCCGAAGCCCGAGAAATCCTCTTCGAGCGGCAGGTCTTCGCGGTCGTCCTCCGGGTGCCGGTAGCGACCGGACCGGTTGGCTTGCCAGATCTCGACCATCGCGTCCGGCACCGGTTCGCCCGCACCATCGTAGATCGAGCCCTCGATCCGGATGGCCGACGGGTCATCCGGCGCTACGAGCTCTGACTGATCCCCGTCCAGGAGCGCGAAGTGGAAGAAAGGTCCGATGGTCTGGGAAGGCGTGAGCTCTACTTGTTCGGCTTTCATTAGTGATTCTCCACCGGCGTTTCCTCGCGTCCGCCGAGCACGATGTCGAAGCGGTAGGCCAGCGCCCACTCGGGCTCGGTGGTTTCGAGATCGAAGGTCGAGATCATGCGCTGCTGGACTTTGGGATCCCGGACCGACTGGAAGATTGGGTCCTGGCCAAATAGTGGATCGCCCGGGAAATACATCTGGGTGATCAGGCGGGTTCTGAAGGCTGGTCCGAACAGCGAGAAATGTATGTGGGCCGGTCGCCAGGCGTTCTGGTGGTTTTTCCAGGGGTAGGCTCCGGGCTTCACCGTAACGAACCTGTAGCGTCCCTCCCCGTCGGTCAGGCATCTACCCGCGCCGCTGAAGTTGGGATCCAACGGCGCCGGGTGTTGGTCGCCCTGGTGCGTGTAGCGGCCGGCGGCGTTGGCTTGCCAGATCTCGATCAGGCTGTTTCGCACCGGTCGACCGCCAGCATCCAGCACGCGGCCGTGGACGATGATCCGTTCTCCCAAAGGTTCATCCGCGTACTGGCGGGTAAGATCGTGGTCCAGCTCTCCTATGCGGGCGTTTCCATAAGCCGGGCCGGTGACTTCCGAAAGCGTGTTCGGCAGGATGACGAGCGGTTTTTCCGGCGCCCGGAGCCGGGTTCCCTCGTAGTCAGGGTACAGGTAGGGTGGATGCACGGTGCCTTCCCGGTACCCGGAGTCCTCACTTTCTGGCCGCTGCGGCATAAGCTGATTCTCCCCTTTCGTCCAAAGTTCTAGGCCGACACCTTACTTATCTATTCTTTCTACGATCGTGGCGATTCCCTGGCCGACCCCGATGCACATCGTGGCCAGGCCGTACTCAACTTCCGGTCGACGTTCCATCTCGTGCACCAGGGTCGCCAGGATCTTGGCCCCCGAACACCCTATGGGATGCCCCAGGGCGATCGCGCCGCCATTCGGATTAAGACGCCCGTCTTCCGGCTCCATCTCCCACTCCGCCAGCACGGAGAGTACCTGCGCGGCGTAGGCTTCGTTCAGCTCGATCAAGCCAACGTCATCCAGCGAAATACCGGCCCTATCCAGGGCCTTGCTGGTAGCGGGAACGGGACCGATACCCATGATCCGCGGTGGCACCCCGGCGGTCGCCAGGCTCTTTATCTTCGCCAGCGGCTTTAACCCGTGAGCCTTCGCATACGCTCCCGAGACCATCAGTATAGCCGCCGCCCCGTCACTCAGGCCGCTAGAGTTGCCGGCCGTGACCGTTCCATCCTCCTTGAAAGCTGGTGGGAGCTTCGCAAGCTTCTCCATCGAGGTGTCCCGCCTCGGGCCTTCGTCAGCCTCGACTACCGTTTCTTCCTTCCTGGTCTTTACCGGGACCGGCACGATCTCCCCCCGGAAACGTTTGTCGTCGATGGCCTCAACCGCCTTCTGGTGGCTACGCAGGGCGAAGCGGTCCTGGGCCTCCCGGGAGATGTCGTACTTCCCAGCAAGGCCCTCGGGTTGCTCTGCTTCCGAGGATACACCCCGGCGCTCCTCGACCAGGTTCTCGGCCGTCATTCCCAAAGAGTCGGTGTGGCCCATATCGTCCAACTTCGGGTTGACGAAGCGCCAACCTAAAGTGGTGTCTTGCATGTTAGTGTGTCCTCTCGGGAAGGCGTGCTCGGGTTTCGGTATCGCCCACGGGGCCCGGCTCATAGACTCTACTCCGCCGCCAACGTAGACATCGGCCTCACCGAGCATTATACCTCTGGCGGCGGCCGCAACCGCTTCGAGACCCGAGCCGCACAGCCGGTTTACCGTGGCCCCGGCTACCGTCTCCGGAAAGCCGGCCAACAGGAGCGACATGCGGGCAATGTTGCGGTTGTCCTCTCCGGCCTGATTTCCGCAGCCCATGTAGACGTCCTCGACCTCTTCGTGTGGGAGGCCGGTTCGTTCCATCAGGTTCTGGAGGACCCGGGCGGCCAGATCGTCGGGGCGCACGGCCGAGAGGGCGCCGCCGTGTTTACCGACCGGGGTACGAACGGCTCCTACAATCCAGGCTTCGTTTGCTCCCTCGTAGGCCATGATCTAGATGCTCCTTTCTGCCAGGCTCTCGCCGGCCCGCCCGCCGCTGATGAAACCCGGATCATTGTTTCGTAGCCTCAAGCCTCGCGCACAAGTTCTGCAGGACCCGGGTTTGTTTGTTCGCCGCTTCGGTTCTCTCGCGCAATCCGCGCAGGGTTTGCAGTTCTCTTTCGGTTGGCGCGTCGGTCGCAGCCAGGTCTTCTGCCACGTGTAGAGCCCAGCCCGTCGCCTCGCGGGCCTGCTCGACGGTTGCTTCAGGATGTAGCGCGACGAGCGTGAGCTCCCTGGTCTCGGGATCCGGCCTCAATACCCCGAGGTCGGTAATGACGACCGTAGGCCCGGCCCCGAGGTAACCGGTCTTCTCGCGGGAGCCGCCACCTTCGAGATGCCCGGCGGAGGTTACAAACGCGAGCTCTTCGACAAACGCCCGCCGGCTATGGCCCAGCATGACTATCACCTCTTTGGCGGAGGCGGCGATCTCCGGGGCTCCTCCGGCTCCCGGCAGCCGGACCTTCGGCTGCTCGTAAGGACCTACAACCGTGGTATTGATGTTGGCGTAGCGATCTATCTGGGCCGCCCCGAGGAAACCTACGTCTATGCGGCCGGTTTGCAGCCAATAGTTGAATATTTCGGGGATCGGGACGACCGAGTCGGCATGCTTGGCGAGTTCGCCATCCCCGATCGAGTGGGGCAGCACCTCCGGCCTGGCACCGATGGTCCCGGACTCATAAACCAGCACGCAATCTGGCGCGTGGGTTGCCCGGGCCAGGTTCGCAGCCTCGCTGGGCATCCCGATGCCTACAAAGCAGAGCACTTCGTTGTGAAGTTCGCGCGAGGCGGCAACGGTCATCATCTCGTTCGTGGTGTAAGAACCATTTTCTGCGCTCACCGGCTTACCCCCGCATCGAGAATGCTGCCCAAGTGTTCTGAGAAATCCGCCGGATCGAGAACGTGTTTTTTCATCCACTCCCGGAACGTTTCGCGGTCGCGCGCAATGTCGTCCCAAGCCTCGTAGAACGCGTTGTCGCGCGGGTAGTAGCCGTGGGCGTAGGATGGGTACGCCCCACCCGGAACGACGGCCACGGCACTGACGGATACCGCCGGCAGCACGATCTGGTGCGGATGCGGATCGAGCTCTTCCACAACCTCCTCGACGGTGACGATGGAACTTTCGGCAGAGAGCACCGCCTCTTTCTGGATGCTGGTGATACCCCAAAGCGCGACGTTTCCGTTGCGATCGGCCTGCTGGGCGTGCACGATGGCCACATCCGGATGCAGGGCGGGCACAGCCATAAACTCTTCGCCGGTAAACGGGCAGGTGATCGGGGCTATCGTCGAGGTAACCTTCGGCAGGTCCGTTCCGACATACCCCCGCAACACGGCGAAGGGTAGGTTGGACGCCCCGGCTACGTAGCGATTCGCCATCCCCGCGTGGCTGTGCTCCTCTATCTCCAGCGGCCGGGGCCACCCGGCTTCCACAGCATCCCGGAAGCGGTGCAGGGAACCTACGCCAGGATTGCCGCCCCAGGAGAAAACCAGCTTGTCCGCACAGCCCATTCCGATCAACTGGTCGTAGATCAGGTCCGGGGTCATCCGGATTAGGGTGAGGTGCTCGCGTCCTTGCCGGACGATCTCGTGCGCCGCCGCGAAGGGTATCAGGTGGGTAAACCCCTCCAGCGCGACCGAGTCTCCATCCTCGACCATCGCGGCGACGGCCTCGTCCAGGTCTATCATCTCAGCCATGCTGGGCCCCCATCTGCATCTCTTCCTCCCGTCCGCGGCCTTATCCGGAAGAGGGAGCCCGGTAGCGGGCGCCGGACTCTACCTGCAACTTCCCGAACAGATAGTTTCTACCCATAATTCTGGTACCGGCACGTTTCTCGCTCCAACTCCCGCCCGGCCTCTAACCCTCTTTTACTATTGTGTCCGCCGGAGTGCTATAGTGCAAATACCAAATAAGTGTCTGAGATATACAATCTAGATATAATGGAGCTATGGAACTAAGACGTTTACGGTATTTCGTTGCGGTAGCTGAAGAGTCGAGCTTTAGTCGGGCCGCCCGAAGGCTTCGCATGGCCCAACCCCCACTGAGCAACCAGATAAAGCAGTTGGAGGAAGAGTTGAGCGTGCAGCTCTTTGAGAGAACCAGCCGTGGAGTCCGGATGACCGGGTCCGGGGAGTTGCTGCTAGAGGAGGCGCGACGACTCTTTGCCCAGGTAGACCAGACGGTCCGGGTAGTTCAGAGGGTGGGCTACGGTGAGGTAGGTCTGCTCACGTTGGGATTCGTGCCTTCATCCTCGAACGAAGTACTTCCACCCATATTGCAGAGGTTTGGTGAACGCTACCCGGGGATCGAGCTTTTCCTCCGGGAGATGCGTCCCGACCTGATCGTCCGAGGGCTGCACGACAAGCAGATCGACGCGGGTTTTCTGTACCTTCCGCTCGACGACGCGTCGCTCGACTTCGAACGCGTATCCCGCGAGCCCCTGGTCCTCGCCCTACCGGAAGCACATCCGCTCGCCTCGGAACCGGAGGTCGAGCTACGAGCCGTCGCCAAAGAACCGTTTATACTGCCCGCCCGCTACCGACTAATGCCGGGGTTGTACGGCCAGGTCACCGAAGCTTGTCGCCAGGCGGGGTTTGTCCCGAACGCGGTACAAAAAGACGTCTGGCTCATGCAAACCATCGTCGGACTGGTAGCCAGCAGTATAGGCGTAGCGTTAGTTCCCTCGTCCCTGCGAAACCTGCGCAGAAAGGGTGTCGTTTACAAATCAGTATCCGAGCTTTCGCCAACCGTAGAACTAGGAGTGATCTGGCGCGGCGGAGATCAAGGCATCGTCCTCGATTCGTTCCTCCAGGCAACGAGAGAAGGACCCCAGAGACCGAACTCCGCCGGCAAAGAAGTTGAGGCAAAGCAACCGGGTTAGCGTCAACTGCCCGGGGCTTAGAAGTTGCGGGCCTTGTTCCACCTGTAAAAGGGACCGTGACCGACGGGATCGCCATCTCCAGCTTCAGGAGGGTCTTTGGCATGGGCGAGACTTTGGCCACCACGCTCGTTGGGCTGGCTACGAGGATCGCGGAAGACAACGGCGTAGACCTACGCTTTCCTGGTCAACAGGGTGTCGGGCCGTCCCCAAGGCTGGAGCAAAGAGCTGTGGGCATGAAAACCTCGCAACACTTATCTAGACTAGTTTGCAAAGGTTTTGGTGAAAGAAAGGTGGGAGAACATGGCTTGGACGGCAGTAGTGAGGTTGGGAGGAGTTTGCGGCATCTTGTACGTTCTGCTGTCTATCCTTGATTTCCTCGCCGACGACTTCCCCGTTATTACCACGGGAGGTTCGGACCCTCAGCCGGCGGCTTCCTCGCTGCTCGTGCTCATCGATGCTGTGAGCTTCATGCTCGCCGCCTTCTTCTTCGTGTGGTTCCTCGGGATACTTTACGGCGTTCTAAGAAACGCCGAGGAAAGGAGCGCGCTGAGCTCCGTTGCGCTGGCGGGAGGCACTGTGTACATAATCCTCTCCGCGTCAGGGGTGGCAGTGGAGAACCTCGTCCCGGCCGCCATGAGCCGGTTCCCGCGCTTCGAGCAGGACCCGCAATTGCTCTTCATCTCTTTGACGCTCGCCGGGCGGCTCTACCTGTTCAGCAATGTCGGCATGGCGATATTGACGAGCAGCGCCTCGCTGCTCGCCCTGAGGAGGGGATTCCTGCCACTCTGGTTGGCATGGGGAGGATTGGTGTTGGCGCTGCTCCTCCTGCTACAGTTCCTGCTGCCCTTCCCGGCCATCTGGTTGTTCCTCGTGTGGGTAGCTGTAGTAAGTGCGCTGATGATCGTCGGCTTCAATGCTACTCCGGGATCCGAAAGGCCCCGTCCCCGTAGGACTGTAAATTAGCGCGGGTGGTGGATCCAATAGAAGTCTTGCCGCAACGCCCCGCCCCGACACCCCTGGTAGTGCGGTACGCCTGATGTGATAGCTCGGCGTCGTAGTGGGTAGCTCCTCCCATTAAGGCAGCCAGCGAGGGTGTCGGAGGCTTTTTCTGTTCCGAGTTCTCGTCTTATCTATAGGGAATTCGAGAGGGTGACCGACGGGGCTCGAACCCGCGACCTTCGGAGCCACAATCCATACAAGTGTTTATCGCAGGATAACGTAGAGTGCCGGAAAACCCTATATGTAAGCCAAAATCCGCACCGATCGTGAAGAAGGCTTACCGTTGTTTGCCGCGCTTTATCGTGTCTACTGCTGCCACACTGCTGCCACACTGCTGCCACAGGACGACGGGCCGGGAAATGGCAGTTGTGGTCAAGTAAGGTGCGCCGGTCATTCCCTAGCCCTAATAACCTCACGAGGTGGTTTGTAGTCGGGCCTCGCCACAAGCTTCTCGGCCTGGTTGTAGTCGCGCCAGAGTAGGCTCCCGGGTTGCTTACACTTGCCGTAAGCCCAGTACGGGTGAAGACTATCCCATTCCTTGACAAGTTGCTCTCCTAATTTCCTGCGCTCGTTGCGTTCAATCAGGTTCGCGCTTAATTCTCCACGACTCGCGAGCGTCTTGCGTGCGAGCTCTGCTGAGTCTATCCGCTCAAGCACGAAGCGTAGTAGCTTTAATCGTTTCTCTCCAACTGGCTGATTCTTCGTTCTCTGCTCCCGTACGCGCCTCTGCACGTCTTTGTAGGCACGCTGGATAGTTTCGGCTGATACCCAAGATGAGACGGTTAAGGTGATTACTCCACGTTTGTAATGTCTACGCTCCTCTGTAAAGTCTTCTTCAAGACGGTAATTGATGCGGACCGGGGGAACAGAGGGAACCCTACCTGTCAACACAAAGTGGGTAGCCTGAGCCTCTTGCCAGGGAAAATTACCTGTTAGCCTCTCGGCTATTAAGGCCAGTTCCCCCAATACTGAGTCCTCCCATACGTCAAGGTATTCGGCGTTACCACTTTCATTCACGAAACGTACACGCTGATAGCGTTTACGTTTACTAGTAGGTCTAAACACCCCAAGATAAGAACCTACTTGTTTTGGCGCCCGCATGAACTCCACAGCCTGTTCTGGAGAAAGTAGTTGATCGTGCAGTACGTCACGTCTGTATCTCCGCACATTCGGCTCAATAGCTGCAACCTTCGCCAAATACTCCTCGAAGATCTCCCCTCGCAACCTCTCTTCCTCTGGTAGCTCCACCGGGGTGACCTCTTGGATCCCAACCCCATCACGACGCTTCTTGCCGCTTTGAGACTTTGGGTCTGTACCGCTCGCGTCCGGATGTTCACGGTAAGTAGTTGGTTCTGGCTTCGCCTTGGATTCGATATCCTCCTGAACGTCCAGGTACTCCTCGGCTATTTCTCGCAGGTCGCTCCATTCATTCTCCCCCTCATGGTAGGCCTGGATTTCCTTCCTAGCCTCAAAAATGGTCCACAGCTTATCGTTGAAAGAAATACCGAAGCTTTGTTCCAGCCGCTTTCTGATCTCAGGAAACTCCACTGCGTGTACACCTTACCCGCTCACTTCGTTTTCACTCATTTTTATGAGTGCATTGTCTGCATTTAGTAAATCGTACCATAGCGGTAGCAGACGTAAAGAAACGAGTTTAGGGGGGGCAACATGAGCCAGGAAGCGAGAGAGTTCCTCAGTCTCAAGGAGGTGCAGGAACTACTGGGCATAGGTTCGACGAAGGCTTACGAGCTTGTTGCTAAAGGGAAGATCCCGTCCATACGGATCGGCCGGGCCATACGAATCAACCGACGCGAGTTGGACAGGTGGCTGGACGAGCAGACGTCCTCAGCGAGCAGATAGACGGAAAAAGCCAGCGCGTCAACGCCGGCCCGAAAGGACGAATCATGGAAGTTACTAGCAGAGTATATCCCAATCGCGGCTCTTTCCAAGCGGCGGTCTACGACATAAGGATTCCGGGAGTGGCTGAACGGCTTCACCGTGAGCGCGCAATGTGGGCGGAGTACGCGGACATCGAAGCGCTCGATGCGAACCACTATGTTCTGCTCATCTACCCCGGTGCAGCCGTGGGGGTCGAGAAGTGAATCCGGTCGAGAGACTCCTGGACCGACTCGAAGGCGTTCGCGAATCAAACGGTTTTTGGAAGGCGCTGTGTCCCGCTCACGACGACCGGGAACAGAGCCTATCGGTTTCCGAGGGCGACGACGGCCGGGCGCTTCTGAGGTGCTTTGCCGGCTGTGAGGCGGAGGAGATTGTCGCGGAGCTGGGCCTTCAGATGAAAGACCTCTTTGAGTGCAACGGCGATGTGCCTGCTCCACCAGCCAATGCTAATCCCCGCAGGCAACATAAACCGGCCAACTACTACGAATCTCGCAGAGTAGTCGAGCCCTATCGCTATACAGACGGGAATGGCAACCTGCTGTTCCAGGTCCTTCGTTACGAGCCGAAAGGATTCCGGCAACGCAAGCCCGACCCGACTGGCGGGTGGACCTGGAATCTTCGAGGCGTTGAGCCTGTCCTCTATCGACTTCCTAAGGTGTTGGAAGCTGCCAGCGCAGGCGGCACTGTCTACGTGGTCGAGGGCGAGAAGGACGTGCATCGGTTGGAACGGGAGGAGCTCACGGCGACGACGAATCCTGCGGGGGCCGGGAAGTGGAAAGACAGCTACTCCAAGTCCCTTGAAGGTGCTCATGTAATACTCCTGCCCGATAATGACGATCCAGGACGCAAACATGCTCAGATGGTGGCTGAAAGCCTACGCGGGAAGGCCGCGAGCGTGAGAGCAGTTGAGCTGCCAAGGTTACCGAAGGGTGGCGACGTTTCCGACTGGTTCGATGATGGCGGAAGATTAGAGGAGCTTACACGCCTGGTCGCAGCGTCACCGGAGTACCGTGGTCCTGCGGAGTCAAGCGAAGGCGAAAATATGCTTGTAGACGTGGACTCGTCGGCCCCGCTGCAGTTGACCTCCCCTCGTTGGCCGACGCTAGCGGAGGAGGCGCTATATGGGCTGCCAGGGGAGATCGTGAAGGCTATCGAGCCCCACACCGAGGCTGACCCGGTAGCCATCCTTGTGAACTTACTGGCGGCCTTTGGAAACGCCACCGGAAGGGAAGCGTTCTTGCGGATTGGCGCTGACTACCATCGTCTTAACCTCTACGCCGCCTTTGTCGGAGAGACGGCGAAGGGTCGCAAGGGTACGAGCTGGGGCCACCCCAAAGAGTTGATGCACGCCGCCGAGCCATCCTGGATCGAAGAGCGGGTAATGAACGGGCTTTCTAGCGGTGAGGGTCTTATTTACGCCGTCAGAGATCGGGTAATGGGCGAAAAGGACGGCGAGCAGGTAGTGGTGGACGAGGGCGTGGAGGATAAACGTCTTTTCGTAATGGAGGGAGAGTTTGCTAGCGTCTTAAAGGTGATGGGCAGGGAGGGTAACACCCTGTCGCCTATCATCCGGCAGGGGTGGGACGGCGACCGTCTCCAGGTACTCACCCGCAACAACCCTATGAAGTCTACGAGCGCCCACATCTCCATTATCGGCCATATCACAAAGACCGAGTTGCTACGGCATCTGACCGGGACCGAAACCGCCAACGGGTTTGCAAACCGCTTCATCTGGCTGCTCGTGAGACGTTCCAAGATACTGCCCTTCGGTGGAGAGTGGCATACCGTGGATACAGCGCCTGTAGTGAAGCGCCTTCGCTCTGCTTTAGACTTTGCAGCAGGGGTGGGAGAGATCACCTGGGCGAAAAGTGCCCGCGAAGCCTGGTCGCAGGTGTACGGGGTCCTCTCGGAGGGTAAGCCGGGTCTCTACGGTGCGGTAGTGGGCCGGGCCGAGGCTCAGGTGCTCAGGCTGGCGGCTCTCTATGCCGCTATGGACAAGTCCCACTATATCGAGCGCGAACATCTCGAAGCGGCGCTTGCCCTCTGGGATTACACGGAAGAGAGTGTCCGCTACATCTTCGGAGACGCCACGGGAGACTCGGTGGCGGATTCGATCCTCGAAGCTCTCAGAGCAGCCGGCGAGAACGGGATGACCCGGACGGAGATCCGGAACTTGTTTGGGCGGAATAAACTAGCCGAGCGCATCGAGCAAGCACTTATTCTGCTACTTGACCTGGAGCGTGCCTACGAGGTATCCGAAGAGACTGGCGGCCGGCCTGCTGAGAAGTGGTTTGCACGGTGAACGATCTACGACATAAACGACAAATACGACCAAAGGGTCGTGCCTGTTCCACCTTTTGTCGTTTATGTCGTACCTCTCACACCTATAGAAAGGATTGCACCGTGAGCAAGTATCTGCAATTGGCGAAGCGATCCCGAGAGGCGAACGGCCCTCCGGCCACCGCCCATTCAGGAATCGCACCGCCTTCGCACACGACAGGAGCACGTAGAGCACTTGAGGGTCTGCTTTGGTATTCGTCCGAATGGCGCGGCTTTTTCGACAGCTGCTGCGAGTCGGGGAGCCTCCGGCTACGCTCCCAGGCAGGACGGTTCCGCGATGAACTAAAGAGCCGGGGACGGGAGCACAGTCTGGAGGACGTAGAGGACGCTCTGTGGGAATTGGCCCGTAACCTCTTGCCGAACACGGCCGCCGCAACGTGGGATGTAGAGTGGGCTGGCGAACTGGCCTCCAGAGCCCTCCGCCACCTTGCTGGACTTTACGTTGGCGGGGCTGATCTCTCCGTACTGGAGGAGTGGGAAGAGAAAATAATCGGCGCGGGTGTGGCTGAAGACCGAAAAGCGTACCGCTCCGCCATACGGGAGTTCGTGCGGGCAGGCGTCAGGGCCTTTGAGGAAATGCGGAATAGAGCGGCGTGAAGGGCTGGCAGCAACCGAAGAGGCAAGGTGGAGACGTCTGCTATACATAGACCAAACCGACAACAAAGCAGCAGCTTGATGAGTCCCATTCATCTATGCGATTCACGCTTCCTGAGAAGCGAACACTTACGACATGAACGACAAATACGACCAAAGCCCGGAAGTCAAACCCTTTCGTCGTTTCGGTCGTTTTCGTCGTACTCCTAATATACCCGTTCCGAACAGAGTTTCTAAAGAACTGTTAAGAAAAACATACCATGCACAGCGATATCAGGCTACGCCACTTGGCGGATGATATGGAGATGCCCCAGATTTGAGAAAAACTGCTCGCATTCTTTCGCGCACCGGGGGATTGCTTGAACATCCGGTCTGCCTCGATTTACCCCCACCCCACCCAGGTGGTCACGGAACGGCTATGGTGTCACCGTGAACATTAAAGGTTTAGGAGTGATATTGAAGTTCTCACTTAACCACTCGAACCGCACATTGAAGGGTTGCGAGGCATCGACGCGGCCGAAGACTACCACGCCCTCAGTCTGCACTCCTGGCGCCAGATCCTCCTGTGGCTCTTGCAGGTCGTATACGTAGAGGTCCTCTGAAACATCTACCTGGGACGAGCCCTGCACAATCCTTGCATCGAAAGTGTAGAAGCTAGCCGTGGAGTTGGTGCCATTTCGCGCCGTAACGTATGCTCTCGTACTATTCTCCCCAAACTCGACCCGGTTCAGGGTAATCGAAAAACCCTGGTCTTCTCTGGTCTGACCAACGTCTATGCTTTTCTGGGCAGGATCAATGGCTTCAGCCGCGTCGATAACCTCGACATCGCGTGCTTCGATCGTCGGGGCATCGACATCACCGCCGAACGCGTTCTCGCCCGAAAGTGAACCCAGAACGCTGCCCTTGACCCTTACATAGTCATCTGATTTGAGCTCTAGGTCAGAATTTTCAGAATAGACGACAGTGTTCCATTCCGCATTCTCCGGATCCACCCATATCTGAAACGCCAGCTCGCCACCCTCTCGCTCCGGTGGCACGAATAGCTGGCCTGTAACATCCACCTCCGCGTCAGAATAAGCATCTGGGTCAGCGAAAAGTTGGCCGTAGTTCTCTGTGGTAAAAGTTTCCCCAGAGTTTTCTGACTGCCCGTTTTGCCCCTCCCGGTTGCCGCCAGTTCCCTGGCCCGATCCTGTGGTGTCTGTAGGTACAAGTGCCACTAGTGCCACAAGGCCCACGATGAATAGCGCTCCCAAGATTAGAAGCCCACCACATCCTATCCCCGTAATCTTCAACCAGCGTGGCATTTTTCTCCTCCCCGCGACACAGATAACGTCTATCCGTGAAGTTATCGGTTCAAATCTAGCAGTTTTTCAGACTTGACACAAATAAGAGCCGGAGCCTCGTAGAGCCCCGGCCAGACCAATTCGATGCTCAGGAGTTGTCTACTAGGTGGAAAGCATTCGGCACGTCCTCTCCAAGGTCCTCGATCTCTAGCAGCAGCTTCGTACCTCTCCTTTCCTAGATCTTGGTTTCTGAACGATAGCTTGGCGCGTAGAACTCCCGCGAGTATTCCTCGCGCTCAGACGGTAGTATCCCGTAACCGCGCACTGCCTTCAGCTCCTCTTCCGCACCGGCCATGAACGCCAGATACTCACGGTACTCTGCTTCGTGGTCTCGGCACCTTTTCGAGACTAAACTCTGTGTGTCCACATGTCCTCCTTTAGGTCTGTGGGCCGGGCCCCGAGGTGCGTCACCACCTGCGGGGCTGTTTCTTTGTCCGACAAACACATTATACTGTATTGTTTGTGTTTTGTCTACGAAATTGTGCTATAATTTGGATATGACTAGACTACTGGAATGGTCGAGGTGAACGTACAGAGACTTAGAGCACTACGCGAGCAAAGACTGCTAACGCTGCGCGAGCTAGAGGAGCGCTCCGGTGTTGCTTACAACACTATCTGGCATTTGGAGAATGGCAAACGGGGAGCACAACCTAGGACGCTTAGAAAGCTGGCGGTGGCCCTGAACGTACAGCCTGAAGAACTCGTGCGGAGCCGACCCAGGCAGTGACTAGGGAAGCTGCAGCGCGCTTTTCAGGTTGTCCAAGTTGTATAAGGAAAAAGGAGGCTATCGTCTAATGATCGACATCTATCACAGTTTGTCCGCTAAGGAAAAATCCTTTCTGTGGGTAGCTGCAACAATAGTAGTTGTTCTGCTGGGGGTTGCGATAGTAAACAACGCCGGCATCGTAGCCGGCGCCCAGGTTGCAGCAGCTATCGGCACTCTCGCTCTCGCGGTCACAGCTTTTGCGCAGGTAAGAGAGTTGCGAGAGACGCGCATCGCCCAGGAACAGCCTCAGGTCATAGTAGACGCGGACTATGGTCGTGCGCCCTTGGTGAGCGTAGTGGTGCGGAACATCGGAAAGGGCGCGGCAAGGAACATCAGCTTTAGTTTTTCCGACCCGATGCCGATCTCGTGGAATCAAGGCGACTCACAAATACCGACTTTGGACAAGCTACCGATGTTTGAGGAAGGCATAGATTTTCTGGCTCCCGGTGCGGAGATATCAACCGCCTGGGATAGCCTCATATCCCTAAACTCCTTGCTCCGAGAGCTCGGACTCGAAAGCGGTCTTAAGATCACCAGCAGGTACGAATCGCTTGCAGGCGACTACTATGAAACGCTGTGGACGATCAACCCGATCCGGACGGCATCACTCAGCTTCGGAGCCGAAAAGGGTGTTGAGGACATCGCGAAAGCCCTGAAAAGCATTGACAAGGACTTTCATAGGGTTGTCAGTCGTCAAAATCAAGAGGTCAGGATCTCCACGGCGAGTGAGCGCGAGCAGAGACGCACCCAGAATGATGACGAAGGGAGCTAGGCAATGGCTAGAGCGAAAGCACGAGCCAACGGTGACGGAGATGTGTTTCCACGGAAGAACAAGGAAGGGAAGATCACGAGCTACCGCGGTGCGTACTTCGGACCTGATGGCAAGCGGCGCTACGTCTCCGGCAAGACGAAGACCGAGGCCCGTGAAGCTTTGGCGGTGGCCAGGGCGAACGCCTCTGGCGGCGTGATACTGGACGCTGGCGAACTCACCGTCGTGGATTATTTAGAGCGGTGGCTGACAGACTCCCTCAAGCCGTTGGTAACTGCCGGAAAGATGGCACACAGCACATTCGTCCGCTACGAGGGCATTGTGAACAGGCACCTCTCCCCCACAATCGGCCGGAAGAAACTCCGGGACCTGACCCGGACCGAGGTCCGCGCTCTCTACAGTGCGAAAGGTGAGACCCTTTCTCCCCGGTCCGTAGACTACATCCACGTAACGCTCCAGAAAGCTCTCTCGCAAGCCGTGCGGGACGATTTGATACCCCGCAACGTCGCGGAAGGCGAGAGGCCACGCAGCAGCCGCAACCGGAAAGAGATCAAGGCCCTATCTTCGGAAGAGGTGCGGACCTTACTCAATGCAGCCAGGGGCGGGCGAAACGAAGCTCTGTATGTCGTGGCAGTACATACGGGGCTCCGACAGGGCGAGCTATTAGGGCTCAAGTGGACGGACCTTGACCTCGACGAGCGTCGGCTGTCAGTTCGCCGGGCGCTCAAAGTCACACACC
Source organism: Rubrobacteraceae bacterium (assembly GCA_050331175.1). Classification (GTDB taxonomy): domain Bacteria; phylum Actinomycetota; class Rubrobacteria; order Rubrobacterales; family Rubrobacteraceae; genus SIRX01. Next base: position 9,359 of record JBHJHC010000056.1, on the reverse strand, counting down.
ACGGGCTAGATTTCGGCCCCACGAAGAACAAGGCGAGCCGACGGTCCTTGCCCCTCAGCAAGACCGCCGTTGCCGCCCTACGCGCCCATAGGACCCGGCAGAACGAAGAGAGGCTCAGGCTCGGAGACCTCTGGGAAGACTTCGACCTTGTGTTCCCTAACCAAGTCGGCAAGCCATTGGATCACAACAACCTGTACTATCGCGATTATAAGAAGCTCTTGGAGCGGGCCGAGCTCGGAGACAAAGGTTTCACCTTTCACAGCCTACGCCACACCTTTGCAACCGAGCTCTTCAACCAGGGCCGGCGGCCTAAGATCATCCAGTCGTTGCTAGGGCATTCTTCCATAGTGCAGACGATGGACACCTATTCCCACCTCCTGGACGAAGTGGACGACGACGAGGTCGGCGGGCTCGACGATGCGTTCGGCTAAACTGCAACGCTACTATGCCTTTAGCCACTAGCGCCGAGCACGCTAGATGGGTTGTTGTCCACTGAATAGAGAAAGGTCCGCCACATGCTTTATCCGGCCGTCCTATCTTTCAAGGATCCTATCTTCTGACCTAGTATTCTCCTTATTGCGAGGTCAATATGATATCTGGGCATCACCGCAGCAGTTAGTGCCTCTTCGCTGAGAGCTCTCTCCATATCGGCCTGGTTCCATTCCTTCAAGCCCCTCTGAGATTCCATTCCTAGAACGGCCTCTACCAAGGATTGCTCAAACCACTCCCTCACAGTATCCTTTACGATCGACTCGCTCCCGGGAATAGAGGCGTATTGCTCCTGCCAGCGGTCTATCATACTGACAAATCCAAGATAATCTCCATTCGCTACCAGCGTATTTTGTTCCGGTAAGTATCGCGCAGCTCTACCGTCCAAATCCGGCGGTTCGCGGGACCCGTCTTTCTCAGTGACCCATTGGACACTGGGGAATTTGTCGTTTTGCACCTCTTCCCCTTCATCCCCAGAATAGTCCGCAAATACTGCGTAGAGTCCACCAGCGCGGCCGCCGCTACTTCCACCGCTGCCTTCACTATTCTTCGCACCATTACGGTTTTCGAAGGGTGTCCCTCCGACAACCTCCTCCGTCACGGCATGCTTACCTCCGGCCTTGCGCCGATACCTCTTGAGATTAAAGAGATCGTCGATTAGGTTCTTTAGGCGGTCGCGGATTGATTTCTTGTGGTCTGCCATGAGAGAGCGCCCCGCTACCTCGTCTATAAGAGCTCTGATCTCTTGCGGCAGTTTCTCACGGAACTCTGCTGCCCACTCAGCCCACGGTAAAGGCTCTCCATCTATCAATAGCTGCGTACGGGCTGTATTGGAGGTAAGTACCTTGCCAGGAACGCTTTTGGGCTCCACATAGATCACAACTCTGTTGTATCCCAAGATTACTCCAAAGTGTTGCAGACGAACCGTACCAGCATTACCAACCACCATCTCGTACAACTCATCTTGATATAGTGCAGCTGAATGCCCGGTTATATGGAAGCGATTCTTGTACCCACCGAAGTCTCCGAACTCTTTTTCTGTCGGCATGATCCACCAACGTGCGTGAGCAGTGGAAAGGTCAACGGATCCAGAGGCTAGGCAATGCTTGTCGAGAATGAACTCCTGCCCAGCTATGTTGTCATTTGCCCTCTGATCTTCGAGATTCTGCCTACCTGTCGCGGGCCGAATCGCCTTTATCGCTATACCTTCTGGAAGTCTGAAATACCGGGTATTGAGGTAGCGCGTGATCCATCGAGAAGGGTATAGTGCCTCTTCGGGCGCATCAATGGTATTCGTGTCTGCAGAAACCCCTAATAAAGTCACCATCGTACCATGATCCTGAATCAAATCTGGCTTCACGTCGTCGCTCATCTTTATCCAGTGAGCGTAGGATCCATCCGGGCGTTTCAATTGCTGCAATCCGTATTCGCCAGTTCTAGGATCTCGCCAAAGAATCGTCATGTATCCTTGGCCATTCTTCCAAGATAAATAAATGAGACCTTCTGGATTACGGGTCAAAGCGGCAACCTTGGCGCCAACGCCATAGTTTGCTTCGTAGCTTTGAGTATGCATTGAGCTTGACAGATGGTTGATGTACTGAACCATTTCCTCGCCCGTCATACCAACTCCGGTATCGACTATGGAGAGCTTGTAGTAGCCCTCAAGTTCGAGGATGTTGTAATCGAGGTCCCAAGCTATTTGTCCACGACCCGTGGGCGTAGCCTGGATCGCTTCAATAGAGTTCTGTGTTAGCTCCCGAAGATACTGAAGCGGTGCGCAATCTTGTCCGAGCCTATCCAGCAGAAAACCAGTGTTCTTAACCCCCATGTTGAGGGTACGACCATAGTCGTCACGGCCAATAGTAGTGTCAGCAGCCAAGAGGCTACCTCCTTTCCAATCGAGATCGGCAGGTGCTAGCGGCCTCCCTCGGTCAGTTTCCCGCCTCAGGCTAGTAATCGCGGAGCGTAGTACTGCTCGGCTACACCGTTCCGATTTGGGAAGATTTAATTGTCCCAAGTATTTTACGGGTGCAAGTCGCAGATTGCTAGTAGCAGTTTCCCTACTACTTCTCGGTAATTGACAATAGGTACGAGTCTCCCAGTTTTGTTTCTACTGCTGCCGCACTGCTGCCATCGGTTTCCGAAGACTAATTTGGACAGATTCTGAACTCGCAGTACTCTGCTTATCTATCGGCAATTCGAAAGGGTGACCGACGGGGCTCGAACCCGCGACCTTCGGAGCCACAATCCGATGCTCTACCGACTGAGCTACGGCCACCACGGGCGCACTGCGCGCAGCGAGATTTTACCAGGAAAGTAGCGGTCTAGAAGCTCTCTGAGCCGGGCAATCTCTTTTCGAGTGCGGAGTAGCTCTGGGCTATTTCGGCCCGGCGGGAGACGCGTTCGTCGCTCGCAAGGTCCGGGTTGTACTGCTCCAGGATATCCAGGCGCCCGGTAGTCCTTTGTATACCGTCTTGTAGCCGGCCCACCCGCTGCTGCCACTCACGATCCGCGGGCGACCCGGCGGGCGGTTGCTCTTCGTCCCGAAGCTTGCAGAGCCTTTCGATCAGCTTGACGTAGCCCTCGTAGTTCTCGAGGTATCTGTGGTAGTGCTCCTGGAACATCTTGATCGGGGAACCCTGCGCGCCGCTTTGGTTCGCGGTCTCTTTCCGAGGGTTGACGTCGTCGTCAGGGTGGGCATGTCTGACCACGAAGCCAGTTTCCCCTTTTCCTGAGTCCTGGTTCGGGCCTCCGGCGGGTGATGGCTCCCGGACCTCCACCGGTGGCGAGGCTCGCACATCCCCGGAATCCTCGAAAGTCACCGGCTCCTTTACCGCCAGGTACCCCGACGTTTTCTCCTCGCCCCCGGGGTTATTTTCCGAACGTGTTGAACCAGTTTCCACCGCGATCCCGCTGCCGCTGGCGTTGCGGATGTCCTGGAGTTCTTTTTCTAGCCGGGCGATCTTTACCTCGGCCTCCCGCTGTTCCTTCCGTTCTCGGACCGCTGGCACCGGGGTCTCCTGATGGGCACCAACTTCTCCTCCTGAGTGTTGCAGCTCCCGCAAGATCGACAGAGAGCGCTCCTGTCCTTGCCGCAGAAGCTCCAGGCGTTTTTCCGCCAACTCCACGTACCCCCGCGCCCTCTGCAAGACGACAACCGCGAGGGTTAAGGTAACGCTGCCGATCACGAGCAATCCGATGTTGACGAAAAGCATTACCTCGATCATCGTCCACAACTCCCTCGAATAGCTTCTTCCTCAGATACTTTAGCCGACTCTACCTATAGCAGTCAACGCCATCTAAAGCAAGGCTCAATCACGCGACTCTCGTCCAGTATCCTCCTGGCAAAAGGATCGTGGCCGTTCCGGATCGTACCTGGATTTCGACCGGGTCGTTGTCGTTTCGGGGACCTCCTCATTCGAGTGTAACGCAAGTAGAATAGTTGCCGTGGACCTGCTAATACACAACGCGCGGCTGCCTGGTGGGCGGCTCGTTGACCTAGCTATCGAGGGCGGGATCTTCCGCCGTATCGGCCCCGATCTCGACTATGATGCCGGACGAGTGATCGACGCGGCGGGACGCCTCGTGACGCCGCCCCTGATAGACAGCCACGTTCACCTGGATGCAGCTTTGACGGCGGGCGACCCGGCTTACAACGAGAGCGGCACCCTGTTTGAGGGAATACAACTCTGGGGTGAGCGCAAGAAAGATCTCACCCGGGAAGACGTGAAGCGTCGGGCGCTGCAGGCGATAAAGTGGGAGGTAGCCCAGGGGACGCTGTTCATCCGAAGCCACGTGGACGTGTGCGATCCGAACCTCGTCGCACTCCGGGCCCTGATCGAGCTGCGCGACGAAGTCCGCGACGTCTGCGAACTTCAGCTGGTCGCCTTTCCCCAAGACGGCATCTTTTCCTCTCCCGAAGTCCCGGACCTCCTGGATACAGCCCTGTCTCTGGGAGCCGACGTGGTAGGGGGAATTCCCCACTACGAGTTCACCCGCGAACTGGGAGAGAAAGACGTCCACTTCGCCTGTGAACTGGCCCGCAGATACAACCGTCCAATAGACTGCCACACCGACGAGACCGACGACCCGAACTCACGCTTCACCGAGATCCTGGCCGCCAACGCCATCCGAAACGGGCTACAGGGAAAGGTAACCGCAAGCCACTGCACTGCCATGCACTCCTACGACAACGCCTACGCTTCGAAGCTACTCCGCTTGCTGGCCCGGAGCGGCGTAAACGTCGTGGCAAACCCATTCGACAACATCATTCTGCAGGGGCGTGCCGACACGTACCCGAAACGTCGTGGGATGGCGCGGGTAAAGGAGCTGCTGAAAGCAGAAGTAAATGTCTCATTGGGCCACGATTCCATCATGGACCCGTGGTACCCGCTGGGCCGGGGAGACATGCTGAGCGCAGCGAGTATGGCCCTGCATATTCTACAGATGAGCGGCAAAGATGAAATCGCCGCCGTCTTCGGATTCATCACGGAGCGGGCGTCGCGTACGCTGGGCGTCGAAGAACGTTACGGCATAGAGGAAGGCAAACCCGCCAACCTGGTCATATTTGACGCCCCGGATCCCTTCGAGACGCTGCGCCTCACACCCGCCCGGCTGTATGTGGTAAAAGACGGCTCGGTAGTAGCCACCACGGAGCCTGCCCGTGCCCGAGTGTGGCGGAGCCAGGGCTCCGAAGACGTGAGGTTTACTCCCAAAGAGGAGACCTGAGTTCGCCCCCTGAGGTTACTCTCTAGATCCGCGCAATCCGCAACTTCATGCTCGCTCAAATCCGGGCAGCCGGGCAACCTGATCCGGCCACCTCAAGCTCCGGCTCCAGCGGACCGGACTTCCCGACACCCGCTTCCACAACCCCCGCCACCCTTGCCCCACGCTGCTACACCAGCAGGGCGTACACGGGAAGTTCGTCCAGGAACTGCCAGGACGCGGCGATGTAAGCCCCACCCTGAATGCTTACTCGCATGCGCTACCGGACGTGGACGTTGCTGCGGTTGAAGCAATGGATTGTGCACCGGGTCAGTAGTTACGATGCGGCCCATCCTAAATCCGATTGACTGGTACGCAAGTTCAACTATTTGGTGGTTGTAGAAGCTGTTGGTCTTACTCAGTAGCGGGCTCCGATTTCTGCCGCCCCTGGCGCCACTGCCACAGCATAACTACCACGGCTATTGTGATGCCCACTGCATCCGTCAGGATGCCCTGCCAGATAAGCAGTAGGGACCCGGCGATCAACAATCCCCGCAACAACCACGGCACGGCCGCAAAGATATAGCCCTCTATGGCCACGGCAAGCATCAGTACACCCACTATGGCCGTCAAAGCTACCGGGATAGCTTGAGTCCATTGGTCTACGTTGTTCAGGAGCAGCGTGTCCGAGTACACGAACATGTACGGTACTATAAAGCCCGCGACAGCCAGCCTTAAGGATTGAAAGCCCGTTGTCATCGGGTTGGCTCCGGAGAGTCCTGCGGCGGCAAAAGCGGCAAGAGCGACTGGGGGAGTAAGATTAGCGAAAATTCCGAAGTAGAAGACGAACATATGGGCGGTGAGATCCTCGACTCCCAGTTGAACCAGTGCCGGAGCCGCCACCGTGACGGTGATTATGTAGGCGGGTATCGAAGGCAACCCTATCCCAAGCGCAATAGACGCGAACATCGTGAACACGAGGCTCAAGAAAAGACTCGCTCCGCCAATGGCGATAATGCCGGAGGCTAGCTTGAGGCCAAACCCGGTAAGCGCCGCTACCCCGATGATAAGCCCGACTGCGGCGCACGCCAGAGCTACGCCGATGGTCATGCGGGCTCCATCCTCCAGGGCCTGAATAGTCTCGCGGACGCTCATGCGGGTACTCTTTCGGATTTGGGCAACGACCAGAGTCACCAAAATCGTCCAGAAAGCAGCGAACGTAACCGACACGTTCGCGAAAAACAGCATGTAGATGAGAAACAAGAGTGGAAACATCAGGTGGCCCCGCTCTTTCAAGACCTCCGTAACCTTGGGAACATCTTCTTCGGGCATGCCGGTCAGATCCATTCGGTCGGCCCGCAGGTGTACCTGGGTAATGACTGCAGAGTAGTACAGGAGAGCCGGTAAAATCCCAGCCAGTATAACAACCGTGTAGCTGATTCCTAGCGTCTCCGCCATGATAAAGGCCGCGGCACCCATGATGGGTGGGAGTATTTGCCCTCCTACCGACGCGCTCGCCTCGACCGCCCCCGCGAACGTCGCCCGGTAGCCGACACGCTTCATCAGCGGTATGGTCAAGGCGCCGGTAGAGACTACGTTTGCAAGCGCCGACCCGTTGATCGAGCCCATAAAACCGCTGGAGATCACGGCTACCTTGGCAGGCCCTCCTTTCGAGCGTCCGGCTATCGCCATCGCCATCTCGTTGAAAAATTGTCCCAAACCACTCTTGGCCATGATGGCCCCGAAGATGATAAACAGGATAATATACGTGGCTGCTACCCGGGTAGGAACGCCGTAGATCCCGTCGATACCCATATACATGAACGCGGCCAAGTCTTCGAGCGCATATCCGCGGTGGGCGAAAATGTTTACCGGGATTATCCGTCCCAGATATCCATAGAGGAGAAAGGCTACGCCCAACAACGGCAAAGCAAGGCCCATCAGGCGCCTGGTGGACTCTAACACCAGAACAATCGTCAATATTGCCATTGCTAGATCTACACCATTATACGTGCTAGTCCCCCGCAAAACTATTTGAGGGAAGAACACCACTACGTAGAGTCCCGGTACGAAGCTAAGTACTGCCAGCGCAGCATCGTACCAGGGCAGCTTGTCCCGTGCAGCTCCGGAGAACGGCGGATAGAGCAAGAAGGCCAGCGCCATGATGGCGGAGAGGAAAATAGCCCGGTGCTGGTGGGCACTGAGGAAAGGAAAGGCAACTGCATACAACGAATAGAGAGCTAGACCGACGGCCAGGATGGTGACTGCCAGCTTGGGTACGCGAGAGCGAAATTGCCGATACCTGGCTTCCGGACTGTACTTCTCCGTCACCTCAGCGCCGCTTTGCGCGGTGCCTGGCCCTTCCTCCTGGTTCTGCGCCATGCAGCCTACCCTCCTCGTGTATCTCGCTCAAACCACCACAACGCCCGGGAACTTTGCTTTACCCCGACCCTGATCGCGGCGTGATGGGGAATCCGCTCCTGTAAGTCGAGTGTCCTACCGGCTATTCGCAGATCGTAGGCCGCCTCGCGGGAGTAAATAAGATGGAGTGCGGGAAATATGCGTTCCGTACCCCGCAGTATCACCCAACCGTTTCTGTGCGCGACCTCCGGCGCTACCTGATCTACCCCAGCTCCGAAAGACTTGATCCGGCTCTCTTTCAGCGCCAACTGGCCGTTCGAAACCCGGTACATCTCTACCCAGGGCGTGTGTTCAATGGAGTGGACCCAGGAAAGTCGGACAAGGTCGCCCTCTTGCACGGGCTGAGCAAAGTACTTTTCTCCGGAGTCCCGATCCAAAACCTCAACGTACCGGACGGGCCCTAGCAACCAGGCAGCGGCGAGGACGATCGCCAAAGAGATGAAGGCGACCCTCAAGAACCGCCTGTTCTCAAGCACCCCGGGCGGCGGCATTGGTGTCTACTGCCCACTCAATCCCGGGCCTACTGGTCGTAGTAGCGCTTGGCGCCCGGAGCGAACGGTATGGGCACGGACTGTTGCGCGGTGTCTCGCGTGATTTCTTCCGCGGCATTGTGGGCGTTCTGGACCTGGCCGATATTGTCCCACATGGTTTTCGTTAGCTCGTACACCATATCTTCGGACAGATCCTTGCTCACAACGAGCAGGTTGTTGAAGTCGAGTGTTGGAACATCCTCCGAGTTGCCGTAAGTGTCGGCTGGTATTGAAGACTCGTTGAAGTAGGAGTATGCATCCAGCAACTTTTGCGCCCCTTCGCCATCGACCGGGACTACCCGCACCTCCGCGCTGGTTGACAGGTCGGTAACTGCCGGGTTGGGCAATCCGGAGGTAAAGAAACCCGCATCCGTGGTGCCGTTTTTCATACCATCTATAGCCTCGCTGTACGAGAGGTATTGGGCCGACAAGTCATCGTAGGTTATTCCGTAGGCGTCCAGAACCGTGCTGGCGTTTAGCTCGACACCGCTATTTGGCGAACCAACAGCAACGTTCTTACCCTGCAAGTCCTGGATAGTCTCGATCCCGGTTCCCCCCGTGGTGATAATTTGAACGTATTGGGGGTAGAGGGCCGCCATGGCTTGAAAAGACCGGATCTTCTTGTCGAAAGCTCCAGTACCCGAATAGGCTTGGGAGGCGGCGTCGGCCTGGATCAGGGCCACCTGAATGCGTCCCTGGTCGAGCAGGTTGATGTTCTCTGCCGAAGCTCCGGTAGACTCTACGGAGGTGGTCACATCCAGGTTGCTCTGCCACACGCTGGCGAGCGCAGACCCAGTAGGATAGTAGACGCCAGATTGTCCACCAGTTCCTATGGTGATGAACTGTTGGCCTCCACCGCCGGTCCCGCCTCCGGTTCCACCTTGATCACCACCACCGCCGGGAGGTCCACAAGACACAAGGACTAGCGCGAGCACGACCAATGAAGCGTAAACCACGAGGCGGCGTACCATTATTCTCCTAACCCCTAGCTTTGCCAATAAGTTCCCAGAAGCACTATAGACAAGACGAAGAGCTTTTGCAACACTCATTCTTATGGCTACCATCCGTTCTCTTGCGAGGTATCGTCAAGAGTTGTGGATTGGATACCGGAATCACGCGGCTACCTTCTCCTCAGTTCCTTCTACCAACTCTCCGTTTCTGAATTCGGCTCCAGCTCTGACCAACGCCACCAGGTGAGCACCGGTCAGCTTCCTC
>JBHJHC010000055.1:0-37035 GCA_050331175.1 Rubrobacteraceae bacterium | reverse complement strand
GGACGTTGCTCGTCAGCGACTGTTCAACCAGCGTATCGAAGGCGAGAGATTCGGGAAACCGGAAGAGGTGGTGTGTTGGCTGGGCGCCGTTCAGGCCCAGGACTACGCGCAGGCGTTGTGGGCGATCGGCTCGCGCCTGCGATCCGCGACGATAGCGGACGTCGAACGGTCCATAGCTGACGGAAAAATCGTCCGGACCTGGCCGATGCGGGGCACGATCCACTTCGTGCCCCCGGAAAACGCCCGGTGGATGCTGGAGCTGTGCGCGTCGCGCATGCTTGCCAGGGACGACCGGCGGCTGGAACAATTGGATCTGGACCGGAAGATCCTGGAGCGCTGCAAGGATCTCTTCTACGACGCGCTCAATGGTGGCGAGCGGCTGTCACGGCCGGACGTGATGCGGTTGCTGGAGGACTCGGGCATCAGTACCGAGAAGCAACGCGGCTACCATATCCTGTGGTACCTGGCGCAATCCGGCCTGATCTGTATGGGCCCGATGCGAGACAAACAGCAAACGTTCGGGCTGCTGGACGATTGGGTGCCGGATTCCAGGGAGTTGTCCCGAGAGGAATCACTCGCTGAGCTCACCAGACGCTACTTCGCCGGCCACGGCCCCGCAACCGTTCACGACTTTGCCCGGTGGGCGGGACTAACCATAGCCGAGACCAGGTCGGGGATCGAGGCGGCAACACCGGAACTTGTTTCAGAGAAGATCGATGGCAAAGAATACTGGACGGCGAACGTTGCTCCGGGCCGTACAGAACCCGAGAGTATTGGTGTTCACCTGCTCCCGGGCTTTGACGAATACGTGATCGGCTACAAAGACCGCAGCGCCGTGCTCGCCGGAGAACATGCTTCCAGGATCGTTCCCGGCAAGAACGGTGTTTTCATGCCGGTGATCGTCGTGGACGGCCGGGTCGTCGGTACCTGGAAGCGGAAACTCAAAAAGAACTCTATCGACGTGACACTGGCTCCCTTTGCGCAGCTCGGTGAATCGGAAGAAAGAGCTGTCGAGCTGGCCGAGTCTTATGGTGCGTTCATCGGTTTGCCGGTGTCTTCGGTGGAAATAGCCTCGGGCTACTAGAATCAGGCTGTCTGGAACCTGACCAGGAGATTCGGCTTGTATGCCCCCCGCCTGATAGACGAGTACTTGCCGGAGTACGATGTCGTCGAGCGTCACCGGACGGCAATCCGGGCGTCGCGCGGACGGGTCTACGAGTCGGTGCGCGAGCTGGACATGTCGCGTTCGCCCGCTATCCGAGGCCTTTTCGCGCTGCGGAGCCTTCCCGCCATTCTGGCCCGATCTTCCGCGCGCCGGGTTGGAAGCCTCGGGCTTACGCTCGATGGGCTGCTAGACACCGGGTTCGTGCTCCTGGGCGAGCGACCCGGGGAAGAGCTGTTGCTCGGCCTGGTTGGACGGTTCTGGACCCCTACGGGAGACCTGGTGCGGGTGGAGGCCAAAGACTTCCGGGATTTCCGGCAGCCGGGGTACGCCAGAGCCGTCTGGAACTTCTCGCTCTCCGAATCGGAAGCCGGCGCCACGCTGCTCGCCACGGAGACCCGGGTTCGGTGCCTGGACAGCGCGAGCAGGAGGCGTTTCAGGCTCTACTGGACGGTGGTCGGGCCGTTTAGCGGTTTGATCCGGCGCGAAATACTTCGCTCTATCAAGCGCGATGTGGAAGCCCTCACCGCCGGGCAGACGAGATTACCTGGTGAAAAAGGCGTAGACGGCCGGGACAATTAGCCCGCTGCGACCTTCCGAAAAAGGAGCGAAGATCTTGGAACCCAGGGTAAACATCGTAACGCTCGGTGTGAACGACCTCCAGCGGGCGGTCGCATTCTACCGGGATGGCCTGGGCTGGCCCGTTTCCGGGGCGAGCAACGAGGGCATCGCCTTCTTCAAGACCCGGGGTACGGTCCTGGCTCTGTATCCGCGGGAAGAGCTCGCCGCAGACGTGAAGACCGACCCGGCCGGTGGCGGGTTCTCCGGTATCACGCTGGCGCACAACGTGGCCGAGAAGGAGCAAGTCGACTCGGCACTCAAAGAGGCGGCTGCGGCAGGCGCCACCATCGTAAAAGAGGCGGAGGACGTCTTTTGGGGCGGGCGGAGCGGCTACTTTGCGGATCCCGACGGCCATCTTTGGGAGGTAGCCTGGAATCCTTACGCGCCGCTCGCCGAAGACGGAAGCCTCGTGTTACCCGATTAGGTACCTCGCGATGCTCGCGCCGAGGGTAAGCGCAGGGCTTCTTCGTAGGGACCCAGGCAAAGTCAGAGATCGAGAACCGCTTCTGGTAAATTCGGAGGATGAGAGGTCGAAGCGAAACGACGGCGCTGTTTGAAAGGGGTTTCGAGGCATGAGTCTCGCTCCAGCGAACGACGGACCGGTCATAAGGCTCGCCACCGAACGCGACGCCGGACAGATCGCCGAGATCTACGCCCCCATAGTCCGGGACACGATCATCTCTTTCGAGGTGGACCCACCAACCGCCGCCGAGATGCGGCAACGGATGGCGAACACGCTGGGACGTTTCCCCTGGCTCGTATGCGAGCGCCGCGGCAGGGTGCTGGGATACGCTTATGCCGGCCCGCATTCGGACCGGGCTGCCTACCAATGGTCGGTCGACGTGTCAGCCTACGTCCGCGAGGGAGAGCGTCGAACGGGTGTCGCACGGGCTCTATACACTTCCCTGTTCGCCGGGCTGGTCTTGCAGGGCTTCTACAACGCTTACGCCGGGGTCACGCTCCCCAACCCCGCGAGCGTCGGCCTGCACGAGTCGCTGGGGTTCCGGCCCGTCGGGGTTTACCGCGGGGTCGGCTACAAGTTCGGCGCGTGGCACGACGTGGGATGGTGGCAAACGTGGCTGCAAGAAAGGATAGTTCCTCCAAACCCTCCCGTGGAGCTCCCCTCTATAATGGAGTCCGACGGCTGGGTAGCGGCACTGGCGAGCGGACTGCCACTTCTTCGAGGCGCATAGTCTGCCCCGGTCTATTCGTTGTCCTCCTCCGTCGAGTGTGCCAGGTGGAAGGATTGCCACTCCTGCATCCCACCCAACGTGCCGGCACGGATCTCCCGGACGAGCCCGCGAACCCACTCCAGCTCGACCTCCTTCAATATGAGCTCGTGTTCGTGCTCCACGAGGAAGAGCCGGGGCAACCCCTGCTCTGAGACCTCGCCCATCTGGGACCTCATCGTTTCGACTTCTTTTTCGAGACGCCGGATGCGCTCCTGAAACAAATCCACTACCTCGGCGGGGGGCAGCGCGGGAAGAAAGGAAAGACCTGCGGCGAACTGCGGGTACTCTTTTGCCGGCTCGCCGAGGAGCTCGCGGAGCCAGGTGAGGAACTCTGCGCGTCCTGCCCCGGTGAGCTCGTAGATGGTCCGCTCCGGGCGACGGCCCTCCCGGGAGGTCTCCAGCCGGGAGATCAGGGCCTCCCGCTCCAATGCCCCCACAACCGAATACAGCGAACTGTACTTGAGCCTGACCGACTCGTGCTTTCGCCGCTCGCGCATCAGAGAAACCATCTCGTAGGCGTGCATCGGACGCTCGTACAGCAGCGCCATAACCGCCAGGGCCAGCGGATTCGATACTTTTCTACCGGAAGCCATTCTCCATCCCCATAGTCATCATAGTTTAGTCAGTTTCGACTATATATGTATGGCCGGGTGTTGTCAAGGGGCGTTCTTTGTGCACCCGGGGGGCGGGTTTTGTAAGATGTGGCGGGTCCCGGACGGAGAGGTGCAGCCTTGGGAAGGACTTGCGAATGAAGCGGCTCCGGGTGTTAATGACCCGGCACGAGATCGTGCCGGAACGCCTGCGGGAGGCAACCTCCGTCGTGCTGGACGTGTTGCTGGCCACCACTACCCTGGTTACCGCCTTCGACAACGGTGCCCGCCGCGTTTACCCGGCCGAGAGTCTAGAAGAATCCGACGCGGTGTTGGGGTCGTTGGAGGCTGAGGACGTTTTGCGGGGCGGCGAGCAGGGTGGCGAGTGGATAAGGGGATACGAGCTCGGTTTTTATCCCGGCGAGTATTCGTCCGAAACCGTGGCGGGTAAGGATGTGATCTTCGTGACCACCAACGGCACCCGCGCCCTGGCGGACGCCGCGCCCTCGAAGCAGGTGCTCGTCGGCTGCCTGCGCAACGCGCCCGCGATAGCCCACTACCTCGAAACCCTGGAGACGGATTCACTGTACCTGATCTGTGCCGGCTCCCACGGACGTTTTACCCTGGAGGATTTCCTCGGGGCCTCCGCCATACTCTCGTACATGCACACCGAAGACTGGGACCTCAACGACGCGGCCTCGATGGCGCTGGACCTCGCCAGGGTCTACCAGGACAGGGAGATGGAAGCCTTGACACAAAGCCGGACGGGCCGCTGGTTCCTCGAAAACGACCGGCTGGAAGAGCTGGAGTTCGTCGGAGATCTGGGGGCGAGCGATCTCGTCCTGCAGGTGGTGGACGGGCAGCTCCGCCGCGCCCCCGGCACGGGTTGAGAAGGATTGCCTTGGCTGAGACTATAGAGGTCCGGGAGGGAGAAGCGTTCGACGTGGCGGCCGTCGAGCGTTGCCTGAGAGCCAATATAGATGGGTTGCCCGAGGGAGAGATGGAGGTAAGGCAGTTTCCTTCCGGGGCCTCCAACCTCACGTACCTGCTGAGGATCGGGGACTGGCAGGGTGTCCTGCGCCGTCCGCCACTCGGCCCCGTACCCCCTAAAGCCCACGACATGAAGCGGGAGTCGGGGCTTCTGATGCGCCTGCACCAAGCCTACCCGCTCGCCCCCGAGCCGTACTTCTATTGCGGCGACACCTCGGTTATCGGGGCCGAGTTCTACGTCATGGAGCATCGCGAGGGGATAGTCGTAGACGATTCCTTTCCCGAAGGTTTCGAGCCTACCGGAGAGCGGTGTCGCAGGATGTCCGCGCTGGTCTGCGACACGCTGGTCGAGCTTCATGCCGTAGATTACGCGGCGGCCGGCCTGGGTGATTTAGGCAAACCGGAAGGCTTCTTGCGGCGGCAGGTGGAGGGTTGGGTCGGGCGCTACGAAAAGGCCCGAACCTGGGACGTGGAAGACGCCGGGCCACCGACCGGCTGGCTCGTCTCAAACGTGCCCCAGAGCCCTCCGGCGACCATCATCCACAACGACTTCAAGCTCAACAACCTCGTTCTCGAGCCCGGGGGCCTGGAGGAGGTGCGGGCCGTACTCGACTGGGAGATGGCCACGCTAGGAGACCCGCTCTTCGACCTGGCCGTTTCGCTGTCCTACTGGATCCAGGCCGACGACCCCGAGGAGTTGCGGGATGTGCTGCCTACCGTTACCGCCACGCCCGGCTTCATGACCCGCGAGGAGTTCATGGACCGCTACGCCGAGAAAAGCGGGCGCGACCTCTCCCGGATGCACTGGTACATGGTCTTCGGCTACTTCAAGCTCGCGGTGATCGTGCAGCAGATCTACGCCCGCTGGAAAAAGGGGCAGACAAAAGACGAGCGCTTCGCCGCCTTCGGAGAAAAGGCCCGCACCCTGATCCTGCACTCCAACACCCTCGTCGAAAGGGGCGAACTCTAAATGCGATACCGAACGCTCGGTGTCCTGGGCACCGGCACGATGGGCGCCGGCATCGTCCAGCTCGCCGCCCAATCCGGCTACCGGGTAGCCGCCTGCGATAGCTCGCCCGTGGCGCTGGACCGCGCCCGGGTCTACGTTCGGGAAGGTCTCTCCCGCTTTGCGGAGCGGGGCGTAATCTCCGACCTGGAAGCCGCCTACGACCGCATCCACTGGACCTCGAACCTGGAAGAACTGGCCGTGGCGGGAGCTGTCATAGAAGCCGTCGTCGAGCGCGTGGGGCCGAAGAAAGAATCCCTCGCAGCCCTCGATGCGCTACTATCGCCGGAAGCCCTCATCCTGACCAATACCTCTTCTATCTCCATCACGGATCTCGCCTCCGCTACCGGCCGCCCCGAGAAGGTGTGCGGCGCGCACTTCTTTACCCCGCCGCCGGTGCGGGAGGCGGTCGAAGTCCCTCGCGGACGGCTCACCAGCGACGAAACGGTAGAGAAGGTAAAGGAGCTCATAGTTTCCTTTGGAAAGCAGCCGGTCGTGGTTGAGAAGGATACGCCGGGTTTCGTGGCGAACCGGTTCTTGATCCCTTTTCTCATCGAAGGTGTCCGGCTCGTGGAAGGTGGTGTCGCCACGAAAGAAGACATAGACCTCATCGTCAAGAAGTGTCTCGGCTTTCCCGTAGGGCCGTTCGAGCTCGGGGACTTTATCGGGCTGGATGTTGGGCTTGACGTGATCTCCTACGTCCACCAACAGACCGGCGAGCCGTACTACGCTCCTCCTCAAACCCTCGAAGACCTCGTCCGCTCCGGGAAGCTGGGACGCAAGACCGGGGAGGGTTTCTACGAGTACCCGGAAGGCGGGTAGCACGTCCTGGGTTGACCGGCAAGCTCCCGTAGGAAGGACCTGCGCGATCGAAAAAAGAGCGAACGCATCGAACTGCTCCACAAATCCCTGAGCGGCGTACTCGCCAGCTACGCTTGGCCAGCCCGCGGAGCGTTATATCTGTAGCGCGGGTGTGGGTGTGCGACTTTTGGCATTTGCTATGGAGTCTGCTATGGCATCCGGCAGGCAGACTGCTTTGCAAGATCCTTTCACGCCATATGCTTGTTGCTCTCAATCACCAGCTCGGTAATCCGTCCGGACGGCTTTCTGTAAGCCGCCCACCTCGTAAACCTGCATATCAGGTTTCCTGCCGCACTTTAGTGCCGGTTCGAAGAAGCCCATCCTCCTAGCTCTATCAGATAGATTCCGTACAATCATGCCTCTCCCAACTTGTGCCGGGTTTGCGAGTGCTCTATTTTACCGTCGTATTGGTTTGTCGTGCTTCCGAGCACGAGTTTGCCCGGCACATTTACAAGGGTTAGTGGTGAGGGAGTGAGAGACCGGGGGTAGGAAAGCGCCAAAAGCTGGCAGCGGTTGGCAAAAAGGCCGTGGTCCTCAACTGGGGCAACGCCGGCGAAGCCTGGCATATCTCCAAAGAAGTCCGGCGCTGACTCGGAAGGCATAACCGGGAAATCAAGCAGAGCGGCAAGGGAGGGAGGATCACAAGCTGCTTGTTGCCCAAACAGAGTCCGCGGCTCAACGCCATCGAGCCGAAGTGGGTCTACGGCTAGCGGACGTGTGGAGAAAGGAGCGGTGTTGATTGACTCGGGTGTAGTGGGCGTCGTGCGAAGCGCGAGAGGGTTTCCAGGAGCAGGGATGCTGTTGTGGCTGGGAGGTTCCATGCTGATAGCGCTGCTCGTCGCAGGCACTTTGGGAGCCGGGAAGGCCTGGGCTGACGACTTCGTAGTAGACAATGATGGCGATGCAACACCCCCTGCGGGGGCGTGCACTTCGGCGCCAGACGACTGCACCCTGCGGGATGCGATAACGCTGGCCAATGGCAATGCGGCGAGCGACACCATAACCTTTGATCTACCGGCAAACAGCACCATCGTGCTTACGAGCGGTCAGCTAAGGGTTCAAAACACCGCGGCTGGCCCGGACCTCACGATAGAGGGGCCAGGAGCGGACACGCTAGCGGTGGATGGCGATGACAATGCCCGGGTGTTTCGGATAGCCAGCGGGGCGGAGGCCACCATAGAAGGCTTGACGATCACCGGCGGAAATGCCTCTCTTGGCGGCGGTGGCATCTTCAACAGCGGTGGCACGTTGACGGTCAACAGATCTGCCGTAAGGGGCAGTAGTGCTGGTCTTGGCGGTGGCATCTACAACGGTAATGGCACGCTGACGGTCAACGACTCTACCGTAAGCGGCAATAGCGCTACCGGTGATGATGGCGGCGGCATCGCCAATGATGCCACGTTGACGGTCAACGACTCCACCGTAAGCGGCAATAGTGCTTCTAATGGCGGCGGCATCGCCAACAATGAGACGGTGACGGCCAACAGGTCTACCATTAGCGGCAATAATGCTACTCGCGGCGGCGGCATCTACAATGGTGATGGCACGCTGAGGGTCAGCGACTCTACCGCAAGCGGCAATACTGCCGGTTCTTTTGGCGGCGGCATCTACAACAACCTTGGCACCACGATCATCGAGTACACTACCATCACTCGAAACAGCGCTCCCCAAGGCGAGGGCAGCGGCGTGTTGACTCGGGGGGAAACACTACCACAGAGGTAGCATCCTCTATCATAGCCGCCAACACAAACTCGGACGTGGATTACCTTGTAAGCCAGGTGACAGACCCCTTCATCTCACGGGGCTACAATGTAATAGGCTCCGGTGAGGGCGCGGATGCCTTCGAGGGGTCAGGCGACATAAACGAGGTCCCTGACCCGAGCCTGGATGATCTGGACGATAACGGAGGCCCGACCCAAACCCACGCCCTTCTGCAAGACAGCCCGGCCCTGGACCGGGTGGCAGAAGACGTGTGCCCGTCCCCCAACACAGACCAGCGGGGGGCAAGCCGTCCGCAAGATGGGGACGAAAACGGCACGAGCCGGTGCGACTCTGGCTCCTTCGAGCTGGAGTCCCCAGCATCTCCCCGGCCGTCTAAGCCAGCAGCCAAAGCAAACCTCTCGTTAACAAAGAAGGCCAGCAAGGGTAGGCCTACCGTGGGCCAGAAGCTGGCCTACATCCTGCGCCTGAAGAACAACGGCCCAGACAGAGCAACCAACACAAAGATAGTAGACATCCTGCCAAGGGGCGTGAAGCTAGCCGCTTCTTCTACAGGCTGCAAGAAGCAATCAGCAAGGAAGGTAGTGTGCAGCTTAGGCACCCTGGCTGATGGCAAGAGCGTGGCCAGGAAGATAACCGTGAAGGTAAAGAGGAGTGGCAAGCTGGTAAACCGTGCCAGAGCGAGCTCCAATGTCTCTGATCCGAACTCCAAGAACAACAGCGCGAGGGCAGTAGTAAGGGCGAAGGTTAAGGCCAGGCAAGTAGCAAAGACCAAGCTGGTGAGTTGTAGGGTGAAGAGCCCGTTAGCGAGGCTGGCCCAAGGCAAGCAGGTGGTAGTAGCAGACACCAAGGCTGGTAGGGGCACGGCGTGCGTGGTACAAGGCAACCAGCTAGCGTTGGCCCGATCGCTGAAGAATCGGCGGCTAGGAGTATTGAAGCAGCGAGGCAGGCAGGTAAGGGTAGCCAAAGGCAAGGTAGTAGAGGCTGGAGCCCGCAAGGTAGCAGTAAGGGTGCCAAGGGGCTTCTAGTAGAGAGCTTCTAGAAACCAGGGTAGCTTTCTAGCATCAGTATCAAGCGATTATGGAAGAGGAGCCGGAGTTTTCTGCGGCTCCTCTTCCCTTGGTGCGCTGGTTGGAGGACTTTTTCGGCGGCGGGTATTCAAAGGCGGAGGTTTCGGCAGAGCTGGGGTGTTCTCTTGCAGGGTCGTGTAGGCTAGGGTGGCGGATGAGATCCTACAGAAAGGTGCCAAATGACCGGAGAGAGGGCGGACGGCTTGAACGACGACCAGCTAAAGGAGTTGGCCCGGTACTTCGACGAAGAAGTGACCTTCTCCAGACACATCGGGGCAAAGGTCGAGGAGGTCGAGCCGGGGTGGGCCGTGGTCCACATAGACATAGAGGACGTTCATCTGAACGGAGCCGGCACGTTGCACGGTGGTGTTTACGCCTCGCTCATGGACAACGCGATGGGGCTGGCCGTGCTGGCGCTGGTCGGTACCCGTACCGCCACCATAGAGATGAACACCCATTTTCTAGGCTCGGTGAACGGAGGCCGGATCGTCTGTCGCAGCGAGGTCGTTCATCGCACCCGACGCACCGCCACGGCTGAATGCAAGGTCTACAAAGCCGGCGGGGAACTCGTTGCCATGGGCACCGGGGCGTTCCGGGTCTTCGAGCAGAAAGGAAACGCTATCGTCTGAGACCCGGATGTTGGTGCGAGCAGGAGACTCGTCCCGATGGCGGGTGCCCGGACTTGACTCGCTGCTGCCGGGGTGCGACGCTGGATACCTTGGTGGTTCCGTACGGCCGCCCGAAACACCGTTCGTCGGGCGAGAGTAAGGGAGACGTGGGTAAAGATGTGTAGATTGTTCGGGCTCAGCGGCGGTTCGGAAAGAGTCCACGCGACGTTCTGGTTGCTCGAGGCGCCGGATAGCCTGGCGCGCCAGAGCCGTCAGGAGCCGGATGGGGTGGGCCTCGGCTACTTCGAGCCCGATGGAAGTCCCCGCGTACTCCGGGACCCCATAGCGGCCTACGAGGACGCCTCTTTCAGCCACGCGGCCAGGGAAGAAGAATCCAGTACGTTCGTGGCCCACGTCCGCTACGCTTCTACCGGCGACTTGAGCACCCGGAACACCCATCCCTTCGAGCAGGGTGGACGGCTGTTCGCCCACAACGGGGTGATCCAGGACCTCGGGCGGCTAGAGGGCCGGCTCGGCGGTTATCTGGACCTGGTCCAGGGTGAGACCGACTCCGAACGCTACTTCGCCCTGATAACCAAGGAGATCGAAGCCTCCTCCGGAGACGTGGGACGGGGCATCGTGTCGGCGGCGCGCTGGATCGCCGCCGAGCTGTCGGTGTTCTCGCTCAACCTGGTGCTGACCACGCCGGAGGGCCTCTGGGCGTTACGCTACCCGGAAACCCATCCCTTGTTCTTCCTGGAACGCGCCGCGGGAGGCCCGCACGAGGTGCGGCATCTGGACCACGCCAGCGCCGCCGGAACCGTGCGCGTTCGCTCGGAAGAGCTCCGCGCTCTCCCAGCCGTCGTCGTCGCCACGGAGCGGATGGACGAGGACCCGGGTTGGAGGCCGCTGGAGTCGGGGAGCCTGCTCCACGTTGGCCCGGATCTGTCGTGTACGGTGACGACGGTGATCGATTCCGAGCCGGCCAAACGGCTCACGCTCGCCGACCTTGAGGGACGCGCCGCAGCCTCGCAATCGTAGCGCGATTCCCGCGAAGGCCGGCAATCTCCGCAACCCCTGCTCCCGGCGGCAAACCCGGATGAGCAGACTACTTGCTCCCGCTAGAGGGCGTTTCGCTTACAATACTGCTGGTGGATAGTTCTGGAACGGAGTTCAGGATAGGGAACCCGTTGCGCATATTTCTGCGGGCGGGGTGTTAGGAGGCAACGTGTTCACCACAGAGAAACCGTGGCTAAAGGTATACGAGGGGCATGCCGAGCCCGAGTCGGACTTCTTCGAGGGGACGCTCCACGAGTTGTTCCGCCGGTGCTGCGAAAGGCATCAGGAGAAGACCGCCCTGTCGTTCTACGGGAACGAGATCGGCTTCCCCCAACTTCAGGCGTTGGTGGAGAAAACAGCGGCCGCGCTCGCGGCGGCCGGCGTGGAGAAAGGCGACCGGGTGGCGCTAATGCTGCCGAACTGCCCGCAGTACGTCATCTCGTTCTTCGCCACCGTGAGGCTCGGGGCTATCGTCACCCAGCTAAACCCGATGTACGTGGAGCGGGAGATCCAGCACATCCTGGGAGATTCCAGCGCCGAGACGATCGTTGTCTACTCGGACGTGTACCCGCGGGTCAGGGCCGTCCTGCCCCAGACGGACCTGAAAAACGTCGTGGTCGTCAGCTTCCGGGACGGGCAGGAGCTAGACGAGGGGCACCAGCACTTTGACGCCTTTGTCGGGCAGGATGTGGAGCCGGCGCCCGAGGTCGGGATAGACCCCGTCGAGGATGTTGCGGCCCTCCAGTATACGGGCGGCACGACGGGCCGTTCCAAAGGCGCCATGCTGACGCACCGCAACCTGGCGGCCAACATGCAGCAGGCCCTGGACTTCTTCGTAGATGACCCTTCCGCCTACGACAACAACCAGAAGATCGTGGCGGTACTCCCGTTTTTCCACATCTACGGCCTGACGTGCGTGATGATGTTCGGTATCCAGATGGGCCTGAACCAGCTCCTGATGCCCCGCTTCGACCCGCAAGAGGTGGCGGGCCTGGTAAAGGAGACCGGCCCTACCTTTTTCTCCGGGGTCCCGACGATGTACATGGCGTTGAACGCCGTCCCGGATCTCGCGGACTACGGCTTTGCGGATATCCGGTTCTACACCAGCGGCGGGGCGGCCATGCCGGTAAACCTGCTGCACGCCTTCGAGGAGAAGACGGGCGTCCAGATCCAGGAGGGCTTCGGGCTCTCCGAAGCCTCGCCGGTTACGCACTTCAACCCCGTCTTTGCCCGGCGGGTTCCCGGCAGCGTCGGCATACCGCTGCCGAGCACCGACTCCCGGATAGTGGACGTCGAGAGCGGCGAAGAAGAGCTGCCGGTTGGCGAATCCGGGGAGGTGATCGTGGCCGGCCCGCAGGTAATGAAGGGCTACTGGAACATGCCCGACGAAACCGCCGAAACGCTGCCGGACGGGTGGCTCTACACCGGCGACATCGCCACGATGGACGAGAGCGGCTACTTCTACATCGTAGACCGGAAGAAGGACATGATCCTGGCCGGTGGCTACAACGTCTACCCGCGCGAGGTCGAGGAGGTTCTCTTCGAGCACCCGGCCGTCTCCGAAGCCGTCGCCGTCGGCGTCCCGGACGAGTACCGGGGCGAGACGATCAAAGCGTTTGTCGTAAAGCAGCCGGATGCTGACGCAACCGAGGAGGAGATCCTGGCGTTCTGCAAGGAGCGTCTCGCGGCGTACAAGACGCCCAAGGCTCTCGAATTTCGCGACGAGCTACCCAAGAGCACCGTCGGCAAGCTCTTGCGGCGGGTGTTGGCCGACGAAGAGAAGGAAAAGGCGGGCGCGGAGGCCGGCACGGACGCCCCCGACCCGCCGTCCCCGAGCTAGAGAAAGGACCAAATTGGACACCCTGGACCTGTTTCGCCTCGACGGAAAGACCGCGATCGTGACCGGTGGTGGCAGCGGCCTCGGCCGGCACATGGCCGAAGCCCTCGCCGACGCGGGGGCAAACGTGATGCTCTGCTCCCGCAAGATAGAGCCCCTGGAGGAGGTGAGAGAAGAGATCGTTGCCCGCGGCGGGAAGGCTCTCGCCCTGGAGTGCGACGTAACCAATTCCGAGGACGTCGAGAAGGTGGTGCGGGAGACCGAAGAAGCGTTCGGAACCGTGGACGTACTGGTCAACAACTCCGGGGCCACCTGGGGCGCCCCGGCGGAAGAGATGCCGCTGGAGAAGTTCGACCAGGTAGTGGCGGTGAACATCCGGGGGACCTTTCTTATGAGCCAGGTCGTAGGGCGCCGCATGATCTCCCGCGGCAGCGGCGGAACCATAATCAACATCTCCTCCATAGCCGGGATTCTGGGCGGAGACCCGGACTACATGCAGACCGTCGGCTACAACACGAGCAAAGGCGCCGTTATCTCCATGACCCGCGACCTGGCAACGGCCTGGGCGCCCCACGACATAACCGTCAACGCCATAGCCCCCGGATGGTTCCCGACCCGCATGAGCGGCGGCCTCATCGAGAACTTCGAGGAAAAGATGCTCGACGGCATCCCGCTCCACCGCTTCGGCAACCCGGAGGACCTCAAAGGGGTCGTCGTGTTTCTCGCGTCGCCCGCCGCCGCCTACATCACCGGCCAGACGGTCGTCGTGGACGGTGGCGCCACCGCCTGGTAGTTCCCGGTCCTGAGAGGTGTGGCCGTTCAGGATCTCCGGAAGCCGGTAACCAGAGGCTTCTGGAGGCCGAGCCGATACGCCCGCGACCGCGTTTCCGGGCGTGGCCGACAAACCAGACCACCGGAGGATCGGGGGTCTTGGGCGCAGAACTGTAGTACGCAACGGAGGAAAAGGCTCGACGTGCCGGCCGGCTGCCCTCGTAAGGTACAATCCCACGATCCCGATCAAACGTATATGAAAGGTGGGTGTGTGGCAGACGTAACGGTAATAGGCGGTGGGCTCGCGGGTAGCGAAGCAGCCTGGCAGGCGGCGGAACTCGGCTGCCAGGTTGGGCTGTGGGAGATGCGGCCGATAAAGCAGACCCCCGCGCACTACACGGATCAGTTCGCCGAGCTCGTCTGCTCCAACTCTTTGGGGAACACGTCCCTGACCACCGCTTCCGGCCTCTTGAAGGAAGAGTTGCGTCGGATGGGCTCGGTGGTCTTGCGCTGCGCCGACGAGAACGCCGTGCCGGCCGGCGGCGCCCTGGGCGTGGCCCGGGAAGGGTTCCCGCGGGCCGTAACGGAGGCCGTCCATTCGCATCCGAATATAGAGGTGATCCGGGCCGAAGCCACAGATCTCCCCGACGGCCCGACAGTCGTCGCGACCGGTCCCCTGACCTCCGACGCCCTGGCCGAGAAGATCATCGCGCTCTCCGGGGAAACGCTCTTTTTCTACGACGCAGCCTCCCCGATAATCTTCCGCGATTCACTCGACGAAGAAACTATCTATCTGGCCTCCCGTTACGGCAAAGGCGAGGCCGCCTACCTGAACTGTCCGATGGACGAGGAGCAGTACTACGCCTTTATCGAGGCGCTCACCACCGCGGAGCTCTCCCCGATAAAGGATTTCGAGGAGGACATGTACTTCGAGGGGTGCCTGCCGGTAGAGGTCATAGCCCGCCGGGGACCCGAGACCCTCCGCTTCGGCCCGATGAAGCCCGTCGGCCTCCCCGACCCGCGCACCGGCGAGGAGCCCTACGCGGTGGTTCAGCTCCGCCAGGACGACGAGCGGGGCCGCCTGTTCAACATGGTCGGTTTCCAGACGCGCCTCAAGTGGGGCGAGCAGAAGCGGGTGTTCCGCAGGATACCGGGCCTGGAGAACGCCGACTTCGCCCGTATGGGTGTCATGCACCGCAACACCTACCTCAAATCGAACGAGATGCTGGACGCCACCATGCGCGTCCGAAGCGGCGAGCCGGTCTTCTTCGCCGGCCAGCTAACCGGTGTCGAAGGCTACGTCGAGAGCACCGCGATGGGCCTGATCGCCGGTACCAACGCCGCCCGGCTCGCCCGCGGCGAAGAACTTGTAGAGGTGCCGCAAACCACCATGACCGGCGCCCTCGCACACTACATCACCGTCAAAGAGGGCACCCTCCAACCCATAAACTCGAATTGGGGGCTCGTTCCCCCGGTTCCGAAAAAAGAGAACGGGCGTCGAGTCTCCAAGCCCGAGCGTCGGGAGCGGCAGGCACAAATGGCGTTGGAGAGATTGGATAGCTTTCTGGATGTCCGGGTGGCGGGATAGGAGTTACAGCTTGGCGGTTGCTCCGGTCTGGAGCGCTGCGTCCAGGATGGTCTCGACCAGCTCTTCGAAGGGGAGGCCGGCTTTCTCGGCGGCCAGGGGGAAGGTGGAGGTTTCGGTAAAGCCGGGAATGGTTTTTACGTCCAGGACCTGCGGGGTTTCTCCTTCCAGGATCATGTCTACCCGGGCGTAGCTGGTGCAGCCCAGGGTGTCGTAGGCGGCCAGGGCCGTCTCCTCAACGCTGTTCGCGGCGGCGTCGGTTATCTCCGGTGGTATGGCGAAGTAGGTTGCGCCGGGGGTGTATTTGGCCTCGAAGTCGTATTCACCTCCCTGGGGGCGGATCTCCACCAGCCCGAGCACCTCCGGCCGCTTCCCGACGGACTCCAGAATGGGGGCGGAGATCTCGGTTCCCTCCACCCAGCGCTCCAGGAGTATTTTCCCGTCGTAGCCGAAAGCCTCGTATACCGCCTCCAGGATCCCGCCGGGCTCCTCTACCCGGGTCAACCCGAAGCTGGAGCCTTCCCGGGCGGGCTTGACGACGAGCGGGTAACCCAGGGCGTCCGCTGCGGTGTTGAGTGCCGCCGCAGCCCCCATCTCGTTCATCGCCCGGCGTAGAAAGGTCCGGAAGGGGGCGGTCGAAATACCGGCGGCCCGGAGCGCCCGTTTGGCGTAGTCCTTGTCCATACACCGGATGGAAGACAGCGGGCCGCTGCCGGTATAGGGGATGCCCAGGGTCTCCAGGAGCGCCTGCACCGTACCGTCCTCGCCCCCGGGGCCGTGCAGGCAAATAAAGGCCGCGTCCGGGGCAAGCTCCATGAGCGCTTCGGTGGTCGTGGCCTCGATGTCCAGGGAGTGTACCTCGTGGCCGAGGCGTTCGAGGGCGTGCTGCACGCGGCGGCCGGTTACGAAGGAAACGTCCCGTTCCATAGAGGTGCCGCCGAGCAGGACCGTGACGCGCGCCACGGCCGGCTAGCCCTCCGTACCGACGGCGGAGCCCTGGCGGAGGCTCTGCTGGGAGGCCTGTTGGGAGCCGCGCTCCAGGTCGCTGCGAAGCTTCATGTGGTCCCGGATCACCTCGGCCAGAAGCTCTATGCCGCGGTGGATCTTATCCGGCTCCACGAACGAGAAGTTGAGGCGCATGCAGTTCTTGCCCTCGCTGCCGGCGTAGAAGCCTTCCCCCGGCACGTAGGCCACGTTGCGCGAGATGGCGCGGGGCAGCATGTTGGTCGCGTCCAGGTAAGACGGCATCGTCGCCCACACGAACAAACCCCCCTCCGGGTGCGTCCAGTGGACCTCTTTGGGCATGAACTCCGCCAGGGCGTCGAGCATCGCGTTGCGCCGCTCGCGGTAGATGCTGTTCAACCGCTTCACGTACGCCCGCCAGTCGGCGTGCTGGAAGTAGGAGGAGATCATCATCTGGGCCAGGTTTGACGAGCAGAGGTCCGCCCCCTGCTTGCCGACGTTGATCTTGTGCAAGATCCCCGGCTGGGCGTGGACCCATCCGAGCCGCACCCCCGGCGCGAAGATCTTCGAGAACGTTCCCAGATAAACTACCCGGTCAACGCCGCCCTCTTCCTCTTTCTCGATCTGGGACAGGGTGGGCAATGGCTCCCCCTCGAACCGGAGCATCCCGTAGGGGTTGTCCTCGATCACGACGAGGTCGAACTCGCGGGCTATCTGGAGCAACTCCCGGCGGCGTTCGGCGGCCATCGTGACCCCGGCCGGGTTCTGGAAGTTGGGAACGGTGTAGATGAACTTGACGTGGACGCCCTGTTTGCGGGCCTTCTTCAACCCCTCGCGGGCGGCGACCGGGATCATGCCCGCCCGGTCCATCGGGACGTGCAACACCCGCGGCCGGTAGGCGGCAAAGGCGTTTAGGGCTCCCGCGTAGGTCGGGCCTTCACAGAGGATGGCGTCGCCCTCGTCGAGGAATACCTTCGCTACGAGGTCCAGGGCCTGCTGGGCTCCGGTGGTGGTGAATATGTCTTCCTGGCTGGCCTCCAGGCCTTCGGCACCCATTACGTCCACCACGACGTCTTTGGTGGCTTCGAGGCCCGCCGTGGGGCCGTACTGGAGGGCCTGGGCGGAGTCGGAGGCGATGTTCCGGGAGATCTCGCGGAACGCCTCCTCGCCGAACAGGCGGGTGTCGGGGAAACCTCCCGCCAGGGAGATAATGCCGGGCCTGGAAAGGGTCGCCATCAGGTCGCGGGTCGCCGCCGTTTTCATTCCCTTGACGCGGTTGGCGTAGAGGAAGTCGAAACGGTCGAGATCTACGAGCGGCACTTGTTATCCCTTCTCTGTACGGTCGCTGGCCGGGTCTGGCATCCGGCGCGACTCTACCATAAAGAACAGGACGATTGTAGACTTCGGGGGCATGAAAACCGCAAAGGCCGTCTTCGTGACCTCCAACGAGCACAAACGTCGGGAAGCTGCCGAGATCCTGGGCATCGAGCTGGCGTCCGCCGCGCCCGAGATCCCGGAGATACAGGCTCTCGACGTGGCCGAGGTTGCCGCCGCCAAAGCCCTGGCCGCCCACGAGGCGCTCGGCTCGCCCCCGCACCCGGTGCTGGTCGAGGATTCCGGGCTGGTGGTCGAAGCCTGGAACGGCCTGCCCGGCGCGCTCACCAAGTGGTTTATTCGAGGCGTCGGTAGCGGGGGCATCTTGCGGATGCTATCTCCCGGGGAAGGCCGCTCGGCCCGCGCCGTGTGCGCGGTGGCCGTGGCTGGCGCCGTGGCGGGCGCCGAGCCCGATGGCCGCGTCCGGGTCTTCGAGGGGGAGGTGCCGGGCATGCTGGCCCCGGAGCCGCGGGGGGAGAGCGGGTTCGGGTGGGACCCGATCTTTATCCCCGAAGGAGAAAGCCGTACCTACGCCCAGATGGGCGGAGCCAAGCACCAAGACTCTCACCGGGCGCGGGCCTTCCGGGCCGTGGGGGAATGGTTCGAGGAGGTTGATAAACCAGAAGATCCGGGTAATTAAACTTGCATGGAATATGGTGAAGTCTGCTATTCTGTTCGCAAACTAGTACCTCTTGGAGGGAAGGAGAAATTTGGTGAGTGCTGAGAACTCAGAGAACGGGGACGTAGAGGCCCGCGAGGAGAGCGGCGGCGAGGGTGGCGTGGCCACCGACACCGACCGCCTCGTAGACCTGTACCGGAACATGGTGCTGGTACGCACCTTCGAGGAGGCGTGCCAGAAAGGCTTCCGTCAGGGTAAGATCGGCGGCTACATGCACGTCTACATCGGCCAGGAAGCGGTCGCCGTCGGGTTCCTGGATGCCCACGAGGAAGGCGACAAGGTCATAACCGCCTACCGCGACCATCCGCACGCCCTGCTACTCGGTGGCGAACCGGAGAAGGTAATGGCCGAGCTCTACGGCCGGGGGACCGGTATCGTCAAGGGCAAGGGCGGTTCCATGCACCTCTTCAACGTGGAGAAAGGCATGATGGGCGGCTACGGCATCGTCGGCGGCCACATTCCGCTCGGCGTCGGCATGGCCTACGCGATGCGCTACCAGGGCACAGAGAACATCACGCAGCTGTTCCTGGGCGACGGCTCGATGAGCCAGGGGGCTTTTCACGAGGCGGCCAACCTGGCCGGCTTGTGGGGCAAGGACGGCCTCTGCCCGGTGGTCTTTATCGTGGAGAACAACCTCTACGGCATGGGTACCTCCGTGGAGCGCACCACGGCCATGACCGACCTCGCCGCCAAGTTCGACGCCTACGGTATCGAGAACGAGCAGGTAGACGGCATGGATCTCGAGGCCGTGGTGGAGGTGGCCGAGCGGGTGACCGAACAGGTCCGGGAGAGCGGCAAGCCCCACGCCGTGGAGGCCGTGACCTACCGCACGGCGCCGCACGGCGCGGCGGACTTCTTCGAGAAGTACCGGACCAAAGATGAGGTCAAAGAGTGGCGTCAGCGAGATCCGATCGGGCTCCTGGAGCAGAAGCTGCTCGACGCCGAGATGATAGACGAAGACGGTTTGCAGGAGATCAAAGACGAATTCAAGGAGCAGATCGACGAGGCCGTGGAGTTCGCCGACGAGAGCGAGCAGCCGCCCATCGAAGAGCTCTACACCGACGTCTACGCCGGTGAAGACGAGTATATGGGGGAGGAGTAAGCCGTGGCCGAGGAGAAGACCTATAGGGAAGCCCTCAGGGAAGCTATGGTCCACGAGATGGAGAACGACGAGAACGTCATTCTCATGGGCGAGGACATCGGGGTCTACGGCGGCACCCACCTCATAACCGACGGCCTCATAGACGAGTGGGGACCAAAGCGGGTGATGGACACCCCGATCTCGGAGAACGGCTTTACCGGGGCGGCTATCGGGATGGCCATGATGGGTATGCGGCCCATCGTGGAGATGATGACCTGGAACTTCTCGTTCCTCGCCGCCGACCAGATCATCCAGAACGCCGCCAAGGTCCGCTATTTCTCCGGTGGGCAGGTGGAGGTGCCGCTGGTGATCCGGGGCCCGAACGGCGGCGGCGTACAACTCTCCGCCCAGCACACGCATTCACTAGAATCCTTCTACGGCCACTTTCCCGGCTTGAAGGTGGTAGCCCCCGTAACCCCCAACGACGTAAAGGGCATGATGCTCACCGCCGTCCGGGACCCGAACCCGGTGATCTTCCTCGAAGCCGGCGCCCTCTACGGCACCAAAGGCGAGGTTGAAGACGGGGACAATGCTGTTCCCTTCGGAAAAGCCCGGGTCGCCCGGGAGGGGGACGACGTGACGCTCATCGCCTACGGGCGGCAGGTGAACCTGTGCCTCCGGGCTGCCGAGACGCTCGAAGAAGAGGATGGGGTGAGCGCCGAGGTAATAGACCTGCGCTCCTTGCGGCCCTTTGACGAGGACACCATCGTAGAGTCGGTGGAGAAGACCCACCGGGCGGTTGCGGTCCAGGAGCAGTGGCGGTGGTTCGGGGTGGCCAGCGAGGTCGCGGCGATCATCCAGGACAGGGCATTCGACTACCTGGATGCCCCGGTCGAGCGGGTGAGCGGGGCCGAAGTTCCGGCGCCCTACGCGCGGAACCTGGAGGTCGAAGGTTTCCCGAGCGAGGATCAGGTAACGAACGCGGCACGGCGGGTACTCTACATAGAGGAGAAGTAAGATGCCGGAAGTCATTATGCCCAAAATGGGTGATGCGATGGAAGAGGGAACCATCCTCCAGTGGCTCGTTAGCGAGGGGGATGAGGTCGAAGAGGGTGACGCGATAGCGGAGATCGAGACCGACAAGGTCTCAATGGAGATCGAAGCCGAAGACGCCGGCACGCTCGCCCAGATACTGGCCGACGCGGACGAATCCGTAGCCGTTGGCGACGCCATAGCCTTTATCCAGGGTGAAGGAGAAGAGGTCCCTGATGACCTCGGAGCCGGGGGCGCCGAAGAGGCCGAGGCCGAAGAAGGCGGAGATGAAGATGGCGGCGGGGGCCAGGCGACCGCCACGGAAACCGAAGAGGAGACCGAGGGAGAAGAGGCCGGAGAGGCTGCCCAGGCTGACGGGCAGGCCGACGGGCGTGCCGACGGCAACTTCCGGGCTTCGCCCATCGTGCGACGTCTGGCGCAGGAGAACGACCTGGACCTCGCCAAAGTAGACGGCTCGGGACCGCAGGGCCGGATCGTCGAGCGGGACGTGCGGGCGGCGATGGAGCGCGGCGACGCCCAGGCCGATGGAGACGCCGGTGAAGCCGACGGAGCCGGGGCCGAAGAAGCCGGCGCCGCAGAGCAGCCAGCCGCCCCGCAGGCTGCCCAGGCCCCCGCGCCGACGGGCGCCCCGGGCGCCGAGGTCATAGAGATGCCCCGGATGCAGCAGATCATCGCCGAGCGGATGACCGAAGCGAAGCAGGAGGTCCCGCACTTCTACGCCAGCGTAGAGGTGGACATGACCGAGCTCATGGCCCTGCGCCAGCGGGTCAACGGCAGGCTCGAAGACGAGGGCGTGAAGATCTCCGTAAACGACTTCGTGATGAAAGCCTGCGCCTTGGCCCTGACGAGAGAGGAGTTTGCCAAGCTCAACTCCCTGTGGACCAGCGAAGGTATAGAAGTCCACCGGCAAGTAGACATGGCTATGGCGGTCGCCCTGGAAGCCGGCCTGATAACGCCGGTCATAAAGGACGCGGCCAACAAGACGCTATCGGCCATCTCGAGGGCATCGAAGGACCTGGCCAAACGGGCCCGGGAGGGCGGCCTGAGCCCGGAGGAGTACCAGGGGGGCACGGTTACCGTTTCCAACATGGGGATGTTCGGCGTGGAGAACTTTGCGGCGATCATCAACCCCCCGCAGGCGTCGATCATCGCGGTGAGCTCGGTTATGGAGCGGGTAGGGTTCAAGGACGGAGAGGTCGTGCCGGTGAGCGTCATGAACCTGACGCTCTCGGCCGATCACCGGATCGCCAACGGCGCCGAAGGTGCGCGGTACATGGCGGAGGTCAAGCGTTTGCTGGAGAACCCGCTCATTCTGGCCGTCTAGCGACCCGCTTTTTCAGCGGTGAGCCAGGAGAGCCTCCGGGAAGCCCCCGGAGGCTCTCCTGACGAGAGAGATTTCTATTCTTCGGGAAAGGTCAGGTCGACGACGGTTATGTTGACCTCTTTCACGTCTATCCCGGCTGTTTTCTCGACCTGTTGTACGATAGTGTCCCGAATGGACTGCGTAAGCTGCGGTATGGATTCTCCGTGAGGAACCGTTAGCGTGAGTTCCACCTCCGCCTCACGGCCGGTGACCTCGACGGAGACGCCGCGGCTGAAATCGCCGGTGCCGGTAAGGCTGCCGAAGAACTCGCCAACCGTCGGGGAGTTGTCGCCCGGTAAGCGGAGAGCGCCGGCTGCCGGCTGGATCTTCTCGGCCCTCCGGGTCACCGTACTGACGATGCTCTTGACCACGGGCTCTTCGACGATGGTAGTACCCCGGTCGCTGTCGAGCGGATGCCGGCCGTTCTTCCTCGCCACGTAAAATCCTCCTCTTCGCGGTCCCCGCAACCCTATTTTAGGATAGACCATACTTTGACGGGCGCCACGAGATCGTTCGCGATCCGGTACAGTAGGTTGAGGCTCCGCCGCCAACGCGCCACACGGGATCTGGCGGTGGACCTCGCCGGCTGCGCAAACTTCTTTCCTGAGTTAAGCTAAGGGTCCCGCTCTTCTCAAATGGGCGGAGGGATTAATCGCGAGAAAGGAGGAACTCGTGGCAGTTGAGCCAGAGTTGATTCGCAATATATGCTTGATCGGCCACCGGGGTAGTGGAAAGACTTCCCTGGGGGAGGGGATGCTGGGGCTTGCCTCCGGCAGGAGTGGTCCCACGGATGGCGTCCTGGACCACACGGAGGAAGAGGTTGAGCGGGGCATGACGCTCGGGATGAGCGTTGCCACCCTGGAATGGAAGGGGCGCCAGGTCAACCTCCTCGATACCCCCGGTGACGGAGGCTTTATCGGGGACGCGTTCGTGGCCCAGCGGGCGGCGGATTGCGCGGTACTGGTGGTTCACGCGCAGGACCCGATCCAGGTGGTCACGGAGAGGGTCTGGCGGCGGGGCGAGAAGGAGAACATCCCGCACATTATCGTGGTCAACCATCTGGACCGGGAGCGGACGGACTTCGGGGCGGTAGTCGAGCAGCTCCGGGAGAGGTTCGGACAGGCGATCGTGCCGCTGAACTTGCCGATAGGCCGGGAGGAAGACCTCAAGGGCGTTTACGGGCTCCTGAGCGGTACCGCCTTCGTGGACGGGGACCAGAAAGAGGAAATACCCCCGGGAATGGAAGACGAGGTGGACGCCGCAAAGGTCCAGCTCTTCGAGGCCATCGCCGAGAGCGACGACACCTTGTTGGAGAAGTACCTGGAGGGCGAGGAGTTCACCACCCAGGAAGCGTTCGAGGGGATACGCAAGGGCATCGCGGACGGCCTCATAATCCCGGTGCTCGCGGCGAGCGCGGAGCACATGATCGGGGTAGACCGGCTCTTGGACGTGATCGCCGGCAGCGCCCCGAGCCCCGTTGACCGCTCTCAGTGGGTTGACGAGGCCGGTAAAGAAGTTCCCTGCGACGCGGACGGGCCTTTCTCGGCCTACGTCTTCAAGACTTACGTGGATCCGTTCGCCGGGCGCTTGAGCGTGCTACGCGTGGTGAGTGGCCGCTGCCGCTCGGACGAAGCGCTCGTCAACCCGCGGACTGGATCCCAGGAAAGGCTCGGCGGCATCGCCCACATGTTGGGCAAGGAGCGCGAGACGACCGACGAGGCCGTAGCGGGGGACGTTATTGCCATTACCAAGCTCAAGGACACCAATACCTTCGACACGCTCAGCAAGCCCGAGAAGCCCTTGGTTTACGAGCCGGTAGCGCTGCCGGAGCCGACCACGGCGTTCGCGGTAGGGGCAAAGGCCCGGGGCGAGGAGGAGAAGGTCTTCGACGCCATCCGGCGGGTAGTCGACGAGGATCCCTCGCTCAAGCTGGAGCGCTCGGAGGCCACGGGTGAGGATATCCTGTCGGGGCTCGCCCAGATCCACGTAGAACTCGCCCTGGAGCGCATCCACCACCGCTACGGGGTAGAGGTAGAGGCCCGGGCGCCCAAAGTGCCGTTTATGGAGACGATCATGGGCTCCGCCCAGGCCCAGGGCCGGTACAAGAAGCAGACCGGCGGCCGCGGCCAGTTCGGCGACTGCCACATCGAGGTTACGCCGCTACCCAGAGGTTCGGGCTTCGAGTTCGAGAACGCCATCGTTGGCGGGGCTATACCCCGGCAGTTCATCCCGGCGGTCGAGAAAGGCGTTATCGAGGCTATGCTGGAAGGGTCCATCGCGGGTTATCCGGTAGTGGACGTGAAGGTCCGCCTCTACGACGGCTCCCACCACTCCGTGGACTCTTCGGAGAACGCGTTCAAAGTGGCGGGCTCCATGGCGTTCAAGAACGCGGTAGAGAAGTCTACCCCGGTTCTCCTGGAACCCTTCGTGAAGGTAGGAGTGCTCGCCCCGACAGAGCTGGTCGGGGACATTATGGGAGACCTTTCGGGCCGCCGCGGCCGGCCGATGGGTATGGAGCAGCGCGGCGAGCGGCAGCTCATACAGGCCGAAGTTCCGCAGGTCGAGATGCTCACCTACGCCCGAGACCTCCGCTCCCTGAGCGGCGGCCGGGCCAACTTTCACGTCGAGCCGGCCCACTACGAGGAGGTGCCGCCGAACCTGGTGGACAAGATTCTCGCCGCAAACGCGGACGAGGTAGAGGAGAAGGCCGGCTAGCCGACCCTCAAGACTTCCTTTATCGGTGGCCGCTCTACGAGCTCCTCGACGTACTCTTGAAGCTGAAGGCCTTCCCGGGTGGCGACGGCGTGCTGGTAGTTGCTGAACTGAAAGAGCTGTTCCGGCAGCCGGGGGTCCCGGGCCTGGTTTAGCCGCCCGTCTTCCCTCAAGCGCCGGGAGACGGCCCGGAGCACGGCGTAAGACATGCGGGAGAGGTCCCTCAAGGACTGGTGCCGGTTCTGCCGGGTTCCCAGGTCCACCTGGGCCATCGCCCCGAGGCCGACCTTCTTCAACACGTCGATCATTATGCCCGTCTCCACGGCGTAGCCGGTGAGGAACGGGATCGAGTTGAAGAGCTCCCGGTCTGCCACGAACTCCCCGGCCAGTGGTTGGACAAAGCCTGTAAGCTCGGGGTAGAAGAGGTTGAAGAGCGGCTTGGTAGAGAGCTCCGTGACGCGGCCGCCGCCGTCCGGCTCTTCGTTCTCGCCTTTCTTGAACGGCCGCCGGTAGGCCGCCTTCACGTAGCGTACCTGGGGAACCTGGAGTATCGGGCCCAGGATCCCGTACACGAACTGCGGCTTGAAATCCCTGGTGTCGGCGTCGACGTACATCACCAGATCACCCCGGGCTACAGAGAGGGCGCGCCACATGGCGTCGCCCTTGCCGTGGGCGCCGCCGTAACGCGACATGAGTTCGTTCTCCGAGTAGACCAAGGCCCCGTGGCTCGCCGCGATCTCCGCCGTGGCGTCTTCGGAGTCCGCGTCTACGGCCAAGACTTCATCTACGAGACTCGCCCGCTCGTTCACCTCGTTTACCTCGCTAACGATTTTGCCGACCGTGTCGGCTACGTTGCGGCACGGTAAGACCATGCTCACCGTTAGATCCAGCTCTCGCTTCCGATGCCCCAGTTCCTCCAGGTCCGCAAACTCCGCGTATCCATATGAACGATGCCTAAACCACTCTGCAGAGTCCACGGGCGTGAAGGTGTTCCTGTAGATACTCATAAATTCCAAGTTAACCGATAAACTCATGCACGTCTATACGGTTTCGGACGTGGGCGTAGGTCTTTTGTCCCAGGCAGCGCGGGCCATCGGACCGTCTTGTTGAGATAATAAGGAGTGCCTACGGGTTGTTTGAACTCTGTTCGACCACGAACATGTTGCAGCCATCCTGCGGCTTCTCTGCACCCACTCTAACGTCTTCTATGTATTCTCGAACCGTTCAGCGTTTCGGTGCGTAAAACCCCTAAAGGAGGTTCCCATTTTAGGGAGTCGCGACACAAGGAGGAATGTTTTGGGCGAAGAGCGGGTGTCGAGAAGACAGTTCATCCGTCTGGGCGGTGCCGTAGGCGCCGGCGTAGTTGGCGCTTCAGTGCTGGCAGCTTGCGGCGGGGAATCCGGTCAGGCCAATGGCCAGACGACCTCTGGCTCTAGAGAAGAAACGACCGCAGCCGGTGGTGGAACTACCCGGGCCAGCACCCAACCCAGTACGACCAGTCCAACGGTGGAGCAGGGCGGGGTCATAGTGCAGCAAGAGTTTCTCCCACCCAATATGGCTTTCCCCTTCAACGTTGCCAGCCAGAATGGGCCGCAACCGGCGGTGCTGATACACATGGAGGATGGCAGCTGGATCGCCTACTCGGCTGTATGCACCCACGCGGGATGCGAGGTTGCCTACCAGCTACAGGATCAGCAACTCGGATGTCCGTGCCACGGCTCGATATTCGACCCGACAAACGGCGGGAGCGTGGTGCAGGGACCGGCCGAGCAGCCTCTTCAGGAGATACAGGTGGAGGCCAGCGGCGGCAACGTGATGCTCGTCTAGCAAGCCCTCCGAAACCCACCGAAAGAATCGGGATAGCTGAAGATCCCGGTTTTCGCTCCCTCTCGACCCGAAGGGGGCGTGTCCGGGGCTAAGGCTTCCGGTACCTCCGGTATTTTGGAGACGGCCTACCTCTAAGGAGGGCTCCGGAGAGCCGGCAACATTGATTTCCTTTCTGACGCTACCCGACCCGTATTCTATGTATTCTAGCGTTCCAGGGCTCTTGAGGTTCTGATCCAATGATCTCAAGGTCACCGTATAACCTGGTATATGACAGAAGCGGATACGAACAGCATTGTGAGAAACACTTGGCGAGCCCCTCGGTCGTCTTCTCGCGGAACCGGGGGACCGGATACTATTTGCACCAATGATTTCGACGAAGCTGTATACTTCTTTGCCGAATCTATGAGGACAGGCGGCATGCAAGATGTAGAAGACGAAGTCTTGGTGCAGCAGGTTGGCGAGCCGGGGCTCGGCGAACGGGCACTCTCGGAGCTCTACGACCGCTACGTCGGCGTCGTCTATGGTATCGGGATGCGGTACTTGAGGGATCGGACGCTCGCCGAAGATCTGGTCCAGGACGTATTTACCTCTATCTGGCGCAACGCCGCAACGTTTGACTCTGCAAGAGCGAGCTTTTCTACCTGGCTCTACCGCATAACCCGCAACCGGGCTACCGACCTGGTCCGTCGCCGCAAAGTTCGGGTACGGACGGTCGGCAGTGACAAGCCACTCGACCCGAAAGAGGCCGACCCGACCGGAGAGCTCTCGCGGAGCTTCGACCTCGTCTCCGCCCTGGCGCGGCTGGCGCCGAAACACCGCGAAGTGCTGACCCTGGCTTACATGGAGGGCCTCTCTCAACGCGAGATCGCCGATCGCACCGGTACCCCTCTCGGAACGGTTAAGAGCCGGACATCGGCAGCCTTACACGCCCTGCGTGAGATCATGCTTGAAGGAGACTGGCGGTCCCGGGATGAATGAGCACCGGCGCATCCAAAGCCTCCTCGGGCCCTATCTGCTGGGCTCTTTGGAGCCGGAAGAGATGCTCGAAGTCCGCGAACACCTGAACCGCTGCGGAGAGTGCCGGGCGGAAGAAATGAGCCTCCGGAGATCGCACGAATACCTGACCGATCTCGCAAGCGTTACCGAAACGCCGCCACCGGACCTGAAAGACCGCATAATGTCCGGGCTACCGCGTCGCGAACCGCGCCGGACCCCTCTCTACCTCGCCGCCGCGGCCATCTGCTTGCTGGCCGTGCTGGGCCTGCTGTTCGCGACGGATGTTTTTACCCGGGACACGGTCTCTACCACCCTGCAACCCACCGAATTCGCGCCGCAAGCGGGTGGCGAGCTGCGGGTGCAAAGAGATGCCCCGAACGTTGAGGCCACACTCGAAGTCTGGGATCTACCACGTCCCGAGCCTAACGAGTACTACGAACTCTGGTTTGGAAAGGGAGAAGGCCGGGTCAGCGCCGGAACCTTCACGGTCGATGCCGAAGGCCGGGGAACACTCTCCATGACCGTGCCGCAGACTACCGGTGAATATGAGCGGGTTGGTATCACCCTGGAGGAATTCCCCGAAGAACCCAGCATGGACTCCCCCACGGTCGTGCTCGGCGGAGAACTCGACGAATCCTGATTTGCCGTCAGGTCTATGCATACTCGAAAAGATGAGATCTCTTAGCGAGTCTGAAGTCCAGCATCCTTGTCTTGGAGTAACGCCGGTGGCACCTCGATTTTCGTTCGGGGACTGTCGGAAACAGAGCGCGAGAGCCTCGAAGCCGGGCTGCGCTTCGAAGACTCCTTCGTTACGCGCCGGTGCCAGATACTAGGAGACGGGGTGAGGGCACTACAGATACTATAGACTGCGCGTTACGCGCGAGTTTAGTTCGACCGGGGTGGTACAACAGACAATGAACAAGAGGGGTGAATTGCCCCGAGCCTATGAGGATGTAGCCCCGGAGATATTCGCGAAAGCCACACTTGAACAGCGGCGGGAAGTTTACGGGGCCATGAGGATGAGCTTCGGGGTTTACCCGGATGGTAAGATAACCGCCTCATGGATAATGGACACAAACAGCGCCAACGTATCCTACTCACAAACGACGACGGGATAGACGCCCGGGGGTTGCTCGCCGCCCGCCGGTCGCTGGAGAAGATCGGCGAGGTACTGGTCGTGGCTCCCGACCGGAACCGGAGCGGGGTAGGCCGGAGCATCAGCTTCGGGGA
The DNA here is from genome assembly GCA_050331175.1 of Rubrobacteraceae bacterium. Taxonomy (GTDB): domain Bacteria; phylum Actinomycetota; class Rubrobacteria; order Rubrobacterales; family Rubrobacteraceae; genus SIRX01. Next base: position 8,646 of record JBHJHC010000055.1, on the reverse strand, counting down.
GCCGCTCCACGTAGAGGAGCGTACGATGTCCGACGGCGGTTTCGGGTACGCTTGCAGCGGCACGCCGGTAGATTGCGTGCGGCTCGTGGCCCTGGGCCTCATGGAGTTCGAGCCGGACATCGTGGTATCCGGCATAAACCACGGCGAGAACCTGGGCGACGACATAACGTATTCCGGCACGGTGGCGGCGGCCTTCGAGGGGATCGTGATCGGGGTCCCCGGCATCGCCGTTTCCCTGAGCGTCGAGCGGTCCTGGCACGCCGGAGAGAACGAGGAGTTGCACTTCGGCCCGGTGGCGGACTTTAGCGCCCGGCTGGTCAAGCTCACCCTAAACGGGTTGCCGCCGGAACGCATTCTAAACGTCAACGCGCCAAACCGGAGGGAGGTAAACGGTGTGAGGGTAACGAAGCTCGGGCGCAGGTTCTACAAAGATGAGTTGATCGAGGTAAAAGACGAGCGGGGGCGCGTGGGCTACGACATCTACAACAACCCTCCGGGACACCACGAGGAGGAGGACACCGACTTCGCCGCCATAAACAGCGGTGAGATCAGCGTCACCCCCGTGCACCTGGAGCTGACCGACGAGGCCGGCATGGAGGAGATCGGTAGCTGGGACATGGACAACCTCATCTCTGAAACCGGCCAGCAGTAGAGTATGCTGACCGCCGCCCTCTTCGATTTCGATGGAACCCTCGTCGATACTACCGAGCTGATCTACCAGTCGCTCCGGCGCGCCAGCCGGGAAGTCCTCGGCCACGAACCGCCCCGCGAGAGGCTTATGGCCAACGTCGGCCAGCCTCTGCCGCAGCAAATGAAGGTCCTGGTCGAAAAGGAAGCCGCGGCATCCGGCGAGACGGACGGCCTCGCCGAGGAGCTCCTGGCGGTCTACCAACGCTACAACGAAGAGCTCCACGAAGACCTGATAAAGGAGTTCCCCGGCGTGGATGAGGAGCTCATCCGCCTGAGAGAGGCCGGCGTCAAGGTCACTATCGTAACCTCCAAGCGCCGTTCGTCGGTGGAGCTGGCCACGAAGACCTTTCGCGGCCTCGGCGAGGCCGCGGACCACTTCGTAACCATGGAAGATACCGAGGAGCACAAACCCCAGCCCGCACCGCTGCTGAGAAGCCTGGAACTGCTGGGGGACGTGCCCGCCGAGGAAGCCGCGTACGTCGGCGATTCTCCCCACGACGTAGAAGCCGCCCACGCCGCCGGGGTAACCAGCGTCGCCATAAGCTGGGGCGCCTTTCCGGAAGAGGTTCTGCAAAGCGCGGAGCCCCACTACCTCGTCCCCGACATCGCCGCCGCGGTAGATGTTCTGTTGCGGGAAGAACTCTAGATCCCCGCTCCTCCTCCGGGCAGATAAACTCTAATCGGCATGTACGCTAAATATCGTTTGGCCTTGACGTTGGCTGCGGTGCTCGCCGGTCTCGTCCTGTCAGGTTGCGGGAACACCGGGTTGCCGGAGGGAACGCTATCTTACCGGGGGGAGTTCGTCGTCGGGAAATCGAGAACGCATTGCCCGCCCGCGTTCAGCGCCCGCTGCGCCGGTATGGTTTTCGCTTTCGACAACAAGCTGGCCGTGCCGGCCGGTTCGGAGCTTATCTTCAGCTACGGGGGGGAAGACCGGCCCCGGTCGGTAGAGCTGGTCGCCTACCCGCTGGCCGGGAAAAGCCCGGCGGGCGAGCTTTCCGGGAACAGCGTTTCCTTGCTGGCCGGCGGGCGGGAAGAGTGGAAGATGGTGGAGTTGCCCTCCCAGCGGATGGGGACGTTCGTCCCCGTGACGGCGCCTCCGGGACACTACATCGTCGAATCTTCTCTGGGTTTCTCCGATCGCGAAGTGGACTACCACTTCTACGTCGTGGTCGAAAGGCCGGCGTAGCGGGCCCGGCTACAGTTCGGCGACGGCCCGGGCCAGAGACTCGAGCTCCTCGACGGGATTGAACAGGTGGACGCTCGCCCGGACGTAGTGGTTCGGCTCCGGTACGAAGCGCACCACGAACCGCTGCTCCAACAGCCTCTCTGCAGCTTCCTTTGCGGGAAGCCCCTCCACCTCGAAGCTGACGAGGCCCGTGCGGGCCGGACGCGGGGTTCGGAGAACGACGCGCGGGTTCTCCGAAAGCAGGCCCATCAGCCGTTCGGCCCGCTGGTGAACCTCTCGGAGTCCCGCGTTGCCGCGCCCCGCGGCCGCTTCGAGGGCGTGCGCGAAGCCTCCGGTCAGGGCCGGGTTCATCGTGGAGGCCTCGAAGCGCCGGGCGCCGGGGTGTAGCTCGTAGCCGCCCTCCGGGGCGAAGGATCCGGGGTCCGCGATGGACGCGTACCCGAGGTTCGGGCTGTGGACCCGGCACCCGGGACGGACGTAGAGGCCGCCTATTCCTTCGGGGCCGAGCAACCACTTGTGGCCGGTAAAGGCGTACATGTCGGCCCCGGTGGCGGGTGCATCCACCGGGATGTTGCCGGCGGACTGGGCGCCGTCGACCAGGGTCAAGACGCCGTTCTCCCGGGCTATGGCGCAGATTTCCTCCAGCGGGAACACCTCGCCCGTGGTCCAGTCCACGTGCGAGAGGGCGACGAGCCGGGTCTTCGGGGTGAGAGATTCTCGCACCTTCTCCGCCGTTACGGGGGGCGAGATGAGTTTTAGTTTCGTTCCGAAACGTCCGCAGAGCCCGTGTAGGGGGGCGAGGCAGCCCGGGTGCTCGGTGGTGGTAGAGATCACCTCGTCGCCCGGCTCCCAGTTTATGGACCAGACCCCCAGGTTGATGCCGTGGGTGGTGTTCTGGGTCAGGGCTATATCTTCGGGGAGGGCCCCGATCAGGCGGGCCGCCGCCTCCCGCGCCCGCGCGTTTGCCGCCCCCTGGCGGGCGTAGAACCCCGCGCCTTCCAGGTAAGCCGGACCGGCGCACAAGTCCTCGGTTTTCCGCCCGGCTTCCAGGGTTTCGTAGGTGGGGGGACCGCTGCCGCCGGAGTTCAAGTAGGCGTAGTCGTTCGTGGCGAGGGCCGGGAACATCCGCCGGGGGAGGTTTGGGTGCTCGATCTCATACTCCTTCCGAGATATTTCTGGACGTTTTGTATAATAGCGCTTCTATGCATGGCGGTGACTTAGTAAGGCTCAGTCGTCGACGCCGGCGACAGCGGCAGAAGAAGAGCTTTCTGGCAATTATCAGGAACTTCCTGCTGCTGATGTGCGCCTTGACGATAATCGGGTTCGTGGGGGCTTTCGCGACCTTCAGCTACACCTACGCCCAGGTTGCCCAGGAGGTTCCGGATCTCGAGAACTACTCTTCCGGCGAGCTTGCCGAGACCTCCGTGGTCTACGACAACGAGGGCAACGTCGTCGACGAACTCTACGGGACACAGAACCGCTACGTGGTTTCTCTAAAAGACATCGACTCCACCCTCGAGGACGCCGTGATCGCCATCGAGGACCACCGCTTCTACGAGCACCGGGGCCTGGACTTCGAGGCCATAGGCCGGGCCGCGGTAGAGAACGTGAAGAACCTCTCCATCCAGGAAGGCGGCTCCACGATCACCCAGCAGCTCATAAAGAACACCTACATAGCCCAGGAAGAGCGGGCCATCCCGAGCTTTCAGCGAAAGTTCACCGAGGCGTCGCTAGCCTGGCAGTACGAGGAGGAGCGCTCCAAGAAGGAGATTCTGGAGCAATACCTGAACACGGTGTATTTCGGGGCCAACGCCTACGGCGCGGAAGCCGCGGCCAAAACCTACTACAACAAGAGCGCCGACGAGCTGACGCTCGCGGAATCCGCGATGCTCGCCGGTATTATCAACCTGCCGGGAGCCTACGATCCGTTCAACGACCCGGAGAGCGCGACGGCCCGGCGCAACGTGGTCCTGGATCGGATGCTGGAGTCCGGCTACATCGACGAGAAAGCTTACGATAGGGCTGTCGCGCAAGACCTCAACCTGAATCGGGGGCGGGTCGAGCACGAGAACGACAACGAATATTTTCTGGACGCGGTTCGCAAAGAGCTGGCCAAGGAGTACGGGGACGAGATGATCTACGAGGGCGGATTGAAGATCTACACGACCCTGGATCCCCAACTCCAGGAACAGGCCAGCAAGTCGGTCGAGGAGATCCTCTACGACCCGAACGATCCCTCGTCGGCCTTGGTCTCCGTCGAGCCGAGTACGGGGGCGGTAAAGTCGATGGTCGGCGGCACGGACTTCGAGCAGGTCAAGTTCAACCTCGCCACCCAGGGCAAACGCCAGTCCGGCAGTACGTTCAAGCCCTTTGTTCTGGCCGAGGCCATCCACCAGGGCATCTCGCCCGAATCCAGGTACGTTTCGCAACCTCTGAGCATCCCAATGCCGGCAGATTCGCTGGAGCCCTACTACGAAGTCGTCAACTACGAAGACGAGTACCGGGGTCCGATCACGGTCGAGAAAGCTACCAAGGAGTCAGACAACGCGGTCTACATACAACTCGCCCAAGACCTCGGCATAGAGAACGTCGTCGAAATGGCGAAGAAGCTGGGCGTCGAGAGCGAGGTCGACGCCAACCTGCCGACCGCCATCGGGGGTTTGAGGGAGGGTGTGACGCCGCTGGAGATGGCCTCGGCATACTCTACCTTCGCCAACCAGGGCGTCCACATGGAACCGTTCCTGGTGGAGAAAGTAGTCCGGGAGGCGAAGGGCGAGGAAGAGACGCTCATGGATCACAAGCTTAAGGGCGAGCGGGCGATCTCCCGGGACGAGGCGGCGGCGGTCAACGAGGTCATGTCGGAAGTTGGCAATTTCTACGGCATGGAAGAAGACCTGGGCCGTCCGGTCGCCACCAAGACCGGCACCAGCGAGGAGTATTCGGACGCCTGGTTCCTCGGCTACGTGCCGCAGCTCACCACCAGCGTCTGGGTGGGTTATCCGGGCGACCGCGTGCCGATGGTCTGGATCCGGGGCTACGAAAAGATCGACGGCGGCGCTTTCCCCATGGACATCTGGAAGCTCTACATGCAGCGCGCGATGCAGGAGTACCCGGAGGTGCAACAGTTCGCCCCGCCGAGCCCGGGTATGAACCTCAAGGTAAAGACCGACGGCCGCGCCTACGACCCGCCCGCAACCACTTCGACGAACGAAGAGGAGGAACAGACCGAGGAGGGGGGCACGACTTCCTCCGAGGAACCCGACGGTCCGAACTCCCCGGACGACGCACAGCCCGACGAGTTTCAGGAAAGCCAGGAGCAACCGGGGGACGACCCCCAGGAGCCCCCTCCTCAGCAAGCGCAACAGCCGGAGCAATGGGCCCAGCCGCAACCGGCTCCGCAACCGGCGCAGCAACAGGCTCCGCAACCTACGCCGGACAACGATGACGGATTCCCCGGCGACGACGCCTTGAACGGCAACGTCTTCAATTAGCAGATGGGAAGCTAGAACCGCTAGCTGCGGCGGGTAAGGATTTCCAGGGTCTCGGCGTGCAGAGCGGCGTTGGCCGCGACGAGGCCCTCGGAGTCGGGGGTCCAGGGTTGGCCGGAGAGGTCCGTAGACACTCCACCGGCCTCTGAAACCAGGAGCGCCGTAGGGGCGTAGTCCCAGGCGGTATTGTTGGTGCCGATCGAGACGTCTATGTAGCCTGCCGAGGTCCAGGCGCCGCGCACGCCCGCGCTGCCGAGGGACCGTATCTGCCAGCAGGAAGTGAAAACCTCTTGTAGCTCCGGGTTCTGGTTTCGCTTTTTTCTGGAGAACGTCATGTCAGCCCCGACGAACGCGTACTCCAGCTTTTCGGTGTCGCTGACGGCCAGCTCTACACGCTGGCCGCCGGTCTCCCGGTAGGTGCCGCCTCCGAGCCGGGCGTGATACAGGTCGCCCAGCCGGGGGACGGCTACGGCGGCGTTGGTCACGGTACCGTCCTCGATGACCGAGACGCAGGCGCAGAACAGGGGGTTCGCCTTGGAGAAATTGGCCGTCCCATCGACCGGGTCCAACAGCCAGGAACGACCGGTGCTGGAGATCTCGCCGCCCCGTTCCTCGGAGAGAATAGAATCTTCCGGGTAGCGCCCCTCGATAGCGGAGACCATAAGCTCTTCGCAGAGCAGATCTACCTCGGTTACCAGGTCTTTTGGGGCTTTCTCCCGGATTTCACCGGGGTTTTCGTAGCGCGAGAGCTGTAGTTCCCCGGCCCGGAGGGCCAGATCGCAGACGAACTCATGAAACTCTTCGGGGGTCTCCGAAGGGTTCCCCGCGAAGTTACTGGATGTACTCACGCAGGTTCTGGGTCCGGCGTTGCTCGCGCAAGAGATTGAGGGTCTTCATCTGAATCTGCCGCACCCGCTCGCGGGTAATGTCGAACTCGCGGCCGACCTCCTCCAGGGTCCGGGGCCGGTCGTCTTTCATCCCGAAGCGCAGCTCGATGATCTGGCGCTCTCTTTCGGGCAGCTCGTTGAGCGCCTCTCGCAGGTGTGACTTCAGCAGCGAGTCCGAGACGGCGTCCGTGGGGGTGATGGTGGCGATGTCCTCCAGAAAATCTCCCAGCTCAGAGGAGTCTTCCTCGCCGACCGGCGTTTCGAGGCTTATGGATCGTTGGCTAATCTCCCGCAGCCGCAGGATCTCCTCGATGTTGATGCCGAGCTCCAGGGCGATCTCCTCGTCGAAGGGTTCGCGGCCGAGCAACTGGGTCATCCGGCGGTGGGTGCGGTGGAACTTATTGACCTTCTCTACCATGTGGACCGGAATGCGGATGGTCCGGCCTTTGTCGGCGATGGCCCGGGTTATGGCCTGCCGGATCCACCACGTGGCGTACGTGGAAAACTTGTACCCTTTGGTGTGATCGAACTTCTCGGCGGCCCGGATCAGGCCCAGGTTGCCCTCCTGGATCAGATCCAGAAAGGATACGCCCCGGTTACGATACTTCTTGGCGATGGAGACGACGAGCCGCAGGTTCGCCTCGACGAGCCGGTCCTTGGAACGCTTGCAGCCGCGGGCGATGCCTTTGGCCAGCCGGATCTCATCGGCGTGCGTGAGCAACCTGACCCGGCCTATCTCCGCGAGGTACATCCTGATCGAGTCCCCGGTGGCGACGGCGTGGGCGATCTGGAGTGCCGGAACCTCTGGCGCCTCCCGGTCCGGCGGCTGCGAGGACCCATCAGAGGCCTCACCCTCCACGATGGAGATTTCCTCCTCTTCGAGCGTGGCGTAAAACTCCTCGACCTCCGCAGCCGAGAGATCCCCACCCTGCACCAGCTCGGCGACCTCCTCTATGCCGACGAAACCCTGACTTCTTCCACGACTCAAAAGCTCGTCTGTACGATCCGTTAGCATCATGGTGTTCTCGGCCGCCATCTATCTCCTCTCTCGACAAAGGCCGCCACGTCCGCGGTAACCGCCCCCCCGCCGAACCCAGCCAGATTCGCCATTATTAAATGTTCGTAAAAACGCCGGGGGTAGATTAACACACCACATATAGGTAGTCACCGCAAATAGCGACCGATTTGTGTGTTTTTCTTTACTACCCCGGTGTCAAAAGCAACTGTGGGCACGATATTGTGTGCGCTATGGAAACCGTGTGGCGGGTGACGGCGGATATGGTCTTGCTAAACTACGGGCCGTGATCCTGGATGCTGACAGACTAGAGAAGGTCTTGGGCGTCGGTGTACCGGTTGGTGTGGAGGTTGCAGGCGTTACGCACGACTCTCGCGCCGTGGGACAGGGCTTCGCGTTCGTTGCGGTTCCGGGGTTCCGGCTCGACGGGGCGGCGTTTGCGCGGGAGGCTCTGGATCGGGGGGCCGCGCTCGTGGTGGCGGAGAAGATGCTGCCCGGAGCTCCGTCTGTAGTCGTCCCCGACGCGCGGACGGCGCTGGCGGACCTCGCCCGCGCCGTTTTCGACGACCCCTCCGAGAAGCTTGAGGTCTATGGCGTTACCGGCACCAACGGCAAGACCACGACCTCCTACGCGCTGTACCGGATCCTGGCCCAGACCTACGGCGTGGAAGCGAGCGGCCTCATGACCACGGCGGAGACGATCTGCGCCGGGAAACGGAAGCCGGCGGGACGTACCACCCCGGAAGCGCCCGAGGTTCAAGCGACGCTCGCCGGGATGCTCGAAGCCGGCGTCGAAAAGGTCGTCATGGAAGTCTCCTCGCACGGCCTCGCCCTCCGGCGGGTCTCCGGCACCCGGTTTGCCGGGGCGCTCTTCACGAACCTTACCCGCGACCACCACGACCTACACGGCTCGATGAAGCAGTATTACAAAACAAAACGGAGGATGTTCCAGGTCTCCGGCGGTCCGAAGCTCTCCAACGCCGACGACTCCTGGGGGAAACGCCTCACCAACGAGATAGATGGTGTAAAGACTTTCGGAGAAGCGGAGGGAGCCGACTATCGCGTAGAGGATTTCCGAAACGAACCGGAGGAAACCCTCTTCTCTCTCAGGCACCCTGGCGGAACTTTAGAGATAGCGTCCCCGCTTCTGGGAGGATACAACGCGCTCAACGTCGCCGGGGCGGCGTCGCTCGCGCTGGCTACCGGCGTGAACGAAGAGATTGTGGGGCGTGCGGTGCGGGAGATGCCGCAAGTTCCTGGCAGGTTCGAGCGGATAGCGGAAGCCAAGGAGTTCGAGGTCATCGTTGACTATGCCCACACCGACGTAGGGCTTTCGGAGGTTCTGGGTGTTGCCCGCGGGGTGGTTCGGGGAGGCGG
>JBHJHC010000054.1:0-17379 GCA_050331175.1 Rubrobacteraceae bacterium | reverse complement strand
CGTGGCCCAGGATCAGGCGCAGTTCCGGATGGGCTTCGACCGTTGGCAGCAGGGGCTCCACAATCCGCTCCATGGCGAATCCGGCATGGATCAGGACCGGCAGGTCTGCCTCAGCCGCCATTTCGAGCAGCCGCCCGACCTTCGGGTCGTCGAGCTCGAACTCCTGGGAAACCGGGTGAAGCTTCAGCCCCTGGAATCCGCGCTCCGTGCACCGCGCAAACTCTCTCTCGTAGTCGCGGTGCGGGTTGAGCCGGAAGAACGGGACGAAGATTTCCGGATACTCCTCGTAGGCGTTCCAGAGCGCGTCGTTCGGGCCCGAGAAGTCGTCGCGGGCGTTCGGGTCGTTCAGGGGAAACACGATGCTTCGCGAAACGCCGGCCTGGAGCATCCGCTCCCGCATACCCTCGGCGGTCATCGTCCGGCCGTCCACGTCGACCCCGATGTGGGCGTGGGCGTCGAAGACTTCTACGCCGTCCGGGATCTTCTTCCTCACCCACTCCCAGATAGCGGCCATCGCACCGCTCGTCAACGACTCTAGATTTCCTTTACGCTCCGTATCCAAATTCACCTGCCCGCTACGACCGGATCTCGAAAACCCGCCAGAATGACAGTGCAATGTTAGCAGGAGGCTTACTAAACTTCTAAGGAGGGGGCCTAAACCCTCATCCCTTCCGGCAACCCGGCCAGGGTCTCAGCGAGACCGTAGATTTCCGGGTCTAGCGGCCGGCTCTTTCCGGCCACCTCTTCCAGCGGGATACGCTCTATAGTGCGTCCCCGCGAGCCAACCATAATCGGGGTCTCTCCCTCGGCCAGGGCCCGGACCGCCGCCGCCCCGAGACGGCTGGAGAAGATTCGGTCGAAGGCCAGGGGCACCCCGCCCCGCTGAACGTGGCCCAGCACCGTCAGCCGGGATTTAAACGCGCCGGGAGAGCGGTTTATGTACTCGTGTAGCCCCTCGGCGGTGAACAGCGCCCCCTCCGCCACCACCACGATGAAATGCGGCTTCCCCTTGGAGTACGAGGTTTTGAGCGCGCGGAGTATCAACTGGTGGTTGGGCTCGAACTCCGGGACTAGCACGGCTTCCGCCCCGCCGGCTATGGCGCTCATCAAGGCCAGGTACCCGCAGTGGCGCCCCATAACCTCCACAACGTGCGCCCGGTTGTGGGAGCTCGCGGTGTCTTTCAGCCGATCTATGGCCTCCAGAGCCGTGTTCAGCGCCGTATCGACGCCTATGGCCGAGTCGGTGCCCCACACGTCGTTGTCGATGGTGGCTGGTATTCCAGCTACTTTCAGGCCGCGTTCGGCGAGGGTCAAAGCCCCGGTGAGGCTGCCTTCCCCCCCGATTACCACCAGGCCTTCGGCCCCGGCCTCTTCGAGGTTTCGGGCGGCGGTTTGCTGGCCCTCCGGCGTCCGGAACTCTGCCGACCGGGCAGTTCCGAGCACCGTGCCCCCCCGGTGCAGAATGCCGCCGACGTCGCGGTCGTTTATCTCGAAGATCCTCCTCCGGAGGAGCCCCTCGTAGCCGTCGCGAACTCCCAGGACCTCCCAGCCTTCCGCGAAGGCCGTTCGAGCCACGGCCCGCACCGCGCCGTTCATGCCCGAGGCGTCGCCCCCGCTGGTCATCACCGCAATCTTCAAGACTACTCCCCCTCCACTACCCGGTTAGCCCAAAATAACAGTACACCCTGCCGTGGCACCCCGCGACCAGCATGTCGCGGCGCCTCATCGATTGGAGCCATCATCGACGTCATTTTTGTAGAGCGTGAGCATGGATATGCGGGCTCCGTCCACGGCCTTGACGGTAAGCGCCACGTCCTGGGCCTCGACGGTATCTCCGGCCTCCGGGGGGCGCCCCAGGGATCCGAGGACATAGCCGCCGATGGTGTCGAAGTCTTCGTGTGTCAGTTCCAGGCCGAAGCGTTCGTTTACCTCCTCTATGGAGATCCGGCCGTCTATGGCGTAGACGTTCTCGCCGAGTTGTTCAATCGCCGCTTCGTCCTGGTCGAATTCGTCCTGGATCTCCCCGACCAGCTGCTCCAGAACGTCTTCTATGGTCAATAGCCCTTCGATGCTGCCCCACTCGTCTATTACCAGCGCCATCTGGAGCTTCCGCTTCTGGAACTCCTTGAGGAGTTGCTCGATCGGTTTGTTCTCCGGGACCACGAGACAGTCCCGGACCAAGGGCCGGATATCGAAACCTTCGGGGTGCTCGTCGGCGGCCCGAAAAATATCCTTCACGTGTACCGAGCCGAGCACGTGATCCAGGTCCCCCTCGAAAACCGGGTAGCGCGTAAACCGCCCGAAGGCAGCCGCCTCGGCCAGCTCCGCCAGCGGGGTGTCGCAAGACAGGGCTTCGATGTCCGGCCTTGGAACCATGATCTCGCGGGCAACCTTGTCCGCGAAGTCGAAGACGTTGTAGAGGTAGTCGCGCTCTTCGGGATCCAGCTCTCCAGAAGCGGTCGAGGAGGTGATCATGAGCCTCAGCTCCTCTTCGGAGTGGGCCTCCATCTCTTCCCCGAGCCGGATGCCCCAGGGTTTGAGGACGAAGTTCGTCGAGGTGTTCACCAGCCACACCAGCGGCCGGAAGAGGAACATAAACAGCTTCAAGGGACGGCTGATCCAGAGCGAAGTCTGCTCGGCCTTTCGACTGGAGAAATACTTCGGCGCCTGCTCCCCGAAGACCAGGTGGGCGTAGGTGATGGCGGCGAAACCCAGGATCACGGCGATGACGCTGATCGCGCGCTCGTTCTCAATCCCGACCCTTTCCAGCACCGGCTCGATCAGGTGCGACACAGCCGGCTCCCCGACCCATCCCAACGCCAGAGACGCCATCGTGATCCCAACCTGGCAAACCGAGAGGTAGGCATCTAAATCCCTCAGGGTATCCCGCACTACGGTAGCCCGGGCGTTACCTTCCTCTTCCAGCTGCCGGATGCGGGTCTCCCGCACCCGGACCAGGGCAAACTCCGCCGCCACGAAGAAACCGTTCAAGGCTACCAGGAAGAGGGCCGCCAGGAGGTTAACCCAGGATAAAAGGGGTTCTCCCACGGCTAGCGAACCGGTCCAGCCGGGGTCTCGGGACGCAGCGGCTGCGTGTGGATTGAGTGAGTTTCGCCCATCGCGTTACGACCCGGATTATACCGTAGCCACGGCCCGGGAACATCAGAAGCCCGGCCACGAAGGCCGGGCTTCCAAGATTCGTTGCTGCGGCGCTGCCAGCGCTGCTGCCAGCGGCGCTAGGCCAGACCTAGCGCCTCGTACTCGCGGAGGAACCCCTCGAACATCCGGCGGTGCCCCTGCTCGTCGTGCAGGATAGCTATGACCATGTCCTGCGTAACGTGGTCGGCATCCTCGGTTGCTTCGATGATCATCTGGTACTGCTCTATGGCGCCCGTTTCGGCCTCTATAACGCCCTTTATGACGTGTACGACGTCTACCTGATGCTCGGGTGGCTGTAGCCCGGATTGCTCGGCCTTGAAGTCCATCGAGCCCGGCACCACGCCGTAGAGTTCCTTGATGCGCGCGGCGAACTGCTGGGCGTGCATCAACTCCTCCTGAACGTCCTCCTCCAGGGCCTCCTTTATTTCCTGGGCCCGCACGCCATCCGGGTTTATGGAGTTGGTCACGTAGTTGATAACCGTCTCGAGCTCCATGAAGTAAGCGGTCTTGAGCATCTCGACGATCTCGGCGCGCTTTTCGGCCATTTCGTCGGCGAGGATGCCTTCGCCAGTTCGTCCGGTCTCCACTTCTAATGCCCTCCTCTGACTCTGGATACTCTTTACCCGAAGAATTTACCACCGCGCACCCCGGCGCGAAAGTGAAACCAGGGGCGGAACGCGAGCGATCGGTCCCGGTTCAGGTGGTGGCTGGCTGTTCTTCCCTGAACTGCTTCGGCTTGTAGCGGTCGACCCACTCGCGATAGTCCTTTACTTCTTGCTCGGCGCGCTCTTCGCTCCAGCCGAGGTGCTTGACGGCGACCTCGGCGGCGGCCTCGTCAACGTCGAGGCCCACGTTCGGCCCCATGCCGACCATCGAGCGGCGCAGGAGCACGTCGGAGAGCTTCTGGGCCATCTCCTCGCGGAACGCCCAGATTACCTCGGCCCCGATCAGGCCGGTCTCCAGGCTGGCCGGCGAGGAGAGCGGCATCTTGAGGTCCGGGTCGTCGTCGGCCAGCGCGAGAACGTCCGGGGCCCGGACACCGTAGAGCTTGAGCAGCCTTTCGGAGATCTCGTCCGCAAGGTCGCTGCGAGCTTTGAACTCCGCCGCGAAAGCCTCGAAGTCCTCGGTGGCGCCGCCGGGAAGCGGAACCTGGCCGGTATTGCTCTTGGGAGCGTGGAGGTGGAGCTTGTCGTAGACTTCGTCGACCGTCTCGCGGGAGAGGTTGCGGTAGGTAGTGAGCTTGCCCCCGACGATGGAGATCAGGCCCCCGACCTCCGGCTCGTGCCGGCGGTGGTCGTAGATTATGTGGCTCCGGGTGACGCCGCTGGTGTCGCCTTCGGGCTGGTAGGGCAGGGGACGTACGCCGGAGTAGACGAATAGAACATCCTCCGGGCTCAGGTTGGCCTCGGGGATAACGTGGTTGGTCTCGTTTATGAGGTACTCGATCTCATCGTCGTCGGCCTCGACGTGATCCAGGTCCCCCTCGTAGCGGATGTCGGTGGTGCCGATGAGGTAGCGGCCGTTCCACGGCACGATGAAGTAGGGCCGGCCGTCGGACTCGGCCTCGACGTAGAGCGCCGTATCGGGCGCCCCGGGGAACGGATCCACGACGAGGTGGCTGCCCTTGGTGCCGCCGATCATCCGGTTCTCCGAGCGGTTTTCCAGGCCGTCCAGCACCTCATCCACCCACGGGCCGGCAACGTTCACGGTCACGGGCGCGAAGGCTTTGTACTTGCCCCCGTTCAACTCGTCGGTGAACTCGACGCCGGTGACGTTTCCACCCTCCATGATCAAACGCTCGACCTTCGCGTAGTTGAGCACTACGGCCCCGTTGTCGCGGGCGGCGACGGCGTTTTCGATGGCTATCCGCTCGGCGTACTCCACCTGGCCGTCGTAGTAGAAGGCGGCCCCCGCGAGCCCGTCCGAGTTCAGGCCGGGGTAGTGTTGGAGCGTTTCTTCCGGGCCGTACATCTTGTGGCCCCCGACGGTCTTCTCGAAAGAAAGGGCGTCGTAGAGGATCATGCCCATGCGGATGATCAAGGGGCCCCGGTCCATGTAGTCGTAGATGGGGACGCAGAACCCTAGAGGACGGACCAGGTGCGGCGCGATGCGGAAGAGAAGCTCCCGGTCTCTGAGTGACTCCCGCACCAGGGCGAACTCGTAGTACTGGAGGTAACGCAGGCCGCCGTGGATCAGGCGCGTAGCCCACTGGGTCGTGCCGCTGGAGATGTCTTCCTTGTCCAACAGCAAGACCCTTAGGCCCCTCATGGCGGCGTCGCGGGCGATACCGGTGCCGTTGATGCCGGCCCCGACTACGATGACGTCGAACGGGTAGTTCTGGATGTCCTGCGCGATCTGGCGATCCATGTACCTCTCCTTATCCCTCGTGCAGCTTCGGTTCCGTTTTCGCCTCCGTAGCCGCCTCGACACACTCTTCGGCGCCGTCTCCGGTAGAGGCCGCCACACCTGCCGCAAATGCCCCTTCTACGAACGGCGCGTCTACCAGACGAACCCTATCTCTGTCTTCAGAGGATAGCATCTCCAACACGGTTTCGGCGGAGAGCACCGCGCTCCCGAGGTCCATGAAAACGAGCACCTCGTCGGCTTCAACGCTCTCTATCGCGGACTGGATGCGCTCCGGGTCCGTACCGAAGCCGCCGTCGGAGTCGCCCCCTACCGCGTGCACCTCTACTTCCCCCGCCATCTGGCGCACGATGTCCGCGGTTCCGTCGGCAGCCTGGGGGCTGTGCGAGACGAGAACCAGCGCCACCGTCATGCCTGCTCCAGCGTCTGCGCCGCCGCCTCCAACAGAAGGTGGGTCGAGGTTGCCCCCGGATCCTGATGCCCCACGGAACGCTCTCCGAGATAGCTCGCCCGGCCTTTGCGGGCCACGAGGTCCACGGTGGCCTCCGCCCCTTCTCCGGCGGCATCCGCCGCCGCCCGGAAGACTTCGGCCACGCCGCCTCCCGTGGCGTCCCTCGCCGCCTCGGCGGCGGGTTGCAAGGCATCCACTATGGTCTTGTCTTCGAGCTCCGCCTTGCCCCGCTGCTTGATGCCGCCAAGGGCAGCTTCCAGCGCCTCCGCCGCGTCCTCAGCCGAGATTTCCTCCTTGCCCGACAGGCTGGATGAGGCCCTCAAGAAAGCCGTGCCGTAGAGGGGACCCGCCGCCCCGCCGACCTTGCTGATGAGGGCCGATGAAACAGCTTTGAGAACGTCGGCCGGGGTCTCGGCGTCGGTTCCCTCCAGGCGCTCGAGCGCCGCCTGGAAACCCCGGTTCATGTTGTTGCCGTGGTCGCCGTCCCCGATCTCCGAGTCGAGCTTGGTCAGGTGCCGCTTGTTTTCCTCCATCGCTTCGGCCATAGCCTGGACCATAGAGACGGTACTCTCTGTAGCGCCCAAGGTTGGTACCCCCTATCCGAACGTGTCTACCCACGAGAATATACATGAGATTTCCGGGCGCTACCCCAAACGCTTACCGGGAGTTCTCCCCGTCCTCCCCACCGAAGAACGTGTGCCAGGGCATATTCAGTGGCCCGTCCTCCGCAACAACCTCGTACAGGTGCCGCAGCAGGGGAAAGTCCGACTCCCCGATAACTCCTCGCCGGGTGAGCTTGGGCAGGGCGCCACCGATGATCTCGATGGCGGCCGCTCCTTCCAGCGTGATCCCCTTCATCCGCTCCCGGGCCTCGGAGAAGCGTAATCCCGTGCCGACGAGCCGGCCCACCCGCACGTTGCGCCCTCCCGTGCTGGTCACGTACATGTCCCCTACGCCGGCGAGCCCAATGGGCGTCCCCGGTTCGCCGCCCAGGACCTGAACCATCCGGCCCAACTCGACGGAAGCCTGGCCGTACAGCGCAGCTTCGTAGTTGTGGTTCCGGTCTTTTCCATCCGCCTCGTCCAACCGCTCCAGTATGCCCGCGGCGAAACCAACCGCGAGCGCGTAGCAGTTCTTCATCGCGGCGCAGGTCTCGACGCCAACGAAGTCCGTGGAAGTCCAGACGTGATACCACCCGGTGCGGAAAGCCGCGGCGAGAGCTTCGATAGCCCCCGCGTCGCGGCCCGTGAAGACCACGCAGGTGTCGCGCCGCGCCGCAACCTCACCGGCTATCGCCGGACCGGCGACGGCCGACCAGGAAACTTGCTCCCGCACCTCGGACGGCGTCTGTTCGGCCAATACGTCGGGAAGCAAGCGCAAATCTCCGTTTTCGGCGGCCTCCATTCCCTTGGTTACCGAGAGCACCGCCATGCCGGGCTCCAACAGCGGCGCCAGCTTCTCCGCCGCCCAACGGACCCCGAAAGAGTTGACCCCGCTGACGACGATCTCGGCCCCGTCGAAAGCAGCTGCTACATCTTCGACCTGGAAGGGCCGTACTACCTCCGGTACCTCGCGGTCCAGACCGGGATGCACGCCGGTCTCCGCGATGCTGTCGATAATTTCGCGATCGAGATGCGTTCCCACCAGCCGTACCTCGTGCCCATTGTCTGCGAGCGCGAAACTGATCCCCGTGCCCATTACGCCGGACCCCAGAATACTCACTACCGCCATGACATCTCCTCCCAATTGTGCTTTAGTGTCATAACAAACGTACGATTACCCGTTTCTTCGCGCCCGGGTATTGTCCGGTACGGCTACCGGTGAAGGGTGTCGGGCGTTCCGGATATTCGCTACCCTTCGGCGGCTAGCGCGTCGGAGAGTTTCGGGTAGAGGTCCGAGAGCTTCGGGTATAGCTCCTTGTAGACGCCGTCGTAGAGCCGGTTGTAGAGGGCGGACCTTCTATCGTCCGGCTCGTAGGTAGGCCCCTCGCCGGCCATGGCGTTTGCAACCTCGGCCAGGCTACCGCCCTCGCCGGCGGCCGCGGCGGCCAGCATCGCCGCGCCGAGGCACGTAGTTTCGGTTTCTTCGCAAACCGTCACGGGGCGGCCTGTGATATCCGCGAAGATCTGGCAAAAAAGCGGGCTCCGGGACCCGCCCCCCATGGCGAGCAATCTCTCTACGGGCTGTTTCGTGCCCTTCTGCAGGCCCTCGATGCCTAGGCGTTGCTCGAAAGCGAGCCCCTCCAGGATCGCCCGGTAAACGTGGGCTTTTCCGTGCCCGCCCCGGAGCCCGAAAAGCGCGCCCCGGGCGTGGGCGTCCCAGTATGGAGTAGAGGCGGTGTTGAGATAAGGTAGAAAAGATAGGC
The DNA here is from genome assembly GCA_050331175.1 of Rubrobacteraceae bacterium. Classification (GTDB taxonomy): domain Bacteria; phylum Actinomycetota; class Rubrobacteria; order Rubrobacterales; family Rubrobacteraceae; genus SIRX01. The sequence goes on along the minus strand of JBHJHC010000054.1, from coordinate 9,040 downwards.
CCTCCGAACCCGGGGGCACCTTCCTCGCGGCGATTTCCAGGACCTCCTCGTCGCTGAGGTCCAGGCCGGAATCTGCGGCACCGACGCCCCCGAAATTATCCACGTACCAGCTTATGCTGTAGGTGCCACCCCGCAGCAACGTCTCTACAACGTAAGTCTCCGGGAAGGGTCCGGAGAGCGTGCGGAACTCCTGGCCCCAGGAGTACTCCTCGCTGTAGGCCCCGCAGACGAGCGCCGTGCCGAGGTTCAGGTAGGCGAGGCCCGGACGGGTAACGTTTGCCCCGAGCCCGGCGGCCTGTCCGTCGCCCATGCCGCCTACCACGGGCAATCCCGGGGACAGCCCCACCTCCCGCGCCACGCCCTCTGCGAGCTCTCCGAGGACTTCGTCCGGGGCGACGAGGTCCGGCAACTGCCCGCGGGCAATACCAGCCTGTTCGAGGATCCCGTCGGACCAGTCGAAGCTCCGCAAATCTACGAGCCCCAAGGGATCTGCGCAAGCCCAACTCCCCCGCCACTCCCCCGTCAGGCGGTGAGCCAGAAAGCCGCCCACATCCAGAACCTTCTCGGTCCGCTCCAACACCTCCGGCTCGTTGGCGCGCAGCCAGAGGAGCTTGTAGAAAGCCGGGGTCGTACTCGGCGGCTTGCCCGTAACCTCGTGAACCTCCCGGGAGCCAAACTCCTCGACCTCGCCGGAAGAACGCCCATCGAGCCACACGATGGCGGGCCTTACCGGATGTCCTTCCCCGTCCGTACATACAAACGTCTCCCGCTGGTTCGTTAGGCCGACGGCCCGAATGCGCCGCGGGTCTACCCGGGAGACAGCTTCCGCGAGGGCGGCCCTCGTGGCGCTCCACCAGTCCTCAGCGTTCTGCTCGTACCAGTCGGTTCGGGGCGTAGAGAGCGGAAACGTGTCCCGCCCCTCGGCTACCGCGGTACCCTCGTAGTCCCAGACCACCGCTTTGGCCGCCGTCGTCGAGCAGTCTATGCCGATGACGTAGCCCGTCACCGCCCACCCCCAACGAAGCCACCGTCGGCCGCGAGCGGCGGCGCCGGCCGCGACACTGCTGCAACCGCCGCGGTAACCGCCGCGGTGATGCCCGTAAACATGTACACACAATCCCCCAAAAGGAACCTCCCTCGATTCGCCGGCAGTATAGGCTGCGGCGCCTCGCAGCGTCAAGTGTGAGTCACCTGACCATGTGTGAGGGTCCACTCTGGCGTCGGTGTTCGCCGAGGCGTTATACTTACGCGCGGACGGTAAATGGGTATCCGGGGACGTATGCGGGCGGAGGCCCGCGGCGTCGGGTGGCCGGCTGGTCTGGTTTGTGCCGGCTGTTGAGACAACGGAGGATCTGGTTTGGGAAAAAGTAGTGAGCCAGGTTTCGCGGAGAACGAGTTGCTGTTTCTGGCCGAGGTGGCTCGTCTCTACTACATCGAGGATCTCACGCAGGAGCAGATCGCCCAGCGCGTTGGGGGATCCCGCTCCAACGTGTCCCGGATGCTGAAAGAGGCGCGGGACAGGGGACTGGTAGAGATCCGCATAAACTCGCCGCTGCGGACGGTCCCGGGGCTCCAGGAAGAGCTCAAAGCGCGCCTGGGCTTGCGCGACTGCCTAGTCTTGGACTCGGGGGGCGGAACCCGGGACCTCGACGTCGCCGACACCCGCGGCCGGATCGGGGCCCTCACGATGCGCTACCTCCAAGAGACCATTACCGATGGCAGCGTCGTGGGCGTGGGATGGAGCAGAACGGTCTACAACGGCGTCGACGAACGCTACCTGCGTAAGAAGCGGGACGTAACGGTAGTCCAGATGATGGGCAGCGTGGGCGGCTCCATCCCCCAACTCGACGGTATTTCCATCACGGCGCGGCTCGCCGGTGCCCTGGGAGCCCGCGCGCACTACCTGCACGCGCCCATGCTCGTCGCCGACGCCACGGTACGCAACGGCTTGTTGCGCGACCGGAACATCTGGAGAACGTTGAAGGCCGCGCGGCAGGCCGACATCATCATCATCGGGGTCGGTGCAATAGACCGGGACCACGGCCAGTACCTGACGGGATACCTGGACGACAACGACCTGGAGTACATCCGCAGGAGCGGGGCCGTCGGAGATTCCTGCGGGGCCTATTTTGCCCGCGACGGCTCCCACATTCCGTTGGAGATGAACGAACGCTCCATCGCCACTGAATATGAAGACCTGATCCGGATTCCCAAACGCATCTGCGCGAGCTTTGGCCCGAACAAAGCCCTGGCGAACGTCGGGGCGGTGCGCTCGAAATTGATCAACACCCTGATCACCGACGAGCCGACGGCCGTCGACATGCTGAACCTGCTGGGCGAGGAAACCAACCTGGTCGCTACGGAAGCGAGCACGTCCTAGCAACCTCGTAGATTCACCTTTCCGACAATAGCAGAGCCGATCCTCCGTCTTCTCCCCGTATTCGGCGGCGGAGTCCGGACCCCCGACAGAGCGCCCGCCGGCGCCACCGCAACGGCTGCTGCCCGCGACCGGTAGACGACCGATGCCTCCAGTTTTACACCTATGTTCAAATATTTCACACTTGACAGGCAACCCGAATACCCTTTATGCTCCTTTTGACGGCCACACCGGCGTAGAAACAGGGGAAAAGTGGAGTGACAGACCATGTCCAACCGACGTACGTCGTCGCCAGGCGGTTCCGGGAGCGTCCTTCCGGTTTAGAAGGAGGAGGGTCGCGGTTATGCCTGGCAGGCAAGAGTCGAAACGACGTGTTTTTTCGTAGCTGGGCCGGGGACGGTGGGGCGTTCGGAGATGGGCGGAAACCGCAAATCGTGGGGATGGCGGGCGGTTCCGAAACGGTCGCCTGGATGTTGGGGGTTACGCATGCCGGGCTGGCCGAAGTTACCAAAGCCGCCTAGAAAGGAGAGAGATGGAGAACACGAGGACGGGGTTGCGCGAGATCCGCCGGCGCGACTTCCTCAAGTTGGGAGGTCTGGCTGTCGCGGGCTCGGCGATGTCTCCCCTGCTCTCGTCGTGCGGACTCTTCGGTGACGCTTCCAGTTCGGGGGGAGACTTATCCGGAACCACGCTCGCGCTCGCCACGGTGAGCAACTCCCAGATGGAGGACATGCGAAGCCTGACCAGCCACTTCACCGACAAGACCGGGATAAAGGTCGAGTACCAGTTTTTGCCGGAGAACACGCTACGCCAGCGGGTAACGCAGGACGTAGCCATGCAGTCCGGCAACTACGACATAGTCACCATCGGGAGCTACGACACGCCGATCTGGGGCCAGTACGAGTGGATAGTACCGCTCGACCAGTATTTCTCGCAGATGAGCCAATCCGAGAAAGACGAATACGATCGTGGCGACCTCCTGGAATCCATATTGAGCGTCCTCTCCTACGACGACCAGCTCTTTGCGCTCCCGTTTTACGGGGAAAGCTCCATGCTCTTCTACCGGCAGGACCTCTTCGATCAAGCCGGATTACAAATGCCGGATAAACCTAAGTGGGATCAGGTCACCGACTTTGCCAAAAGCCTGCAAGAGTCGGGGACCGATGCCAGCAGCATAGTCTTGCGCGGCCTGCCCGGGTGGGGGGCGAACATGGCTCCCTTCGGCACCTTCTTGAACACCTTCGGCGGCCGCTGGTACAACCCGGATTGGGAGCCGCAGCTTAACTCCAGCGCAGTCAAGGAGGCGATTCAGGCTTACTCTACCCTGGGTAGGGAGTACGCCCAGTCCGGGATAACGTCGCACAACTTCCCCGAGTGCCAGAACATTTTCGCCTCGGGGGATGGTGCCATGTGGTACGACGCGACCTCGGCGGCGGGATACATTAGCGACCCCGAGACTTCTTCGGTAGCCGACACCCTGGGATACGCTTACGGTCCGACGGCCGTCACCCCGCGGGGGGCCCATTGGCTGTGGTCCTGGGCGCTGGCCATAGAGAGCTCCAGCAGAAAAAAGGAAGCCGCTTTCGAGTTCATAAAGTGGGCGACGAGCAAAGAGTACATCGAGCTCGTAAACAATGAGCTGGGACAGGTAAGGATTCCGCCCGGTACCCGGCAGTCCACTTACCAGAGCACGCCGTACAAGGACAACCCCTGGTCCGACATAGAGCTAGACTCGATCAACACCGCAAACCCGGACCGCCCGACAGAAAAGCCCGTCCCCTATACCGGCATCCAGTACGTAGCCATACCAGAGTTCCAGCAGATGGGCGATTCCGTGGGCCGGAGCCTCGCGAGCGTGCTCTCGGGAGGCATGAGCGTAGATCAGATGTCCCGGAAAGCCCAGCAAGAGGCCCTACAGGTCGCCAAACAGGGGGAGTACTTGAAGAAATGAGCGCGTTAGCTTTCTACCAGCCGCAACACGCGGCGGAGTACAAGGGGGTTTAGCCACATGGAGGCCAGCAACGAGACGATCGGCCGCAGCAAGAGTCAGGGGCGCGAATCCGGGAGCCAGAAGAAGCAGGACTCGCCGAAAAAACAGCGGAGGACGCTGCTCTATCCCGGTCTCATCGTGGTGGCGCTTATCACGCAGGTGCCGCTCGTGGTTACCCTGTACATCAGCCTTACCTCTTGGAACATAGTTCGTCCCGACCTCGGCAGGAATTTCGCCGGGGTGAGCAACTATGTGGACCAGGTGTTTTCCGCGCAGTTCGGGACGGTACTATTGCAGACGCTAGCCCTGACCGGGATCGCGCTGGTGCTTTGCTGCTTGATCGGGCTCGGTCTGGCGCTGCTGTTGAACAGAGACTTCCTCGGCAAGGGCCTCATACAGACGCTGCTGGTCACGCCGTTTTTCATCATGCCCATCGTGATAGCCCTGATCTGGAAAAACGCGTTGTTCAGCCCGAACTTCGGGCTGGTAACGTACTTTGTCGGGCTCTTCGGCATAGAGAACTTCAACCCGATGACGGACTACCCCCTGGTCATGATCGCCACTATGGTCGCCTGGCAGTGGGAGCCGCTGTTCATGCTCGTGTTGCTGGCCGGCCTACAAGCCATACCGGAAGAGCAGCGGGAAGCCTCCCGGCTCGACGGCTGCGACCGGTTCGGTGTCTTCTGGCACATAGAGCTGCCGAACCTGCTGCCCTACTACCGGATGATCCTGTTGCTCGGGACCATCTTTATCTTGCAGATCTTCGGCCACATCTACATCGGCACGGCGGGAGGACCCGGCACGAGTTCAATGAACCTGCAGTACCTGACGTTCCAGACCGGCCTCGTAGGCTGGCAGGCCGGGGCGGCGGCGGCTCTAGGGGTTGCGAGCCTCATAGTTACCCTGGTCATACTCTTCGCCCTGCTGAAGATCATGAACGCCATAGTGAGGGAGGTTTAGGATGAGCAGCGGCCCGGCCACCAAAGGCAAGGCCCCGATTCCCTGGGGACACTACCTGCAGAACGCCCTGCTGTATCTGGCGGTGGTGGTAATCTTCGGACCCGTCTTGTGGTTGATCATCACCAGCTTCAAGACCGACGCGGACGCATTGTCGATGCCGCCGAAGATCTTGTTCAGCCCGACACTGGAACAGTATTCGGCCGCGCTAAACACCTTCTGGGGTCCGTTCTCCACCTCCCTACTGATAACCGGCGTCTCTACCATCTTGTGTCTGGTGCTCGGTATCCCGGCGGCTTTCGCCCTGGCCTTCTACGAAAGTCCCCGGAACGAAGACATCTTGTTCTGGTTTATCAGTACCAAGGCGCTACCTTACGTGGCGGTGCTCGTGCCCCTCTTCATTATCTTCCGGACCTTGCGGCTGTTGGATACCCCGTGGGTGCTAATAATAGTCTTCGTGGGCATGAACACCCCTATCGTGGTCTGGATGATGTACCAGTTTATGAAGAACTTGCCCAAGGGGATTATCGAAGCTGCCCAGGTAGACGGGGTAAAGCTCTGGCAGATGTTGTGGAAGATAGTCATTCCGCTGACCCGCCCGGGGATAGCGGCAACGGCCATGCTGTGTGCGGTATTCGCCTGGAACGAGTTCTTGTTCAGCGTCTCGTTCACGGGAATAGAGTGGCAGCCACTGTCGGTCGCCCTGTCCGCGCAGCAAACCGCCCGGGGACAGTTCTGGGCCCAGCTATCGGCGTTTAGCACGCTGGCCATCATCGTACCGGTTATCATAGGTTGGCTGGCCCAAAAACAGCTGGTTCGGGGCCTCGCCGCAGGGGCTGAAAAGTGAGCGGAGCAACCGCTGCGGTACAGAGCTCCGGGGCGGGGCGTCAGCATCGCCTCCGGGCCGGGCACCGCGATTCGTTCGCCGGGATAGGTAGTTCGGGGTGCTACTGACAATATAGTGAAAGGGTGGAGTAATGAGCACGAGCGTCGTTTGGAACGGAGGAGAAGGACCGGTTGTGGAGCACCGAGAAGTGCCGGAGCCCGGGCAAGGGGAGATAAAGCTAGAGGTCGAAGCTGTCGGGCTCTGCGGCACAGACCTCCACATCGCCTCGGGTGAGTACCCGCTCGCCCAACCCGGCGTAACGCTGGGCCACGAGTTTACCGGCACGATCTCGGAGGTCGGCCCGGGGGTCGACCGGTTTGACGCGGGGCAACGGGTTGTCGTAGATCCCAACATCCCGTGTCGGGTCTGCAGGTACTGTCACGACGCGCGGCCACACCTGTGTGAAAACCCGGAAGGTCTCGGCGTTACCCTTAACGGGGGTCTGTCCGAGCACACCATAGTACCCGTCTCCCAAGCGTACGTGGTTCCGGAGGTCCTCCCCCCCGAAGCGGCTGCGCTTACGGAGCCCCTGGCATGCGCCCTGCGCCCGGTGGATCTCTCGGGAATCAAGCCGGGCGAGACGGCACTGGTGATCGGGGCCGGCCCGATCGGGGTCCTCTGCACCGCGCTTCTGATGGCCGCGGGCGCGGCGAAGGTCTCTGTCAGCGAACCCAACCCGGATAGAAGGGATCGGGTCCGGGAATTGGGTGCCGAAATCGTAGATCCGGATTCCATAGAAAAGGCGGACATCGTATTCGAGTGCGTCGGACGGGTCGAAACCATGGAGCTGGCGGTAGAGTCGGTTCGTCCCGGGGGCACCGTAATGTGGGTGGGGGTGGCTCCACCGGATGCTGAGGTAAGCATCAAGCCGTACGAGGTGTTTCGCAACGAGCTGACCATCCGGAGCTCCTACACGAACCCATACGTGATGGATCGGGCCCTGGCCCTGTTGGCCTCGGGTCGGATCGACTGGCGGACGATAGTTACCCACCGCTATTCCCTCTCCGAGTTCGACGCGGCCTGGGATACACACCGCCAGGGGGCGGGCTTGAAGGTCTGTGTCCACCCGTGAGGAGGTAGTTCGTGGAGGCAGTTCGTCTTACCGGCCCGGAGCAGGTTGAGCTGGTCGAAGTACCTGCTCCGGAGCCGGAACCTGATGAAGTGGTTATAGCCGTGGAGCAGAGGGGCATCTGTGGTTCCGACATCCACGCCTACCACGGCCGCCACCCGTTCGTCCATCCGCCGGTCGTGCTCGGCCACGAGTTTGCGGGCCGGATAGCGCGGGTAGGTTCCGGCGTCGGGGAACTCTCTGAAGGCCAGCGGGTAACGGTTGAACCGTCCCTCGTGTGCGGCGAGTGCTACAACTGCACGATCGGCCGGTACAACATCTGCGACAACCTGCAGGTCATCGGGTGCCAGACCGACGGCGGATTCGCCGACTACGTAACGGTTCCGGCGGCGAAAACGATTCCTCTGCCGGACAACCTGACCATGGCCCAGGGCGCCATGGTCGAACCGCTGGCTGTCGCCTACCACGCCCTGCGCGTGGCGGGGTTCGAGCCGGGCATGCAAACCGTCGTCCTCGGCGCGGGGACCATCGGTCTCTGCACGCTCCTGGCACTCCGCGAGCAAACAGCGGGCCGCATCGTGGTAACGGACGTCTTGGACGAAAAGCTCGAGAGGGCGAGCGATCTCGGTGCCGACCTGGTTCTCCGCGGAGACGCCGGAGGCGTGGTGGAGCAGGCCCGCGACTTCTTCGGGCGGCGGGCCGACGTGGTGTTCGACTGCGTGACGAACGAAGCTTCGATAGCCCAGGCCGTAGCCCTCGCGGAGAAAGGTGGGCGTATCGTCGTGGAGGGCGTGCCCGGTGGTGAGGTGCCGGTTCCGTTGCACCTGGTGCAAGACCGGGAGATCGAGCTCCGGGGCGCCCTGATGTATCTGCGGGAAGACTACAATGCGGCCATCGACGCCATAAGCGGCGGCCGGGCGGACGTGGACGCCCTGATCACGGACCGGTTCCCGCTGGAACGCGTTGCCGACGCCTTCGAGCGCATCGACGCCGCGCCGGCCGAGGTCGTAAAGGTCCAGATAGGGGGATGATGGCCTAGTCATTCGGGCTCACACGGATCGACTTGAGAAGCTTACATCGAGTTGAGGCCGAAGCTGTGAGGTATCAAGAACCTGGCGACGAGCGCCGCAGAGCGGAGCAGAGAGGAGTAACGATATGGCGGAGGTAACGCTAGAAAACGTCACGAAGATCTACGGCGAAGACATCGTAGCCGTCCAGGACATGAACCTGGATATCCCCGACGGTGAGTTCGTGGTCTTCGTAGGCCCTTCAGGGTGCGGCAAGTCTACCGCCCTGCGCATGATCGCCGGCCTCGAAGATATCTCCGGCGGTAAGGTCTTTATCGCCGATAAAGTCGTAAACGACCTCCCGCCCAGAGAGCGCGACATCGCGATGGTCTTCCAGAACTACGCCCTCTACCCGCACATGAACGTCCGGGAGAACATGGGCTTCGCCCTCAAGCTCAAGAAGTTCGACAAGGACGAAATAGAGCGCCGCGTCAACGAAGCCGCCCGCGTCCTCTCCATCGAACACTTCCTAGACCGCAAGCCCAAAGCCCTCTCCGGCGGCCAGCGTCAGCGCGGCGCCCTCGGCCGGGCCATTGTCCGCGAACCCAGCGCTTTCCTCATGGACGAGCCCCTCTCCAACCTCGATGCCAAGCTCAGGGTCCAGATGCGCACCGAGATAGCAAAGCTCCACAACCGCATCGGCACCACCACCATCTACGTCACCCACGACCAGACCGAAGCGATGACCATGGCC